>JBMORD010000386.1:0-35034 GCA_049322495.1 Myxococcota bacterium | reverse complement strand
GACGGGGACGCGCGGCGACGCCCCGACGAGCTCGAGCGCCAGCGAGTACACGGTCGCGCGATCGGCGAGGTGCGCATCGGACAGCGCGAGCTCGAAGGCGCGCATCGCCTCGGCCAGCGCCGGCTCGACGTCGTCCGGAGGGATGCGCAGCAGCCGCAGCTCGGCGACGGTGCGCGCCAGCGCGCGGGAAAGTCCGGGACGCCCCTCGAGCGGGGAAAGACGGTGGAGCAGCTCTGCCTCGCCCAGCTCGTGCGCGACGCGCGCCCAGAGGGCCTCGAGCGAGAGGGACGTCACGGCGGTGAGCTGTCGCTCGAGCAGCACCGGGCGCGCGAGCTCGAGGGCCCAGCGATAGAGCGTGGTGCGCCGCCACCCGAAGAGCGCGCCGCCGAGCGAGCGGGTGAGCTCCGCCGCGGTCTCGAAGGAAGGGCCGATGACGAGCACCTCCTCCGACGTCGGGAGTCCTGAGAGGAACTCCCGCACGCGCGCGAGCCGCAGCTCACTTCGCCGACTCGTCACCAGGTGCCGCACGCCGGGCACTCTGCCGAAAATCACGAGGGGAACGGAAGTAATCTGCGGCCCATGCCCGGTCGCTTCCCCCCTGAGTCGCCGCTCCACCTGTTCACGCCAGAGGAGGTCGACGCGCTCTTCGCCGCCAGCACTCCGCGCACGTCCGCGGCCGGGGAGACGGTGGTCCACGCGAACGAGCCCGGCGACTCGATGTTCTTCCTCGTCGAAGGCGAGGCGGAGGCGCGGCTCGCGAGCGGCACGGCGGTGCGCCACTACGGCGCCGGCCACTGGTTCGGCGAGCTCTCCTTCATCAACCCGGGCCACCGGCGGAGCGCCACCATCGTCACCGTCACGAGCGCCCGGCTGCTCGAGCTCAAGCAGGCGGCCATCCCCTCGCTGCTCGCGGCGCACCCGCGGGCGATCTTCATGCTCCTCCAGCGCGCGTGCGCCTTCCTCGTCGACGCCGAGCGAAACCTGATCGCCGACCTGCGGCGGCGCAACTCGGAGCTCGAAGAGACCATCAAGCGGCTCGAGTTCACGCGCCTGCGGCTCAGCCAGGAAGAAGAGACGGCGCGCACCGATCAGCTCACCGGCCTCTACAACCGGCGCGCCTTTGACGCGGAGCTGCCGGTCTTCATGGAGCGCTCGCGCGCCATCGGCAGCGGGCTCGCGCTCATCGCGATGGATCTCGACCACTTCAAGCCGGTCAACGACACGCTCGGCCACGCCGCGGGAGACGCGGTGCTGCGCGGCGTCGGAAAGATCCTCCAGGCGGGCGTGCGCCGGTCGGATCTGCCGTGCCGCATCGGCGGCGACGAGTTCATCATCCTCCTCGCGGATCTCCCCGAGTCGGCCGCTCGCATGCGCGCCGAGACGCTGCGCACCTCGATCGGGCAGATGCCGCACGCGGGCAACGAGCAGGGCATCCGCATCACCACCACGATGGGCGGAACGCTCTACCGCGCGGGCGAGACGATCGACGACTTCATGCACCGCGCCGACGAGGCGCTCTACGCGGCCAAGCGCGGCGGCCGAAACCGCGTCGGCTGGGCGTGACTCACTGGCACATCCCCATCACGCACGAGCCCGGGCAGGTCAGCCCGCAGAGGCCACAGTTCGCCGCGTCGTTCATCACCGACGTCTCGCACCCGTCGCCCGGCAGGCCGTTGCAGTCCGCGAAGCCGAAGTCGCAGCTGAAGCTGCACACGCCGAAGTCGCACAGGCGCGTGGCGTGCGCGCGCGACGGGCATGGGCTGCCGCACGCGTTGCAGTGATCGGGATCGAAGCGGAGATCGGCGCAGAGGCCTCCGTCACAGGTGTCGAGCGGTGCGCTGCACGCGGGAGCGCACTGCCCCATCGAGCACACCTCACCGGGGCTGCACGCGCGGCCACACAGCCCGCAGTGCTGCCCGTCGGTGGCGAGCGTCACGCAGGTGCCGTTGCAGATCGCCTGCGTCGGCGCGCACGACAGCCGACACGCGCCCGCGATGCACCGCTCTCCGGGCGCGCACACCGTCTCGCAGTCACCGCAGTGCATCACGTCGGCCAGGGGGTTCACGCAGAGCCCGCCACACTGGAGCGTGCCGCTGGTGCACGCGGCGCCGCAGCTGCCCATCGAGCAGACCTGACCCGGCTCGCACATGCGCTCGCACTGGCCGCAGTTCGTCGGATCCCACCGCGGATCGACGCACGCCGGCCCGCATCGAAGCAGTGGGGCTCCGCACAGCGTCACGCACGTGCCATCGAGGCAGGAGCCAGTGGCGCAGTCCGCGTTCCGCCGGCAGGCGCTGCCAGCAGCGCACGGCTGGCAGCCGCCTCCGCAGTCGGGGCCCGTCTCGGCGCCGTTCACGACGAGGTCGGTGCAGCTCGGCGCCTGACAGCGCCCGGCGGTGCAGACGCCGCTCTCACAGTCCCGCGCCGCTCCGCACGCCGCGCCGTCGTCGCACGGCGCGCAACTGCCACCGCAGTCGACGTCGGACTCATCGCCGTTCCTCACGCGGTCGCGACAGGAGCCGCTCGCGCAGCGACCAAGCGTGCAGATCGCGCTCTGGCAATCGGAGTCAGTCAGGCAGGCGCGCTCGAGCACGCACGCGCCACACGCCGGCCCGCCGCAGTCGACGTCGCTCTCCTTCCCGTTCCGGACGCCGTCGCTGCAGGTCGCGGTCGACGTCGGGCATGCGAGCAGCGCCAGGCTCGCGACGACGATCAGCAGGGGTCGCATTGGAGCACTCCATTGCAGTTGGCGAAGCCGCCGGGGCACGCGCCCACGGGGATGCTGGTGGGGTGCAGCACCTGCACCGAGTCCTCGCACAGGCACTGCAGCACCCCGTTGCACGCGCCACAGCCGACGCAGGTCATGAGGTACGAGCCCTGCGGCGGCGGAAGGCAGCACTGCCCCCCGATGCACGCCTCGCCGCCCCCGCACGCGACGTTGCACGCACCGCAGTGGAACGAGTCCATCGAGAGATCCGTCTCGCACCCGTCGTTGGGGATGCCATTGCAGTTGCCGAAGCCCGGCAGACACGCGCCGAGCCCACAGCCGGGGTTGAGGCAGGCACGCGTCGCGTTCAGTTGGGCGGGGCACGGCATGCCGCAGCCTCCGCAGTTGTCGGGATCGAAGCGGGGATCGATGCACGCCTGCGGGCCGGTGGTGCACGTCTGAAGCGGCGACGAGCAGCCGGCGGAACAGGCCCCCGAAACGCACGCACTGCCCTGCGCGCAGGCCCGTCCGCACACGCCACAGTTCTGCGGATCGCGGTCGAGCGAGACGCACCGCCCCATGCAGTCGACCTGTCCGAGCGGGCAAGGAACGACGCAGCTCCCGCCGAGACAGATCTCGCCCGCCGCGCACGGCATGCCGCAGCCGCCGCAGTTCGCGGGGTCGGAGTTGATGTCGATGCAGGTCTGGCCGCACGGCATCGTCCCGCCCTGGCAGAGCTGCGCGCACTGACCTCCGGCGCAGACCTCCCCCTGGGAACACGCGCGCCCGCACGCGCCGCAATGCGAGGGATCGAAGAACGGGTTCACGCACATCGCGCCGCAGGCGAGGAGCGGTGCACCACAGGGATCGCCTCCACAGCGGCCATCGAGACAGACGCCGACCGCGCAGTCCCCGCTGCGAACGCACGCGCGGCCGACGGCACAACCGCCGCACGGCCCGCCGCAGTCGACGTCGGTCTCGGCGCCATTCCACTGCGCATCGCCGCACGAGGGCTCGGCGCACGCGCCCTCGACGCACACCCCACTCTCGCAATCCTCCGGACCGCGGCAGGCGGCCTTCGACGGGCAGGGCCCGCAGGGGCCGCCGCAATCGACATCGCTCTCGCCGCCGTTGGCCACTCCGTCGGTGCACGACGCCTCGACGCAGACGTTGAGGACGCAGCGCCCCGACGAGCAGTCGCCGTGGGCGAGGCAGACCTTGCCCAGCGCGCAGGGAGCGCAGCCCCCGCCACAGTCGAGATCGGTCTCCCGCCCATTGAGACGGCCATCGGCGCAGGTCCCGGTCTCCGCCGAGAAGAACTGGCAGCCGGACATCACGAGCGCGAGGAGGAGGACGGTTCGAGCGTTCATGTGGTCGACACCAGGACGGGCTCGGGGACGGGAGCCTTCGGCTCCGAAGAGGCTCCGCGCGCGGCCTCGAGCAGCGGCTTGAGCTCGGGCGGCACGGACGTGAGTCGCAGGTAGACGACGTTCGGGCGGACGTTGGTGCGCAGGATCTTCCCGTAGAGATCGCCGGGCCGCAGCACACCACCCTCGACCACGCGCAGCTGGAGATCGCTGAGCTGCGCCAGCTGCTCGGCGACGCGGAGCTCGACGCCCAGCTCGGAGATCGCCTCGACGTGCGCGACGTGCTCGAGCTCGGCGACGACCTTGCCCTTCACGATCGCGTAGCGCAGCTCGAGCGGCACGCGCGGCGGCCGGAGCTCCTCGTGGGCCGACAGCAGCCTCACGTCGAAGGGCGCTCCGACGGCCAGCACCTCGTGGATGGTCAGCGTGCCCTTGACGCCCTTCGGCGAGACGACCTGCGTCGAGCCGATGGTGAGCAGGTTCGCGCAGCGCTCGCGCGTCATCTCGGAGATCAGCACCTGCCCGCCGACGGTGAAGGACTCCACGCGCGAGGTGAGGTTGATGGTCGCGCCCACGATGCCGTACTTCGCGCGCAGCTCGGAGCCGATGTTCCCCACCACCACCTCGCCGCTGTGGATGCCGATGCCCATCTCCACCTCCGGCAGGCCGTGCGCGACGTTCCAGCGGTTGATGTCCGGCATCGCGTTGAGCATCTCGACGGCGCACGCGACGGCGCGCGCCTCCGGCTGATCGAGCTCGAGCGGCGCCCCGAAGACGACGAGGATCGCGTCGCCGATGAACTCGTCGATGGTGCCGCCGTAGCGCGCGATGATCTTCGTCATCGCCTCGAGGTAGTGGTTGAGCAGCCGCACCACGTTCTCGGGCTCCATCGTGCCGCACATGCTCGTGAAGCCGCGGAGGTCGGTCATCATGATGGTGACGAACCGCCGCTGCCCACCGAGGCGCAGGCCGTCGGGCGAGCCGAGCAGCTCCTGCACGACCTGCTCGGTGAGGTAGCGGCCGAAGGTCTGGCGCACGAACTCGCGCTCCTTCTCCGCGCGCGCCTGAGCAAGCCGCGTGGCCCGCGCCCCGAGCACGAGGCTCAGCAGCCACGTGACGCCGATCGCCGACGACGGCCCGACCACCGGAACGAACACGCCCGACGCCACGAGCCGGAAGGCGCCGGTCAACATCGCGAGCAGCAGCACCGCGGTCACCACCATCCCGCTGCCCGCGGACAGCGAGACGCCGATCGCCGCGGCGAGGAGCGCGCAGAGCATGATCAGCAGCGCGTTCGACCAGCGCGGCGCCTGACGAAAGAAGTCGTCGTGCAGCAGGTTGGCGAGCATCGTCGCGTGGTGCTCGACGCCCGGCATCTCTCCGAGCGGGCTCGTGCGCACGTCGGCGGCCGCGAGCGCCGTGGAGCCGACCAGCACGTGCTTGCCGGCGAGCAGCGAGAGATCGACGCCGTTCTCCTTCACCGTGCCGATGGTCGTCGCGAAGCGGAAGGTCTCTTCGTCGAGCATCTCGAAGTCAGGCTCGGCAGGCGCGGCGTCGGTGAGCGAGAGCTCCAGCACGCGACCGGGGTCAGGCGAGAACCGCGCCCGCCCCGCGATGAACGCGCCCGCGCGCAGCCGTGAGGGCGCCACCTGCGCGAGCGAGCTGGCGGCCCCGTCGAGGGTCACCTTCGTCTGCTCGTCGAGGATGAAGCGCTGATCGTCGCCGAGCGGATTGCCGACGAGGGTGATGGTCGAGTCGGCGCGCAGCAGCGACCACATCGAGAGGTAGCGAAAGGGACCGTTGCCGTGCGTGTCGTGACGCCCCTGGTAGCGCACGAGCGTTCGACCCAGCGCATCGATGGGAATGCGCCGACGATCTCCGAGCTGGACGTGCGAGCCGGGGAACACCCGGATGTCGGCGAGCGGCACCTTCAACACGTCGGCGGCGACGCGCAGCGAGAGCGACGGGAGCAGGCGCTTGCCCATGCGCGCGACCAGCAGCGAGTGACGGAGCACGTCGTCGCCGCCGTCGAGGAGCACGTTGGCCATCGCGATCGGCTTGCTGCTCTCGGCGATGGCATCGATCACCGGCAGCGGCGCCGCGTCCCCCGCGACGAGCTCCGAGTACTCCGGCAGGCGCGCCGCCGAGTCGTGCCAGGGGACGGTGTTCGCCTCGAGGGCCGCGAGCGCGCGCTCCGAGAGCACGGGCTTCGACTCTCCGGTGATGCGGGTGACCGTGAACGAGAACGCCAGCGCCTCAGCGCGTCGGGCGGCATCGCCGATCGCGCGATCCCACTCCGGGTGCTCGCGCGAGGGGTCGACGAGCGAGACGTCGAAGGTGAGCGACGCCGGCTTCGCGGCCGCGACCGCGTCGATGAGGCGCGCGTAGTGCAGCCGCGGCATCGGCCAGCCGAGCTGCGCGATCGTCTCGTCATCGAGCGCGAGCACCACCACGTCATCCTGACGGTTCGCTGAGGGCAGCTCGCGACCGGTCGCCAGCTCCGCCTGGGAGCGTTCGGGGAACCGCAGGCGCAGGAAGAAGTCGAGCACGCGCGTCTCGAGCGCCGCGCCCGCCGCGAGCCCCTCGAAGACCGCCAGCGAGAGTCCACCGACGAAGAGGCCGACGAGCAAGGCACGCAGCGCCCGCCCGCGCGTCTTCGGGAGCTTCTCGAGGCGCTCCTCCAACGCGTCGAGCCGGCCGACCAGCGCCGTCGTCGCCGCGCTGAGCCGCGCGCGCAGCGAGAAGAGCCCGGCCGCCGCGAGCAGCGCGACCGTCGCCTTCACCAGCAGCGCGCAGAGCGGATAGCCGAACCCGGGCAGCGCCGCCGTCGCCGACCAGGCCACCACGTCGCGCGCGAGCCACAGGCCCCCGGCGACGAGGAGCAGCACCAGCCCGGCGACGTCGGCCCGCCTGGTCACTTCCCCACCGTGAAGGCGTAGACCCTCGACGAGGGCCCCGCGAAGCCGCCGGCGTCGATGCCCGTGACGCGCCAGAACCACTTGCCCTTCGCGAGCTGCTCCGGCCACGAGAGGGTCGTGGCGGTCACCAGCTCGCTCCGCGCCTCGACGAGGAAGTCGGCGTCGCGGGCGAGCTCGACGCGGTACTTCGCGACGTCGGCGACCGGCTGCCACTCGAGCCGTGCGTCAGCGTTCAACGGCCCCTTCAGCGGCCCCACGATGCGCGGCTCCGCGGGGAGCGCCCGGGGCGCCGTCACCTTGCCGTCGGCTCCGACGAGCGCGCCCTGCCCCGCCGGCACCTCGACCGCCTTCGACGGCTCGGCGCTGGGCGCGAGCGCGACGACGCCCTCGAGCGTCTCGAGGCGGGCCGCGCCGTCGTCTTCCACGCCGAAGCGGAACATCGTGCCGCGCACCGACGCGACCGACACCCGGCTCGACGCCTCGAAGCGCGAGAGCTGCGAGGCCTTGCGCACGTCCGCGGTGATGCCACCGCGGAGGACGTCGATCTTCACCTGACGATCGCTCGGGGTGACCTGGAGTACTGGCAGCTTGATCATCGACTCGGGCTTCACCTCGATGCCGCTGCCGTCCTTGAGGTGGATCGTCGCGCGCGCGTTCGGGCCGGTCTTCACGAGCTCGTTCACCAGCACCGGCATCCCCGGCTCCGCGGGCTTGAGCGAGGCCTCATCGGCCCCGAGGAACACGGCCCCGCCCGTCGCGGCGACACGGGCGACGACGTCCTCCGGGGCGCGCTCGACGTAGCGCAACGAGATGCCCATCGCGTCCGTCCGCTGGGGCGCGGGCGCGAGGCCGAACACCCGGTTCTTCGGCAGGCCCGCCTCGACGAGGGCCGCGGCGATCGCCTTCGCCGACGCGAGCCCCTTCCCGCTCGCGCGCTCCGCGTCGGACACGAGCGCGGCGACGGTGATCGCGCGCACGAGGCGGTAGCGCTCGACCTCCTTCACGAGCTCGCCGAGACACGCCTTGCCGTCCGGCGTCTTCACCCAGTCTTCGGTGACGGGCTTGCCGAGGCGCACCACGCCGCCCTCGAGCTTCACGCCGCCGCAAGGGTCGTCAGCCGCCGAGGCGATGCCCGCTCCAAGCGTGCAGAGCGCGATGAGGAGCCAGGTCCGGTTCATTTTGCTTCTCCCAGGATCAGGAAGTCGACTCTGCGGTTCTGCTCGCGACCCTTCTCGGTCTTGTTCGTCGCGATGGGCCGCGTCGGGCCAAAGCCGTTCGCGAGGAGGCGGTTCGGCGCGATGCCCGCCTTGATGAGGAACGCGCGGATCGTCTCGGCGCGGCGCTTCGAGAGGCGGATGTTCGCAGCCGCGTTGCCGACGTCGTCGGTGTGTCCCTGGATCTCGATCGACAGCGTGCGCGCGGCCTTGAGCGTCGCGGCGACCTGCTGAAGCAGCGGCGTCGCGTCACGCTCGAGCGTGGCGGAGGCCGTCTTGAAGCGGATGACCTTGTCGATCACCACCGCGGTCGCGGTGACGTGCACGAGCGCCTCGCCCTTGTCGGGACAGCCGTCGTCGTCCTTCGCGCCGTTGATCGTCTCCGACTCGAACGGGCACCTGTCCTTCGCGTCTTCGACGCCGTCGCGATCGTTGTCGGGCTCCGGGCAGCCGTCTTCGTCCTCGAACTGATCCGGATCCTCGCGCGTGAGCGGGCAGCGGTCGGCGTCGTCAGGCGTGCCGTCGCGATCGAGATCGCCGCTGGCAGCGTCGGCGAGCGCCGCCGCGGCTGGTGGCTGGCTGGAGAAGGAGAAGCCAGGCAGTACGAGCGCGGGGAACGGCAGGTGCGGACAGCCGTCGGTCTTGTCTCCCGGCTCGAGCGGACAGCGATCGGCGATGAAGTCGACCCCGTCGCCGTCGACGTCGGGGTGCTCGTCCGGACAACCGTCATCGTCCTGCCAGCCGTTGATGGTCTCCGCGACGTCGGCGCAGCGATCCTTCGAGTCGGAGATCTGATCGTCGTCGTTGTCGGGCTCGGGGCACCCATCGTCATCCTCGAAGCCATCGCGGTCTTCAGCGGTGATGGGGCAGCGATCGTCGTCGTCCACGACGCCATCAGCGTCGCTGTCCCGCGCTGCCACCGTCAGCCGGCTCCCCTCGCGCTCGGTGGCGCCGGCCGTCGGAGCGGGCGGCTCCGCGAGCAACCGCGAGAGCGCCGGCTGATCCGAGACCTGGAGCTCGGGGCAGCCGTCCTCGTCGCGCACGCCGTCGCGCGTCTCGGGCTCGAAGGGGCAACGATCGACGAGATCGGCGACGCCATCCGCGTCAGCGTCCGGAGCCGTGTCGGGACAGCCGTCGTCGTCCTGCTCGCCGTTGAAGGTCTCCGCTTCGACCGGGCATCGGTCTCGAGCGTCGACGAGCCCATCGCGATCGTTGTCGAGCTCGGGGCAGCCGTCTTCATCTTCGAACCCATCCGCGTCCTCCGCGGTCACCGGGCACGCGTCGGCTTCGTCGGGGACGCCGTCGTCGTCCGAGTCGGAGGTGGCGAAGGCGAGAGCGCGCGCCGCGCCGGGATCGATGCCCGCATCGGCGACTGGAACCACACCCGCGTCGGAAGGCGAGGTGAGGCTCGTCACGCTGCGCACGTTCACTGTGGGGTTGAGCACGCGCGCGAGCGGAGCGCCGGGCTCGAGCTGATACTCGGGGCACCCGTCCGCGTCGCGAATGCCGTTGGTCGTCTCCGGCTCGAAGGGGCAGCGATCGAGCTCGTCCACCACGCCGTCGGCGTCGGCGTCGGGCGCCGCCTGGCTGAGGACGCTCTCGGCGCGCGCCTCGCCTCGCGGAGCCCAGGCGAGCCGGACGATCGCCCGCGCATCGGGCGTGCCTGCGGCGCCGAAGAGCCCGGTGCCGCCGGCGAGGCCGAGCTGAAGACGATCCGCGATCGCGTAGGAGAGACCGCCGAGCAGCTCGAGGTTCATGCCGTTGACGGCGAACGCGTGGTCTCCGACGACCTGCATGGCGAAGCGCGCCTCGGGGCCGATCGACAGCCGATCATCGAAGAGCGACGCGCCGAGGGCGAAGCCGGTGCGCAGCTCCGAGGCAGCGGTCATGCCCAGCGCGGGCGGACCGATCGACGCGTAGCCGCGAAAGAGGAAGCCGGCGTCGAGCGTCCAGCGCCCCACTCCGAACGCACCGGCGAACACGAGCCGAGGCAGGAACCGCGGCGCGCCGTCGCCCTGGTGGGTGGCCTGCGCGCCAAGGGGAATCCACACGTCGGCGCCGATATGGAGCGAGATGGCGTCGCGCTCCGGCTGGCCGAAGACGCGGAGCATCAGCCCTGCGCGTGGATCTCCGAGGCCGACTCCCGCGAGCGGCGCGGCCTGGCTCACGAGCTCGACCTGACCGCTCTCGAGGAACGTCACCGGCAGGCTCGCCTTCAGCGTGAGGCGATCGAAGAGCGAGACCGCCAGCTCGGCGTGACCGACGAGCGCGTGCGCGACGATCGGCGCGAGCTCCCCGCGCCCGGTCGCGAGGCGCGGCACGAGCGGCGCGTGCGAGTAGTCAGCGGTGACGCCGACCGCGAAGACGCGCGTCGACGAGTACCAGGGCCGCTCGAGAAGAAAGAGCCGGCTGCCGACCGCCGAGCCGTCGAAGCGGTGCGCCGCGAAGCCGCGCTCCTGCGCCGATGCGACAGCGGCGATCAAGACCGCGAGAACGAAGCCGACGCGCCGCAACATGAAGCCCCAAATGTAAGTGGAGCGCGGCGAATCAGCGAAGCAACAACGACGGCGCCACGGAACCTACAGCGGTGCCATCGTCGAAAAGTGGAGGCGCCGGGAATCGAATCACCCTCGGAGATCCGAGGTCGGAGCGAAGCGATACCCCCAGCCGTACCCCCACGAAGACGAGACGTCGGCGAACAACGTCGAACAAAGGAACCGCACCATGCTCTCGAACCCCACTCCCGTTGGTTCTCTCGTCCGTGCCCGGCGTCGCGTGATCGATCACGACGCGGCGAGCACCTGGTCGGACGAGGCCGTTCTCGCACTCGTCGAGCGCGGGGGCGGCCCCGCCGTGTCCGCGGAGCGAGGCGACGTCGGCCGCGTGTGCGACGACCTCGGCAACGGGCGACTGGTGATCGCGTTCCGAGGCGCGCCTTGCGCTGTCGAGGCGCCCCGCGCCGCTGTCGCCCCGTTCCTCCGCCTCGTTCCTGGAGGTCGTCGGTGAACGACCGAGCGTCGACCTCTACGAGGCGGGCCCGTTGACGCCCACTCCGAGGCACGACGAGAGCGAGAGTTCGGCCTGCGCGATCTTCGCGCGGCTGTCGAGCGAGGCGCGGATCACCGCAAGTGCGCCTAGCTGTGGCGGCTCGCCTGAGCGACCTTTGAGCGCCGCTCCATACTTTCGGTCATCAAGTTGGCCGGCGGTGACCGGCGGCGTAGCGCGATCAAGTTGGTGGTTCGGTCGTTTCCCGGTAGATCAGACTCGAACGCGAAGTCGACTCGCCGAGGAAAAATGGGATCTGGTGACGGTGGAGGACAGACCTTTCTCGCACACGGCTTCGCCTTCAGGGCGCCAGTGCCGGGCAACTCGCTTCCCCACGTTCACGTGGTGATCGGCGGCCCCGTGCACGGGCGTGCACCCGCCGTTGTGTCCGTGAACCTAACTTCGGCTGAGAAGTGGTCGGACCGATCCTGTGTCCTCTATCCTGGCGAACACACCTTCCTGAAGAAGGAGACCGTCATCCGCTACGAACCGCAGGAGATCCCGCCAGCTGTTCAAGCAAAGATCGCTCAGAACCCCACCCTTCACGTGGCGAAGTTCTCCGCTCCTGTTCTGAAGAGGATTCAGGCCGGCGCGCTCGTGTCGGAGGACGCACCGGGCTGGCTGAAAGCGCACCTGCGAGGGCTCGGCGTGACGATCGTCAGGCTTGGCTGAGCCAAGTCGAGACCGCCGCCCACTGATTCGAGAGCTCGATCTCCTCGTTCGATCGGCCTCCTTCGCGGAGGATCCGCTCCAGGTCGATCGGCTCGCTGCTTCCCTCGGGGTCGACGTACTCCGGAAGGGTGTGGGTGAACTGACGAAGTTGCCACCAGGTCATTCGCCCGTGCTCCTCAAACACCGTGGTCGCGATCCGGATCTCGGCGGCAGAGAGTTCGTCGACCTCCTCCGACTGACTCAGAGCACGCACATCAAACCGCCCAGCCTTCTCAACGAAGGACGCCCAGTCACTGTTCGCCTCCTTCGGGCCCAGCCGCACCAGGTTGCAAACGGCGCTCAACACGGGACCGTGAGGCAACGAGAACATCTCGTCCCCTGTGATCGGGGTTCCCTTTTCGATGAGCTTCGCGCGATCCGCCAAGTACATCAGCTTAAGCAACTTCGTGTAGTTCATCACGCCGCCACCGCGACGAATGAAGAACGCCGCAAGCTGCGCCGCCTTCCGCTCGTTGAAAACGAATCGCATCGTCCAGCCCCTCTCTCCGTCCAAGGAGCAGCCTACAGCCGCCCTCTGACAAGTGCACTTTGCGGGGTGCGGCATACCCCAGCAACGGAATCAAACCCAGCCGAACTCATAGAATTTCGGACCACCTGTTCTCTTGGGCGCGACCATCGCAGTATTCGTGCCTTGGCGCGTAGGGCGAGCGCGTGTCGCGGCCATCCGCGGTCAGCTCCAGGTGATCGTCCCCATCGTGGGGATCTGGTCGGGCGCGAACGCGGTGTCGTAGGCGGGAAGCGCCAACGTGTAGTCGGTCAGTCCCGACGCGGTGCCGATCGCGGTGTGAACCGTGGAGGTCAGCAGGGTGCCCCCCGGCTCCACTCGGGCGAGCAGCGCGCGGAGCGACGCGGAAACGGCGTCCTTCACCGCGACGGTGTTCGGCGTCACGCCGATCGTGAAGTTGACCGGAGCGGCGACGGGCGCCTCGACGTACAGCCCCGAGTTGCCCGGAGTGCCTGCCACGACCGCCGGGGCTCGCGTGAGCAGGTAGGCCCGCACCTGCGCGACCTCGCCCGAGCTCGGGATCGGGATCGCGTCGTCGTCGCGCACGAAGCGAACCAGAACAGTGCCGGGGCCCCGGCCCCCCGGCGTCACCCACACGCGCGTCACGCCGGCGACCGACTTCGCCCAGGCGACATAGTCGGCCGCGGTCCCGCCGTGCGGCGGATCGGCGATGCGCGCGAGGAGCCGCGCGCGGAGCGATTCGGTCGTCTCTTCGTCGGTCCCGTCGGCGTCGACTGAGTCCACACCGACCAGCGCGTTGATCCCGTTGATCGGGCTCTCGAGCGTGAACGCGGTTCCGGGGGCGATCGTGCTGGCGGCGCCGGCCTCGACCGCCTGCGTTTCGATGTACGTCGTCGAGCCGCCGATCGGCGAGTCGGCCAGCGTGCGGTAGCGCGCGCCATCGGCGCGGACGACGATCGTCCCGGCCGGGATCACCGTGCCGTTCGTGCCGGTGAACTCGAGGGTCGCGCGCGCGTAAGACGGCGGGACCTTCGTCAGCCCGAACACCGCCGCCTGACGGATCAGAAACGCGTCGTCAGATTGATCCGGGAAAATCTGGCGGGCCAGGTACTCGAGGTGCCCGTAGAGCATGTGCACTGCGCCGGCGAGCACGCGCGCGAACACGCCCACGACGGAGCGACGAACGAGCGCGCCGGGCAGGGCAAGCCGCGTGACGAAGTCGCCGGAGATCCGGGTCACGAGCTCCGACAGGGTGGGGCGAACGAAAGCCATTAGCGAGCCTCCTCGGGTGAAGCGGTGGATCGAGGCGCTCGAGCCGTCGCCAGCTCGAGGCCCCTGTTCATCGCCTCACGCCGTTACGCGCCGGCGTTGGTGATCGCACCCTTCGGGTCGAACGCGTTGACCCTGAAGTCGTGGCGCACCTTGAACTCGACGCCGTCGACGCGCCACCCGTCCTGGGTCTCGAGGTAGGGGCTCTCGCCCTGCCCCTCGAGGAACGCGACCACGATCGCCGGAGTGATCGCCGGGTCGGCGAACAGGTAGCGGCGGGTGCCCGAGAGCCGCGCCGTGTCGACGACGGTGCGGAACAGGCCCGCGACCTTGTTCGGGAGCTGGAGCTTGTTCGCCGCGTCGGGGTCGTACTGCGAGTTGTTCAGCACACGCGCGGTTCCGCCGAGGCCCGAGGGGACCAGGAGCACATGTGGCCGGAGGTCGAGGTACTCGACCCCGCTCAGATCCTTCTGCGCCGCGAGGATCACGCGGTCGGCGTCGAGCCCCGCCACCGTGAGCGCGGAGCCGGTGCCGTTCACGTTCCCGCGGGTCGAGTGGAAGAACGGGTTCGAGTCGCTCATGGTCGGCCCCAGCCCGCCGTTCTGCGCGAGGAGCGCGTAGACCGACGCCTCGATCGACAGCTTCGCCGCGCGCGCCAGCCGCGTGAGCATGTCCCCGAGCGCGCCCATGTCGTCGTTGATCAGCGCCTGGCGCGAGATCCCGATGATGTTGCCGCGCGTCTCGGTGCTGATCGTGGTCTTCGCGCCATCGGGGATCGGCTTGTTCTTGTACTCGGCGTTCTCGGCCACGACGTCGAGCGTCGAGAACGCGCCGGTGCGGTAGCGCGGGGCATCGCGGAAGTCGGGAACCACGTCCTTCTTGCAGAACGCCGACCAAGTGTCGGGGGTCACCGCGTACGCGCCGAGGAGGATCTTCCCCATCACGTTCTCGAGCAGCGTCGGGAAATCGCTGGTGCCGGCGTAGGCGCTCCGCTGCGTCAGCGCCTCACCCATGATCGTCTGTCGGGACTTGCCCGTCGTGCGCACCCCGCGGCGCTCGAGCGCCTCGCGCGCCAGGTCGAGCACCGTGTAGCCGCGGAACCGATCGCCCTCGAGGTCGCGCTCGCTGAAACCGCGCACCTTCGTCTCGATCGCGCGCTGGACCATCCCCGCGTTTCCCGACTTCTCGAGCAGCCACGCGACCGCATGACGCTGCCAGCGCTCGCCGTCGGACTCGCCCACGGTGATCCTGCTGTCGATCTGGACCTCGTCGCTGCGCTTCGCGAGCTCGTCGAGGATCCGCTTCCGAGCGTTGTCGAGGCTCACGCCCTCGGTGATCAGCTTCTCGCCGAACGCAGGGTCGAGCTTCGCCGTGCGAACCGAGTGCTGGATGCCGACGACCCGCTCCCGCTCCGCACGCGCGCCGATCTCCTCGCCGGCGCTCGAGCCGCCGCCGTCTCCCTTGTCCTGCTCCTGCAGCTTCTTTCGCTTGAACATGTTCTGCACCTCGTTGGTGTTGGTGCGCGTGGTGACGCGCACGGGGTTGGACTTCGCTGCGCTGCGGAAGCCGGCGCCAGCGTCGGCACCGATCGCCACCGCGCTGATCTCGTAGGGCTCCCAGTCGATTGCGAGGTGCGTCGGGACCGTCCCGTCGGCGCTCTCGGTCTTCTCGATCGCCCACGTTCGGTACCCGACGGACACGTTGCGGATGATCTTGTCGGCGATCTTCGCGAAGACCTTGTCGGCCTCGGCGTCGACTCCCTCGGCGACGAACCGCACAGTCGCCACGCCGCGGCCGGACTCGAGGCGCGCGGACTCGACGACGCCAAGCGTCGCCGCGACGTTGCCGCCATCGTGGTTCATGAGGAACGGGGCGCGGCCCGAGTTGAGGCGCTCGAGTCGGACGTGCGCGGGTTCGGTGCTGAGCTCCTCCCAGAACGGACCGTCAGCCCACGACGAACGAAGCACCTTCGCGCCGGTGGTCCAGACCACCTCGACCGTGCGCTTCTTGAGGTCGATCGCGCCAACCGTCGCGCGCGTCGAGCTCGGTTCGAGTTCTCGGTTCATGCTCCGTGTGTTGATCGCCAAGCTGTTCAGATCGACCGGCCTCGTGAACTGGGCGCCGCGGTGAACGCTCGAGGTCTCGGTGAACGGTCGGTCGCGAGGGGACGGACCAGCCGTTCAAGAGAAGCGCCGCGAGGAGCGCACCGTCGACCGTGCCCAGGTCGATCCAACTGTGCAGAGAGAAGCTCCGAGCCAGCTCGCGCTGACGGAGCCACAAGCGCCGCGCCAGGGTTTCGACCTCTCCGCCCGCCGCGCGAGCCGCCCGCTGAACGAGCCTCGCACGCTCGCGGACGCGCTCCTCGTCGGCGGCTCCGGCGATGATCCGACGAACCGCGAGGTGCTCGCCCGCGTTCCACAAACGGACGAGCTCGAGGCCGTCGAGCGGAGGAAGGTCGTTCACGCGCGCGCCCTCGGAGGATCGTTGACGCCCCCGAGGTTCAGCACCCGCGCGGCGGTCGCGATGCCGGCCACAACGCTGCGCTCGATCAGCGAGTCGAAGACCTCGATCGAGCTCGACTCCGTCGGCCCCTCGGCGGTCACCAGCTCGAGGATCAGCCGCGCGGTCTCCCTCGCGATCTCGTCGCGCTCCGCGAGCGTCGGCTCGCGATGGCCTCGCGCGTTGAGGAACGCCCCGGTCGCGCTCGCGGCGCCGAGCGACAGCTTGACCGCCAACTTCTCAACGAACGTCATCATGAGGCTTCTCCGGGTCAGGGTGGAAAGCGGCCATGGCGCTGCGCACGGCTCCATCGAGAGCCGCGGCACGGCGCCGGTCGATCGTCGCGTAGAGATCGCGCCAGTGCTCGATCACGCGATCAGGAAAGAAGAACTCCGACTCGATCGCCTGACGCTGTTCGGCGGTGAGTTCGGGGAACTCCTCGAGGAGCATCGCGCGCACCTGGGCGCGCGTGAGGTGACCAAGACGGATCCCGAACGTCGCGTCGAGCCTCGAACGGACCCATTCAGGGCCGACCAGCTCGACGATCGCCAGGGCAAACAGGCGACGGGCCTCGCGCAGAGTGATCGTCGGTTCAGCCACGGGTCACCTTCCCGTCGGCGAGCTCGGTCAGCGCCTCGCGCACGATCTCGTCGAGCGCCTCGAGGTCCTTCGCGGTCAGGTGGGGCAGCGCCTGCTTTGCGCGCGAGGGGAGCGCGAGAAGGTGAGCCCGCGCCGCGGCGAACACGTCGGCGAGGCGGCGCTCGACGTCGACCGCGGGGATCAGCTTGCGCATCTCGAGGTCGCGCTGAAGTTCCTTCAGATCTGCCTCGGCGACCGCTCGACGGCGCAGCGCTTCCGCTCGCGACTCGCTCTCGATCGCATCGGCTCGCAACGGGGCGCTCTGAGGGTGCGTCGGCATCGTGTTCTCGGCCAGCTCGGTACGAGCGCGCTCGAGATCGGGGACCCGTCCGTCGGAGTCGACGCTCACCCGCCCCGTGGCGATCGCGTTCTGCAGCGTCGAGAGGGAGACCCCCAGGGCCGCGGCCGTCGTGCGTAGCGGTGGAGATCGAGTCTCTTTCAGTCCAATTGAAGCCATTTCAGCCCTTTCTTTTGACGTGAAGACCTAATCTTTTTGAGTGGTTCGCTGGACCGATCTCGCGGCTCTGCGCACCCGCTGCGGGGGCGGCCGGGGAAGAACCTACGGCTATGGGGGGTGGGTCATCTTCGGGCCTCGCGTCAGCCGTCGGAGCGCGCCCAAGGCGATGCGGATCCGCTGGCGTTGACGCAGGGGATCCTCACCCGACGACAGCGCCTCGACCGCGGACAGGCCCGTCCTGAACGCCAGCACGAGCCGATCGAGAGCGGGCCCGCCGATCGTCGTGGTGCGCTCGGCGAGGAAGGCGCGAACCTCGAGGGCGTCACGCTCGAGGAGTGGGTTCCTGTCACGCGACGGCACGCAATCCGGAGTACTGCGCTCTCCCTGCGCTGTTCTCTCTTCTCTGATCACGCTGCGTCCTCCTGACTCTCTTCTTCCGACAGGACTCGCAATGGCTCCGCTCGCGTGCCATCGCGTGACGCCAGCCCGATCCCCTCGTAGCGGCGCTCGCGCCCACCGTTGACCCGCGCCTGCACCGTCCGAACGTGCGGGAACGCGGCCGTCAGGTTCCGCCCGAAGATCTGCTTGCTTCCGGGGTGCTCGCGGCCGTGTTCGAAGGACCAGGCTCGCCACGCCTCGAACAGGGCGGCGACGTCGACGGAGGCGCCCGGCGCGACGACGCACCGCTCCTCGGCGAAGGCTTTGATCGGGCTCGCGAGCTCCGCCAGTTGCCGCACGAACTCACCCGCGCTCGCCGGCTGGCGCAGGTAGCCGCGCTTTCGGAGCCGATCGAGCCCGTCGAGTGCCCACAGGAGGATCCCGGGAAGCTCCGAGAGCAGGCGCCCCTCGAGCCCTCGATCCTCTCTGCCGAGGAACGACTCGGTCAGGCGAACGAGGATGAAGCGAGAAGGGAGCGCGCCGGAGGCGTCGAGGAAGGCCGGAAGCTCGTTCGAGAGCAGGAGGAACCGAGCGGTGAGCCGCCCGACCCAGTCCTCGCGGTGCTTGCGCGGAACCGACAGCGTGTCCTCGCCGATCGTCCGAAGGAGGTTCTCGACCACTGCCCCCTGATCCGCGCGTCCGCCGAGGCGCGCGTCGGAGATCACCGCGAGTTGCTTTCCGATCAGCGACTGGAGCCCGAAGTGCTGACCGAGACCATTGAGCGTCGGCGCGGTGACGTTCTCGGCGCCGACCAGTCGGGTCAGGATCCGCGCGTACGTACCCTTCCCGCTTCGTGGCGGCCCGATGATCGCGAGCGCCTTCTGAAACGAGGTATCGGTCGTCAGACAGAGCCCGGCCCACTCCTGGATCGTTTCGATCGACTCGCGGTCGCCCCCGCAGATCTGCCCCACGAACCCTGTCCACTCCACAGCGGCTGGCGCGTGCGGGTCGTACGGGAACTCCACCGCGTTGAGCCCGAAGAAGCGCCGTGTCGAGGGGATGAATGCGCGCGTTCGCGTGTGGAGGAGACCGTTGGTGCAGGCGATGATCTCGTCCGCGGGGAAGGCACCGTCGCCGATCCAGGCCGGCGGGCTCCGCCCCTCGAGCTCAACGCGCGCCGCCGCCGCGGTCAGCGCGTGCTGCGTGGTCTCAACCAGGTAGCGATCAGGCCGGATCGGAGCCCCATCGCGGAGGTCCCGCTTCCCGTCGAGGAAGCCGTAGACGGTGCGGCGGATCTGCTCGTCGGAGACCTCCGACCAGCGCGTTCCGAGGGCGCGCCACCACGCGGCCCCGTGGCGGAGGTACTCCGGGAGCCCCTCGTCGTCTGCGGTCGAACGGAGGAACTGTCTCGAGGTGGTGAGCGGGTCTTCGGGGTCGACGATCTCAGCCCCGCCGGCGTTGAACTCCGCGGTGCGCGCGAGCCGAGCCGCGCGAGCCTTTGCGGTGCCGGGAGGGGGCAGCCCCAGCTTGGAGATCGCTACTCCCGTCGCGGTCTTCACCTCGTTGGCGATCACCGCGTGAAGCGCCGGGTCTTCACAGAGCGCAGCGAGTTCACGCACGCGCTGCAGCACGTCGTGCATTCCCGCTTCCCCGGTGCCCGCGCTGCGCCAGCCCTCGAGCACCTTCCGCACGGCGTCGACGAGATCGAGCGTGCGGCGACAGCCGAACTCGCGGGTCGCGTACTTCGCCCCGCCGCGGAGCTTGGCGGCGAGGTCGTCGAGCGACCAGGGCGGCTGACACGTCTCGTTCCACTCGACGAGGAGCGGCCACGCCTCCTCCTCGGTCAACGCGAAGTCGTGCGCGAGGAGCGCGCCGGCAATGAACGTGTGTTCGTCTCCGCCCTGACCTTCGATCGCCGGACCGTGCTCGGCGAGGGCGTCGCGCGCGGCCTCGAGCACCTCCGGCGACGCAGGCGGGAACGACGGACGCACCTCGGGAGCGCTCGGCGTCGGCGCGGCGACTCGAGCGGGGCGGCGGAGCGCCTCGAGGAGCCAGGCGGGGGCGGGGGCGATCTTCGTCTTCCAGGGCGGCCGAACCCACGTGTACACGCCCTTCGCGCTCACCGAGGGCGCCACGACGATCTGACCGCCGTCGCCGCGCACGTCGAGGCCCACGAGCTTCACGCCGTTCGCGTCGCGAAACGCGGCCCGGTTGCCGACGGCGAACTCGGGCATCCGGAACAGGTAGTGCGAGCCGCCGGAGCCGGTGCGCGCTTCCACGGTTTCAGGGAGCGGGCCGTGCACGGCGATCAGCGCCGCGAGGGTCGCCGGGCCGTCGTTCTTCGGGTCGACGTCGAGCGCGAAGAAGCCCGAGATCGATCCGGTGGCGATGCCCACGTTGCCAGTCGGCCAGCGGGTCACCCAGCCCGCGATCACCGCAGCGTCGGCGCTCGCCTCGAGCTCCCACTCTTTGATCCGCGGGTGCTTGCCGGCGTTCGGGCACTCGGCACCCCTCGCGCAGCTACAGACACCGGCGATCGCCGAATGGAGCGGGACAACAGACCATCCGAGCCGCGCGTAGACCGACGCCGCTTTCACGCTGCCTCACACGCCGCGAGGTAGCGGGCGATCTCAGTGCCGCTGACGAACGTGCGACCGCCGTCCTTCGTGATCTTGATCTGCCCACGCTTGACGCGCTCGTAGAACGTCGGTCGCGAGATCTTCAGGATCGCAAGGGTCTCCGCGACCGTGTTGCGCGGTGAGAAGTGGGAACCGCTGTCTGCCATGCGTTGCCGCCCCCGTTCGTGAACAGAGACGGATGTACAGAGACAGCCGGTCGCGGCGCAGGGGGAGAGAAAGTGCCGGATTATTTCTCTGAACCGGCCGCGCGCATGAGCAGAGCAAGACGCGCGGCGACAGCTTTCAGCGGTGCGAACCGGGCTTTCAGAGACGCGCGCGCCCTGCGCCACTCGTTGAACCCGTCGCGCCCGCCCCACGTGCGCTTCACCATTTTTTCAATCGCGTCCGTCGTGACGCCGACCGCCGCCGCGGACATGCGGAGCGATGCCCGCCAGCCGTTGCCCTCGTCGAGTGCGGTCTCGAGGAGATCGAGAGCCTCCGCGACCGTGCGTCCGTTCGTGCCGTTGACCTTCGCCCTCAGCGCGTTGCCGACACCTTGCGGCTTCTTCGGGCGCCCGCGCCGCGCGGGTTTGAGGGCGAGGGCGAACGCCGCCGCCACCTCGCGCGTTGTCGCGGTTGAGGGCAACGCCCCCGACTCGAGGTCAGCGAGAAACCGACGCATCAACTCCGGCGCCATCACGGGCGCCCCCGCTCGGCTTCGGAGAGCCGTTCGTTCCACCACGCGGCGAGCTTCACTCGTTCGGTTCTGCGGCTCCCGCGGTCGTACGCGCGCGCGACGTCGTTGTCGTGCACGTGGTCAAGCGCGAGCTCGACGGCGTCGCGGCTGAACCCCTCGTCGCGAGCAAGCGTCGAGAACGCGGCGCGCCAGCCGTGCGGAGTGTGACGATCCTTGAGACCGAGCGTCACCCGGTAGACCTTCTCGATCGACTCGTGGGTGATGTGGCGCCCGTCGCCCGCGACCGAAGGGAACAACCAGCCGCGAGACGGCGCGCCGTTCAGCGCGTGCCAGGCGCGCAGCTCGGCGGTGATCGTCGGTCCGAGGATCACGACGTGGTCGAAGTGGCGATCCTGCGCCTTCATCTTCGCGCGCGGGATCACCCACTCCGGCGTCTCGAGGTCGAGCCGGAACTCGGACCACTCCGCGGCGATCACGTTGCCCATGCGAGCAGCGGTGAACGCGCAGAGGCGGTGCGCCGTGTGCACCGCTGGTGATAGGTGCGCCTGCCTCGCGCGACGGAGGACGTCGCCGAGCTCGGGCCAGGTCTCGAGCGCAGGGCGGCGACCTTTGAGCTTGCGTCGGGCTATCACCTCGCGCGCGGCGTCGGCCGGGTTGTCGCCCTGGTACTTGCCGAGCGCCTGGGCGAGGCGGAACACGCCGGCGCAGATCTGCCGAACCTTCTGAGCGGTGTCGATCCGATCGTTCAGCCGCTGGACGACCGCGGCGACCATCGGTTGCCTGATCTCGGAGATCGGGAGCGTGCCGACGTGCGGCAGAATGTGCCGTCCCAACGTCTCGCTGACGGTCGAGTAGTGCGCAGCGCTCCACCCGGAGCGCTTCCGCTCGAGCCAGAGTTCGGCGAGCTCCGCGAACGTGTCCCCGGCCGCGTTCGACGCCTCCGCCCGAGCCACGCGACGCGCAACGACGGGATCTCGGTTGTCGCGGATGAGGGCTCGAGCGGCGTCTCGCTTGGCCCGCGCCTCGACGATCGACACCTCGGGGAACGGGCCGAAGGTGATCAGCTTGTTCCCACCGGCGTACTTCATCCTCCAGGTCGCGGTTCCCGATGCGGAAACCTGCAGAAACAAACCGTGGCCGTCGAAGAGCTTCTTGGGAGAGCGCGCCGGGTTACGAACCCACGCCTGCACCTGCTTCACGCTCAGTCGGTCGCTACCCGTACCCCCAGCCATCTTGCGCCCCTTGGGTTCTGGCTTGGGCATACCCCCAGCCGTACCCCTAGCGTTATCGAACGCGGTCGGCGCTGGCAAGACGGCAGCGAACGACAAAATCAAGTGATATCAGTTGCTTGCGATTTCGCGCTGTCGTAGAAAGACCGCGCTGAACACCGGCGAACAACAACGAAGTGGAGGCGCCGGGAATCGAACCCGGGTCCGAAAGCCTTCAGTTCCAAGTCACTACGCGCGTAGTCCGGATTTTGATTTGAGCTCCTCACCCTCTTCCGGACGGGATGATGAGAAGCCGGTCCTGACTGAGTCTCGCTCTCCTCGCTCAGGCACTCGGAGAACCAGCCAGCATTATGGCGGTCGACCTTCATCTCACTGGCAGAAGATGAAGCGACCGTGCGTGAACCGTTTTTTAGGCGGCCAGCGCAAGCTCAACGTTGTCGTTGGCTTTTGTGGATTTGCTCTCTTGTATTTACGAGTGTGTGAGCCCACTCGGCGCGCGACCAGGAGCCTCTGTGCCCCCGTCGAAACCTTGTCGCCCCCGACATCTCAAAGAACTGGTCCCTACTTAACCGTTCCGTCGCGCTTGTCACCCTCCGACTGACGAGGTGAAACGCGCGCCTGATGATCACCGCCCTCCTCGCGCTCGCCCTGAGCGCCGCCCCTGCGCCGAAGAACACCGGCGTGTTCCCGTACCCCATGAAGGTGAGCACCCTGAAGAACGGGCTCACCGTCGTCCGAGTGCCGTTCGACTCCCCTGGCCTGATCGCCTGGTACACCGTGGTGCGCGTCGGCTCGCGCAACGAGGTCGAAGCGGGCCACACCGGCTTCGCCCACTTCTTCGAGCACATGATGTTCCGCGGCACGAAGCGCTTCCCCGAGGGCACGCGCGGCGCGGCGCTCGCGAAGCTCGGCTTCAACGAGAACGCCTTCACCACCGACGACAGCACCGTCTACCTGCTCAACGGCCCGTCGAGCGCGCTCGAGACGCTGATCGACCTCGAGGCCGATCGCTTCGCCAACCTCGAGTACGCCGAGCCCGCCTTCCAGACGGAGGCGCAGGCCGTCGCCGGCGAGTACCAGAAGAACATCTCGAACCCCGGGCTGAAGATCGAAGAGACGACGCTCGGGGTCGCCTTCTCGAAGCACACCTACCGCCACACGACGATCGGCTTCTGGGACGACATCGTCGCCATGCCGCAGCGCTACGAGTACTCGAAGACCTTCTTCAAGCGCTGGTACACGCCCGACAACTGCGTGGTGGTGCTCGTCGGCGACTTCGACGACGCGAAGGCGATGGCACTCGTCGAGAAGCACTTCGGCCCGTGGACCGGCAAGGCCGCGAAGGTCGAGGTGCCCGTCGAGCCGCCACAGAAGGAAGCGCGCGACGCCAGGCTGGTGTGGACCTCGCCCACCCTCCCGCGCCTCGGCCTCGCGTGGCACACCCCGGCCGCCTCGCCGAAGACGATGGACGCCGCGATTCAGCAGGTGCTCACCAGCTACCTCGTCGGCCCGACCTCGCCGCTCTACCGCACGCTGGTGCTCGAGCAGCAGCAGGCCGAGCGCCTCGGCAGCTTCTACGAGCACCACCGCGATCCGTGCCTCTTCGGCATCGACGCGCGCCTCAAGTCCGAGAGTCACCGCGACGCAGTGAAGCAGGCGATCCTCGCGGCCATCGCCGAGGTCGCCGCCGGAAGGATCGACGCGCGGCGCCTCGACGACATCAAGAGCAACCTCCGCTACGGCCTCCTGATGGAGCTGGAGACGCCCTCGGCCATCGCCCAGTCGCTCGCGTGGCACATCGGCGTGTTCGGCACCACCGACGCCATCGACGCGCTCTATTCCAACGTGGCGAAGGTGACGCCGAAGGAGCTCGCCGCCTTCGCGAAGCAGCACCTCGTCGACACCAACCGCACCACGCTCACCTTCACGGTCGAGCCGAAGAAGGGAGCCACGCCGTGAAGAAGCTGCTCGCCCTCGCCCTCCTCTCGAGCTGCGCGACGACGCAGCCCGCGGTCACCGCCACGCCCGCCGAGCCCGGGCCCGCGCCCGTCGCCGCGCCGGCCCCGCGCGCCGCGCCGGTGCCCTTCGCTCCGCTCCCCGCCGTCGAGCCGATGAAGCTCGTGGTGCTGCCCGCGCCGAACAAGCCCATCGTCAGTGTCCGCCTCGTGTTCCGCACCGGCTCGGTCGACGACCCGAAGGGCAAGGAGGGCCTCACCGCGCTCACCACCCGCGTGCTCCTCGAGGGCGGCACGAAGTCGCTCACCAGCGCGCAGCTGCTCGAGGCGCTCTTCCCGATGGCCGCTGAGCTCGACGGCGACACCGACAAGGAGTTCACCACCATCTCCGGGCGCGTGCCCCGCGAGAAGTTCGAGCGCTACCTCGAGCTCCTCGGCGAGGCGCTGCTCGCGCCGCGCTTCGACGAGAAGGAGTTCGCGCGCCTCAAGTCGGAGCAGCTCAACGCCGTGCGCACCCGCCTCCGCCAGGAGAACGACGAGGAGCTGAGCAAGGTCGCGCTCGACGCGCTGCTGTACGAAGGACACCCGTACGCGCACTTCGTCGGCGGCACCGAGGCCGGCCTCGCCGCCATCACCCTCGACGACGTCAAGGCGCAGTGGAAGGCGACCTTCACGCAGGACCGGCTGATCCTCGGCCTCGCTGGCGGCGTCGACGACGCGCTCGCGCAGAAGGTGAAGCAGGCCCTGTCCGCGCTCCCCGCCCGCGGCGTGACCCGCGCCCCGCTGCCCACCGCGCCCGGACCGCAGGGGCGCACGCTGATCGTCAAGCGCGACACGAGCGCCACCGCCGGAGACTTCGGCTTCACCAGCCCGATCCGCCGCGGCGCCCCCGACTTCGCCGCGCTCTTCATCGCGCTGAGCTACTTCGGCGAGCACCGCCAGGAGCACGGCGTGCTGTTCCAGGAGGTGCGCGATCGCCGCGGCCTCAACTACGGCACCTACGCCTACGCGCAGCACTACCGCCAGCACGGCTGGTCGTCGGTGCCCCGCCCCAACGTGCTCCGCAGCCAGCAGGACGCGACGATCTGGCTCCGCCCCGTGCCGCCCGCGACGAGCGTGTTCGCCACGCGCACCGTGCTCCACTTCCTCGAGAAGCTGCGCAACGAGCCCATCCCCGCCGAGCGCTTCGAGACCTCGAAGGGCTTCCTGGCGGGCGCGACGCGCATCTGGACCACGACTGATCAGCTCCGCCTCGGCTGGGCGATCGACGACGTGCTCAGCGGCACGCCCGACTTCCTCGGCCAGGTCCGCCAGGAGCTCGAGACCATCACGCCCGCGCGCGCCCAGGAGGTGATCCGCAAGTACGTCACCCCCAGCGCCCTCAACTTCGCCTTCGTCACGAAGGACGCCGAGGGCCTCGCCGCGGCGCTCCGGAGCGGCGCCCCGACGCCCATCACCTACCCGTCGCCCAAGCCGCAGGACGTGCTCGACGACGACGTGCGCATCGCGAAGGAGCCGCTGCCGCTGCAGGCGGATCAGGTGCGGATCATCGACGCGGCCGAGGTGATGGCGCGTTGATGCAGCCTGTAGCAGCCCCGCCGTTTGTTTGGTGGGGCAGGCGCGCGGGGTAGAGTTTCCACACTCGTGCGAACGCTCAGACTGATCAGCGTCCTTGTCGGCAGTCTGCTGGCCTCCGCGGCCAGCGCGCAGACCGTCGATCCGTTCAACGCGCGCGGCATCGATCTCGTCCCGACCAAGTTGACGCCGACCATGGAGTCGGGCCTCGCGCTCGAGGGCGGCGAGCTCCAGCTCACCCGCTCGTACCTCCTGCAGGCGCTGCTCGACTTCAACGTGGGCATCCTCGCCGCGAAGAACGGCACGGAGCGCCTGGGTGATCTGCTCCCCTTCCGCGCCGACCTGCACATCCTCGGCGCCTACCAGCTCCACCCGCGCATCGAGGTGGCCGCCGACCTGCCGATCACCATCGGGCAGATCCACAACTTCGGTCTCCTCTCGCAGCAGGGCTTCAGCACCACCCCGCCCAACGCGGCGGGCATCGGCGCCCCGCGCATCCTCGGGCGAGTGCAGATCCTCAAGCAGAGCGAGCTGCCCATCGTCGGGCTGGCGGGCGTGCTCGAGGTGCGCATCCCCATCGGGGACACGTCGAGCTTCCTGTCCGATCGCGGCTTCGTCTTCGCCCCGCGCCTCGCGGTGGAGCGCGTCATCGGCCCGGTGCGGATCCTCGGCAACATCGGCTGGCGCCTCCGCACCGCCCCCGGCCGCTTCATCAACCTCTACGTCGGCCAGGAGTTCACCCTCGGCGGCGGCGCGATCGTCGACCTCCCGGTGATCGGCCGCTTCCAGAACAACCAGGTGCTGGCCGAGCTCAACCTCGCCACGCCCGCGGAGGCGCCCTTCACCTTCACCGAGGCCGAGGCCCTCAAGACGCCCTTCGAGCTGCTCGTCGGCGCGCGCACGCAGTTCTACGGCAACTGGGGCGCTCAGCTCGCCATCGGCAAGGGCCTCGGAGAGAACGGCTACGGCCGCGAGACCATCCGCTTCTCGCTCGCGGTCACCTACCAGCACGTCGCCGAGCCCGACGACGACGGCGACGGCATCCCCAACCGCATCGACGGGTGCCCCGACAAGCCAGAGGACAAAGACGGCATCGACGACGGCGACGGCTGCCCCGACGAGCGCGAGCCCGATCGCGACGGCGACGGCGTGCCCGACAAGATCGACGCGTGCCCCGAGCAGCCCGGCCTCCAGGAGCTCGACGGCTGCCCCGACAAGGACGGAGATCAGATCCCCGACAACGTCGACAAGTGCCCGGAGGTCGCCGGCACGCCGCAGCTCCAGGGCTGCCCGCCGCCCGAAGAGGAAGAGGACGTCGTGCTCGAGTCCGAGCGCATCCGCATCAACAACCAGATCCTCTTCGAGTTCGGCAGCGATCGCATCGACCCGCGCTCGTTCAAGCTGCTCGACGAGGTCGCCGCGGTGCTCGCCAAGAACCCCGACGTCGGCCCGGTGCTGATCGAAGGCCACACCGACAACGTCGGCAGCCGCGAGGCGAACCTCAACCTCTCGAAGCGCCGCGCCAAGGCCGTCGAGAACTACCTCGTCGGCAAGGGCATCGCGCCGAAGCGCCTGCGCAGCGACGGCTTCGGCTTCGATCGCCCGGTGGCGCCCAACGACACCCCGCTCGGCCGCGCGAAGAACCGCCGCACCGAGTTCAAGCTCCTCGACGAGATCGAGACGAAGAACGAGAGCAAGACGGTGCCGAAGGAAGAGAAGAAGGAACCCGCCCCGGCCAGGCCCTGAAGCGCGCGCTCAGCGGTGGCCGAGCGCGTCGTCGAGCCAGCCGCGGAGCTGGCTCTCGCTCGCCTGCCCCTGGTGCGACGCCAGCACCTTCCCCTCGCGATCGAGGACGTAGAGCGACGGCAGCGCGCGCACCTGCCACGCGTGCCCGACGTCGGGGCGGCCGTAGGCCGCGAAGCGCCGCAGCTCGGGGAAGGCCGACAGGAAGCGGTCGACCGCCTCGCGCTGCCCCACCACGTCGTCGTTGCTGATCGCGACCAGCGTCACGCCCTGCGGCTCGAGCTCCTTCACCGTCGCCAGGAGGTACGGCATCTCCTCGCGGCACGGCGGGCACCACGTCGCCCAGAAGTTCACCACCACGATCTTCCCGCGCAGCGACTCGAGCGACGCCGTCGAGCCGTCGACCCGCTCCACCGACAGCGGCGGCGCCGGCGAGCCCTCGGGGAGGATGCCCGCATTGACCTCCTGCCAGCCGAGCACCACCGCGCCCGCCAGCAGCACCGCGACGAAGCCGAGCGTCACCTTGTCCGTCTTCTTCTCACTCACTCGATCTTCTCCACGACGCGCACCACCTGCCGGAGCGCTCCGCGAGTCATCATCGTCAACAGCCTGCTCCGCCCGACGACCGCGGCGAGCGCCTCCCCGTCCCGGTAGTACCAGTCGACGAACGCCCGCCCCGGTGCGCTCCGCTCGAGCACCCGATCGCGAAACGCACGCAGCGCGGTGAGCTCCGGCGCGCCTTCCCCGAACGCGACGGTCGCCACGAAGCACGCCCCCGGCGGGGTCACCCACAACACCCGGCTCGAGTTGAGGTTCAGCACGCCCACCAGCACCGTCTCCGGGCGGTAGAGGAACGCGAGGAGATCGCGCCGCACCGCGCCCAGCTCGCCCCCGTGCGTCGCGTCGTCGAACTCCACCACCGTCGGCAGCCCGCCCAGCTCGTCGACGCGGAAGCGGTAGCGGCGGCGGTTGCGCCCCAGCTGCTGCACCTCGAGCGCGCGCAGCTCCGCGATGTAGGCCACGAAGGCCGCGCGGCAGTGCACGCACTCGAGCGAGTGCGAGGCCACGCGCGGGGACAGGGTGAACTGGCTCACCTTGCGGCACGCGGGGCACGCGAGCTTCACCTCCACCTGCGCGTCGGGCCGCGGGTCGAAGCGCGAGCGCCGCGTCTGCGCGTCGAACACCGCGGGCCGCCCCTCGTCGGTCCGGCTCCACAGCCGCAGCGGCGCCGTCGCCGCGCGCTCCTTCGCCAGCGCCTCGTGCCACGCCGCCTCGGCGAGCTCCACGCGCCCTTCGGACATCAGCGTCAGCGCGCGGTGGTGCGCCTCGAGCGCCGCGGCGAAGTCGTTCACCTCGGAGCCCAGCCGTGACGCGCGCGCGAGCAGCGTCTCGGCGTCGCCGAGCATCTCCGCCGCCTGCGCCCGCGTCGGATCGTCGCGGCGCCGGTACACCGGCGGCTCCGGCACGCGCGAGAAGAACGCCAGCGCGTCGCGGTGGAACGCGTCGACCCCGTCATTCGGCCCCGCCGCCAGCTGCTTCACCTTCGCCGCGACGCGCGCTCTGAGCTCTTCCAACTCCACGTTTCTCCCGACGTCGTCGCCCCCGGGGGCTTTGATTTCCTTTTGGCAGAAAGGCCCCCGACGAAAAATGGATCCGCGTGTGGGCAGAAGTAGGAAGGATCCATGGGCTTCCTCCGCTTCCTCGTGTGGACGTCGCTGTGCATCGCGCTGGGCATCTTCCTCGGCACCTGGGAAATCGGCGGCCGCACACCGTGGCAGCTGATGCAGGGCGCGTGGAAGCAGCAGGGCCCGCGCCTCGAGAAGGTGAAGGACGACGCGGGCGAGCTGGTCGATGGCGTGAAGAAGAAGGTCTCCACCGAGCCCGCCTTCCAGCAGCAGCCGAAGGAGCGCCACTCGAAGGAGGACCGGGAGGCGATCGATCAGCTCATCAGCAAGCGCACGAAGGGGTGATCAGCGCAGCAGGTGCCGCTCGAGGTGCTCGAAGGCCGCCAGCCACAGCTGCGCCTCGCGCTCGGTGAGCCCGTTGCGCACGAGGGAACGCTCGAGCTCGCCCAGCACGTGCTGAGGCGCCTGCGGGTTGAGGAACTCGGCGGCGAGCAGCGTCGAGCGCAGCTTCGCCTCGAGCCGCTTCACGAGCCCGAGCGGGGCGCCGCGCTGGTCCGCCGGCACTGGCGCCGGAGCCGTCTGGCGCGCGCAGAGGTACAGCAGCACCGCCGCCGCGTGGCTCAGGTTCATCGACGGCTGCGGGCCTGGGGTGGGGATCACCAGCACGTCCTGGCAGCGCGCCAGCTCGTCGTCCGACAGCCCGCGCTTCTCGCCGCCCAGCACCAGCGCCACCTTGCCGCGCGCCGAGTGCCGGGCGAGCCGCTCGATCGCCTCCTCCGGCGAGAGCGGCGTGAAGCGCTTGAGCTGGGTGCGCGAGGTCGTGCCCACCGCGTACACCACCCCGCTCAACGCCTCGTCGAGCGTCTGCGCCACCGCGAACTCTTCCATCACCGAGTCGGCCTTGACCGCGATCCTTCCAGCCGCACGGAACTCGTGGGTCTGCGGATCGGACAGGACGAGCTCGCGGAAGCCGAAGTTGGCCATCGAGCGGGCGATGGACGCCAGGTTCTCGGGAGACCGGAGCTGATGACAGACGACGACGGGGCTCACCATGATCAGGAGGACCTTGCGCTGGCTGGCGGGTGTCTCCGGGGGTATAGTGGAGGAGCCGTGTTGCGCATCGCACTGATCAGCGTCTCGATGGTGGTGTTGGCCGGGTGTGGCATGGGCGGGAGCCCTGCCCGTGGGGCGTCGAGCGTGCAGGCGCTCACTGGCACCGCGGAGTGGTTGGAGTTCGAGTCGCCGCAGTTCCGGCTCGAGCTGTTCCGCGATCTCGCGCGCCAGTCGGCGGCCCAGGCGGGCTCGCGCGGCGCGGTGCTCTTCCCGATGCTCGTCGACGGTGAGTTCGTCGCCGCCCCCGCGCTCGAGCCGACGGTCGATCTCCTCGGCGCGGGTGACGCTGGCGCCCCGGTCGATCTCGTCTTCGAGGCGCGCGGCGATCGCTTCGCCGACGACCGGCGTGACGCCTTCCAGGGGCTCTCCGAGCGCGAGGCGGCGGAGGTCATCGCCCGCTCGCTCATCACCCTGTGGAACCTCAAGCCCACCGGCCCGGTGACGGTGGTGCGCGTGCCCGGCGCTCCGTACGCGGCCGCATGGATTGACGGCCAGCTGCGCCTCAATCCTTCGTTCGTCTACATGGCGTCCGCGCCGACTCGCTGATACGCCGCGCGGGCCATGCCCGACGCCCGGCTCACCGCTCAGCTCCCCTTCACCCTCTCGTCGACCGACTTCCCTTCGCTCGGCCAGAAGTACCAGGGCAAGGTGCGCGACACCTACGCGCAGGGAGATCGCCTCGTGCTGATCACCACCGATCGCCTCTCGGCGTTCGATCACGTGCTCACCACGCTGCCCTTCAAGGGCGACCTCCTCAACACCCTGGCGCACTTCTGGTTCCAGAAGACGGCGCACGTGGTGAAGAACCACGTGCTCGACATGCCCGACCCGTGCGTGATCGTCGGGCGCCGCGCGCAGCCCTTCAAGGTCGAGTTCGTCGTGCGCGGCTACCTCACCGGCAGCCTGTGGCGCGACTACGAGGCGGGCCGCGACCCGTACGCGCTCGCGCTCCCGAAGGGCCTGAAGAAGGACCAGCGCTTCGAGCGCCCGCTGCTCACTCCGTCGACCAAGGCCCCCATCGGCCAGCATGATGAGCCGCTCAGCGAGCAGGCGGTGGTCGAGCGCGGGCTCCTCTCGCCGCGTGACTGGGAGCGCGCCCGCGAGGCCGCGCTCGGGCTGTTCGCCGAGGGCCAGAAGCAGGCCGCGGCGCAGGGGCTGCTGCTGGTCGACACCAAGTACGAGTTCGGCCTCGTCGGCTCGGAGTTGGTGGTGATCGACGAGATGCACACCCCCGACTCGAGCCGCTTCTGGCTCGCCGAGGGCTCCCGGGAGCGCTTCGAGCGCGGCGAGCCCCAGCAGATGCTCGACAAGGAGAACCTGCGCCAGTGGCTCATCACTGAGCGCGGCTTCTCGGGTCACGGCACGCCGCCGGCGATCCCCGACGACGTGCGCGTCTCGCTCGCCGACAAGTACCTCTCGGCCTTCGAGCGCATCACCGGCACGAAGTTCCCGCTCGAGGTGGGCGACGTGCGCGCGCGCCTCGAGAAGAACCTCAAGGCCGCGAAGCTGCTCTGATCACGCCGCGCGGCGCTGCCACGGCACGAACTCGAGCGGCTCGTCGGCGCTGCGCTCGTCGTTGCTCGGGGCCACCGGCGGCAGGTCGGCCGGCCTCCCGAAGGGCACCGGAGACCACTCGCTCCACTGCCCCTCGACGGGCAGCTCCTCGACCACGTCTGCGTTCTGCTGGGCCAGCCGCATGAGTTCCTGCTCGAGCGTCATGCCCTCGAGCGTTGCAACGGCACCGCCAGCGCGAGCCCTGCGAAATCTGCCGCGAGGCGGTGAGTCTCGCCGGGCCCCGGGGTGGCTCGTCACCCGGCGCGACCGAAGACCCGTTCAAAGATCTGGTCGACGTGGCGCAGGTGGTACCCGGTGGTGAAGCACGCCTCGATGTCGGGGGCGGGCATCACCTTGAGCAGGTCGGCGTCGCCGAGCAGCGCGGTCTTGAAGTCGACGCCCTGCTCGTAGAAGCGCATCGCGTTGCGCTGCACGATGACGTACGCGGCCTGGCGATCCATCCCGCGGCGGGCGAGCTCGAGGAGCAGCCGCTGCGAGTTCACCACCCCGCCGAGCAGATCGAGGTTCTTCTGCATGTTCTGCGGGTAGACCTTGAGGTTCTCCATCAGGCCCGCGAAGCGGTGGAGCATGAAGTCGGCGACCACCGTGGCGTCGGGGCCGATCATCCGCTCCACCGACGAGTGCGAGATGTCGCGCTCGTGCCACAGCGGCACGTTCTCCAGCGCCGAGAGCGAGTAGCCGCGCAGGAGCCGCGCGAGGCCGGTGAGGTTCTCGGAGAGGATGGGGTTGCGCTTGTGCGGCATCGCCGAGCTCCCCTTCTGGCCCGGCGTGAAGGCCTCCTCGGCCTCGCGCACCTCGGTGCGCTGGAGGTGGCGGATCTCGACGGCGAACTTCTCGATCGACGTGCCCAGCAGTGCCAGCGCCGAGAAGTACTCCGCGTGGCGATCGCGCTGCACGATCTGGCTCGACGCCGGCGCGCCGGTGAGCCCCAGGCGCTTCATGGCGTGCGTCTCCACCGCCGGCGGCAGGTGCGCGAAGGTGCCGACCGCGCCTGAGATCTTCCCGTACGAGATGACCTCGCGCGCCTGCTCGAGGCGGCGCCGCGCGCGGCGGAGCTCGTCGTACCAGATGGCCAGCTTGTGCCCGAACGAGATGGGCTCGGCGTGGATGCCGTGGCTGCGGCCCATCATCGGCGTCTTGCGGTGCTCGAAGGCCCGCGCCTCGACGGCCTTCATCACACGGTCGACGCCCGCCAGCAGCAGCGTCGCCGCGTCGCGGAGGATGAGCGCGAGCGAGGTGTCGAGCACGTCGCTGCTGGTCATGCCCCAGTGCAGCCAGCGCGCCTCGGGGCCGATGCGCTCTTCCATGAAGGTGAGGAAGGCGATCACGTCGTGCTTCGTCGTCTTCTCGATCTCGTCGATCTTCGCCACGTCGGCGGCGGTGAAGTCGCCCGCGCGCGCCTCGCACGCGGTGAGCGCCTCCTTCGGCGCGATGCCCTCCTCGACCATGCCGGCGAGCGCGGCCAGCTCGACGTCACGCCAGCGGCGCAGGCGCGCTTCGCTGGTCCACAGGGCGGTCATCTCGGGGCGGGAATAGCGCGGGATCATGCGCGCCTGACTACCTCCGGCGCGGGCGATCCGAAAGCGGTGAAGCAAAAGCGAACCGCCCGAAGGTGTCGCTCACTCCACGACGCGCACGGTGAGGCCCTGGCGCGCCGCGAACGTCACCACGTCGAGGGCGAAGGCGTCTGGCGCGCCCAGCTTTCGCGCGGTGGTGAGGTTCACGTGGAGCTCGAGCCCCTCGGGGTTCGCCACCGCGAGCGCGCCCGGGTCGACCTTCTCGACCAGCACGCGGTTGGCGAGGCGGCCCGCCTGCTGACCGATCGACAGCGGCGCCGGCGCGAGCGCGAAGAGCGCGCCCTGCTTCACCTGAGCCGACGCGAGGCCGACCGCCGGGAGCTTCTCCTCGAGCGACCAGGCGAGCAGCCGCTCGACGACCGCCGCGTTGCCCACCGTCTTGTCGGAGATGATCACCAGCGCGTCGACGCGCCCCTTCGCCGCGCTGAGCGCCTTGTCGACCTTCGACGGCGCGTCGATCTCGAGCGGCACCAGCGTGAGCCCGCGCGACTGCGCCGCCTGCGCCGCCGCCTCGACGAAGCCCTTCGAGTAGCGGGGATCCTCGAGCACGCCGACGCGCTTCACCTTCGGCTGCACCGCCCGCAGCGCCGACAGCTCGAGCGAGAGATCCGACGTGAGCGCGATGCCCGTCGTGTTCGAGCCCTCGAGCTCGTACTTCTCGTAGTACGGCACCATCGCGAACAGCACCGGCACGTCGGAGAACTCACGGCGCGCACCGACCGCGGCCGCCGGGCCGATCGCCAGCACCAGGGCCGGCCGGCCCGCCGCGACCTTCTTGAGCGTCGCCGCCGCGCCCTCCGCGCCTTCTTCGAGAGTGAACTCCTCGGCCTGCGCCTTCACCTCCGCCGAGAAGCCGGCGACGACCTGCGCGTACGCGGTCAGCGGGGACGACTTGACGACCGCGACCCGCGGCCGCTCGGCCAGCGCGGGCACCGCGGTGAGCAGGCACAGCGTCAGCGCTGATCGGAGCAGCACCGGAACCCGACCTCCGACGACTTGCCGAACGACGAGCCGTTCTTCCGCGCCGAGCAGCGCACGGCGTAGTCGCCGCTGGCGAACGAGCCGCCCTTGATGACGCGATCCGCCGTCCACTCCGCGACGTTGCCCGAGAGGTCGGCCACGCCATAGCCCGAGCGACACTTCGCGAAGCGGCCCGCGGGAGAGAGGCTGCGCGCGTCGCCGATGTCGTCCTCGGTGTTGCAGGTGTTGGCGTCGAAGCCGTTGCCGTAGGGCCACTTGGCGTTGCCCGGGCCCTTGCACGCCTTCTCCCACTCGGCCTCGGTGCACAGGCGCTTGCCCTGCGCCTCGCACATGCGCTTGGCGTCGGCGAAGCCCACGCTCGCGGTCGGCGAGGCGCCCTTCTTGTTCGGGTACTCGAAGGCGTCGATGCAGAACGCGCCGACCTCCACGCTCCCGAGCGTCTTCTCGTCGAAGCCCATCATCGGGTCGCCGGGCGCGGTGCCCATCTTGAAGGCGCCCGCCGCGACGGGGCGCATCCCATCGGGGCACGCGGCGCCAGCGGCCACGTTCGCCGCGGCGACCAGCTTCTCCCTGGCGGCCTTCTCCGCCGCAGCCTTCTCCGCCGCGGCCTTCTCGGCGGCAGCCTTGTCGGCGGCGGCCTTCTCTGCCGCAGTCC
>JBMORD010000385.1:0-35169 GCA_049322495.1 Myxococcota bacterium | reverse complement strand
CTGCCCCCGACGCGCCGGCAGCCCCGAGCGGAACGCCGTGAAGCCTCACCCCGGAACGTCGCGTCCGGGGTGAACCGGGGCCACCTGCGGGTGGCTCCCACCAACGGGTGGGCGCTCACATCGGAGCGCCCGCCCTTTTTCTTTCGGTTACTCGTTGAGCATCACGCCGTGAAGGAGCCGTTGCCATGACTGCCTCGAACATCCTCGGGTCGATGAACAAGGACGGCTCGCGGAAGGTGATCCACCCCGCGGACGTCAAGGGCTTCTGGACCCGCTGGCGCCGCGTCGTGTTCGGGCTGCTGATCGCCGTCTACGTCGCCGGCCCGCTGATCCCCGTCGGCGGCCACCCGATGATCCAGCTCGACGTCGAGCACCGCCGCTTCTTCCTCTTCGGCACCACCTTCAACTCGCAGGACTTCTGGATGGTCCTGCTCCTCGTGCTCTCGTTCGTGTTCGGCCTGCTCGCCTTCACCGCCTGGCGCGGCCGCGTGTGGTGCGGCTGGGCCTGCCCGCAGACCGTCTTCCTCGAGGGCGTGTACCGACCCATCGAGCGCTTCTTCGACGGCCCGCGAGAGGCGCGCATCCGCCTCGCGAGCGAGCCGATGAGCGTCAAGAAGTTCGCCCGCCGGCTCGGCAAGTACACCGCGTTCCTGCTCGTCAGCGTCGCCATCGCCCACACCGCCACCGCCCTCTTCGTCTCCCCGAAGGAGCTGTGGCTGATGATTCAGGAAGGCCCCGCGGCCCACCTCGAGGCGTTCACCCTCACCACCGGCTTCACGCTGATCCTCACCTTCAACTTCACCTGGTTCCGCGAGCAGTTCTGCGTGGTGCTGTGCCCCTACGGCCGCCTCCAGTCGGTGCTGCACGATCGCGACTCGGTCACCGTCGCCTACCGCGAGGCGCGCGGCGAGCCCCGCGGCAAGCTCCAGAAGGGGCCCGACGCCCCGAAGGTCGGCGACTGCATCGACTGCAAGCGCTGCGTCAACGTGTGCCCCACCGGCATCGACATCCGCGACGGGCTCCAGATGGAGTGCCTCGCCTGCACCCAGTGCATCGACGCGTGCGACGAGGTGATGGACAAGATCAACCGCCCGCGCGGCCTGATCGCCTTCGCGTCGCAGAGCGAGCTCGCCAACGCCAACCCCCGCGGCTTCCTGCGTCCGCGCGTGCTGGTCTACGTCGGCCTGATGTCCATCGCGCTGGTGACCCTCGCCATCTCGCTCGGCACGCGCACGCCCTTCGAGGCGAACATCTTCCGCCCCCGCGGCGCGCTCCCCTTCATGGTCGACGGCGACGTGGTGCGGAACCCCTTCGAGCTCCACGTCTTCAACAAGCGGCCCGACGCGACGAAGTTCAAGATCGAGCTGGTCGGCGCTCCGCCCGACGCGCAGATCGTCATCGGCACCCCGGAGTTCGAGCTCGCCTCGCTCACCGACGCCCACGTCCCCGTCTCGGTGTCGATCCCCCGCAAGAGCCTCGGCAAGCCCGTCGACCTCAAGGTGCTGATCACCGATCAGTCCACCGGCGTCGTCCGCGAGAAGACCGTCCGCTTCCTCGGCCAGTGACGCGCGCTCAGTGCGCGCAGTCGAGGCAGGTGCGCGTCTCGGGCAGGGCGCGCAGCCGATCGCGCCCGATGGCGCCGTTGCAGTGCTCGCAGCGGCCCCAGGTGCCGGCGTCGATCCGCTCGAGCGCCCGCTTCACCTCGTGGAGCTCCTGCTGCGTCGCCTCGTCGGGGGCGCGCGCTTCGAGCTCCGCACAGCGGGCCTTGAGGACCCGCTTCGCGCTCTGCGCCATGTGTTCCCGATCCATGCCGTCGTCAGCCGGTGCAAAACGGTGGCCGGTCATCACCGCCGCTCATGGCGCGCGTGAGGTCTGCAAACGCTGCGCTTTGGCCCGTCAGGGCGCAGGCGAAGGCTCGAGGTACGCGCTGTGGCAGCTGACACACGTCTGCGTCAGCTCGCCCAGCCGCGCCGCGAGCGCCACGTCGTCCGCCTTCTTCGATGCGTCCGACAACGCCAGCGCCCGCGAGCGGAGCTCGTCCTGGAGCACGAAGAAGCGCTCCGGGAGGCTCGCGTTGAGGTCGTCCTCGCCGCCCGCGATGGGCCGCGTCAGTCGCGGCTCCGCCGCCAGCTCCGCCGCCAGCCGCTGCGTCGTCTCGCGATCGAGGAACAGCACCGACTGCACCAACGACAGCATGTCGCGCCCGTGCCGCGCCATGCGCCGCTTGAGGAGCTGCCGCGCCATCGGGTTCAGGTACGCCGGCGCCTCGAGCGCCTTCTTCGGCCCCGACGCCGTCTTCGGCGGCGTCTTCTTCGGCTCCGCGTCGGCCACGCCGCCAACCACCAGGGCGAGGGCGATGATCAGTGCGCGCATGCCTTTGACCTCAAGCAACACCGCGGCCACCTCCGGCCCGAAGCCTGCAAAGCGGCGCTCCATGAAGAAGATCCTCGCTGCGGTAGACGGCTCGGAAGCGTCGATGCACGCCATCAAGAAGGCGCTCGAAATCGCAGAGGCGATGGGCGGGGAACTCACGCTGGCCCACGTCGTCCCGCAGGTCTTCGTGCCCGCCGAAGTGCCCTTCGACTCCGGCCGCCTCGCCGAAGAGGCCGTCCGCGCAGGCGAGGTGCTCCTCAAGCAGGCCGCCGCTGAGCTCGGCCGCCCCGCAATGTCGCGCATTTGCCTCAAGGGCGCGCCCGGCGAGGCGCTGGCGGAGTTCGCCGAGAGCGGCGGCTTCGATCTCGTCGTCGTCGGCAGCAAGGGCCGCGGCGCCGTCTCGCGCATGCTCGTCGGCAGCACCACCGATCGCCTCGTGCATATCTGTCACAAGCCCGTGCTCGTGGTCCGCTAGAACGCAGAATGTGCACCCACGTCCACACACCCGCGCATCACGTGCGCCCGCCGGAGCAGAGATGAAGCACCGCATCTTGATCGTCGACGATGAGCAGAACGCCCGCGAGGCGTTGAAGACCATCCTCACCGAGGAAGGCTACGAGGTGCGCGAGGCCGCCGACGGCGAGGAGGGCCTCGCGGCGATCGCGTCCTTCCGGCCTGAAGCGGTGCTCTGCGACATCCGCATGCCGAAGATGGACGGCCTGCAGCTGCTCGAGAAGGCCCGCGCCGAGGGCCACTCGTGCGTCTTCGTGATGGTGACCGCCTTCGCGTCGATCGAGACCGCCGTCCAGGCGATGAAGGCCGGCGCCGAAGACTACGTCACCAAGCCGATCGACGTGGCCGCGGTGCTCGCCAAGCTCGAGAAGGTGCTCGAGAAGCGCGCCCTCAAGCAGGAGAACGAGCTGCTGCGCGAGCGCCTGCGCGAGAAGCACAAGTTCTCCAACATCGTCGGCGAGTCGCCGGAGCTCCAGGGCGTGTTCGACGTGGTGATGCGCGCCGCGCCGACCCGCGCCACCATCCTCGTGCTCGGCGAGTCGGGCACCGGCAAGGAGCTGATCGCCCAGGCGATCCACGAGGCCTCGCCCCGCCGCGACAAGCCCTTCGTGAAGGTCAACTGCGCCGCCCTCACCGAGACGCTGCTCGAGAGCGAGCTCTTCGGCCACGAGAAGGGCAGCTTCACCGGCGCCGTCGGTCGCCGCGAGGGGCGCTTCGAGCTCGCCAACGGCGGCACCCTGTTCCTCGACGAGCTCGGCGAGGTGAGCGCGGGCCTGCAGGTGAAGCTGCTCCGCGTGCTCCAGCAGCAGGAGTTCGAGCGCGTCGGCGGCACCCAGACGGTCCGCGTCGACGTGCGCGTGGTGGCGGCCACCAACCGCGACCTCGAGGCGGAGGTGAAGGCCGGCCGCTTCCGCGAAGATCTCTACTACCGCCTCAACGTGGTCTCGGTGACGCTCCCCCCGCTGCGCCGCCGCAAGACCGACATCCCCGCGCTCGTGCACCACTTCCTCGAGCGCTACGGGCAGGTGCACGGCAAGCAGCTCAAGGGGCTCGCCCCGGGCACGCTCAACGCGCTCCTGTCGTACGACTGGCCGGGCAACGTGCGCGAGCTGGGCAACGTCATCGAGCGCGCCGTGGTGCTCGCCCGCGGCTCCGAGCTCACCTCCGACGATCTCCCCGCGACGCTGCGCGGGCCTCGCCCCACCAACCGCTCCGGCGACTCGCTGATCCCCGGCGCGACGCTCTACGACATCGAGCGCGAGGCGATCCTCCGCACGCTCGAGCTGGTCGACGGCTCCACGTCCCGCGCGGCCGATCTGCTCGGCATCTCGGTGCGCAAGATCCAGTACCGGCTCAAGGAGTACGCCGAGGCGCAGCACGCCGCCGAGAAGGCGGGCGAGAAGCACGTCAACTGATCACCGGGGAAGAATCACCTCGAACCGGGCGCCGCCGAGGGGCGCCCGGCTCACCTCGATGCGCCCGTGGTGCTGCGAGACCACCGCGTTGCTGATCGGCAGGCCCAGGCCCGAGCCCTGCGCCTTGGTGGTGTAGAACGGCTCGAAGAGGCGATCGCGGTGCTCTGGCGCCACGCCGGGGCCGGTGTCGTCGACGCAGACGTGCATCCCTTCCGTGTCGCGCCGCGCTGACACCAGCACCTTGCCGCCCGGGCCTGCGGCGTCGAGCGCGTTGAGCGTGAGGTTCATGAAGACCTGGCGGAGCTGATCCGCGTCTCCCTGCACCTCCATGTGCCCGTCGAACTGCGCGTCGATCGAGATCTGCCGCCGCTCGGCATCGGTGCGGATGAGCGCCACCACCTTGCTCAACAGCTCGTCGAGCTTCACGCGCCGCAGCGTCACCGGGGCGGGCCGCGCGAACTGGAGGAAGTCCTGGAGGATGTGCTCGAGCCTGCGGATCTCGTCGCGCACCAGCGTCAGCGGCTCGAGCAGCGGCGGCTGCAGCGCTCCGTCGAGCTTGCGCAACCGACGCTCGAGCACCGTCAGCTGGAGCGCCGCCGCGTTGAGCGGGTTGCGGATCTCGTGCGACAGCCCGGCCGTCAGCGTGCCCACCGCGGCCAGCTTCTCGACCCGCTGCGCGCGGCGGCTCAGCTCGCGCTTCTCGACCTGCGCCTGCACGTGCCGCAGCGCCTTGCTCAGCGTCGCCAGCAGGTCGGGCGTGGCGCAGGGCTTGATGAGGTAGTCCCACACCCCCGCGCGCACCGCCGCCGCCGCCGACTCGACCGAGGCGTGCCCGGTGAGCAGCACCACCTCGCAGTCGGGGTTCTCCGCCTTGAGCTGCTCCGCCAGCCGCGTGCCGTCGCCGTCGGGCAGCCGGAGATCGACCAGCGCCACCTCCACCCAGTCGCGCGCCACCTGCAGCGCCTTCGCGCAGCTGTTCGCGGTGCGCACCTGGTGGCCCAGGTCTTCGAGGATCTCCGTGAGGTTCGCGACGAAGTCGACGTTGTCTTCGACGATCAGCAGGTGCGCCGTCACGTCGCGCACTCCCCGACGAGCGCCTCGAGCCGGGCCACCAGCTCCCGGGTGTCGAAGGGCTTGCGGATGAGCTCGACCCCCGCGCGCGGGTCGACGTTGAGCGCCGTCACCACCATCACCGGCGTGCCGGGGTAGCGCGCGAGCACCTCGTCGAGCACCGCGCCGTCCGCCGAGCCGGGGATGCGCAGGTCGACCAGCGCCGCGAGCGGCCTGACGTGCACCTTCTCGAGCTCGCCCATCGAGCTGGCGGAGCAGACCGTGAAGCCCTTGTCGGCGAGCGCCTCGGTGAGGTTCTCCGCGAGCGCGCGATCGTCCTCCACCAGCAGCACCGTCGCGTCGCGGCGGGCGTGCGAGAGGAGCTCGAGCAGCCGCCGCGTGCCCGACGGCTTGTTGAGGAAGGCCAGCAGCCCGTACTGCCGAGCCTCGTTCACCTGCGCGTCGGGCGCGTAGGCCGAGACCAGCACCACCGGCACGCCGGGGTCGATGTCCCGCATGTGCTTGAGCAGCTCCGCGCCCGACATGCCGGGCATGCGCATGTCGGTCACCACGACGTCGAAGCGCTGCTGGCGCACCTGCTCCAGCGCCGCCGCGCCCTCCGCCGCGAGGCTCACGTCGGCGCCCGTGTCCGAGAGGATCTCCGCGACGTTCTCCGCGAACTCCTCGTTGTCGTCGATGACCAGGTACTTGCGGTTCATGGGTTCGCTCCCGCAGCGGGCAGAGTGACGGTGAAGCGCGCGCCGCCGAGCGGGCCGCGACCCGCCGCGATGGTGCCGCCGTGGCGCTCGATGATCCGCTTCACCAGCGCGAGGCCGAGGCCGTTGCCCCCGGGACGTGTCGTGACCAGCGGCTCGAAGAGCCGGTTGCGGATGGACGGATCGATCCCCGGTCCGGTGTCGTCGACGATCATGAGCACCCCCCCGGCCGTGCGCTGCAACTCCACCTCGACCCGCCCCGCTGCTCCCGAGAAATGCACGGCGTTGAGCACGAGGTTTACCAGAACCTGCCGGAGCTGCGTCTCGTCTCCGTCGACCAGCAGCCCTGCCGGCGCGGTCAGGCGGAAGTTGCCGGTCATGGTGGACAGCGTCTTCTCGGCGAGCGCGCCGAGGTCGATCTTCGTGCGGGCGAGCGGCGCGTCGCGAATCAGGTTCAACAGCTGCGTGATGATGTCGTTGGCGAGCGCGACCTGCTGCCCGATGCGATCGAGGTGACGGGTCACCCGCTCGTCGGCGTGCGGGCGGCTCTTGAGCACGTACAGCGAGGTCTCGATGACGCCGAGCGGGTTGCGCAGCTCGTGCCCGATGCTCCCCACCAGCGCCCCGTAGGTCGCGAGGCGCTCGGCGCGCATCTGCCCGGCCTCGAGATCCTCCTGGTAGGTGTGGAGCATCAGCGCGAGATCGAGATCGCACACCCGCTCGACCGCGGTGGTCGTCTGGGCCGTCTCGAGGCCCAGGGCGGCGATCCGCTCGCGGAGCTTCACGCGCACCAGGTTCATCGCCGACACCATGTAGTGCTGCGGCAGCGCGATCTCGACGTGCACCCGACCGATGCGCGCGCGCCGCTCGACGTACGCCTCGTCCCACGGCCCCAGCAGCAGCTCGTTGAGCCACTTGACCAGCGTCACCTTGAGCTGACCGACGCGCTTCTCGCCGCGCTCGAGCGCTGCGCGGGCGTCGTCGTGCTCCAGCACCCGCGCGTAGAACGCCTCGGTGATCTCGGGGAAGGCCGGCTGGAGCCGGGGGTGGAGCGACCGGAGTGTCGCCTCGTCGGCCTCGGAGAAGCCGACGTAGCGCTTGAGCTCCACGAAGAGTTCGAACACGCGGCGCACATACCTACCGCCGCGCACGGAGGCAACGCTTGGGCGTGCGGCCGGGGTGTGCTTGAACGGTCCCGTGGTCGACGCGCACGGACACCTCATCTTCTCGTGTGGCCCGGGACTGTTCGCGGTCCCCGCCGACACGGCCTCGGAGATCGTCACCGTCCCCGCCGTCACGCGGGTGCCGGGCGCCCCGGCCTTCCTCCTCGGCGTCTTCGCCCACCGCGGCGAGCTGCTCCCGCTCTTCGACCTCGCGCGCCTCACCGGCGATCGCATGCAGGGCGACGTCAAGCGGGCGGTGCTCCTCCGCCTGTCGAAGGGGGCCGTCGCGCTCACCGCGGGGCGCGTGCTGGGCATCGTCCCCATCGCTGGCGCCCTCAACCCCGTCGGCGAGAGCGGCATCGAGCGGCACCTCCGCGGCCCGGTGCAGATCCCCCAGGGCCTGGCGCGGGTCATCGACACCCAGACCATCGTCGAGTTCCTCGCGCAGGCGGACTGAGTCGTCATGCGGCTGCTCTACGTGCTCGCGACCTGGCTCGTCTTCGTCGTGGCGTTCCCGGTGCTCGCGCTGATGCGCAAGACCCGCGACGGCTTCTGGCAGCGCTTTGGCTTCTACCCGCGCGGCCTCATCCCCGCCGGCGCGCCGCGCATCTGGCTCCACGGCGCCTCCGCGGGCGATCTCCTCGCGCTGGCGCCGATGATCGATCGCCTGCGCGCCAGGCACCCGAACGCCCGCGTCATCGTCAGCACGATGACCAACACCGGCCACCTCATGGCCACCGAGCGCCTGCGCAAGAACATCGACGCGGTGATCTACGCGCCGTGGGATCTGTTCGGCGCCACCCGCCGCGCCGTCGCCGCGGTGAAGCCCGACCTGCTGGTGCTCGAGTACACCGAGATCTGGCCGAACCTGATCCGCGCGGCGCACTCGTCGGGCGCGCGCGTGGCCCTCACCAACGGGCGCTTCTCGGCGCGCCACCTCGGGCGCTACCGCCGGCTGTTCTCGCTGATCGGCAACCCGCTGCACGACATCGATCTCTTCCTCATGCGAGAGGACGACGAGGCCGAGCGCGTGCTGCAGCTCGGCGCACCGCGCGAGCGCGTGCGCGTCACCGGCAACACCAAGTTCGACGCGCTCGTGCCGCTCGCCCAGGCGGTCGAGGATCCCGCGCTGCGCGAGGCGCTCGGGCTGCGCGCCGGCGGGCGGGTGTGGATCTGCGGGAGCACCCACGAGGGCGAGGAAGAGCAGCTCTTCGAGGTCTACAAGCGGCTCATCGCCGTCGCTCCCGATCTCTCGATGGTGATCGCCCCGCGCTACCTCGAGCGCGCCGAGCGGGTCGCGCAGCTCGCCACTGCGGCGGGCCTCCACGTCGGGCTCCGCTCGAAGGGCAACCCGGAGCGCGCGCCGGTGGTGGTGCTCGACACCATCGGAGAGCTCGGTCGCGCCTACCGCCTCGCGACGCTGGTGTTCGTCGGCGGGAGCTTCATCACCCGCGGCGGGCAGAACATCCTCGAGCCCGCCGCGCACGGGAAGCCGGTCCTCTTCGGCCCCCACATGGAGAACTTCCACGACTCCGTGCAGGTGCTCGTCGGGCGAGGGGGCATCCAGGTGAAGGACGCGGATCACCTCGCCCGCGTGATGACCGACCTCCTCCAGCGGCCCGACTCGGTCGACTCGCTCGGCGTGCTGGCCAGCAACGCCGTGCGGCAGATCTCGGGAGCGAGCGACCGCAACGTCGACGCGCTCTCGGCGCTGGTGGTGACGGCGTGAAGGTGCTGCACCTCTTCGCCTCGCCCTTCTTCACCGGGCCGGCGGAGGCCATCACCCAGCTCGCGCTCGCACAGCGCGCCCTCGGCCACGAGGTGTTCGTCGCCGTCGACCGCAAGCGCCACACCACCACCAGCGAGGAGCTCCTGGTGCCCCGGCTGGAGCCGCTCGGGCTGCTGTCTTCGGCGGGGCTCGAGCTGTCGGTGAAGTCGTCCCCGCTCGCCCTCCTGCGCGACGTGCGGCGGCTCTCCCAGCTCGAGGTCGACGTGGTGCACTGCCACTTCAGCCACGATCACACCCTGGCGCGGCTGGGGCGCCCGCGCGGAGCGCTCCTGGTGCGCTCGCTCCACGCACCACGCTCGCTGCGCTGGTCGCTCCCGGCGGCCGACGCCTTCACCGTCCCGATGGACTCGATGACGCGCGGCCTCCTCGGTCATCGCGTCCTGGTGCTGCCCGCGCTCGTCGGCGCCGAGTTCCAGCCGGCGGTCGATCGCTTCGCCCTGCGGCGCGAGCTCGGGCTGCCGGCCGAGGGGCGCCTCTTGGGCATGGTCTCGACCTTCCAGCCGAGCCGGCGGCACTCGCTCGGCCTCGAGGCCTTCGCCCGCCGCCACGCGCGCGATCCGTCGCTGCGCCTGGTGCTGGTGGGCGACGGCCCGCTCGAGGGCGACCTCCGCGCGCGCGCGGCGCCCCTCGGGGAAGCCGTGCGCTTCGTCGGCTACCAGTCGGGGCCAGCCTTCGTCCGGCACCTCCAGGCGCTCGACGAGGTGTGGCTCCTGGGCCTCGGCAACGACTGGAGCGCGCGCGCGGCGGCGCAGGCCCGGGCGTGCGGCGTGCGCGTGGTGGCCGTCGACGAGGGGGCGCTCGGGCGGTACGCCGACGCGCTCGCCGAGCCCGAGGTCGACTCGCTCGTCGCGGCGAGCGAAGCGGGGCGCACGCGGGAGCTCAAGCTCGAGTCACCCGAGGCGATCGCCCGGCGCGTGCTCGAGTTCTACGGGCGGGCAGGGTGATGGAGTTCTGGTACGCCCCCTCGAGCTGGCGCGCGTGGCTCCTCGCTCCCCTCGCTGTGCTCTACGGGCTCGTGGTGCGGGCGTGGCACCTCGCGTTCGATCTCGGGCTCCGCGCGCCGGCACGCGTCGCGGGGGCGTTCGTGATCTCGGTCGGCAACCTCGTCGTCGGCGGGGCAGGGAAGACGCCGGTGGTGATCCACCTCGCGCAGGAGGCGACCAGGCGCGGCCACCGCGTGGCCGTGCTGAGCCGTGGGTACGGGCGTCGCCTCACGAGTCCGCTGCACTTCGACTCGACGCGCCTGCCGCCCGTGGAAGTCGCGGGCGACGAGCCCCGGCTCATCGCGCGGCGCTGTCCGGGGGTGACGGTCTTCGTCGGTGGGGATCGCGTGGCGAGCGCGCGCGCGGCGACCGCCATGGGCGCGACGCTGCTGATCCTCGACGACGGCTTTCAGCACCGCCGGCTGGCGCGCGACGTCGACCTGCTGGTCGATGCGGGGGAAGGCAACGGCTGGCTCCTCCCGGCGGGCCCGCTGCGAGAGCCGCGTGCGGGCCGACGACGGGCCACGCACGTCTGGGGGCGCGACGGCCGGCCGGGAGACATCGAAGCCCGCCACGTCGTGACCCACGTCCGGTCTCCGGAGGGCGAGCTGCTGCCGGCGAGCACGCTCGCTGGCCGCGAGGTGGTGCTGCTGCTCGGGGTGGCCCGGCCCGAGCGGGTGCGCGCGTCCGTCGAGGCGCTCGGGGCTCGCCTTCGCGCCGTCTACGCGTTCGCCGACCATCACCTCTTCACTGCGGAAGAGCTCGCGCGCGCGCGGGCCGCGGGCGACTGCCTCGTGACGACCGAGAAGGACGCCGAGCGCCTCCCGCCCGGCGCGGCCTGGGTGCTGGTGCTCGAGACGGAGGTCCTTCGGGGAACGCTGCCCATCCCCTGACGCGGATGAGCCTTGTCGACGGGGAATCGAAGTGCGAAACGCGCCGGGCCGTGCCTTCTTCGCTCCTCAAGAAGTTCCCCTCGGTCCGGGTGCTGCTCGTCGGTGACCTGCTCGCCGATCACTACCTCTACGGCCAGACCGAGCGCGTGAGCCGCGAAGCGCCGGTGTTGATCGTCCGCCACGAGCGGGAAGAGCTGAAGCTCGGCGGAGGCGCCAACGCCGCGGCCAACGCCGCCGCGCTCGGCGCGAAGGTGACGGCCATCGGCGTGCTGGGCCGCGACGACATGGGCCGCCAGATGGCGCGGCTCTTCAAGTCGGTGGGCATCACCCTGCGCGCGGTGACCGCGCCGATGACCGAGACGCGAACCCGGGTGCTGGCCGGCGGCGTCTCGACCACGCGCCAGCAGATGCTCCGCATCGATCGCGGCGCGACGGGCCCGCTCGCGCCGAAGCTGCGCGCGTCGCTCGCCGTGCAGATCCGCGAGGCGGGCCGTCGCGCCGACGTGGTCATGATCTCCGACTACGGGGCCGGGGTGTTGTGCTCCGAGACCCGCGCGGTGCTGCGCGACCTCGCGAAGAGCGGGCTGCCGGTGGTCGTCGACTCCCGCTTCAGCCTCCTCGACTACGCGGGAATGACGGTGTGCAAGCCGAACGAGCCCGAGCTCGCCGCGCTCACCGGCTTGCCCACGAAGACCGAGGCGGAGCTGCTCGCCGCCGGGCGCAAAGCGCTCGACCTGCTCCAGTGCCGCGTGCTCCTCGTGACGCAGGGCCGGCGCGGCATGACGCTCTTCGAGCGCGGCGCGCGGAGGCCGGTCCACATCCCCGTGCATGGCGCCGAGGAAGCGGTCGACGTCACCGGCGCGGGCGACACCGTGAGCGCCACCTTCGCGCTCGCGCTGGGGGCCGGCGGCTCGCCCTTCGAGGCGGCCCGGCTGGCGAACGTCGCCGGCTCGCTCGTGGTCCAGAAGCAGGGCACGGCGACCGTCACACGCCCCGAGCTCGAGCGGGAGCTGGCGTCGTGACGCTCTCCGAGGCTCGCACCATCGTCGAGGGCTGGCGTCGCGAGGGCCTCACGGTGGCGCTCGCCAACGGCGTGTTCGATCTCCTCCACGTCGGGCACGTCCGCTACCTCGAGGCCGCGAAGCAGCTCGCTGACCGCTTGGTGGTGGCCGTCAACTCCGACGCGTCGACCAGGGCATACAAGGGGCCTGATCGTCCCGTCATCCCGCAGGACGAGCGCGCCGAGCTGCTCCGCGCGCTGCGCTGCACCGACCTCGTCCTGATCTTCGACGAGCCCGACGTGCGCGTGGTGATCCGCACCCTCAAACCGGACGTTCACGTGAAGGGCACCGACTACACACCCGAGAGCATCCCCGAGCGCGCCGAGGTCGAGGCCTACGGTGGTAGGGTCGCGGTCGCTGGCGACCCCAAGGACCACAGCACCACTGCGTTGCTCGGCCGGCTTCCGTCGAAGGCGTGAGCGGCGCAGACAATTTGATCTCGCGCGGCAAGCCCACTACGAGAAGCCATGCTTCGCAGCATGACGGGCTTCGGCTCGGGAACCGCCACCACCGGGTCGGAGTCGCTCACCGTCGAACTCCGCGCGGTCAACCACAAGTTCTGTGAGGTGAAGGTCCGCCTCCCCCGCGAGCTGGCCGCGCTCGAGGGCAGCATCCAGAAGCTGGTGAAGGACCGCGTCGCGCGCGGGGCGATCGACGTCTCGGTCCGGCGCGCCGTCCGCTCCGCCACGGGGGTCGTCCCGCAGGTCGATCTCGCCCTGGCGCGTGAGTACCGCCGCGCCTGGTCCGAGCTGGCGAAGGCCCTCGAGCTCCCCGACACCGTCTCGGTGCGCGACATCGCCCAGCAGCTCAACGTGATCCGCCTCGAGGAACCGCAGGTCTCCCTCGACGACGCCCAGAAGGCGATCGAAGGCGCCCTCGCGCAGGCCCTCGAGGCGCTCGGCAAGATGCGTGAGAAGGAAGGGGTGGCGCTGTCGGCCGATCTCTCCGCGCGCCTCGCCCTCGTCGCGCAGTGGGTGAAGGAAGTGAAGGCGCTCGCCCCTCAGGCCATCGAGGCCTACCGAGCCCGCCTCTCGGAGCGCATCGCCGAGCTCTCGCGCGGCCTCGCCGTCGACCCTCAGCGCCTCGCCCAGGAGGTCGCCTTCTTCGCCGAGCGCACCGACGTCGCCGAGGAAATGACCCGCCTCGACTCCCACCTCGTGCAGTTTCACGAGCTCCTCGCCTCGAAGGAACCCTCCGGCCGCAAGATGGACTTCCTCGTCCAGGAGATGCACCGCGAGGTGAACACCACCGGCTCCAAGAGCCAGCACGCCGAGATCAGCGCCCGCGTCATGCAGCTCAAGGCCGAGCTCGAGCGAATCCGCGAACAGGTCCAGAACGTCGAATGAATACCAACCCTCAGCTTCCGGTCGCGCTCTCCCCCGGCCTCCTCCTCGTGCTCTCCGCGCCTTCCGGGGCCGGCAAGACCACGCTCGCGCACATGCTGGTGAAGGAGTTCCCCGAGGCCGAGTTCTCCGTCAGCTACACGACGCGCGCCCCGCGCGGCCTCGAGAAGGACGGGAAGGACTACCACTTCGTCGACACCACCACCTTCCGCCAGATGATCGAGCGGAACGAGTTCGTGGAGTGGGCCGAGGTGTACTCGAACTTCTACGGCTCCTCGAAGCAGGTCATCAGCCACAGCTACCGCCCGGGCGGCATCGGGGTGTTCGACATCGACGTGCAGGGCGGCAACTCGATCAAGCGCAAGTACCCTGACGCCGTCTGCATCTTCATCCTCCCTCCCTCCATGGAGGAGCTCGAGCGCCGCCTTCGTTCCCGCGGCACCGATGCAGAAGAGGTGATCCAGCGCCGCATGCTCCAGGCCCGCTCCGAGTGCGAGCGCGGCGCCTCGACCTACGACTACCTCATCATCAACGACCGCCTGGACGACGCCTTCCAGCAGCTCCGCGCCATCGTGATCAGCGAGCGCGCCCGCCGGGGTCGCGTCGACACCTCGGCGCTTCGCCTCCAACAGGCTGATTTCCCCTGACCTTCGGCTTCTTCACGATCTGCGCGAGAGGGTGTTGACAGTCGGCGAAAGGATCATGTAGACGCTGCCTCCCCCTCGACGAACACCCTTCGTCGGCGGGACTGGCGGGCGGGTAGTTCGGAGTCGGGCGAGTCGTTCGAAGAACGAAGTCAGGGACGCAGTCGTTGTTCGTAGGACCACAAGCGAATAGGTGATTGATCACCTGATCAGCGTTCCGAGCGAGTTTCCTCGAACGCAGCTGGAGCCGGAAAATCGGCCCAGAACGAAAGGGTCGGTCTCCACTCCGTGACGCATCGGCGCTCCGGACGAGAGAACGAAAACCTTGACGACCTTCAGGCAGCGGATGTAGAAGCTGCCTCCCTCGCCGCCGAAGCGGTCTCCGCGAAAGCGGGCGAGCAAAGCAGAATCGAAGTTGCCGGACAGCAAAAATAAAGGTTGCGAACGGCGAAGAAAAAGGTAGATAAGTAGGACGCCTCGCTGAAGCGGAAAGCAGAAGCGGGGCTGATGCAGGACGAAGTGAAGCAGTTCGTTCTTTGAAAACTGGATAGCAAGCCCAAGAAGTACTGCGAGTCTCGCAGTCAATTTCAAAACTCGTCGGCCACACACCGACGAGTGCTAGCGACGAACGTCTCGAAAGAGACCGTCAGCCGGCAAACACTCTAAGAAAAATCTTGGAGAGTTTGATCCTGGCTCAGAACGAACGCTGGCGGCGTGCCTAACACATGCAAGTCGAGCGCGAAAAGGGCAACCTGAGTAGAGCGGCGCACGGGTGCGTAACACGTGGGTAATCTGCCTTTGGGTCGAGGATAACCTTCCGAAAGGTTGGCTAATACTCGGTAAGCTTACGGAGACTTTGGTCTTTGTGAGAAAAGTAGACCTCTATTTATAAGTTTACGCCCAGAGATGAGCCCGCGGCCCATCAGCTAGTTGGCGGGGTAACGGCCCACCAAGGCAACGACGGGTAGCTGGTCTGAGAGGACGATCAGCCACACTGGAACTGAGACACGGTCCAGACTCCTACGGGAGGCAGCAGTGGGGAATTTTCCACAATGGGCGAAAGCCTGATGGAGCAACGCCGCGTGTGTGATGAAGGTCTTCGGATCGTAAAGCACTTTCGACCGGGACGAAAAACCTCTGGCTAACATCCAGGGGCCTGACGGTACCGGGAGAAGAAGCACCGGCTAACTCTGTGCCAGCAGCCGCGGTAATACAGAGGGTGCAAGCGTTGTTCGGAATTATTGGGCGTAAAGCGCGTGTAGGCGGCTTAGCAAGTCAGATGTGAAAGCCCTCGGCTTAACCGAGGAAGTGCGTCTGAAACTGCAGAGCTTGAGTCTCGGAGAGGATGGCGGAATTCCGCAAGTAGAGGTGAAATTCGTAGATATGCGGAGGAACACCGGTGGCGAAGGCGGCCATCTGGACGAGAACTGACGCTGAGACGCGAAAGCGTGGGGAGCAAACAGGATTAGATACCCTGGTAGTCCACGCTGTAAACGATGAGAACTAGGTGTCGTGGGTGTTGACCCCTGCGGTGCCGCAGCTAACGCATTAAGTTCTCCGCCTGGGAAGTACGGCCGCAAGGCTAAAACTCAAAGGAATTGACGGGGGCCCGCACAAGCGGTGGAGCATGTGGTTTAATTCGACGCAACGCGCAGAACCTTACCCAGACTTGACATCCATCAAAGGTGGCCCAAAAGCTACTGTGCCCGCAAGGGAATGGTGAGACAGGTGCTGCATGGCTGTCGTCAGCTCGTGTCGTGAGATGTTGGGTTAAGTCCCGCAACGAGCGCAACCCTCGCCTTTAGTTGCTCCGCAAGGAGATCTCTAGAGGGACCGCCAGTGATAAGCTGGAGGAAGGTGGGGATGACGTCAAGTCCTCATGGCCTTTATGTCTGGGGCTACACACGTGCTACAATGGCGAGTACAAAGCGTTGCCAACCCGCGAGGGGGAGCTAATCGCATAAAACTCGTCTCAGTTCGGATCGGAGTCTGCAACTCGGCTCCGTGAAGTCGGAATCGCTAGTAATCGCAGATCAGCACGCTGCGGTGAATACGTTCCCGGGCCTTGTACACACCGCCCGTCACACCATGGGAGTCAATTGCTCCAGAAGTCGCCACACCACAGTGGCGCCCAAGGAGTGATTGGTAACTGGGGTGAAGTCGTAACAAGGTAGCCGTAGGGGAACCTGCGGCTGGATCACCTCCTTTCTACGGAGACCACGTCATCTGGCTCACACTTCGGTGGAGTTACGAGATGGCAGGGTGCCAAAGGCACCTGAGGTCACCAGGTCAATGATTCGCAGATTTGGGCTTGCTGTCTGGTTTTGAAGGGGCGAACTGAGGTTCGTTCTTTGAAGAGGAATTGGGAGTCGACGGTTCGACGAGAGCCGCTGACCACGCTGTCGAAGGGGCCTGTAGCTCAGGTGGTTAGAGCGTACGCCTGATAAGCGTAAGGTCGGTGGTTCGAGTCCACCCAGGCCCACTGGAGTCACATCCGGGGCTGTAGCTCAGCTGGGAGAGCACCGGCTTTGCAAGCCGGGGGTCATCGGTTCGAACCCGTTCAGCTCCACAGAATTGGTCGTCTTCGGACAGGCCGCGTTCTTTCAAAAGTGCATACGAAGGGTAAGAATTCAATTTCGAGAGTGAAGTCTCTCGTCTCAGCCCGCTGCGAAGAGCAGGGGACTGGGCCTCGATCTCGAGTTCCACGATTGAGCGGTTTTCGCCGAGAGGCGAGCGAGCTCGACGTCAACGAGATGGAGGTAAGTAAGCTACTAAGGGCGTGCGGTGGATGCCTAGGCTCTAAGAGGCGAAGAAGGACGTGGGTGGCTGCGAAAAGCTCCGGGGAGTTGCCAACCGAACAGTGATCCGGAGATGTCCGAATGGGGAAACCCGGCTCGAGTAACATCGAGTCACTTCATCCTGAATCCATAGGGGTGAAAGAGCGAACCAGGGGAAGTGAAACATCTCAGTACCCTGAGGAAAAGAAAACAACGAGTGATTCCGGTAGTAGTGGCGAGCGAACCCGGAAAAATAAGCCTAAACCGGTGTCTCGAAAGAGGCATCGGGGTTGCGGGTCCGCGGTAGGACCATGGAATGTTAGCGGAACTGCCTGGAAAGGCAGACCAAAGAGCGTGATAGTCGCGTACGCGAAAACGAGCCATGGCCGAGCGGGGTACCCAAGTAGGACGGGACACGTGCAATCCTGTCTGAATCTGCCAGGACCATCTGGTAAGGCTAAATACTACTTAGAGACCGATAGTGAACAAGTACCGCGAGGGAAAGGTGAAAAGAACCCCTGTGAGGGGAGTCAAAAGAACCTGAAACCGCATGTCTACAAGCAGTTCGAGCACCACGCCGCAAGGCAAGTGCGAGAGCGTACCTTTTGCATCATGATTCGGCGACTTAATGTACGTAGCGAGGCTAAGCCGATAGGTGGAGCCGGAGCGAAAGCGAGTCCGAAATGGGCGACGAGTTGCGTGTATTATAACCCGAAGCGGGATGATCTACGCATGGCCAGGTTGAAGTGCGGGTAACACCGCATGGAGGACCGAACGCATGAGAGTTGAAAATCTCTGCGATGAGCTGTGCGTAGGGGTGAAAGGCCAATCAAATTCCGTGATAGCTGGTTCTCCCCGAAAGATATTTAGGTATCGGCTCGGGTAATTCACTGTTGGAGGTAGAGCACTGGAACGGCTAGGGGTCTCACCAGATTACCAAACCGTACCAAACTCCGAATGCCAACAAGTGTTATCCCGGGACGCAGTCGGTGGGTGATAACGTCCATCGGCAAGAGGGGAATAACCCAGACCGTCAGCTAAGGTCCCCAAATCTAGACTAAGTGAACACTAGAAAGGATGTGGCAGGTCATTGACAACCAGGAAGTTGGCTTAGAAGCAGCCATCTTTTAAAGAAAGCGTAATAGCTCACTGGTCGAGACAGGCCGCGCCGAAAATGTAACGGGGCTAAGTCTAGTACCGAAGCTACGGGTCGTACTCGTTATGACGGGTACGGCGGTAGGGGAGCGTTGAAACTGCTGCGAAGCACGATGGTAATGGCGTGTGGAGCGGTTTCGAGTGCTGATGCCGAAATGAGTAGCGATAAGGGAAGTGAGAATCTTCCCCCCCGTAAACCTAAGGTTTCCTGGGTCAAGTCAATCTTCCCAGGGTTAGCCGGGTCCTAAGTCGAGCCCGAAAGGGGTAGATGATGGCAAGCAGGTTAATATTCCTGCGCTGGCTGTCAGGCGTTGAACTAAGGGGTGACGGAGAAAGCTAACTGAGCCAACCGGTGGTTGCGTTGGTCTAAGGTCGTAGGAGTGTCGCGTACGAATAAAGGCGTGACAGTCATCTCCGAGAGCCGAATGCGAGCGCGTAAGCGCGAAGTCAGCGATGCTCTGCTTCCAAGAAAAACCTCGTAGGGAGCCTGGCGGTCATCCGTACCGTAAACCGACACAGGTGGGTGAGGCGAGTAGCCTCAGGGGCCCGAGAGAACTCTCCTCCAAGGAACTAGGCAAATTGACACCGTAACTTCGGAAGAAGGTGTGCCCTTGTTAGGTGTAGGCGTACAGCCGAAGCCGAGAAGGGTTGCAGAGAATAGGGGGTAGCGACTGTTTACCAAAAACACAGGACTCTGCGAAGGCGAGAAGCCGACGTATAGGGTCTGACTCCTGCCCGGTGCTGGAAGGTTAAGGGGATCCGTCAGCGCAAGCGAAGCGGTGATCCGAAGCCCCAGTAAACGGCGGCCGTAACTATAACGGTCCTAAGGTAGCGAAATTCCTTGTCGGGTAAGTTCCGACCTGCACGAAAGGAGTAACGACTTCCCCACTGTCTCGGAGAGGGACTCGGCGAAATTGAAATAGCTGTGCCGATGCAGTTTACCCGCGGAAAGACGGAAAGACCCCGTGAACCTTTACTACAACTTGACAGTGACACTAGGGGTTGGCTGTGTAGCATAGGTGGGAGCCTTTGAAGCCGGGCCGCCAGGTTCGGTGGAGGCGCAATGTGAAATACCACCCTGCTGACTTCTGGTGTCTAACCACGGCCCGTAATCCGGGTCTGGGACACTGTCTGGTGGGTAGTTTGACTGGGGCGGTCGCCTCCCAAAGTGTAACGGAGGCGCGCGATGGTTCCCTCAGCCTGATTGGAAACCAGGCGTCGAGTGCAATGGCATAAGGGAGCTTGACTGCAAGAGCGACGGCTCGAGCAGGTGCGAAAGCAGGTCATAGTGATCCGGTGGTTCTGAATGGAAGGGCCATCGCTCAACGGATAAAAGGTACTCCGGGGATAACAGGCTTATCTCCTCCAAGAGTTCACATCGACGAGGAGGTTTGGCACCTCGATGTCGGCTCATCGCATCCTGGGGCTGGAGCAGGTCCCAAGGGTTAGGCTGTTCGCCTATTAAAGCGGTACGCGAGCTGGGTTCAAAACGTCGTGAGACAGTTTGGTCCCTATCTTCCGTGGGCGTAGGAGGCTTGAGAGGCTCTGACCTTAGTACGAGAGGACCGGGTTGGACACATCTCTGGTGTACCAGTTGTCACGCCAGTGGCATCGCTGGGTAGCTATATGTGGATTGGATAACCGCTGAAAGCATCTAAGCGGGAAACCGACCTCAAGAATTGGCCTCCCGGGAGCAATCCCATGAAGACCCCTTGTAGACTACGAGGTTGATAGGCCGGGTGTGTAAGTGCGGTAACGCATTGAGCTAACCGGTACTAATTGGTCGTTCGGCTTACTTTACCTTTGTCTCGGTGACGCGGTGCCTTCAGGGCGCCAGCGAGGACACTCGAGGTCGAGGTCGAGGCTCCTGCAGCCAGAGGGCTGCAGTTGAGACGAAGTAGACGGCACTCATCGAAAATTGAATTCTTACCCTTCGTATGCACTTCAACCAGGATTTCCGGTGGCTATGTCGGAGGGGTCACACCCGTTCCCATCTCGAACACGGAAGTTAAGCCCTCCAGAGCCGATGGTACTCCGCGGGAAACCGCGCGGGAGAGTAGGTCGCTGCCGGATGTTTATGCCCCCACTTCGTCTCGTACGAAGCTGGGGGCTTCTTTTTTGTGCGGAGCCCCTCCGATCAGGTGGGAGCCGCTCGACGCCGAGCTCGAAAAAGAAGTTGGCAAGGCGCCGAAGAAGATGTAGAAGCTGCCTCCCTCGCTGAAGCGGAAAGCAGAAGCGGGGCTGATGCAGGACGAAGTGAGGCAGTTCGTTCTTTGAAAACTGGATAGCAAGCCCAAGAAGTACTGCGAGTCTCGCAGTCAATTTCAAAGCTCGTCGGCCACACACCGACGAGTGCTAGCGACGAACGTCTCGAAAGAGACCGTCAGCCGGCAAACACTCTGAGAAAAATCTTGGAGAGTTTGATCCTGGCTCAGAACGAACGCTGGCGGCGTGCCTAACACATGCAAGTCGAGCGCGAAAAGGGCAACCTGAGTAGAGCGGCGCACGGGTGCGTAACACGTGGGTAATCTGCCTTTGGGTCGAGGATAACCTTCCGAAAGGTTGGCTAATACTCGGTAAGCTTACGGAGACTTTGGTCTTTGTGAGAAAAGTAGACCTCTATTTATAAGTTTACGCCCAGAGATGAGCCCGCGGCCCATCAGCTAGTTGGCGGGGTAACGGCCCACCAAGGCAACGACGGGTAGCTGGTCTGAGAGGACGATCAGCCACACTGGAACTGAGACACGGTCCAGACTCCTACGGGAGGCAGCAGTGGGGAATTTTCCACAATGGGCGAAAGCCTGATGGAGCAACGCCGCGTGTGTGATGAAGGTCTTCGGATCGTAAAGCACTTTCGACCGGGACGAAAAACCTCTGGCTAACATCCAGGGGCCTGACGGTACCGGGAGAAGAAGCACCGGCTAACTCTGTGCCAGCAGCCGCGGTAATACAGAGGGTGCAAGCGTTGTTCGGAATTATTGGGCGTAAAGCGCGTGTAGGCGGCTTAGCAAGTCAGATGTGAAAGCCCTCGGCTTAACCGAGGAAGTGCGTCTGAAACTGCAGAGCTTGAGTCTCGGAGAGGATGGCGGAATTCCGCAAGTAGAGGTGAAATTCGTAGATATGCGGAGGAACACCGGTGGCGAAGGCGGCCATCTGGACGAGAACTGACGCTGAGACGCGAAAGCGTGGGGAGCAAACAGGATTAGATACCCTGGTAGTCCACGCTGTAAACGATGAGAACTAGGTGTCGTGGGTGTTGACCCCTGCGGTGCCGCAGCTAACGCATTAAGTTCTCCGCCTGGGAAGTACGGCCGCAAGGCTAAAACTCAAAGGAATTGACGGGGGCCCGCACAAGCGGTGGAGCATGTGGTTTAATTCGACGCAACGCGCAGAACCTTACCCAGACTTGACATCCATCAAAGGTGGCCCAAAAGCTACTGTGCCCGCAAGGGAATGGTGAGACAGGTGCTGCATGGCTGTCGTCAGCTCGTGTCGTGAGATGTTGGGTTAAGTCCCGCAACGAGCGCAACCCTCGCCTTTAGTTGCTCCGCAAGGAGATCTCTAGAGGGACCGCCAGTGATAAGCTGGAGGAAGGTGGGGATGACGTCAAGTCCTCATGGCCTTTATGTCTGGGGCTACACACGTGCTACAATGGCGAGTACAAAGCGTTGCCAACCCGCGAGGGGGAGCTAATCGCATAAAACTCGTCTCAGTTCGGATCGGAGTCTGCAACTCGGCTCCGTGAAGTCGGAATCGCTAGTAATCGCAGATCAGCACGCTGCGGTGAATACGTTCCCGGGCCTTGTACACACCGCCCGTCACACCATGGGAGTCAATTGCTCCAGAAGTCGCCACACCACAGTGGCGCCCAAGGAGTGATTGGTAACTGGGGTGAAGTCGTAACAAGGTAGCCGTAGGGGAACCTGCGGCTGGATCACCTCCTTTCTACGGAGACCACGTCATCTGGCTCACACTTCGGTGGAGTTACGAGATGGCAGGGTGCCAAAGGCACCTGAGGTCACCAGGTCAATGATTCGCAGATTTGGGCTTGCTGTCTGGTTTTGAAGGGGCGAACTGAGGTTCGTTCTTTGAAGAGGAATTGGGAGTCGACGGTTCGACGAGAGCCGCTGACCACGCTGTCGAAGGGGCCTGTAGCTCAGGTGGTTAGAGCGTACGCCTGATAAGCGTAAGGTCGGTGGTTCGAGTCCACCCAGGCCCACTGGAGTCACATCCGGGGCTGTAGCTCAGCTGGGAGAGCACCGGCTTTGCAAGCCGGGGGTCATCGGTTCGAACCCGTTCAGCTCCACAGAATTGGTCGTCTTCGGACAGGCCGCGTTCTTTCAAAAGTGCATACGAAGGGTAAGAATTCAATTTCGAGAGTGAAGTCTCTCGTCTCAGCCCGCTGCGAAGAGCAGGGGACTGGGCCTCGATCTCGAGTTCCACGATTGAGCGGTTTTCGCCGAGAGGCGAGCGAGCTCGACGTCAACGAGATGGAGGTAAGTAAGCTACTAAGGGCGTGCGGTGGATGCCTAGGCTCTAAGAGGCGAAGAAGGACGTGGGTGGCTGCGAAAAGCTCCGGGGAGTTGCCAACCGAACAGTGATCCGGAGATGTCCGAATGGGGAAACCCGGCTCGAGTAACATCGAGTCACTTCATCCTGAATCCATAGGGGTGAAAGAGCGAACCAGGGGAAGTGAAACATCTCAGTACCCTGAGGAAAAGAAAACAACGAGTGATTCCGGTAGTAGTGGCGAGCGAACCCGGAAAAATAAGCCTAAACCGGTGTCTCGAAAGAGGCATCGGGGTTGCGGGTCCGCGGTAGGACCATGGAATGTTAGCGGAACTGCCTGGAAAGGCAGACCAAAGAGCGTGATAGTCGCGTACGCGAAAACGAGCCATGGCCGAGCGGGGTACCCAAGTAGGACGGGACACGTGCAATCCTGTCTGAATCTGCCAGGACCATCTGGTAAGGCTAAATACTACTTAGAGACCGATAGTGAACAAGTACCGCGAGGGAAAGGTGAAAAGAACCCCTGTGAGGGGAGTCAAAAGAACCTGAAACCGCATGTCTACAAGCAGTTCGAGCACCACGCCGCAAGGCAAGTGCGAGAGCGTACCTTTTGCATCATGATTCGGCGACTTAATGTACGTAGCGAGGCTAAGCCGATAGGTGGAGCCGGAGCGAAAGCGAGTCCGAAATGGGCGACGAGTTGCGTGTATTATAACCCGAAGCGGGATGATCTACGCATGGCCAGGTTGAAGTGCGGGTAACACCGCATGGAGGACCGAACGCATGAGAGTTGAAAATCTCTGCGATGAGCTGTGCGTAGGGGTGAAAGGCCAATCAAATTCCGTGATAGCTGGTTCTCCCCGAAAGATATTTAGGTATCGGCTCGGGTAATTCACTGTTGGAGGTAGAGCACTGGAACGGCTAGGGGTCTCACCAGATTACCAAACCGTACCAAACTCCGAATGCCAACAAGTGTTATCCCGGGACGCAGTCGGTGGGTGATAACGTCCATCGGCAAGAGGGGAATAACCCAGACCGTCAGCTAAGGTCCCCAAATCTAGACTAAGTGAACACTAGAAAGGATGTGGCAGGTCATTGACAACCAGGAAGTTGGCTTAGAAGCAGCCATCTTTTAAAGAAAGCGTAATAGCTCACTGGTCGAGACAGGCCGCGCCGAAAATGTAACGGGGCTAAGTCTAGTACCGAAGCTACGGGTCGTACTCGTTATGACGGGTACGGCGGTAGGGGAGCGTTGAAACTGCTGCGAAGCACGATGGTAATGGCGTGTGGAGCGGTTTCGAGTGCTGATGCCGAAATGAGTAGCGATAAGGGAAGTGAGAATCTTCCCCCCCGTAAACCTAAGGTTTCCTGGGTCAAGTCAATCTTCCCAGGGTTAGCCGGGTCCTAAGTCGAGCCCGAAAGGGGTAGATGATGGCAAGCAGGTTAATATTCCTGCGCTGGCTGTCAGGCGTTGAACTAAGGGGTGACGGAGAAAGCTAACTGAGCCAACCGGTGGTTGCGTTGGTCTAAGGTCGTAGGAGTGTCGCGTACGAATAAAGGCGTGACAGTCATCTCCGAGAGCCGAATGCGAGCGCGTAAGCGCGAAGTCAGCGATGCTCTGCTTCCAAGAAAAACCTCGTAGGGAGCCTGGCGGTCATCCGTACCGTAAACCGACACAGGTGGGTGAGGCGAGTAGCCTCAGGGGCCCGAGAGAACTCTCCTCCAAGGAACTAGGCAAATTGACACCGTAACTTCGGAAGAAGGTGTGCCCTTGTTAGGTGTAGGCGTACAGCCGAAGCCGAGAAGGGTTGCAGAGAATAGGGGGTAGCGACTGTTTACCAAAAACACAGGACTCTGCGAAGGCGAGAAGCCGACGTATAGGGTCTGACTCCTGCCCGGTGCTGGAAGGTTAAGGGGATCCGTCAGCGCAAGCGAAGCGGTGATCCGAAGCCCCAGTAAACGGCGGCCGTAACTATAACGGTCCTAAGGTAGCGAAATTCCTTGTCGGGTAAGTTCCGACCTGCACGAAAGGAGTAACGACTTCCCCACTGTCTCGGAGAGGGACTCGGCGAAATTGAAATAGCTGTGCCGATGCAGTTTACCCGCGGAAAGACGGAAAGACCCCGTGAACCTTTACTACAACTTGACAGTGACACTAGGGGTTGGCTGTGTAGCATAGGTGGGAGCCTTTGAAGCCGGGCCGCCAGGTTCGGTGGAGGCGCAATGTGAAATACCACCCTGCTGACTTCTGGTGTCTAACCACGGCCCGTAATCCGGGTCTGGGACACTGTCTGGTGGGTAGTTTGACTGGGGCGGTCGCCTCCCAAAGTGTAACGGAGGCGCGCGATGGTTCCCTCAGCCTGATTGGAAACCAGGCGTCGAGTGCAATGGCATAAGGGAGCTTGACTGCAAGAGCGACGGCTCGAGCAGGTGCGAAAGCAGGTCATAGTGATCCGGTGGTTCTGAATGGAAGGGCCATCGCTCAACGGATAAAAGGTACTCCGGGGATAACAGGCTTATCTCCTCCAAGAGTTCACATCGACGAGGAGGTTTGGCACCTCGATGTCGGCTCATCGCATCCTGGGGCTGGAGCAGGTCCCAAGGGTTAGGCTGTTCGCCTATTAAAGCGGTACGCGAGCTGGGTTCAAAACGTCGTGAGACAGTTTGGTCCCTATCTTCCGTGGGCGTAGGAGGCTTGAGAGGCTCTGACCTTAGTACGAGAGGACCGGGTTGGACACATCTCTGGTGTACCAGTTGTCACGCCAGTGGCATCGCTGGGTAGCTATATGTGGATTGGATAACCGCTGAAAGCATCTAAGCGGGAAACCGACCTCAAGAATTGGCCTCCCGGGAGCAATCCCATGAAGACCCCTTGTAGACTACGAGGTTGATAGGCCGGGTGTGTAAGTGCGGTAACGCATTGAGCTAACCGGTACTAATTGGTCGTTCGGCTTACTTTACCTTTGTCTCGGTGACGCGGTGCCTTCAGGGCGCCAGCGAGGACACTCGAGGTCGAGGTCGAGGCTCCTGCAGCCAGAGGGCTGCAGTTGAGACGAAGTAGACGGCACTCATCGAAAATTGAATTCTTACCCTTCGTATGCACTTCAACCAGGATTTCCGGTGGCTATGTCGGAGGGGTCACACCCGTTCCCATCTCGAACACGGAAGTTAAGCCCTCCAGAGCCGATGGTACTCCGCGGGAAACCGCGCGGGAGAGTAGGTCGCTGCCGGATGTTTATGCCCCCACTTCGTCTCGTACGAAGCTGGGGGCTTCTTTTTTTGTCCAGGATCCCACTCTGATCCGCTGCGTCCCCGCCTTCAGCGCGCTGACCTCGAGCCTCCGTCGCTCGGCCGGCCGATTGACGCACCTCCGCGAGACGACTATCGTTTTTCGTCTGGACCGTTGCTGCTGCACCTGTTTCCCCGGTCCAGTCGTCTGAGCGACTGACTGATGAAGAAGCCCAGCATCTTCGGGAAGTACCTGCTGCTCGAGCGCCTCAACGTCGGCGGGATGGCGGAGGTGTTCGTCGCCAAGGCCTTCGGCGTCGAAGGGTTCGAGCGAATCCTCGCCATCAAGAAGATCCTCCCGACGATGGCGGAGGATGAAGAGTTCATCACGATGTTCATCGACGAGGCGCGGATCAGCGTTCAGCTGAACCACGCGAACGTGGTGCACATCCACGAGCTCGGGAAGCACGACGACGCGTACTACATCGCGATGGAGTACGTGTCGGGCAAGGATCTGCGCGCGCTCCTGGAGCGGTTCCGCCGGCGCAAGGAGATCATGCCGACGGCGATGGCGGTCTTCTGCGCCACGAAGATCTGCGAGGGGCTCGACTACGCCCACCGCAAGAAGGACGCGCGCGGGCAGGAACTCCACATCATCCACCGGGACGTCTCGCCGCAGAACATCCTCATCTCGTACGAGGGGGAGGTGAAGATCATCGACTTCGGCATCGCCAAGGCGGCGAACCGGAGTCAGAAGACGCAGGCGGGCATCCTCAAGGGCAAGTTCGGCTACATGAGCCCGGAGCAGGTGCGCGGGCTGCCGATCGATCGCCGGTCGGACGTGTTCGCGGTCGGGGTGATCCTCTACGAGATGCTGACCGGCGAGAAGCTGTTCGTCGGCGAGTCGGACTTCAGCACGCTCGAGAAGGTGCGCAACGCCGAGGTTCCCGCCCCCCGTCAGTTCAACCCGAACATCCCCGCCGGCCTCGAGAAGGTCGTGATGAAGGCGCTCGCGCGCGAGGTCGAGGATCGCTACCAGTGGGCGAGCGACCTCCAGGAAGACCTGATGCGCTTCCTGCTCGCCGGCGACGCGATCTACTCGGCCAAGCACCTCTCGGCGTTCATGAAGGACGCCTTCGCCGAGGATCTCCTCCGCGAGAACGAAAAGATGGAGCGCTTCGCGTCCGTCGAGCGCCCAGAGCAGGTCGAGCCTTCCGGGATCACCGCGGCGCCGAAGGCTCCTCCGCGTCGGCCGACGGCCCCGCAGACCCCGGCCGCTCCTGCGCTGTCGGCGCTCTCGGGTGGCGGTCGTCGCCCGACGCAGAACGTCGCGGTCGCGGCGGGCTCGGGCGCGGTGGCGGTCGGGATGCAGTCGGCGAAGATCGACATCCCTCCGCCCACCGAGGAGGAGCTCGCGGAGATGGACGGCGCGAAGGACCGCACCGTCATCGTCGACAATTCCGCCTCAGCCGACAACTCGACCGCCGTCGGCATCTCACCCTTCACGAACGCCGCGAGCGCTGCGCCGGAGCCGCCTCCGCGGCAGCTGCGGCCCGCCGCCCCGACGCAGGGCAACGCGACGACGCACGACAACCTGCCCCCGGCGCCGCAGTCACGGCCAGCGGTCAAGGGTCTGCGCGACCTTCCGGTGGACGAGACGCTCGTGCCGACCCCGCGCAAGTCGCTCGTCGACGAGGACACGGGTTCGCACGATCTCCGGCCGATCGAGATGACCGGCTTCAGGCCGGCCTACGACGTTCCCGACACCGGACAGCAGCCGGCGCTCGACCCGGCCTCGCTCGACTCCACCGTCCCTCCTCGCCCGGGCCGCCCGAAGATCGTCATCGGTGATGCGCCGGTGGGTGGGGCGACCAGCATCGGTCCGTCTCCGTTCGCGAAGAACGAGACGCGCATGTACGACACAGGCGACGTCGAGGCGGAGGCTGACGACGCGCCCGCAGACGAGGCCCACGCCGACGGCGAGGAGTTCCAGGAGGAGCGCGAGGAGCAGCACGACGAGCTTCCGCCCGAGGACGAGGAGCAGGCCGAGGAGCCCGTCGACGAAGAGCCGATCGACGAGCCGGCAGGGACCGACGAACAGCCCGCACTGCCTGCGAAGCCGTCGCGCCGCACGCCGGCGCCGGCGCCCACCGACCAGAAGCGCAAGGGCCTGCTGATCGCCATCGGCGTCACGGGCGTGCTCGCCCTGGTGGTGATCATCGCGGCGGTGGTCAAGTTCGCGAGCGGTGGGCCGAAGAGCCAGGCCTTCATCAGCGCCAACCCGAAGAACGTCCCCTTCACCGTGGTGATCAACCCCGGTGGGCAGCGCGTCGAGAACCCGACCAAGGCCATCGAGCTCGAGCCGGGCGAGTACACCTTCGAGTTCAAGCCCTCGGTGCCGGGCTACCTCACGTCAAAGCGACCCGTGTCGGTCAAGCCAGGCAAGCCGACCCCGGTTTCGGTCACCTTCACGCGCGCCGAGCCCGAGCGGGCGGGGGGCGGGGGCGATGGAGACACCCAGGCCGCTGCTCGTCCCGAGGAGCCGAAGCCGAGCGAGTCGCCCGAGCCGAAGCCTCCGGAGCCGAAGACAACCGCCGAGCCTGCTCCGACGCCAGCGCTGTGGGCGGTGACGATCGGGGCGAACGAGCCGGGCGTCGAGATTTCCCTCGATGGGAAGGTGCGAGGGACGACGCCGCTGACGGTGAAGGATCTCGCGATGGGGAAGAGCTACGAGTTCGTCGCGAAGAAGGACGGCTTCGAGAAGCTGAATTTCACCGTGAGCAACGCCGAGAAGCTCGAGAAGCTCGAGAAGACCATCGCGCTGGTGAAGATCGTCAAGGAAGAGCCGCCGAAGAAGGAGCCGGTCGTCAAGGCGGAGCCGCCCCCGAAGAAGGACCCGCCTCCCGTCGTGAAGAACGATCCGCCCCCGCGGAAGGACCCGCCGCCGCCGCCTCCTCCTCCGAAGGCGAAGGGCACTGGCAAGGTCGCGTTCGCCTCGCGGCCCATGGGCGCCGAGGTCTGGGTCGACGGGAAGAACACCGGCAAGAAGACCCCCGTCCCCCAGCCTGCCGCGCTCGACTTCGCGATCGGCAAGCACAAGGTGGTCTTCAAGTTCGACGGCAAGAGCTCCGCGCCGCAGGAGTTCGAGGTCACCGAGGCGAACAAGGACAAGCCCCTCATCGTCAAGGGCGAGATCTGACCGTTCGCGTCATTCGCTGAGGCTTTCAACCGGGCGTGCGGTCGTGGCATAGGGCCGCCATGCAGAGCACGCCCGCACCGACTTCATCGTCCACTCCTGCCACGAACACGCGCGTGGCGGAGGCGCAGCCCTTCTCGTACCCGCTCAAGCGCGAGTTCGTCGAACCCGACTGGACCCGCATTCCCGGCTTCAAGGGCGTCTCCAAGGCAGACTGGGAGAGCGCGCTCTGGCAGCGCAAGCACACCATCAAGAACCTCAAGGAGCTCAAGGCTGCGCTGGGGCCGTTGCTCCCCGAGTCGCTGGCGGCGTCGATCGAGCGCGATCAGGCCGAGCGCGCGACGATGTCGATCCTCATCACGCCGCACATGGTCAACACCATGAACATGGCGGATCTGTGGAACGACCCGCTGCGACGCTACATGCTGCCGGCCTTCGACGACCGCGATGCGGTGTGGCCGAACCACCCGATGGCGTCGCGCGACTCGCTGCACGAGGCGGAGATGTGGAAGGTCGAGGGCCTCACGCACCGCTACCCGACCAAGGTGCTGGCGGAGATGCTGGCCACCTGCCCGCAGTACTGCGGCCACTGCACGCGCATGGATCTCGTCGGCAACGACGTGCCGCAGGTCGACAAGCACAAGTTCAACGTCGCTCAGCCGGAGCGCTGGAACCAGATGCTGACGTACCTCCGGGCGACGCCGACGGTGCGCGACGTGGTGGTGTCGGGCGGCGACGTGGCCAACGTGCCGATCGCGCAGCTCGAGAGCTTCGTCAGCCAGCTCCTCGACATCCCCAACATCCGCGACATTCGCCTCGCCTCGAAGGGGCTGATGGGCATCCCGCAGCACTGGCTGCAGGACAACGTGCTCCAGGCGCTGGAGCGCATCGCGAAGAAGGCCTTCGAGCGCAACGTCGACATCGCGGTGCACACCCACGTCAACAACGCCAACCAGGTGACGCCGCTGCTCGGCCGGGCCGCGCGCAAGCTGCTCGAGCTCGGCTTCCGTGACGTGCGCAACCAGGGGGTGCTGCTGCGCGGCGTGAACGCGACCTCGAAGGATCTGCTCGAGCTCAGCTTCATGCTGCTCGATCACGCGCGGATCCTCCCGTACTACTTCTACATGTGCGACATGATCCCCAACTCCGAGCACTGGCGGGTCTCGGTCGGGGCGGCGCAGACGCTCCAGCACGACATCATGGGCTACATGCCGGGCTTCGCCACGCCGCGCATCGTCTGCGACGTGCCGTACGTGGGGAAGCGCTGGGTGCACCAGGTCGCGGAGTACGATCGGGTTCGCGGCATCTCGTACTGGACCAAGAACTACCGCACCGGCATCGAGTGGGACGACCCGGACGCGCTCAACCGCAAGTACGAGTACTTCGACCCCATCTCGTCGCTGCCCGAGGAAGGTCAGCAGTATTGGCGGGACCAGGTGAAGAAGGGCATTTCGCCGAGCCACTCGGTGCACGCCTGAGTCGTCGTGAGCTTCGAACCACGCCATGAGGAGATCCCGGCAGGGGCGCTGGAGTCGCCGCGCCCCGCCGATCCGCTCGAGCGGCGCCGTGCGCTGTTCCCGCACGCGACCGACGCGGAGTGGGGCGACTGGCGGTGGCAGCTGCGCAACGCAGTGCGGGACGGAGCGGGGCTCGCCGCAAAGGTCCCGCTGACCGACGACGAGCGCGCGGGTCTCGACGAGACGGCGAAGGTGTTCCGCGTGGGCGTGTCGCCGTACTACCTGACGCTCATCGACCCGGCGCACCCGATGTGCCCGGTTCGTCAGCAGGCGATCCCCGTGAAGGCCGAGGCGCGCGTGCGCCCGGGTGAGCTGGCGGACCCGCTCGGTGAGGATCCGCGCCGGCCAGTCGAGGCGATCGTGCACAAGTACCCCGATCGCGTGTTGTTCCTCGCGACGGACACATGCTCGGTCTACTGCCGGCACTGCACGCGACGGCGCATCACGAAGGGCGGGGAAGCCGAGCTCACCAAGAGCCAGCTCCAGCTCGGGCTCGACTACATCCGCGAGCACGCCGAGATCCGCGACGTGTTGATCAGCGGGGGAGACCCGTTCCTGCTGTCTGACGAGCGGCTGGAGGAGATCCTCGCGCCGCTCCGCGCGATCCCCCACGTGGAGATGATCCGCATCGGGACGCGCATGCCGGTGACGCTCCCGATGCGCGTCACCGAGTCGCTCGCGAAGCTGCTGCGGCGGCACGCGCCGCTCTTCGTGGTCACCCACTTCAACCACCCGAAGGAGATCACCCCGGAGGCTCGGCGGGCGTGCGAGCTGCTCGTCGATCACGGTGTGCCTGTCGAGAACCAGGCGGTGCTGCTGCGGCGGGTCAACTCCGAGGCGCGGATCATCCGCGAGCTCAACCATGCGTGCCTGCGGATGCGCGTGCGGCCGTACTACCTCCACCAGATGGACGTGGCGGAGGGCTGTGAGCACCTGCGCACGCCGATCGCGCGCGGGCTGGAGATCATCGAGCAGCTGCGTGGATGGACCACCGGACTCGCCGTGCCGCACCTCGCCGTCGATCTTCCCGGTGGCGGTGGCAAGGTGACGCTCCAGCCCGAGTACGTGCTCGAGCGCCAGCCGGGCCAGACGATCTTCCGCAACTACCGGGGCGAGCAGTACGCATACCCCGAGCCTGAGGCGCAGGACTGCTCGTGCCCGTACGACGCGGTCTGGCAGAACCGCACGAAGTAGGCACCGGCATCGAGCCCCACGCAGGCTCGCGCTGTGGCGTCTGTCGCCCCCGTTGGGTGGCCGTCGAGCGGCGACCACGCGGTCGTCCCCGGCGGTTGCGCTCGCGTGGTGACCGACGTTGAGCGGTGGTCTCCGAACGAGCGAGCCCAGTTCGCTCCTCAACGCGCGGTCCTTAAGGTCCGGCGGTGCCGCGCTCAACGCCAGGCGGCCGACGCGCCGCTGCTCGGGCTGCTCGAGCTGTCGTTCTCCGGGCCGCTCACGGTGACGCGCACCGGGTCGGTCGACGCCCGCGCCTTCGCGGCGCGCTCGCCGGGCCGCGCCACGGTGAGGCCGCTGATGCGCCTCGAGAAGAGGTCCATCAGCCGACGCTCAAGACGTCACCGACCGCACCACGCAGCAGGTCAGCGAGCTCACCTTCGACGTCACCGACACGCTCGCGAGCTGCCCCGCGACTTGAGCTGCGAGGCGAGCTTGTCGAGCGCAACTCCCAGCAGGGCCGACGACACCCTCATCGAAACCGGCCGCAGCTCGTCACGGGCCGACGATGACGAGCGCTGACCGGTCGAAGTCGATGACGCGCCGGGCGACCTCGCGCACGTCCTCGGCGCTCACCGCGGCGATCTCCTGCGGGTAGCGCAGGAACGCATCGGCGCCGAGGCCGTAGCAGGCGTCGAGCGCCATCACCCCCGCTCGCGCCCCGTTGCGCTGGAGGCCGATGCCCTGGGTCCCGATGAGGTGTTCGCGAGCGCGCGCGAGCTCGGGTTCGCTGACCAGGTCCTCGGTGAGCCGGCGGAGCTCGTGGCGGATGCCCTCGAGGGCGGCGTCGACCTTCTCGGGGCTGGTGCCCATGTAGACGGCGAACGAGCCTGCATCGACGCCCTCGGTGGCCATGGCCGAGACGCTGTAGGCCATCGAGCGCTTGTCGCGCAGCTCGAGGAACAGGCGGCCGCTCTGGCCCGAGAGCATGGTCTGCATGACCTCGAGCGCGCGCCGCCACGGGTCGCTCACCCTGGCGCCCGGGAAGCCGAGCACGAGGTGCGACTGGGCCTTCTGGAGCGTGTGCTTGATCGAGCGCGGCCCGGTCCACCCGGGCTCGGTGGGCATCGAGGGCGGCGCCTCGGCGTGGCCGCGCGTGGAGGCGAGGGTCGCGCGCACCTTCTCGAGCACCCGCTCGGTGTCGACGTCGCCGACCACGGCGAGCGTCATCTGCGACGGATCGAGGTAGCGCGCGTGGAAGTCGCGGAGCGCGTCGGGCGTCAGCGCGGCGACGGTGTCCTTCTCTCCGAGGAGCGGGAGCCGGTAGGGGTGTTGGGTCCAGAGCGTCTTCGCGAAGAGCTCGAAGGCGACGGACGAGGGGCGATCGTCGCGGCTGGCGATGTCCTGGAGCTGGAGCAGCCGCTCGCGCTCGAACTCGCGCTCGGGGAACGCCGGGCGCTGGAGGACGTCGGTGAAGAGCTCGAACGCCCGCTCGAAGTGCCGGCTGAGGAACTCGCCCCTCAGCGACAGGGAGTTGCGGCCCGCGACCGCGGACAGGGAGCCCGCGAGCGAGTCGACCAGATGGCTGATGGCCTCCGCGTCGAGCTCGTCGGTCCCGCGCGTGAGCGTGCGGGCGAGGAGCGTCGAGAGCCCGCTCCGTTCCGGCGTCTCGAAGCGGACGCCCCCGAGGAAGCTCGCGCGGAGAGCGAAGAGGGGGACGGCGCGCTCCTCGCGGATCACGATGGTCGCGCCGTTGGGGAGCTTTTCGACGGTGATGCCGGGGCGGGCGGGGCGGCGGCTGCCGCTGAGCTCCAGCGGGCGCGGGGCGGCGAGCGAGCGCGCGGGCAGCGGCGAGGGCGCTTCGGCGGCGACGCGCGCGAGGATGCCGCGGGCGCCGTCTTCGTCGAGGTTCGCGTCGCGCGGGAGGAGGCCGCTGACGATCGCGCGATCGAAGTGGAAGTAGCGGGCCGCCACTTCCCGGACGGTGGCGGTGGTCACCTGGCTGACGGCCTCGTAGTACGCCGCTTCGCGCTCGAGCCCTCCGGCCATCGACTCGTAGTAGCCGAGCTTGCGGGCGAGGCCCTGGACGGTCTCGCGCTGGTAGATCGCCTCCGCTTCGAGCAGCGCCTTGACCGTCTCGACCTCTCCGGGCTCGACCTCCAGGCTCCGAAGGCCGGCCATGACGCGCGCCGTCTCAGCGAAGGCCTCGGCCGCGGTCCCGGCGGCCGTGACGAGCGAGGCGGCGAAGAGGCCCGGCTCGCGCGGAGTCCACGCCCAGGCGTTGACGTCGCGCGCGAGCGTGCGCTTGCGCCGAACCTCGAGCGCGAGGCGCGACGCGTCGCCCTGCCCGAGCACCATCGCCAGCACGTCGAGCGCCGCGGTGTCGGGGTGCTCCACGCCGGGGATGGGGAACGCGAGGTGCACGTGCGCGTCCTTCACGTCGTCGCGGGTGAGGGCGACGCGCAGCCGGTCGAGGCGCGGCTCCGTGGGCCGTGTGAACGGCTCGTGTGGTGCGCGCGCCCACTCGCCGCCGAAGAGTTCGTCGATCTTCCTTCGCAGCTCGGCCTCGTCGAAGTCTCCGACCGCCGAGAGCACCATGTTCGCCGGCTGGTAGTGGCGCGCGTAGAAGCGGAGCACGTGCTCGCGCGTGTGGGCACGCACGTCGGCCTCGAAGCCGATCACCGGCCGACCGTAGGGGTGCGTCTGGTAGGCGGCGGCGAAGAGCGCCTTCGACGCGCGGCGCGACGGCATGTCGAGGCTGCGCTTGATCTCCTCGCAGACCACCTCGATCTCGCGGCCGAGCTCGCCCGCGTCGAAGCTCGAGTTGCGCACGGCGTCGGCGAGGACGTCGAGGCCCTGCCACGCGTGCCGGCTCGCCATCACCACGTGGTAGACGGTCTGATCGAAGCTGGTCCACGCGTTGATTTCGCCGCCGTGGGCCTCGACCGAACGGGCGATCTCTCCGAGCCCGCGACGTGCCGTGCCCTTGAAGAGCATGTGCTCGTGGAGGTGCGCCAGTCCCACCTCGTCGGGGCGCTCGTCGGCGCTCCCGGCCTTCACCCACACCTGGAAGGCGACGACGGGCGCGTGGCGCTGGGCTTCGAAGACGACGGTGAGCCCGTTGGGCAACCTGTAGCGGTTCGGCATCGGGGGCCACGCTCTCAACTTCGCGCGCACGGGGGAAGGGGTTAGGCTGCCGCCGCCGGGGCCCACCACCGAATGCCTTCCAACGACGATCCTCTCGCCAGCCTGCGTGAAGAGCTGGGCGAGGAAGACGAGCCGCTCTTCCCGTCGGCGCCGAAGCCGGCGCAGACGGCCACTGCTCCGGTGCAGGCGCACGTGCCGAGCAGGGCGACGCCCGCGGCGGGCAAGCCGGCGGCGGGGCCACCTCCGCTTCCGCCGCCGCTCCCGAAGGCCAAGACGGGAGGGTTCCCGCAGGCGCAGCCGAAGACCGGCTCGGTGCCCGCGGCGCAGCCCTCTCAGCCCGGAGTCCCTTCGCGCACGGGCATCGTCCCGCCCAACGCCTCGCCCGCAATCGCCGCGCTCCAGCAGCAGGCGTTGCAGCCGGCGCCGGCGTTCGCCATCCCCAACCTCCCGCCGATGGTGCAGCGCCCCGCCGGCGCGGACCCGTTCCAGGAGCCGGCCGAGCCGCGCATTCCCGTCGGCGTCGACTC
>JBMORD010000384.1:0-35188 GCA_049322495.1 Myxococcota bacterium | reverse complement strand
CGGGCCCGGCGCGCCCTCGATGATCGTCGAGTGGCCGACGAGCACGCCCTCGACGTCGGTGATCGCGTTGAACTTGCCGGGCTTGAAGCGCCCCAGCGGGAGATCGAGCTCCCGCGCCCGCACCCGCTTCGCAGAGGCCGACGACATGGCTCAGGCGGCGTCGGCGTCGGCGCGATCCCGCCGGCGTGCGCCGCGCTCCTTGTACCGGCGGATGGCGCCGCTGAGGATCTCACCGATGAGGGTGCGGTAGTCCATCCCGTCACCCTGCGCGATGAGCACCAGATCGCTCCACCCGGGCGTCAACCCGGGCAGCGGGTTGCACTCGATGAAGTAGATGCGGTCGGTCTCGTGGTCCATGCGGAAGTCGATGCGCGCCACGTCGCGGCAGCCGAGCGACATGAAGGCGGTGCGCGCCGCGCTCTTGAGGCGCTCGAGCTGGCCGGGCTCGAGCTTCGCCGGCACCTCGTAGCGGATGCGGTCGTTCTCCTCGAGCTTGTCCTCGAAGCTGTAGATGGGCGTCTTGTCCGACTTGTCGGTGAAGACGATCTCCATCGGCGGCAGCACCTCGGGGCGGCGCTCGCCGAGCAGCCCGACGGTGAACTCGCGGCCGCCGATGTACTCCTCGACGAGCGCGGGCTGCTGGTAGCGATCGACCATCTCCTTGACCACCTCGCGGAGCTCGGCCTCGGTGTGGCACACGCTCTTGCTGATCACGCCCTTGCTCGAGCCCTCGGCCACCGGCTTGACCATCAGCGGCCAGCGGGTGAACTGCTTGTCGAGGCGCTCGCGGCCGGTGGTCATCAGCTGGAAGTTCGGGGTGTCGATGCCCGCCGCGCGCACCACCTTCTTCGCCAGCGCCTTGTCGAGCGCGAGCGAGAGCGTGGCGGGGTCGCTGCCGGTGTAGGGGATGTCGAGCAGCTCGAGGAGCGCCGGCACCTGGCTCTCGCGGTTTCGCCCGCGGAAGCCCTCGGCGATGTTGAACACCACGTCGACGGGCGTGGTGGCGAGCACCATCGGCAGCTCGGGCGTGGCCTCGAGATCGACCACCTCGTGGCCGTAGCTGGCGATCGCCTCGCGGATCGCCTGCAGCGTGGTCGGCGAGTCGTACTCGGCCTCGCGATCCTCGCCGTCGGCGGTGGGCTTGATGCGCTTGACGTTGAAGGTGAACCCCACGCGCAGCGGGCCGCGGCGGGCGGGCTTCGAGAGGCCGCGCGCCTTGTCCTTGATCTTGTAGCGGCGCGCCGCGTTCTGGATCACCGCGTCGATCACCGCGTCGAAGTGCAGGCCCTCGAGGGCGGCCGCGGCGTACAGCCCGGCGCCCGGCTCGAGCGAAGGCAGCGCGTTGATCTCGAGGAAGTACGGCACGCCCGCGTCGGACAGGCGGAAGTCGACGCGCCCGAGATCCTTGCAGTCGAGCTTCTTGATCACCGTGCGCGCCATCTTGCGCATGCGCTCGGCCATGTCCTCACTGAGCACCGCCGGCGCCTGCACGCTGACCGCCTTCTCGCTGCGCGTCTTCAGATCGAAGTCGTAGATGTTGTAGCGGCGCGTCTTCGCGGCCTCGGCGTCGACGACGTACTCCACCGGCGCGAGCACGCCGTCGAAGTCGTTGTCGACGAACTCGAGGAACGGCACCGTGAGATCGCGCCCCACGATGAACTCCTCGACGAGCACGCCGGCCGGGTAGCGGTCGAGCGCCTGCGCCACCTTGCGCTTGAGCTCGTCGACGTTCTCGGCGATCGAGTCCTGGGTGATGCCCTTCGAGCTGCCCTCGAAGTTGGGCTTGACGATCACCGGGAAGTGCAGCTCCTCGGGCTTGAGCTCGCTGGGCTTCTCGACGAACTGCCAGCCCGGCGTGCGCACGTTCTCCTCGCGGAGGATGAGCTTGGTGAGCTGCTTGTCGAGCGTGACGGCGAGCGCGTAGGCGTCGGAGCCGGTGTAGGGGAAGCCGAGCTCGTCGAAGAGCGCGGGGAAGAAGGCCTCGCGGAAGCGGCCGCGGCGGCCCTCGGCGGTGTTGAAGATCAGATCGGGCGAGAAGGCCTCGAGGCGCGCCACGGTGCGCGAGGCCGGCCCGGAGACCTCCATCTTCTCGACGCGGTGGCCGAGGCGCTCGATGGCGGCGGCGATCGCGTTGACGGTCTCCTCCGTGTCGAACTCGGCCTCTTCTTCGGAATCGGACAACCGCAGGTTGTGCGTCAGCGCGATGCGCATCTCTTCTCCCGTCTGGGTCTGCTCGGGCCCGTGCTCAGGCCCCGTCTCGTGTGTTGCGCAGCCGCGCCGGCGCCCTCGCCTCTTCCTGCGCTGGCGCGCGCTGCGGCTTGTCGGCCTGCACCTTGCCGTCGATCACCTGCGTCTGCGCCCAGGTGTCGCCGAGCCGCAGCCCGTCTCGATCGCGCCAGCACTGGAGCGCCTCGACGCCGCCGATCACCGCCAGCCCCGCGAGGAAGGCGCGGTGGCCGAGCTCCGGCATCATCGAGAGGATGATGATCAGCCCGAAGGGCGCGTTGCGCAGCACGCTGTCGCGGTGGCGGGCGCCGCTCTTCGTGGGCAGGAAGACGACCTTCACCCCGAAGATCTTCTTCCCCGGGCTCTGGCCCTGCAGCATGCCGTCGGCGAAGAGGATGTAGAGGAGCGCCACCACCACGCCCGCGGGGCCGAACGAGGTGTAGAGCGCCCAGGCGATGGCCGCGTCGACGATGCGCGCGCCCGCGCGGAGCAGCAGCGACGCCTTCGGGTAGCCCGAGCCCTCGTCCTCGCGCACCACGCGCAGCTGCCGCTCGCTCGTCACAGCTCACCCGCCTCGTCGTGCCCGGCGAGCTCCTTGAGCCGCGCCCAGGGGTCGCTGCTCACCGGCGCCACCGGCCGCGGCGGCGCGGGCACCTCGTCCCAGCTGGTGGGCACGGGCGGCGCGTCTTCTTCGAGCAGCGCCGGGCCCTCGCGGGTGAAGAAGACGAAGGCCATCGACGGGCGCTTCGACGAGTCGCGCATCGCGAACTGCACGCCGTCGAAGGTCCACCCGCGGGGGCACCACTCGTTGAGCGTGCGCTCGAGCGACGCCTCGTCGACGTTCGAGAGCTCCACCACCTTGTAGTGGAGCGCCCGCTTCGGCGGCGGCGACTGCTGCGACTTCCGGGGAGCGCGCTTCTTCGCGCGCGTGCGGGCCATGACGGCGGAGGACGTTACCACCAGACGTTGCGGTACTTGCGATCGCTCGACGATGAGGCGGAAGGCGCGGGGTTCTCCGCCGCGTCAGCCCACAGCAGGCTCACCAGCGTCTTGGCGCCGATCGAGCCGACGCCCGCGAGGATGTAGGGCACCGGCGAGCGCGTGAAGCCGGTGGCCGGCCCGAGCAGGAGCCCCGAGAGCAGGAGCACCGCGCCGCCCACCGCCGCGCCGAAGATGTTCGCGCGGATGATCTGCCCCACGCTGGGGTTGAACTTGAGGCCGGCCAGCGCCATCGCCGCGGCGCCGAGCGCGGGCGTGAGCATCACCGCGTCGAGCCCCACCCGCCCCGAGGTCGAGGGCGGGAGCCCTCCGGTGGTGGCGATGATGGCGACGATCAACGCGGTGTAGACGGCCGCCCAGGCGCCGCCCGAGACGATCAGCGCCGCCTTGTTGAGCGCGATGTCCTTCCCGAGGATCGCCGCCAGCCAGGCGCCCGCCGAGCTGCCGATCATCGTGAGCCACGACGTGGCGTACGGGTCGCGGTGGCTGGTGATCAGATCGGTGAAGCTGCCGAGGAACATGCCGCCGAAGAACGACGAGATGATCCCGAAGTTCGCCGAGCGCTGGCTGATCCAGTTGTTGAACTGCCAGATGGCCGCCGAGGTGAAGCCGATGCCCGCGCCGAGCAGCGTGCCGGTGAGGTACGCGATGCGCGCGCCTTCGCCGGTGAAGATCTCACCGCAGGTCATCACCGCCGCGCCGCCGGTGCCCGAGGTCTTGTAGCGCTCGTTGTTGGGGAGGCCCGTCGTCGCGTCGACGGTGCAGCCCTCGGTCACCTTGCCGTCGATGCTCGGGTGCGGCGCCGAGGCGTCGATCGCCCGGGGGATCATCTGCGTCGCCAGCACGCCGAAGCCGGTCATGAGCGTGTGGTGCATCAGGAAGGTGAGGCTGCCCGGGCCCGAGAGGAAGGCGCCCTCGCGCGGGTGACCGTCGATCATCGCGCCCGGCCCTTCGGGGACGATCTGCGGCGGAGCCTGATCGAGCTGCTCGGGGGGAGGCGTCGGCGGCGGGAGCGCGTCGATGGTGCGCTCGGGCGGCGGCGCCACGGGCGCGTCAGGCACGGGGGTCGGCGGGAGCGGCTCGGGCGGCGGCTGCGGTGGAGGCTGCGCCACACCGGCGTCGACGGCGGGCGCCGGGCCGAGGGGAACGACGACGACCTTCTCAGGTGGAATGTCCGGCGTGCTCTGCGCGAAGGCGACGGCGGCCGCGAACACGAGCCCCAACACGAGGATCCGCTGCATGGTGGTGGGCAACATAGCCCGGTTCAGGTAGCTCCCCACCATGCCGAGTGAAGCCTTCCGGGGAATGAGGCCCATCGTCGATCCCTCCGCGTGGGTGCACGCCTCCGCGCAGCTGCTCGGCGACGTGAGGCTCGCCGAAGACGTCTCGGTGTGGCCCACCTGTGTGTTGCGCGGGGACAGCGGAACGATCACCGTCGGCGCCCGGACGAACCTGCAGGACGGCACCATCTGTCACGCCACGCGCGGCGTCAGCCAGACCACCGTCGGCGCGGAGTGCACCGTCGGCCACCGCGTCACGCTCCACGGCTGCACCATCGGCGCTCGCTGCCTCATCGGCATGGGGAGCATCCTCCTCGACGGCGCGGAGCTCGGAGACCACTGCTTCGTCGCCGCGGGCTCGCTGGTGCCGCCAGGCAAGAAGTTCGAGGCGCGGAGCTTCCTCATGGGCTCACCGGCGAAGGTGGTGCGGCAGGTCTCGGAGCGCGAGCTGAAGATGATCGAGCACTCGTGGCAGACCTACGTCGAGCTGATGCAGGCCTACCGCGCCGGCTGACGGCTACTTGCCGAGATCCTCGCGGTAGAGCTCCGCGAGGGCGTGCGCCTTCTCGACCTCGTCCCGGGCCGCGTCGAGCTTCATCACGCGATCGAAGCTCGCCACCTGCGCCTTGAGCGCGTCGGACACCATGAGCCCCGCCGAGAGCCGCGCCCGCGCACCCTGCCGCTCCTCGCGCAGCTCGGAGAGCTGCTTCGAGAGCTCCTCGGCGGCGTCGAGCAACAGCCTCGAGTTACGCTCCGCCTCGCCGAGCGCCTCGCGCGTCTTCTCGAGCATGCGGCGCGCCTCGTCGAGATCACGCCGCAGCGTTCGCTCGACCGCCGCGTCGCCGTCGGCGCGAACGAGCCGCGCCTCGAGCTCGGTGATGCGCTTGCCGTACTTGTCGTGGTCGCGCGTGAGCTCGCCGCGCAGCGCGAGGAGCGTCGCGGCCGACTTGCGCACCTCCGCGCCCTGGCGATCGACCGAGGCGATCACGCTGTCGAACACCGCGAGCGGGTCGGCGCCCTTCTTCTCGGCCGGCGGCTTCTTCTTGAACAGGCCGAACACCATGCGTCCACGTCAGCACACGAGGCGGATCCGCGCGATGGCCTTCTGGAGCACCGGCGGCGCGGTCTGGACGAGCTCGAGGTACTTCGCGAGCGGCACGCCGTAGAGCTGGAGCAGGTGCGTCAGCAGCGTCACCGCCTCGGCGCGGCGGCCCTCCGCCGGGGCGAGCCCCACCGCCTCGGCGATCGCGTCGAGCATGTCGACCAGGCGTTGGAGCTGTGGAACCTCACGCGCAGCGCCCATCGGAGCTTCGGGGAACAGCGTGTCGAACTGGCCGGTCGGCAGCTCCCCGCGGGGCGCTGCGCGGCCCTGCGCGATGGCGTCGAGCGCCTCGAGGTGGGGCAGCAGCCGCTCGAGCGCGTCGGTGGTGATCGCCACGTCGGCCGGCAGCAGCGTGCGCCACGCCGAGTCGAAGTCGGTGCGGGCGAGCTGGATCTCCGCGTCGGACACGTGGTGGTAGAAGGCGCGCCCGCCCGCGTCGCGCTGCTCGATGACCAGCGAGCGCAGGTCGGGGTTCTCCTCGCCGAGCGAGATGAACGACAGCGCGATCTCCAGCCCCTCGTACGGGCGCCGCGTCTTGCGGATCAGCTCGAGGTCGACGCCGTCTTCTCCGTCGGTGACCAGCACCACCGTGGCGCGGGCGAGGTACGGGTCCTCCCCGCGCGCGCGCCCGATCGAGTCGAAGGCCGAGACCAGCGCCAGTGAGATGTCGGTCTGCCCTTCGGCCGGCGAGCTGCGGAACAGCGCCTCGATGCGGCGGCTGGCCTCGTCGCCGGAGTCGACGCGCACCAGCTCCGAGGGCTGATCGTTGAAGAAGGAGAAGTACAGCGGGTCGAACGGCAGGCCCGCCTTCGCCTTGACGCGGATCGCGTTGAGCTCCGAGACCAGGATCGCGTCGCGAAAGCGCGCCCGCGCGCCGTGCATCGAGCCCGACGCGTCGAGCACGTACACGCGCACCGCGGTCTTCTGCGCCCGCTTCGGGCGGGGCGGCGGCTCTTCTTCGAGGTAGGCCCGGACCATCTGCCGCCCCGACGCGAGATCGAGCACCAGCGCGCCGGGGCGATCGAGCACGAAGTGCGGCAGCGCGTCGAGCGTGTTGGTCGGCTCGTAGGTCATCAGCTGAGTCGGGTACGGCACCCGCCGCTGCACCGGGCGTGTGGCGCGCGTCTCGGCCTCGACGATCTCCTCGGCCAGCGCGTCTTCGACGTCGAAGTACCGCGCGCAGCCCGACGCGAGCTCGAGGGCGCGCCGCTGGTCGTCGTCGAGCTCGAACGCGAGCCGGGCGAGCTCCGACGCGAGGGCGTCGTCGAGGCCGCGCTTGCCTCCGGGGGCGAGGCGCTCCATCGCCTCCCGCGGAGCGTCCTTCCAGCCGACCGCCCGCAGCGCCTCGGCGCGCGCGGTGCTCTGGTGCAGCCCCGCCGGCTCGACCATCGCCGACGCGGCGGCGTGGGCCACGCGCGCGAGCTCGGTGTCGCCGGCCTCGGCCGCGCGCTCATAGAGGGCGCGCATGCTGCGCCACGCCGCCGAGGGGTCGCGCCGCGCGGCATGACGCACGTGCCGCAGGAGCTCGTCGAGCGAGCGCACCGCCGGCGACGACCGCACCCGCTCGCGCGCGGCGCCCAGCTCGATGCGGAGCCGCCGCAGCCGCTCGCGGTCGGCCCGCGCGTCGACGCCCATGCGGAGGATGAGCTCGTAGGCGAGATCGAGATCGCGCCGCTTCTGCACCGTATCGTCGAGCTGACGCTGCGCGCGGAGCGCGAGGAACTCGGCCAGCGCCACGCGCGCGCTCGCAGGAGGTGCGCCGCCGCCCACCCGCGGCCGGCTGAAGATCTCGAACTCCTGCGTGGCGCCGGAGAACACCGCGGCGACCTTCACGACGCGCGCGAGGTGGCGGAAGTCCTGCTCGAGCGTGGCGCGCAGCGGCGCCGGCAGCTGCTCGAGCGCGGCGAGCCGCTCCGCCTCCACCACCGCGGCCTCGAACTCGTCGAGCGCCTCCACCGCGCGCCGGGCGAGCCCGCGGCTGAGCTCTCCGAGCCGGCCCCGGACGCTCCCGAGCTCGCGCAGGAGGCGCGCATCGGCGACGGTGTGGATCCCTGCGCGCTCGAGGTCCTGATCGAGCGTGCGGAGCACCTCGAGCGACGCCCCGCCCTCGGTGCGCACGAAGAGCATCCGGGCGCGGCCGAGCACCCCCAGCGCAGGCGGGCGACCGGCCAGCACCGCCTCGAGCCTCGCCTTGAGCTGGTTGAAGCGCTCGACGGTCATCGCTCACTTCCGCGTGCGAGCGTCGATGAGCGCTCTCGAGAAGGTCGCGAAGGCCTCCTCACACGCGCGGAGCTCCTCGCTGAGCGAGCGCACCACCTCACCGCGCTGCCCGGGCTCGCTCGCGAGGCGGCCGAGCGCGGCCCCGAGGCGCACCAGCTCGCCCTCGCGCGTCACCAGCAGCGGGAAGCGGCTCTTCACCAGCGCGTCGAAGGTCTTCTCGGCCTCGGTGCCCGCCGAGAGCTTCTGCGGCTCGGGCAGGTTGCGCTCGATGAGCGACCACCAGCTCCACAGGTAGCGCACGCGCACGCCCACCGAGCCCACCTCGGCGTTGGCGATCAGCTCGCGCACGTCGGCCGGCAGCGGCTGCGCGCGCACGGTCCGCAGGAGCTCCTCGATCGACGAGAGCGACGAGAGCTCGCCCTCGATGGCCTGCGTGGACAGCTGGGTGCGGTAGAAGCTGTACGCCTCGCCGGTGAGCACCCGCGCGCTGTCGGGCGCCTGGAGCTTCGCGGGCGCCAGCCCCTGCGCGTACGCCCTCACCCGCCGCTCGACGTCGTCGCGCGTGGCGCGCAGCGCGGCCTCCGGCGCGGCCCCTTCGCGACGGAGATTGTCCATCGCCCCCTGCATCAGGCGCACGAGCTGCTCGAGCTTCTGGAACGGCTGAACCGCGACGATCTCCCGCGCGTAGAGCTCGGCCATCGGCGCGAGGAGCTGCTCACGCAGCCCGGCGTGCGCCGACGAGAGCTCGACCAGCGCCCGCTCGAGCTCGCGGAGCCGCCGGCTGTCCGAGATGAGCAGCTCCAGCGGCTCGCCCTTGCGCGACGTGGCCTGGGTGAAGACGCGCGTCGCGCGGCGGCGGAGCGCGTCGGCGGTGCGCTCCCGCAGGCCGGCGAGCTGCTGCCGCACCGGCTCGGCGGCGTCGGGCACGATGCTGGCGGCCGTCTGGAGCAGCTCCGCGGTACGCTCGAGTTCCTCCGAGAGGTTGGCCGCGAGGCCGGCGATCGCGTCGAGGCGGAGGCTCTCTTCGAACTCGGTCGCCTCGGCGGCGAGGACGATCATCGAGGCCGACTGGCGCGCGAACTCGCACACCGCGCGCGCCGCGGCGGGCACGCGCGCCTGGAGCTCGGGCACGCGCCGCGCGAGCTCGAGCACGTCGCCGAAGCTGCTGAGCATCGCCACGCCACCGCGCCCTTCGCCCTGCCCCGCGATGCCCTTCGCCGCGCGCTGCTCCATCGCCTGGAGCAGCGTCTCGGCCGCGCGCAGGAGCGGCTTGCGGTTGTCGGGGTGCCGCGGGCCCGGCACCAGCTTGTCGCGCAGCGACCGCGCGGCGACGCTCGCCACCGAGGCCGTCCAGGAGCGCGTCTGCCCGTCGACCGCCTCGAGCTCCTCGGTGGTGCGCAGCTCGGTGGCCTCGCGCTCGAGCGACTGCTGCATCGACGGCGCGAGCTTCCCGTAGGCGGCCGCGAAGGTGCGGTGCTCGACGCGGATGATCTCGAGCTGCGCCCGCTCGCGCGGATCCGACGAGTGCTTGAGGAGCAGCTCGAGCTCCGCCTCCACCGGGCCGCCGAGCAGGAAGAAGTGCCGGAGCATCTCGAGATCCGCCGGCTCGGCGACCAGCTTGCGCTCCGGGCGCCGGTACATGCGGTCCCTCACGACGATCGCCTTCAGCGCCCACAGCGCCTTCACCATCGAGCGCTGCGAGAAGTACTTGGTGGGCACGTAGTCGGGCAGCTTCGCGACCTGCGCGAGGAGCTCCCGCTCGAGGGTGTCGGCGAGCTCCTCGAGCCCCTCGGCGACCAGCGCGGGGACCTCCACCGCCTCGACCGCCTCCTGGAGCACGTCGAGCTGCTGGAGCGTCAGCCGTGCGTGGAGCGTCGGCCGCTGGCCGGTCTGGGCGCGGCTGAGCATCTGCCCACGGCTCGAGCGGCGCGCGAAGCTCTTGGGCGCGAAGCAGATGAACGAGATGCGATCGGCGAACGCCTGCAGCGTCTCCGGCGAGCGCTGCAGCACCTCGGACAGGTAGCGGTTCGAGGTCATCACCGCGCACTCGCAGCGCCCCTGCGTCACCTTGCGCCCGTGCTTGAGCTCGCGCTCGTGGAGCACGTTGAGGATCGAGCGGAGCAGCATGTCGCGCCCGTCGAACACCTCGTCGAGGAACGCGTGCACCGCGCCGAGCATGCCCTCCTCGGTGAGGTGCTCGGTGCGGCCGGTCTCGGTCAGCACCTTGAAGTCCACCGGGCCGATCAGATCGGTCTGCACCGTGTTCTCGGCGAGCTGCTTCGAGAAGAGCGAGGGCCGGCTGGTGCGCTCGTCGACGATGCGCCCGAGGACCGCGGTGGCGATGGCGCTCTTGGCCGTGCCGGGCGGGCCGATGATGAGCACGTGCTCCTTGCACAGCAGCGCGAGCTCGAGCTGCGTGAAGAGGCCCTCGCGCTCGACGAAGGCCTCGCGCAGCTCGGAGAAGAAGCCTCGAAACGCCTGCGACGACTCGGCGAAGCGCGCGTCGTCGGACCAATGGCTCGGTGCATTCACGGGGCGGCGAGTATAACGACCCGCGCGAAGAGCCCCGCCGTGATCGACCCGTCCCCCACCGAACAGTCCCCGCAGCCGCCCGAAGAGACAGCGCCCCTGCACGCGGAGCTCCCGCTGGCCTGGACCATCGGCTGGAGCGTCATCTGTCTGGTGCTCTTCCTGCTGGTCGGCGGCACCGCGCAGTTCCTCCAGCTCGCGTGGGGCCTGTGGTTCTCGGAGCTGGTGCTCTTCGCGGGGACGGCGGTGCTGGGGTTCCTGCTCATCCGCATCGAGCCGCTGCGGGCGATGGGCCTCTCGCGCTTCGACGGGCGCTCGCTGGGGCTGGGGTTCGCCTTCGGCGCGCTCAACTACTTCGCGTGGGCGGTGCCGCTCATGGCGCTGGCGCAGGCGGTGTTCCCGAAGTCGATGGTGGAGCGCTTCGACAGCTCGCAGATCTTCGCGCGGCACTCCGCCGTCGAGGTGGTGATCGTGCTGATCGGCGTGTCGATCGCGGCGCCCCTCGGGGAAGAGCTCTTCTTCCGCGGCTTCCTCCAGCGCGGGCTCGAGGGGTGGCGCGGCGCGCCGCGGGCGATCGTGGCCACCGCCTTCATCTTCAGCGCGTTCCACCTCGACCCCGTCGGGCTGACGGCGCGCTTCGAGCTCGGCGTGCTGTTCGGGCTGCTCGCGTGGCGCACCGGCTCGCTGTGGGCGGCGATGGGCGCGCACGCGGCGAACAACGCCATCTCGTCGTTGCTCTACTTCCTCGCCGGCGAGAGCACGAGCGAGGGCGACTTCGTGTGGTGGGTGCCGCTGGTGCTGTTCGTGGTCGGCAACCTCGGGCTGCTCGCGCTGACCAGGTCGGTGTGGGGCACGCTTCCGGTCGCCTCGCCGATGCGGCTCGACCCCGAGCCACGCTCCGAGCGCGCCGGCACCTTCGCGCTCTGGCTCGCCGCGGGGGCCTTCGCGAGCTTCGCCCTGCTGCTGGCGGTCGACTTCCGCGGCGTGCAGCTCAACCTCGTCGACGGGACCGTGAAGGCGCCGCGCGAGCTGCGCAAGCGTGACGACGTCAAGGAGCTCCGGGCGCGCGCGCGGCGGGGGGAAGTGCCGGTGGCCGACTACGAGCGCCTGCTGCGCTCGCTCGCGCCCGCCGAAGAGTGACGGCTCAGACGAAGCGGTACTGCCTCACCACGAAGCGCGGGCCGATCATCGCGAAGGTCACCGAGTCTGCGTCGAGGTCACCGTCGGCCTCGATGCGCGCGCCGCTCTTCTTGATCTTCCGATCGCCGCCCGCGAGCAGGTAGGTCTTCCCATCGTCGGCCTCGAGCACCCAGATGCCCGTCTCGAGATCGCGGAACGCCACCTTGCCGGTGAGCTTCATGCCGCCTCCCGCTTGAGCATCGCGCGAGCGACGAAGAGGCAGACCAGCGCGTTCCCCGCCAGCCAGGGGATCGCCAGGAACGTGAAGGGCAGCCACGCGAGCGCCGGCGCGTTCGCCCACACCGAGTACGCGAGGATGCCCGAGAACCCGATCGCCAGCCCGCCGACCACCGGGCGCAGGCCCTTCCACTTGATGGCGAAGAGCGAGGCGATCACCGGCACCGCCGCGCTGTACACGAGGGGGTTCGCCAGCGAGCCGCGGCCGAAGATGATGCGGTTGAGCCAGTCGGGGAGCGGCAGGGTGATGGCGGTGGTGATCGCGTTCGGCTCCGCGAAGCGCTGCACGAAGAAGACGCCGACGGTGGTGAGCGCGAGGGGCACGAGGAAGCCCGGCGACGCCAAGACGTTGAGGTAGCCGGGGCGCTCCTTGCGGCCGAGCGTCAGGAGCACGAAGGCCAGCAGCGCGGCGGACCAGCCGAACGCCTTCCAGTTGGTCTCGCGGTACGAGTACGCGCCGACGCTGGCGGGCTCGAGCGCCTGCGGCTGCTGGTGGGCGAGCTGCACCTCGTCGGGCAGCAGCTCGCTCGCGTCCGCGGCGCGGAGCTTCTTGAGCGCGTCGAGCGCGCCCTTCGCGTCGAGGAGGCCGTGGCCGAACTGCTCGCTCCAGCCCTTCGTGCCGGGCGCCGGCTTCGCGCCGAGGATGATCGCCTTCTCGACCTGATCGGGGTTCTTCGCGCCGGCGGCGAAGAGCAGCGCCGCGACGCCCGCGACGTGCGGGGTGGCCATCGAGGTGCCCTGGTACGACGCGTAGACCGACTGGCTCACGTCCTGCGGATCGATCGTGTTCTGGATCACGCCCGCCGCCTCGCCCTGCGACTTGTCACCGCCGGGCGCGGCGATGTCGAGCTCCTTTCCCCACGACGAGTACGGCGCCTTCGCGCCCGACGGGCCGACCGCCGCCACCGCGAAGGAGTGCGGGTAGGCCGCGGGGTACTCGACCACGCCCCGCCCGCCGTTGCCCGCGGCGCAGACCACCACCACGCCCTTTGCGCGCGCGTACTCGACCGCGTGCTCCATCACGGCGGAGCGTCCACCGCCGCCGAGCGACATGTTGATCACCTTCGCGCCGTGATCGGCCGCCCAGCGGATCGCGTCGGCGATGTCGGCGGTGTTCCCGCTGCCGAAGTGATCGAGCACCTTCACCGGCATCAGCGTCGCCTCGAAGGCCACGCCCGCCACGCCCTCGTCGTTGTCGGTCGCCTGAGCGATCGTGCCCGCGACGTGCGTGCCGTGGCCGTGATCGTCGTTGGCGTGCTGGTCGTCATTGACGAAGTCCCACCCCTCGACGAAGCGCTGGCCGTCGAGATCGGGCACCTGCGTGAAGTCGTCGTGGTTCTCCCACGCGATGCCGGTGTCGAGCACCGCCACCACCACGCCCTTGCCCTTCGACACGTCCCACGCCTGCTCGGCGTTGATCTGCTTGAGGTTCCACTGCTGCGCGTACATCGGGTCGTTCGGCACGAACGACCTCTTCACGCTCATGAGCGGCTCGGCGGCCTCGACCTTCGGGTTCGCGCGGATCTTCGCGAGCAGCGCGTCGAGATCGCCCTCGAAGGAGCCGGTGGTGATCGCCGAGAGCGGGCCCTCCTCGGCGGAGTTGAACTCGAGATCGACGCCCCAGTCCTGCTCGAGCGCGTCGAACTCGGCCTTGGTCGTCCCGTCGACGAAGTCGACCACGATGCGCCCCGGCACGCGGGCGCCGACGTCGTCGGGGAGCTCGGCGGTGGTGTAGGCCGGCCGCGAGAGATCGACCTCCTCGGCGCCCGACTTCCGCGCGCACGCGCCCAGCGAGAGGGACAGCAGGACCGCGCACGTCAGGCTCAGCAGCTTTCGCATGGAGGTTCCTCGCACTTGCACGGCTCCTACGAACGACACAGACAACGATTGGATCTGTGCACGAGTTCCCCGCTCCGCCCGCGAAGAACCATGAAGTCCTTGAAAGAAGTGTGGTTCAGCGGGCTTGGGGTCGTCGAGCCCCGGCCCGCCCGACGAGGGAGGCGACCGCCTTTCCGACCTCCGGGAGCCCCTTCTGGTAGGTGCGCGTCGCCCCCGCGACGATGGTCAAGACGCCGTCGAGCGGCTCGAGCGCCGCGGCCCAGGAGCCACGGTCCTGCGTCTCGTCGCGCTCGGCCAGCACCACCGCCAGGGGAAAGCCCTCCCGCAGCTCGGCGGGGCGGACGATCGACGGGTTGATGATCGCCACGCCCGCGAGCGGCTCGAGCTCGGCCAGCTTCAGCGCCACCGCGTCGGACGCGCCGATCGCCGCCACCACCACCGCCGCGCCGCCAGCGTTGTCGCGCGCGAGCTCGAGCGCGGCGCGCGCGTCTTCGAGCCACTCTTCGGGGCGCCGCGACACCGCGCCCTGGCTGCCCCCCACGCCGCGGTAGTTGAAGCGCAAGGTGGGGTGCCCCACGCGCGAGACCGCGAAGGCGAGCTCGGCCCCCACGACGTGATCCATGCCGCTGCCCTCGACCGGCGGCGGCGGCAGCACCAGCAGCCCGGGCCGCTGCTCGCCGCGGTGAGAGACGCCCTCGAGCACCAGCCCGCCCGCGAGCGGGATCAACGTCGGTCGTTCGAGGAACTGCCCCTTGAGCACCATGGCGACCCTTCAAACGAAAAACGGGAGCCCCGTGAAGGGCTCCCGCGTCTCGACTGCGTCAGCAGGACCGATTACTGCGCGTTGTTGCTGTACGCGGTGATGTGCTGCGCCTCGATGCGGCGCGCGACGAAGTTGATCTGCGAGCTGCACGAGGCGGCGTCGTCAGGCGACGAGTCGCCGACCGGGCAGTCGTTGCGGCCCTTGATGCAGGCGTACTGCGAGTTGAGGGCGATGGTGCCCGTCGGCGCGTACGAGTAGTCGTTGAACTTCACCGAGACCTGCGTCTGGCGCGCCTCGGTGTAGAAGTCGGAGATCGGCTTCTGCACGTTGCGCAGGGCCGAGAAGCTCTTCTCGGTGCCCTCGATCAGATCCGAGACGCGGATCTCGGGCGAGTCGCCGAGGCGCCACATCTGGGTGCCGAGGTCGAGGTACTCGGTCGCGTCGACGCCCTGCCAGATCACCCACTCGTCCTCGGAGCGGTAGTTCTGCTCGGTGATGTTGCCGCGGCCGGCGGGCAGGTTGTTGTTGCGGAAGCAGGACGGCACGGCGATCGTCTTCACCGGCGTCTCGTCGACGGCGACGCGGTAGATGCGCGGCTGGCCGTTGTTGCAGCCGACGAGCGCGACGAGCGACAGAGCACCGAGAGCAACGAGCTTCATGGAACGCATTGTTTTCCCTTTGGGTTGTGTGACCGGCCCGGTTGAGCCCGGCGCCGTTTGACCTACGCAAGGTGTGAAGTCAATCCGCTTCGGCGGGATGGACACGCCCCAGCACGCAGCTGTGCAAGGTTTCTTCAACGCCCTTCAGCGCGCGCGCAGCACGTAGAACTTGAGGTACCTACCCTCGCGGAATTGCAGGCGAATCGGGTGATCGGGCGGCTGGTAGCGCTCCTCGACGAGCGTCAGATCGACGTCGGCGTTGTAGGCGCCCTCCTTGACCGCATCAAAAAACGCCTCGGCCGAGACGCGCGCCGAGCAGCTCGCGGTGCACAGCAGCCCGCCCGGCTTGAGGACCGCGAGCGCCTGCCGGTTGAGCGACGCGTAGCCGGCGAGGGCGCCTTCGACGGCCTTCTGGCTCTTCGCGAAGGCCGGCGGGTCGAGGATGATCAGTTCGAACTTCCGCCCCTCGCGCTTGAACGAGTCGAGCAGCTCGAAGGCGTCGGCGGCGAGGAAGTCGTGCTTCGCGGCGGGCAGCCCGTTGAGCGTGAAGTTCTCGCGCGCGAGGGCGATGGCGTCGGCGTCCTGGTCGACCGAGAAGACGCTGTTGGCGCCGCCGAGCGCGGCGTTCACCGAGAAGCCGCCCGAGAAGCAGAAGCAGTTGAGGACGTCGAGGCCCTTCGAGATGCGCCGGAGCAGGAAGCGGTTCTCGCGCTGGTCGAGGAAGAAGCCCGTCTTCTGCCCGGCGTAGACGTCGACCAGGAACTTCGCGTCGCGCTCGAGGATCTGCAGCGGCTGGGGCGCCGGCGCGCCGACGAGCATCTTGCCCGTGCCGCGCTCCTCGTCGACGTCGGCGTCGTCGCGGCCGACCTCGTCACGGCCCACGACGCCCTTGAGCCCCGGCACGACCTTCTGGAGCGCCTCGACGATCAACGGCCGGTGCGGCGTGAGCCCCGCGGAGTAGAGCTTGAGCACCGCGAAGCCGTCGTAGAGATCGACGATCACCCCGGGCAGCCCGTCGCCTTCGCCGTGGAGCAGGCGGAACGCGTTGGTGCCCGAGAAGTCGATGAGCTGGTGCCGCGAGTCCCACGCTTCGCGAACCCGGCGCTCGAAGAACGCGGCGTCGATCGCCTCGCGGGGGTCGGTGGTGAGCACGCGCACCGCGATCGCCGAGAGCGGATCCCAGTACCCGCGGCCGCAGAAGCGCCCCTCGTCGACGAGATCGACCACGCTCCCCGGCGGCACGCGCGGCGCGGCGTCGATCGCCTTGCGGAACACCCAGGGGTGCCCCGCGCGGATGTGACGGCCGAGGCCGGGCTTCACGCTGACCTTCACCAGGTGGCTCATCGGCGGCTCCTGCGGCGGGCGCGCACGACGGCGTCGGCGACCTCGCCGAACCCCTTCCCTTCGCGCGCGCGGGTGACGAACTTCGGCAAGGCGTCGAGGCGCTCGAGCACGTCCTTCACGTTGGCCACGCCCACGCTCAGCGGGAAGGCGGCGAACATCGGCGCGTCGTTGAACGAGTCGCCGACGTACACGAAGCGCCGCTCGTCGGGCCGCACGGTCTGCTTCCACTCGACCTTCACGAAGCGGCGCACCGCGGAGTTCTTGTCGAAGTCGCCGAGCCAGCAGTTGACGTGCACCGAGCTGCGCACCGCGGTGACGCCGCGCGCGTGGAGAAAGGCCTCGAGCCGATCGGCCGCCGCGTGACCCAGCTTCACGTCTTCGGCGTAGTCGATCGCCAGATCGACCTCGGTGTACGGCGAGTCGCCCGACAGCTTCGCGCCCTTCACGTGCGCCAGCGCGGCCTCGACGTGCCGGTAGAGCTCGGCGCGCGTCGCCTTCCGCTCGGCCTCGGGCTGCGCGTAGGTCTTCACCAGCCGCTCGCCGCGCCACGCGAAGTGGAGCCCGCCGTTCTCCATGATCGCCCCGGCGACGGGCCACTGGCGCACCCACGCCTCGCCCCACCCCGCCGGCCGCCCGCTCACCAGCACCACCTTCACGCGATGCGCGACGAGCCACTCGATCGCCCGCAGCGTGGTGGACGTCAGCTTCCCGCCGGTGGTGAGCGTGCCGTCGACATCGGTGAAGACGGCCTCGACGCGCGAGAGATCGGCCTCGAGCAGCGGCGCCATGAGGCCAGCGGACTTCCGGTTCGGCATCGAGGGCTCAGTACTGCGAGAGCCCCGCGATGTGTACGAGGAACTGCTCGAGCTGCCCCCCGAGCGCCTCCGGCGGCGGCAGCCCGCCCTTGCGCTGGTGACGGAGGAACGAGTCGAACTCCGCCGAGCGGCCGTAGAGCGTCTGACCCGAGTCGAGCGCTTCCTTGAAGGCGGCGAGCTGCAGCTCGTAGCCGAGGCTGTTCATCGCGCGCTCGAGCGTCACGCCCACCTGCGCGAGGACCTCCTGATCGTGCTGCACGAGGATCTCGCGGTTGCTGATGCCGGCGAAGGTGTCGACGAACTCCACGAAGGGCTCGAGCAGCGAGAGCACGTCGATCTTCCCCGGCGCGCCGGCGGCGATGAGCTGGCGCAGGTTGCGGCGGAACTCGAGGATGCCCTTCTTGTCCTGCGCGCGGAGCGCCCGCCACGCGGCGGTGCGGCCGAAGGCGTTGAGCTCCTTCTCGATCTGCTGCGCCTGGGCGAGCATCTCGGTGGGCGGCGCCTCCGACACCTTGTGGATGCGCACGTGCATCAGCCGGCGGAGATCGGCCGTCATCGCGCGCACCACCAGCGTCGAGCCGAGCGCCTCGTCGTAGCCCGGCTCGACCTCGCGGCGCTTGCAGTCCTCGAACGAGGTGGCCGCTTCCCACACCATCTTCCCGATGCGATCGCGGAACTTGAAGCGGAAGGTCTGCAGCGTGGTGATGAGGTTCCAGCGATCGCCGACCACCGAGGGGTCGCGCATCCCCATGCCGAAGCTCATCACCTGCGAGCGCAGATCCGCCGCCGCCGACTGGAACGCGTTGTCGACCTTGAGCTGGAGCTGCTCGACCAGCACCTCGCCCGCCGGGAAGCTGGCGTCGATCTGCGCACAGAGGGTGTTCACCTCGGCGATGGTGCTCCCGATGATCGGTGCGACCTGTTCCCACATCCCCAGATCCGCGGAGCCGTCGACGTCGGGCTCCTCGTACTGGATGAGGTCCAGTTCACCGAGCTGGGAGATGGTTCGCCCTGCCGCGAGGCACACCACGTGTGCCCGTGCCGCGAACTCCTTGTCGGCATGGTTCGTGAGGATGACTTCCAGCTTGGGCGGCAACGACTCCACGATTCATCAATACGATACTGCGAGCGCTCTGCACCGAAAGATCTGATAGCCACATCGCATGCTTCGTGTGCGTGTGTACGACAACGGGCGACTCCTCGACGGTGACGAGGGGCTTCTGACGCACGGCGGCGCGAAGTGGATCGACGTGCTCCAGCCTGACGAGCCGACGCTCAACCGCCTCGCGGAGCGGTTCGGGCTCCACAAGCTGGCGATCGAAGACTGCCTCCACCTCGACCAGCGGCCGAAGCTCGAGGAGTACGGCAACCACCAGTTCATCGTGCTCCAGGGCTTCTCGTGCGTGGAGCAGCGGTGGAGCAACCTCACCATGCACGAGGTGCACTTCTTCCTGGGCCCCGACTGGCTCATCACCGTGCATGACCAGGGTCACGCGGCGATCGAGCACACCCACAAGCGGCTGGAGGCCGACCCGGCCAACACCATCGGCCGCGGCGTCGACTTCGTGGCGTACCTGCTCGCCGACGCCCTCGTGGACGGCAACTTCCCGCTGCTCGAGAGCTTCAACGAGGCGCTGGAGGATCTCGAGGAGCGGATCTTCACCGCCTTCCCCACGCCCGAGGTGTTGCACGAGACCTTCCAGCTCAAGCGGGCGCTGGTGCAGGTCAGGCGCGTGCTCTCACCGCAGCGCGACGTGGTGGGCCTGCTCGCGCGCCAGGGCATCCCGCAGGTGAACGAGCGCACCACGCTCTACTTCCGCGACGTCTTCGATCACCTCGTGCGGCTGTACGAGCAGATCGACGCCGCGCGCGACCTGGTGGGCAACGTGGTCGACGCCTACCTCTCACAGGTGGCCAACCGCACCGGCGACATCTCGAAGCAGCTGACGATCTTCGCGTCGATCTTCATGCCGCTGTCCTTCATCGTGGGCTTCTTCGGGCAGAACTTCGACGCCCTCGGGCGGCCACAGTTCATGTGGGCGATGCTGGTGTCGATGGTGGTGCTGCCCGCGTCGATGATCGCCTGGTTCCGTCACAAGGGGTGGATCTGATGCCTTCGCTCTCGATCGCCGGCCGGCCCTACTTCTACGAGGACGTGGGGAGCGGCGTGCCGCTGCTGCTGCTGCACGGCTTCCCCTTCACGTCCGAGAGCTTCTGGCCCCAGCTCGCGAGGCCCCCGGCGGGCGTTCGGCTGATCGTGCCCGATCACCGCGGCTTCGGGCGCAGCGCGCTCGCCCCCGGCGTCTCGACGATGGAGGCGATGGCGGAAGACGCGCTCGCGCTCCTCGACGCGCTGAAGCTCGACGCGGCCTTCGTGGGCGGCGTGTCGATGGGCGGCTACGTGTCGATCGCCCTCACGCGCCTCGACCCGGGCCGGGTGAAGGGCCTGGTGCTGATCGACACCCAGTCGCTGCCCGACGACGACGCGGGCAAGGCGCGGCGCGAGGCCACCGCGCTCGACGTCGAGCAGCACGGGGTCGGCGGGCTGGTCGAGGGCATGCTGCCCCGGCTCCTCGCGCCGTCAGCGGCGCCGGAGCTCAAGGCGCGCGTCGAGCGGCTGATGCGCGCCCAGTCACCGGCCGCGGTCGCGGCGGCCGCGCGCGGCATGGCCACCCGCACCGACGGCAAGGACATCTTGAGCCGCTTCGGCAACCCGTGCGTGGTGATCGTCGGCGATCAGGACGTCATCACGCCGCCCGAGAAGGCGAAGGTGATGCACGAGCTGGTGGGCGGCTCACAGCTGGAGATCGTCGCGAACGCGGGCCACCTCGTGAACCTGGAGCAGCCCGACGCGTTCCGTCAGATCGTCGAGCGCTTCACGGCTGGCAGGTGACGAGGTCGTTCGACACGGTGCACGAGCGGCAGGTGTTGGTCTTCACCAGCTTGCCCTCGCGGCACTCGAGCGTGCCCTGACCGTCGGCGGTGCACAGGCCCTTGCCCTCGGCCGACGAGGCGCACGCGTCGTTCTCGACGTTGCCGGTCATGTCGCACTTCACGACCTCGCCCTCGCGCTTGCAGCCGTTGGGGCCCTTGCAGGGCAGCGAGGTCCACTTGCCGAGCTTGCACTCCAGCGCGCTCGCGGCCGACTCGCAGAGGAACCCGGTCACGTTGCACGAGTCGCCGGCGACGGGCGTGCCGCACGAGAAGGTGAAGACCGAGAAGACAGCGACGAGGGCAACGCGGAGGGAGGTGCGCATGGTGGGGTTCGGAGGGGCGGGCCGGAGGCGGCGCACTATCTTCCCCGCATGGATCCGAGTCAACACAGCGTTTCGCGGAAGAAGCGCCGGTAGTTCTCGCCGAGCACCTTCTCGACGATGCGGATCGGCATGCCCCGCGCGAGCAGCGCGGCGGTGAGCACCGGCAGGTCGCGCACGTCGCGCATCCCGCGCGGGAGCGGGATCATGCCGTCGAAGTCGCTGCCGAAGGCCACGCCGTCTTCCCCCATCACCTTCACCGCGTGCTCGATGTGCCGCACGAGGTGCTCGACGGTCTTCCCGCCGAGGAACTGCGGGGCGAAGATGATGCCCACCACCCCGCCCTTGTCGGCGATCGCGCGGCACACCTCGTCGCTCAGGTTCCGCCAGTGCTTCGTCGCCCCCTGGACGCCCGCGTGGCTGCAGAACGGCCGCGCCTTCGGGTGCGCGAGCAGCTCGGGCAACATCGCCGGCGACGCGTGCGCCACGTCGAGCAGCATGCCCACCTCGCCCATCGCGTCGAGCACCTCGCGCCCGTGGGCGGTGAGCGGCTTGTTGCCGAACAGCGGCGTGGAGGTGCCCCCCAGCTCGTTGTTGCTCAGGTGGCTGAGCGACATGAAGCGCACGCCGCGCTCGTGGAGCGTCTTGACGCGCTCGACCTTCCCGCCGAGGGCGTGGCCCCCTTCGATGCCGATCACCGCCGAGAGGCGCCCCTGGGCGAGGTTCTGCTCGAGCTGGGCCCCGGTCGCGGCGATCGACGCGTCCCCGCGCGACTCGAGGCAGAACGCGGCGAGGCGATCGAGCTGGAAGGTGCAGCGGCTCCACTCGTCGGCGCGGGCGTGGCGCGGCCAGCGCTGCTTGAGCGCGAAGAGCGAGAAGCCGTCGATGAGCGGCAGCCCGCGCGTCACGATGGTGAAGCACTGGATCTTCACCCCCGCCTGCTTGAGGCGCGGGAAGTCGACGTGGCCCGCCTCGGACGCCTTGAGGAGATCGCGGTTCCACATCAGCGAATCGGCGTGGCCGTCGGCGACCGCGACGCGACGGTGGAGCTCGGCAATGTCGACGGGATCGCTCACGGGCACGCAGGGTGTTATTGGGCCGGGCGGATTTCAAGTCATGCAACTGCAGATCAACGGTGAGCCACGCGAGGTGCCTGACGGGACGACCGTCGCGGCGCTGCTCGCGCTGCTCGACATCAAGGCCCCGCGCGTCGCCGTCGAGGTGAACGCGGAGGTCGTCGTGAAGGCGAAGCACGCGCAGACGGTGCTCGCCGCCGGCGATCAGGTCGAGATCGTCACCTTCGTCGGAGGCGGATGAGATGAAGCCCTTCACCATCGCGAACAAGACCTTCACCAGCCGGCTGATCGTCGGCACCGGCAAGTACCCGAGCCACCAGGTGATGAAGGACTGCCACGAGGCCTCGGGCGCCGAGATGGTCACCGTGGCCGTGCGTCGGCTCGACCTGCAGGCGAAGGGCGAAGACTCGCTGCTGCACTGGATCGACAAGCGCATGACGCTCCTGCCGAACACCGCCGGCTGCTACACGGCCGACGACGCGATCCGCACCTGCCGGCTCGCCGAGGAGCTCGGCCTCTCGAAGTGGGTCAAGCTCGAGGTGCTGGGCGACGAGAAGACGCTCTACCCCGACGTCGAGGAGACGCTGAAGGCCGCGCGCGTGCTGGTGAAGGAAGGCTTCACCGTGCTGCCGTACACCAGCGACGACGTGATCACCGCGCGCAAGCTCGCCGACCTGGGGTGCGCGGCGGTGATGCCGCTCGCGGCGCCGATCGGCTCGGGCCTCGGCATCCGCAACCCGCACAACATCCGCCTGATCCTCGAGGCGGTGAAGGTGCCGGTGATCGTCGACGCGGGCGTGGGCACGGCCAGCGACGCGGCGATCGCCATGGAGCTCGGCGTCGACGGGATCCTCATGAACACCGCCATCGCGGGCGCGAGGGAGCCGGTGCGCATGGCCCGCGCGATGAAGCTCGCGGTCGAGGCCGGCCGGGAGGCGTTCCTCGCGGGGCGCATCCCCATGAAGGCGTACGCCTCGGCGTCGAGCCCGCTCACCGGCCTCGTCGGGCAGTGATCGACTTCCGGATCATCGTCATCACCGACTGGTCCCGGGCCGACTGCCTCGAGCGGGTGCGCGCCGCCGTCGCCTGCGGGCCGCGGGTCGCCGTGCAGCACCGGCACCCGGGCGCGACCGATCGCCAGCTGTACGAGCAAGGCCGCCAGCTCCGCGAGGTCATCGGCGCGGCGCCGCTCTTCGTGAACGGACGGCTCGATCTCGCGCTGGCGCTCGACGCGCACCTCCACCTCACCGAGGGCTCGCTCACGCCAGCCGACGTGCGGCCACACCTCGGCGCGCGCCTGCTGAGCGCGAGCTGGCACCCGCCGGCGCCGCCGCGGACGGGGGTCGATCTCCTGCTGGCGAGCCCGGTGTTCGAGCCGCTCAGCAAGCCCGCGGAGCGCCCCGCGCTCGGCCCCTCGGGCTACGCGGCCGCCCGCGCCCGGGCCGGCGAGGTTCCCGTCTTCGCGCTCGGTGGGATGACGCCCGAGCGGCTGGACGCCCTCGGCGAGGTGGACGGGGTGGCGGTGATCGGCGCGAGCGATCGCATCGACGGGTTCCTCGCGCGCTTCGCGGTAGGCTGACGCCCGTGTCCACGACGTTGCGCCCGCTCGGCCTCGGCGAACTGCTCGATCGCTCCATCGTCTTCTGGAGAGCGCACTGGAAGGCGCTCTTCCTGCTGACGCTCGGGTTCCAGCTCGTGCAGAACATCCTCGTCGTCGGCGCGCAGAACCTCTCGCGCTGGCTGTTCCCTCTCGCCCGCGACGTCGCGGCGATCCAGCGCGTGCCGATGGAGGCGCTCCGCGATCTGGGCGGTCAGCTCGGCCTGCTCTCGCTCGCGGTGCTCGGCTCGCTGGCGATCGCGCAGGTGGCGGGCGTGGCGCTCTCGTGGTTCGCCTGGCAGCGCATCACGCAGCGGGGTGAGCCCACGCGCGGGGACGCCTTCCGCCACGCAGCGGCGCGCCTCGGCCCGACGCTCGGGGGGTGGGCGTTGAGCATCGGGTGGACGCTGCTCGTCTCGATCCCCATGATGCTGCCCGCGATCGCGCTCGGTGGGGGCGCGGCGTTCGCGGCCACCCGGGACAGCCGCGTCGGCGCGGCGTCGCTGCTGGTGTTGGCGGGCGGGGCCGCGGTGCTCGGGACGATCGTCCTCGTGCTGTGGTTCGTGATCCGCTTCATGCTCCTGTCGCAGATCATCGCGATCGAGTCTCCGGGCGCGTGGGCCGCGTTCCGCCGGGCCGACGCGCTCTCGAGCGGGCGCATCGCGCAGGGGGTGATGGGCCTCGTCAAGGTGCGACTCACGGTGCTGATCACGGTGATCGGCGTGGTGCTGACCATCGTGAGCCTCCTCGCGCTGATCCCCATGACGATCGCCGGCGCGATCTGGGGCGCCGGCTTCGAGCCGGGCCGCACCGTCGAAGACGTCGTGCCCGCCGCGGTGCTCCTGCCGATTCAGCTCGCGCAGACGGTGCTCAGCGCGCTGGTCGCTCCGGTGTACGTGATGTTCCAGACGTGGTTCTACGTCGACATGCGCACGCGGCGAGAGGGGCTCGATCTCGAGCTCGCGCTCGGCCCGGAGCAGCCGGCGTGATCGCCTTCGCGCTGCTCGTGGTGGTCGCCGCCGCGCCCTGTGACAGCCCGGGCCTGGCGATGCTGCCCGAGCCGCAGCGCGCCGCAGCCTGTGAGTTCCTCGAGCGCGAGCCGCCGGAGGAGCGCCTCGCCCGCCCTGCCCTCACGGCGATCTACGAGCGGGAGGGCTTCGAGCGCGCGCGCCAGCGCAACTCCGGCGCCTTCCAGGCGTTCCTCGCGCAGCTGCGCGCGTGGTTCGAGCGGCTCATCGGCTCGTCGGGCGCCGAGACGTACTCCAACGTGACGCGCGTGGTGGTGCTGGCGCTGGCGATCGCCCTCGCGCTGATCGTCTCGCTGCGCCTCCTCGCGCACCGCCGTCGGAGCGCGGTGCAACGCGAGCAGCCCCCGACGCCGCGCGCGCTCGAGCTCGACGACCCCGCGGTGCATCGGGCGCGCGCCCGGCAGCTCCTCGACAGCGAGCCGCGCGAGGCGACCCGCGAGGCGCTCCTCTCGCTGCTCTCGTCGCTCGAGCGCCGACGCCTCGCGCGACCTGATCGCGTGAAGACGAACCGCGAGCTCGCCGAGGAGCTCCCCGCGCGCGGCGCGCCGCCGGAGCTGGTGCGCAGCGTGCTGCCCCTGCTCGCCTGGTTCGATCAGGCCTTCTATTCGCTCTCGCCGATCGGTCCGGCAGAGGCCCGGCGCTTCCTCGCCGACGTCGAGGCGGTCAACCTGGAGCCCGGGCCGTGAGGCGCGGCGCCCTCGTCATCGGCGGGCTGATGGTCGTCGCCCTGGTGCTGGGCTGGCTCGCGCGCCGGCCGGGCGACGACTCGCCGCTCCCGTCCATCTCCAACCGCGGTCCGCGCGGCGCCGCGGTGCTCGCCATGTGGCTGCGCGAGCACGGCGTCGAGGTCGTCGCGCACGACGCGCCGCTCACGCAGCTGCCGCGCGGCCTCGCGACGGTGGTGATCGCCGCGCCCACCCACGAAGAGCTCCGCGCCGAGGAGGTCGACGCGCTGCGCTCGTTCGTCGAAGGCGGGGGGACGCTGGTGTACCTCGCGCCGCGCGACGGGGCGCAGCCCGCGCTCCACCGCTGGCTGGGCGTGCACCTCGCCGCGCCCGCGCCGCTCGTCAACGAGGCCGGCCTCGAGGACGTCGGCGGCACGACCGCGAAGGTGAAGCTCGCCGCGGGGCTGCTCGACGGCGCGACGGCGCTGCGGCTCTCGGCCGAGCGGATGATCGAGGTCGACGCCCCCCGCGCGGTGGAGGTCGTCGAGCACGGCGCGCTGTGGTGGACCCCCGTCGGCGGTGGCGAGGTGTGGCTCGGCGCTGGCGCCGATCTCGTGGAGAACGCGCGGCTCGAGCTGGCGGACAACGCGCGCTTCTGGAGCCGGCTCGCCAGCCGCGGGCCGATCGCCTTCGACGAGTACCACCACCACCGCGGCGCGACGCAGGTGCCGGTCAACCTCGTGACCTCGGCGCTGCAGCTCGTCTTCCTCGCCGCGCTCTTTGCCTGGGCCCGCGGCGCGCGCCTCGGGCCGCCCCGAGACGATCCCCCGAACATCCACCGCTCGGCGCTCGAGTACGTGCGCGCGATGGCGGCGCTCACCGCCAACGCGAAGGTCGACGCGGAGCTCGTGACGGCGCTGCGCAGCGACTTCCGCCGGCGCCTCGAGGACGAGCTCGGCATCTCCGCGGCGCTCGGGTGGGCCGACGCGGCGCTCGAGTTCTCGCGGCGCACGGGTGAGGCTCAGGACGAGTTCCTCGCCGCCTCGCGCGAGGAGCGGCTGCTGCCCTTGTCGCGTCTCCTCGCGCGGCTGGAGCGGGCGGCGGCGGGGCGCGGCTGAGCGGTCGGCGTGCGCAGGGCCACGTCGCGCCGAGCCGCTACCGATTGCGCCGCTCCTCTTCGCGGAGGCGCTCCAGCTCTCCCAGCTCGACCTTCACGTCGGACACGTTGACCTGAGTGAGCTCGCCCTCGGCCGAGGTCAGCTGCGGTCTGACGAGGAGCCGCAGGGCGACGAAGGCGGCCATGACGATCGCCGCGGCGGCGAGCACCGGGCCCACCAGCGACTGCTCCGGCGGCTTGCCCGCGGTGAGCAGCAGGAGCGACGAGGACGCGCTCGTGCCGAAGGCGTCGAGCACGAAGGCCTGCTCCGCCTTCTCGGCGCGCCCCTCGAGCAGCGCGGGCGTCGACATCCGCCGGAGCAGCGTGGGGTCGGCCCACAGGCGCTCCTTCTGGCGCTCGTCGGCGCGCTCGAGCACGTTGATCCACTTCAGCAGGTCGCCCGACTCGATCCGCCACGCGACGCGCACCACGCCGCCGTTCCCGTCGGCGCGCACCGGCGCCCACGCGCGCACCCAGGTCGGCGGGCGCGCGTACGGCTTCTTGCCGAGGCCCTGCCGGCGGCGCTCGAGCAGCTCGAAGTCTCCCTGCTCGCTCTCGAGCACGAGCAGCTCCATGTCGAGCGTGCACCGGTAGAGCGTGACCCAGCCCGTCGTCGGGCGGCCGACGAAGTTCGCGCACTCGGTCTTGAGCGGCGCGTCGCCGCGCAGCAGCGGCGTGCCGAGCACGACGTACAGGCCCAGGGCGGTCAGCACCATCAGGGCGAAGGCGACGATCGTGTTCCGCTGCACCCGTGACACTCTACTCGACTGCCGGGCCAGCCCCGAATAGAGGAGCGCGACCGTGGAGTCCCCGCCTGCCATCGTGCTCGACGACGTCAGCAAGCGCTTCGGTGCACGCTGGGCCGTCTCGCGCCTCACGTACACGCTCCCCGCGGGGCGGTCGCTGCTGCTGACGGGCCACAACGGCTCGGGCAAGACGACGCTGCTGCGGATGATCGCCACCGCCACCTTCCCGTCCGCGGGACAGATCTCGCTCTTCGGCAAGGAGACGCGCGCCGACCGCGACGCGCTCCGCCACGAGGTCGCGCTGATCTCGCACGCCTCGTACCTCTACGAGGATCTCACCGCGGCGCAGAACCTCACCCTGCTCGCGCGCTTCCTCGGCGTGGCCGACACCCGGAAGGCCGTGGGCGAGCTGCTCGAGCGCATCGGCCTCGTCGAGCGCGCCGACAGCCCGGTGCGCCAGTTCTCGGCCGGCATGCGCAAGCGCCTCTCGATCGCCCGCCTGCTCATGAAGCAGCCGAAGCTCGCCCTCTTCGACGAGCCCTTCGGCGAGCTCGACCCCGCCGGCATCACCCAGATGGAGAGCCTCCTCAAGGAGCTCCAGGCCAGCGGCGTCACCACCGTGCTCGCCACCCACCTCATCGAGCAGGGGCTGTCGCTGACCCACGAGCGGCTGCACCTCGAGCAGGGCCGCAAGGTGAACCCATCATGAACGGCGGTCCGCGCATCCCGCTCCTGAAGGCCGCGTGGCTCGTGCTGCTGAAGGACTGGCAGATCGAGTGGCGCACCAAGGCGCGCCTCACGGCGCTGATCTTCTTCTCGCTCTCGACGCTCCTGCTCTTCTCGTTCGCCATGGGCCCCGACACCGAGGCGCTGCGGCGGCACGCCCCCGGGTACCTCTGGCTCGCGCTCTTCTTCGCCAGCGTGCTCTCGCTGGGCGAGTCGTTCCGCGTCGAGAGCGAGAACCAGGCGCTGCTCGGGCTGCTGCTCACGCCGGTCGAGGCGCGCGCGATCTTCCTCGGCAAGGTGTTCGGCAACGCCTCGCTGCTCTTCGGGCTCTCGCTGCTGCTGCTCCCCGTCTCGGTCGCCCTGTACGACATCGATCTCTCGCGGTCGCCCGCGACGCTGATCGCCGCGCTCGTCCTCGGCAGCATCGGCATCAGCGCGCCGGGCATCGTGTACTCGGCCATCTCCGCCAGCGCGCGCGCGCGCGACGTGATGCTCCCGCTGCTGCTGTTCCCGGTGCTCGTGCCGCTGCTGCTCGCGTCGGTGAACGCCACCCGCTTCTCGCTCGGCCCCGACCCGCAGGACCAGCTGGCCTCGTGGCTCAAGTTGCTGGTGGCCTTCGATCTCATCTATCTCTCGGTCGGGTTTCTCGTATTCCCGAAGGTCGCAGAGGAAGACTGAACATGCCGTCCTGGGCTCCCCTCGCAGGTCTGCTGGTCGTCGTGGGCTTGATCATCACCCACGTCGCGGTGCCGTCGACGCGCGGCTGGGTGTGGAAGGTGCTGGCCGTGCTCGGCACGCTGATGGTGGCGATGCTCACCTACTTCGGCCTCTTCTGGGCACCGCCCGAGGCCTTCATGAGCGACGTCGGCCGCATCATCTACGTGCACGTCCCCTTCGTGTGGATGTGCATGCTCGCCTTCACGGTGAACGTCGTCGCCGCGGTCTCGTACCTCCTCAAGAAGTCGTGGACCACCGACGCGCTCGCCGAGTCGTCGGCGGAGGTCGGCGTCTTCTTCGGCGCGATCGGCGTGCTGCAGGGCAGCATCTGGGCGCGCCCGACCTGGGGCGTGTGGTGGGACTGGGATCCCCGCCTGATCAGCACCACCGTGATGCTGCTGGTCTACGTCGGCTACCTCGCGTTCCGATCCTTCACCGAAGACGCCGAGCGGCGCGCGGCCTGGAGCGGCGCGGCGGCGATCCTCGGCTACGTGTCGCTGCCCATCACCTGGTTCTCGGTGCAGTGGTGGAACAGCCTCCACCAGCGGCAGTCGAGCGCCAACACCATGGACAAGCCGATCCGCGTCGTCTACCTCTGGGGCGCGGTCAGCTTCCTCGCCCTGCTCTTCGTCTTCATCTGGAAGCGGTACGAGATCGCCCGCGTCCGCCAGTCCGGCGCGATGGAGCTCCCCCCGCTCGAGCCCCCCCGGACGGAGGTGGCGTCATGAAGCGCCTCGCCCTCCTGCTCGCCCTCTCGCTGTCGTCCCTGGCGCTCGCTGAAGATCCTCCGGCGCCGGCGGCGACGGCCGAGCCCGCGCCTGCGCCGACGCCCGCCCCGATGCACCCGCAGGGCATCGAGAAGATCCCCGTAGGCGTCATCGAAGGTGGGTGGGGGTACGTCTACGCGTGCTGGGGGCTTGCGCTCGGAGGCGCAGCTCTTTACGCCCTGAGCCTCTACCTCCGTCGCCCGGGAGCCCAGTCATGACGTCCGAAGCCCGCAACCGTCTCATCGCCGTCGGCGCCATCGTCGTCGCGGCGGGCGCCCTGGCGTGGATCGCCTTCGGCAACATCGGCGACAACCTCGTCTACTACTGGAAGCCCTCCGAGATGCTCTCGCAGGGGTCGAAGGCCTACGGCGCCACCATCCGCCTCGGCGGCGTCGTCGTGCCCGGCAGCCTGGTGTGGAACCCCGAGCACACCGCCCTCACCTTCCAGGTCGCCGACACGCACCTGCCCGACGCGGCGAAGGTCAAGGTGCAGTGCGAGCAGACGCCGCCGCAGATGTTCCGCGAAGGCATCGGCGTGGTGGTCGAGGGCACCTTCGCCGCCGATCAGGTCTTCAGCACCAACCGGCTCATGGTGAACCACTCGAACGAGTACCGCGCGCCGACCGACGGCGGGACCATGCCCGACGACGCGTGGAAGAACTCGCTGAGCCAGGCTGAGCCCGACAAGAAGACCTGATTCTTCCCCTCTGTCTCCTCAGACAGAAGCACTCGTCGCGGGGCCACTTCGAGGTTAAGAGGCCCGCGTGAATTCGAAACTTGGATACGGGCTCGTCCTCGCCGGGTTGGCGTGCGCGGCGTTCGCCGCCATCGTCGGCATCGTCACCGGGCTGATGCGCAAGGAAAGCGCGCTGCCGCTCGTGCAGAAGGCCATCTACGGGTTCGCCGCCTCGATGATCGGCAGCAACCTGGTGATGATCTACGCGCTGCTCTCGCACGACTTCTCGGTGAAGTACGTGTCGCAGGTCGGCAGCCGCGCCACCCCGACCATCTTCACCATCGTCTCGCTGTGGAGCGCGCTGGAAGGCTCGATCCTCTTCTGGGGCGCGATCATGGGCGTGTACCTCTTCGCCTTCGCGTGGACGTACCGCCGCGAGCACGGCCGCTACATGCAGCTCTCGCTGGGGGTGATGGCGGCGGTGGCGACCTTCTTCGCCTTCCTCATCGCCGGCCCGGCGAACCCCTGGCACGCCGTGCCGAACCCGCTGGCCGACGGGCCGGGGCCGAACCCGCTGCTGCAGAACCACATCCTGATGATCATCCACCCGCCGATGCTCTACGGCGGCTACGTGGGCATGACGATCCCCTTCGGCATCGCCGCCGGCGCGCTGCTGCGCGGAGAGCTCGGCGACGCGTGGCTGGTGCCGCTGCGCAAGTGGACGCTCGTGCCGTGGATCTTCCTCACCATCGGCATCATCCTCGGGAGCTGGTGGGCCTACGCGGTGCTCGGCTGGGGCGGCTACTGGGCGTGGGACCCGGTGGAGAACGCGTCGTTCATGCCGTGGCTCACGGCGACGGCGTTCATGCACTCCACGATGGTGCTCGAGAAGAAGAAGTCGCTCAAGCTGTGGACCATCGCGCTGGCGCTGGCGAGCTTCGTGCTGACGGTGATCGGCACCTTCATGACGCGCTCGGGCGTCTTCAACTCGGTGCACGCCTTCACCCAGTCGGACATCGGGCCGACGTTCCTGATCTTCATCGGCATCGTGCTGGTCTTCAGCGTGCTGCTGATCGCCATGCGCGGCCACATGCTGGTCGCCGAGTCGCAGCTGGGCACCATCCTCTCTCGCGAGGGCAGCATCCTCCTCAACAACCTCGTGTTCGCGGCGATGACCTTCGTGGTGCTGCTGGGCACGCTGTACCCGCTGATCACCGAGGGCCTCTTCAAGAAGAAGATCACCGTCGGCGAGCCGTACTTCAACCAGATGGCGCTCCCGCTCGGGCTGGCGATGCTCTTCCTGATGGGCGTCGGGCCGATGCTCCCCTGGGGCGCGGCAGATCCGAAGGTGACCCAGCGCCAGGCGATCATCCCCTCGGCGGTCGGCGTCGGCGTGGCGATCTTCGCGTACCTCGTCGGCTTCCGCGGGTGGATGCCGCTGACCACCTTCGCGGTGGCGGGCTTCGTGACGGTGGTGACGCTGCGCGAGCTGTTCCTCCCCGCGCAGCAGCGCATGGCCGAGCAGAAGGAGTCGCTCGTCACCGCGCTCATGGTGAGCGCCACGCGCGCCAACCGGCGCTTCGGCGGCTACGTGGTGCACCTGGGCATCGTGGCGATCGTCGCGGCCATCGCCGCCTCGGCCTCGGGCAAGGTGCAGCTCACCACCACGCTCGAGCCCGGCAAGGCGGCCTCGATCGGCAACTACCAGGTGCGCTTCGACGGCCTCGAGAAGGGCAAGGAGGCGCACCGCGAGTGGATCGCCGCGAACCTGACGATCGTCTCGCCGAGCGGGACCGAGACGCAGTACCACGGGCTCAACGCGCCGCGGATGAACTTCTACGAGCGCTCCAACGACCCCATCGGCTCCCCGCTGGTGAGCGAGCGCATCGTGCGTGACGTGTACGTCTCGCTGCTCTCGTACGACGCGAAGACGGGCTCGGCGAGCTTCAACATGTGGCTGTTCCCGCTCGTGGGGTGGATCTGGTACGCGATTCCGATCCTCGTGCTGGGAACGTTGATCGCCCTCTGGCCGCAGCGAAAGAAGGCCGCGGCCGCCGCCCCCAACGCCGTCGCTGGAGCTGCCTCGTGAGCCCGAAGCGTGCCGCCGCCGTCGTGACCGCGCTGTCGATCGTCGGCTTCGTCGTCTTCGTGATGGCCAGGGCGTTCGGCACCGATCCGCACGCGGTGCCCTTCCTGCTGGTGAACAAGCCCGCGCCGAACTTCACGATGAAGCGGCTCGATCAGGACGGCACCATCACCTTCGAGCAGTTCAAGGGCAGGCCGGTGGTGATCAACTTCTGGGCGACGTGGTGCGGGCCCTGCAAGTACGAGCAGCCGGTGCTCGACTGGGCCTCGCGCAAGTACCCCGACGTGGCCTTCATCGGCATCGTCTTCGAAGACACCGAGGACAACACGCGGCGGTACCTCCGCGAGACCGGCACGCCGTACATCCACCTCTTCGACCCCAAGTCGACCGTCGCCGTCGACTACGGCGTGTCGGGCGTGCCCGAGACGTACTTCATCAACAAGGAGGGCATCATCGTGAAGAAGCACATCGCGCCCTTCAACGATCCCTCCGAGTTCGCCGAGCAGGTGAAGGAGATCCTGTGATCGCGCTCATCCTCTCGCTGGTGTTGGCCCAGGGCTACGCGCCGCCGCGGCAGGGACAGGATCCGCTCGATCCGGTCCGCGAGGAGCGCGTGCAGAAGCTCGGCAAGCAGCTCCGCTGCGCGGTGTGCCAGGGCGTGTCGATCGCCGACTCGCCGGCCTCGATGGCGCGCGCGCAGCTCGACAAGGTGCGAGAGCTCGTCGCCGCGGGGAAGAGCGACGACGAGATCTTCGACTACTTCGTCGAGCGCTACGGTGAGTGGGCGCTGATGGAGCCGCGCAAGTCGGGCGTGACGCTCGGGCTGTGGCTGGCGCCGGTGCTGCTGCTGGTGATCGGCGTGCTGCTGATCATGGGCTCCACGTCGCGCCAGAAGCCGGTCGAGGCCGCGCCGGCGCCGCCCGCGGACCCGGAGAAGAGCGCCGAAGACGACTACCTCGCGAAGGTCAGGGCGGATCTCGAGAAATGAACCCTCAACAAGCGACCGACTGGACTCCGGGGCTGGTGGTGCTGGGCGCGGGCATCGTGCTCGCCCTGCTCTACCTCTTCGGCTCGAAGAAGCTCGCCGCCGACGCGCCGCGGCCCGAGACGCTCGACGATCTCGAGGCCCGCTACCAGTCGCTGCTGGCCGAGCTCCGCACGCACATCGCCAACAAGCACCTCGTGCCGGCCCAGGAGTTCGCCCGCGAGAAGGCGCGCCTCGAGGCCGCCGCGGCGAAGGTGCTCCGCGAGAAGGAAGGCAAGAAGCACGACGAGCTGAAGGCGCAGGCGCGCGCCGAGAAGATCGCCGCCGCTCCGCCCACCTTCGCGCAGAAGAACCAGGGCCTGATGGGCGCGCTGGTCGGCGGCGCGGTGGTGGCCTTCTTCGCGCTCCTCGGCTGGCAGCTCAGCAGCACCGCCAGCGAGCGCGGCGACGGCATGCAGGCGACGGGCATGGTGCCTCCCGGCGGCGGCCGCGGCCCGATGCAGCAGCAGCCCGAGAGCGATCCCCGCCTCGAGGCCCTCGCTGGCCGCGTGCAGGCCAACCCGCAGGACGCCGACGCCGTGTCCGATCTCGCGGTCTACCTCATTCGCCGGCAGGCCTTCGCCGACGCCCGCCCGCTGGTCGATCGCGCGATGCTGATCGACCCCTTCCACCCGAAGGCCCGCGTCGGGCGCGCGGTGATGAAGGCGGTCGACGGCGATCTCCCCGGCTCGATCGTCGATCTCGAGCGTCTGGCCGCGCGCTACCCCGAGGCCTACGACGGCCGCATGTTCGCCGGCATGCTCTCGCTCGAGGACAACGACCCCCGCCGCGCGCTGGCGAACCTCGAGGCGTACGTCGAGCTCGCCCCCGCCGACGAGCAGCCGCCGATGCTGCGCATGGCGATCGCCCAGCTCAAGCAGGAGCTCGCCGCGCCTCAGCCGAAGACGCCGTGAGCGTCGCGTGGTTCACGCGCCTCTACGAGCTGAACGAAGCGGGCCGCTTCGATGAGGTGATCGCGCTCTCGAAGCGCCACCTCGCCGCGCGCCCGAAGGACTACGCGCTCCACCTCCAGCGCGCGAAGGCGCTGCTCGCGCTGGGGCACTTCGACGAAGCGCGGGCGCACGTCGACGCGGCGGTGAAGTTCTCGAAGGCCCTCGCCGCGTGGCCCTGGTTCTACCGCGCCGCGCTCCACGCCCGCCTCGGCGAGCGAGCGCCGATGCTCGAGGCCATCGCCACCGCCCTCCGGCTCGACCCGAAGCTCCACGACGAGTTCGCCGACAGCCCGTGGTTCGCCGCCGCGGCGACCACCCGGGCCTTCCGCCGGCTGGTGAAGCCGACCCGCCGCCGCGCCGCCCAGGCGCCGGTCAGAGCCGCCACTCCGCGCCGAAAGCGACCGCCGGCCCGAGCACCATCTCGCGCGAAGGGCCGTCGACGAGCGCGCTGACGCCGAGGCTCGCCCAGCGGCTCCCCACCGCCCAGCCGCCCCGCCAGCGCCACGCGACGATCGACGCCCTCGAGCTGCGCGCTACTGCCCGTCAGCAGCGTCGAAGAGCACGCCCGGGTTGAGCACGCCGGCCGGATCCAGCTCGCGCTTCACCGAGCGGAGCGCGGCCAGGAAGAGCGGGCTCTGCTCGCGCTCGAACCACGGTCGGTGCGTCCGCCCGACGGCGTGGTGGTGGGTGATGGTGCCGCCGGTGCGCGCGAGCGTGTCCGAGGCGACGCGCTTGAGCTCGGCCCAGCAGTCGAGCTCTCCACCCGCGGGCGCGCGCCCGAGGAAGGTGAAGTACGGCGCGGGCCCGTCGGGGTACACGTGCGTGAAGCGACACGACACCAGGCCGCCGCCGCACAGCCGCGCCAGCGCGTCATTCATCGCCGCGTTCACCTCGGCGTAGAGCGTCGGGAAGGCGGTCCACGTGCAGGCGGTCTCGAAGGTGTCGGCCACCACGCCGAGGCGGATCATCGCGTCCTGCAGGTAGGGCCCCTTGAGGAACGACGCGCGCCAGCTCTCGGCCGCGTCGCCCGCGCGCGAGGCCGTCGACTTGCCCCTGGGGCACGTGCCGCCGAACGACTCGGCGATCGCCACGGCGCGATCGAGCCACGCGTCGAGCGGGTGCGCGCCCTCGAAGCCGAGCACCAGCACCGACGAGCCGTCGAAGGTGACGCCGTTGATCATCGCCTCCTGCGCGTCGAGCAGCCGGCAGTTCGCGGGAGCCAGGCCCGACTGCGCGATGGCCCGCGTCGCCTCGACCGCGCGCGAGAAGTCGTCGAAGTGCATCGAGGCCCCGGCGCGGTGAGTCGGCCGCGGGCGCACGCGCATCCACGCCTCGGTGATGACGCCCAGCGTGCCCTCGCTGCCGATCACCAGGCGGTTGGCGTCGGGGCCCGCGCCGCTCGCCGGGAAGCGCCGCGTCTCGAGCACCCCGCGCGGGCTCACCAGCCGCACCGACTCCACCAGCTCGTCGATGTGGGTCAGCACGGTGGCGAAGTGGCCGCCGGCGCGCGTGGCGATCCACCCGC
>JBMORD010000383.1:0-4632 GCA_049322495.1 Myxococcota bacterium | reverse complement strand
GCGGCGGCGGCTCGGTGACCGGCGGCGGCGGCGGCTCGGTGACCGGCGGCGGCGGCGGCTCGGTGACCGGCGGCGGTGGCGGCTCGGTGACGGGCGGTGGCGGCGGCGCGACGGGCGGTGGCGGCGGGGGACCAGACACGGCAGCCCAGCTGACGGCGGTGCGCACCGCGGCAGATCTCGGGAGCACCACGGTCTCGCTCCCGGTGCAGGCGGCGCTGGTGACCTTCGTGAAGCCGCTCGTCCCTGACGCAGGCGCGAGCGACCCGGCGGGCTTCTTCGTTCAGGCCGGCGGCATGGGCCCCGCGCTCTTCGTCGCGGTCGACCCCACGACGCTGCCCACGGCGCCGGGCGACGTCATCGACTTCACCGTCACGGGCGTGACGCGCATCGGACTGCTCCGCGTGGCCTCGTCGATCTCCGGCTTCGTGAAGCAGAGCAGCGGCACGCCGGTCTCGGGCCTGGCGCAGACCGTGAGCACCGTCGACTTCGCCGGCGCGGGCACGCTCGACGCCTACGAGAGCGAGCTCGTCTCGCTCACCGGCACGCTCGTCGGAGACATGGCCGCGGCGGGGAGCGGCTACCAGTCGGCCGCGCTCCTCACCACCGGCACGCTGGACGCGGGGGTGATGAAGCTGCGCCTGCCGAACACGCTCGCCGACGCCGAGGGGCTGAGCACGGGCTGCGCGATCCAGTTCAGCGCGGCGCCGATGTGGCGCTTCAACGCCCAGGCCCAGCCCTCGGCGTTCTCCTCGTCGACGCTCGTCGGCACGTCCTGCCCCGCGCCGCGGCTCGTGTCGGCGGTGGCGACCAGCCTCACCTCCGTGCGCGCGCAGTTCGATCGGCCGATGAACCCCGGCACGGTGAGCCCCGCGACCATGAGCATCGGCGGCCTCTCGGTGTCGACCGTCACCGGCGCCGGCATGCAGTGGGTCCTCACCACCGGCACCCAGACGCCCGGCGCGAGCTACACCCTCACGGCGGCGACGTCGGTGGCCGATCTGCGTGGCTCGCCGATCAGCTCGACGGCGCGCACCGCCACCTTCAGCGGCTACATCGCGCCCGCCACGGCCCTCGTCATCAACGAGGTCGACTACGACAACGTCGGCACCGACGGCACGGAGTTCATCGAGGTCTTCAACCCGGGCGGGCTCACCGAGACGCTGAGCGGCAAGTCGATCGTCCTCATCAACGGCGGCACGACCGGCACCGGTGCGTCGTACCTGACGGTCGATCTCTCGCCGGCCGGCTCGCTGGCGCCGGGGGAGTACCTGGTGCTCGCCAACGCGAACCTGCTCGCGACGCTGCCCGGGACGGTCAAGAAGCTCGCCATCGGCGGCACCGCGAGCGCGACGAACCTCGTGCAGAACGGCCCCACCGACGCCGTCGCGCTCATCGACACTGCGTCCTCGGCGATCCTCGACGCGCTCTCGTACCAGGGGCAGACCTCGTGGACCTCGCCCAACGGGACGGTGGTGGTGCAGGAGGGCACCGCGTCGACCACCTTGCTCGCCGACAGCAACACCATCAACAACAGCGTGTGCCGCGTGCCCAACGGCGCCGACACCAACAGCAACGGCACCGACTTCGCCGTGTGCTCGGCGCCGACGCCGGGCGCGGTCAACGTGCCGTGAGCGTCACTCGGGTGTGAGCCCGGCGAGCGTGACGAGGTTGCGCGGGTGGAAGGGCCCGTTGCCGGGCGCCTCGAGCACGCGCTCCGCCCACGCCGCCGGCACCGCGTCTTCGCCGAAGACCGCGCCCATCAGCGCGCCGGTCACCGCGGCGTTGGTGTCCGCGTCGCCGCCACGGTTGACGACGTCGATCAGCGCCGCCTCCAGCGACGGGGCGTGGAAGAGCTCCCAGAACGCGAGCCGGTAGGTGACGCGGATCGACGTCGGCCACGGGAAGAAGAGGTGGAGGTCGGGCCCGTAGAGCTGCGGGTCGTCCTCCTGCGCCATCTTGAGATCCTCGCGCACGAGATCCGCCGCCTCCTTCGTCAGCGAGACCCAGTCGGCCTCCTTGCGCCCGAGGGTCGCGGCGGCGAGCGAGAGCTCCGCCTCCGCCACCTTGAACAGCTGCTCGGGGTCGAGCCGCTCGCCGACCGCCGAGATGGCCGCGGCGATGATGCCCTCGAAGGTCGCGCAGGCGAGCTGACAGAGCGGATCGAAGTGGGTGATCGCCGCGTCTTCGAGGCAGGCGTTGATCCGATCCTCGCGGCGGTTGTGGAAGAACACGCCGATCGGCACGGTGCGCACCAGCGGCGCGTTGTCCTTCACCTTCTGGAACCCCTCGAGCCACACGCGCCTCCCCGAGAACTCCGGAGAGCGCCCCTCGAGGATCAGCTCGAGCGCCTTGCGGAGCTCTTCCGGCACGCGCTCCGGCGGCTCCACCGTGCCCAGCCAGCGCGCGTAGGCCTTGCCCGTCTCGAGCACGTCGTAGCGCCGGAGGTTGCGCAGCGTCGTCGAGAGCACCTGCGCCAGCTCGGCCCCCCACGTCACCTGGCCGCGTCGGAGCTCGAAGCGGCCGCCGCCCATCGGCTCGGTGACCGGGCCGTCGTTGAGCTCGGGGAACATCGCCGCAGGCAGGTTGCGCTGCTCGTTGCGGATCCCCAGCGCCTCGCCGACGGCCAGCCCCAGCAGCGCGCCCTTCTGCCTCGAGCGCACCTGCTCAGCGGTCGCCGCGGTCGGAGCCTTCACCTTCTTGTTGGTCGGTCTGGGCGGCGGCGGGGCCATGCCCCAGCTTTTATCTGAAATGCCGTGGGGTTACGTTTCGAGGCAACTTGCCCGCCTGCTGTCCGACAATGTAGGCGAATTCTCACCCCGTCGTTTGCGAGGCCTTCATGTCCATCGACTCCATCCGCACCGCGCTCAGCACCGCCCTCAAGAACAACCGCATCAGCCGTGAAGAGGTGCGCACGCTCGTGAAGGCCGCGCAGGACGGTGGGGTCGACGCGGCGGAGAAGGCGGAGCTCCAGAACATCCTCGCGACGCACGGCTCGAAGTTCACCGCGGCGGCGAAGACGGAGTTCGCGCGGCTGATGGGCGGCACCACGCCGCCGCCGCCCCCGAGCAACCAGCCCGAGAAGGTGACCATCGAGGCCAGGCGCATGCCGTGGACCACGACGTACTGGCCGATGGCCGGCTCGGGCAATGACGTCGGCTCGGCGTCGAGCAACCTGTGGGCGAAGGGCGGCGCGCTCGAGAAGTTCGACGGGCTGCTCAAGGCGCGCGGCCAGGCCGAGGGCGCGCGGAGCTTCGAGCTCAAGCCCGCGCTCAACTGGCTCATCAACAAGGAGTCGGGCCACTACATCCCCAACTCCTCGCTCTCCGAGTCCGACGCGGAGCGCACCACGGGCGTGGACTTCAACGGCAACGGGAAGATCGACGCGGGCGTGAAGTGGGACTTCATCGACAGCCACGGCCAGTTCGGCAAGGACGGCAAGACCGACGGCTCGATGTCGGTCGGCTGGTGGGGCAGCTGCGACAAGGTGGCGCGCGCGGGCATCCTCTTCGAGGAGCCGAAGCACGACGTGACGCTCAACGGCGTCACCTTCACCACGCAGGACATCAAGGGGCTGCTCACGGTGCTGGCCGACAGCCAGGGCGGCGGCTCCGACTTCGTGGGCGATCGCTACGACGCCAACCCCGACACGGTCACGCTCAAGAACGGCCAGCAGCTCCGCGGCACCATCGTGTCCGACGTGAAGTTCGCCTCGGGCGCCATCCGCCGTCAGCAGGACTGGCAGATCAACGGCGCCAACCTCCCGGCCGAGGTGAAGCTCCGCCTGATGGACGGCACCGAGAAGACCTTCAAGAAGGAGGAGCTCACCTTCGTCGCCCGCGAGGACAAGCGCGACAACCCGGTGCTGATGCACGAGACGATCACCGAGTGGCTCAAGTCGGGCCGCCCCGCCGTGATGGACAAGGACAGCGGCGAGCACGTGTGGAACTACAACTTCTACAAGGCCGACGACACGCTCTACAAAAACGGCCTCAAGCCTTCGTGGGCGAAGGACGAGCTGCTGAAGGACGGCTACAACGGCCCGGCCTCCGGCGGGAACATCGTGTGGGTCGAGCGGAAGGTGTCGCTCGGTGGCGGTGGCGGCAGCGAGACGTACCGCTACTGGCTCGAAGAGAAGAACGGCAAGTTCGTCAACGGCGGCTGGGAGCCGACGAGCGCCAGCCCCGACTTCCTCTGGCGCCCGCAGACCGAGGCCGCCTTCACCGGCCGCAACGATCGCAACCCCTTCGTCGACCCGAAGCTGGTGAAGGAGATCTACGAGGCGTCGATCCGCTGAGCTCCGCTCCGGCGTGACGCCCAGGGCCCTCTTCCCTCGCGGGAGGAGGGCCTTCTTCATTTGATCGTCAGCGGGAGGTCGCGGCCCTCGCGGCGCACGACCAGGCTCAGCTCGGCGCCGCTCGGGCGTCGCACGCGGGCGAAGGCGTCACGCGCGTCGCGGGTCGGCTCGCCGTCGATGCTCACCACCAGATCGCCGACCTGAACGCCGGCGGTCGCCGCGGGGCAGCCGCTCATCAGGAAGTCGACGCGCACGCCGCCCGGAGAGTTCTCGAACGACAGCCCGCTGCCGAGCTCGGGGTGCATCGCGTCGGGCCGGGTGTGGAGCCGCGCGGCGGT
>JBMORD010000382.1:0-35959 GCA_049322495.1 Myxococcota bacterium | reverse complement strand
GTGCGGGCGCCGCCGCGACGCCCGAGCCCGACGAGCGCGCCGGCGCGCTGGGATCGAGGGCGTTCATGAAGTCGGCGACGCTTGGGCGCGACGCGGGCACGGCCACGCCGGGCATGGAGCCGGAGGAGCGCGGAACACCGGCCGGGGCGGCGATGCCGGAGGCCGAGGAGCGAGGCACGCCAGCCGGCGCGCCGGGGCGCTGGGCGCTCAGCTGCGCGGGGTTCATCGGCCGCTGAGCCTGCTGCTGGCGCGCGCCGGGGCCCGCCATCGGCCCGGCGCCGGGTCCCGCCACGGGCGCGCGGGCGCCCGGCCCCGCCATCGGCGCGCCCGCGGGCGCGGCGGCGATGCCCGACGGTGACGACGGCGGCGCCCCGGGTGCGCCGGGGAGTGCGGCCGGCAGCGCGACCCTGCTCCACTCGGCGTCGAGCTCGTCGCCGGGGACCACGGTGTCGCCCCACGTCTCGCGGGGGAAGATCATCCGCAGCCCGGGCACCCGCCCGGGGAAGACGTAGTTCTCACCGTTGGTCGAGACCTGCAGGCGACCGCTGATGATGCCGTTGTCGATGAGCAGCTCGACGCTGGGCGGAGAGAGCGGGCCGTACACCTGGCCCTTGTCGTTGCGCACCCAGACCTGAAGCGACTCGCTCATCGAGGAACCCAAATTAATGCACAATGGCCCCATGCGGACCTTCTTCGTGTGTCTCGCGGTGACGGCGACCGGGTGTGCGTCCATCTCCAACCTGCAGACCGCCGACACGCTCGGGCGCGGCGGCTTCCAGGTCGGGATCGAACCCGGCGTGTGGTCGGCCGCGTCGACCGTCAATACGGGCAGCAGCAACCCCAACAACGCCGTGTGGTTGCCGCACATCGACGTCTCGGCGCGCTTCGGCGTGAGCGACGGCGTCGATCTCGGCCTGCGCGCCGGCCTCTCGTTCCTCGAGCTGCAGAGCAAGTTCCTCTTCACGAAGCCCGGCGATCGTCACATCGCGGTCAGCCTCGCGCCGACGGTGGGCGGGCTGGTGCTGGGCGGCAGCTCCACCACCAGCTCCTCGCTCGGCGGCATCCTCAACATCGGCCTGCCGTTGCTCATCGGCATCAAGACGGCCGGCGGCAGCGAGCTCGTCATCGGCCCGCGCCTCCAGTCGCTCGTGCTCTTCGCCTCGAGCGCGACGGGCGGCGCCGGCCTCGGCCTCGGCGCGGGCAGCAGCCTCGGCTTCGCGTGGCGCATCAGCGACAACTTCGGGATCATGCCGGAGATCTCGGTGGTGGTGCCGATCATGGGCGCGTCGATCTTCTCGTCGCAGGTCCAGACCGGCAGCGCGCTCGGCTCGGGCATCCTCATGTTCCAGGCGAAGCTCGGGCTCCTCATCGGTCGCTTCCGGCCGCTGAACAACGACGTCCAGCAGGCCCCGCGCGCGCTCCCGCCGCCACCTCCGCCACCGCGCGCGCAACCGCAGCCGCAGCCGCTGCCGTCCGGCGACCCGAGCCTGCCGCCGCCGCCGCCCCCGCCTCCGCCGGCCTACTGACGGCGCGTGACAACCGCGGGGTGGATCCGCCGATACTGCCCGCATGACCATCAAGGGCATCCGCTCCGCCATCACCCAGGCCCGCAAGGACGGGAAGGTCGACGTCGAGGAGGTCGATCAGATCGCCCTCAAGGCCCGCAGCGAGTGGGGCCTCGACGCCGCCGAGCGCACCGAGCTGGCGAAGGCCGCGGACTCGTTCGACGACGCGGCGAAGCAGCGCATGCTCCAGCACCTCGCGGCGATGGGACAGAAGAGCGCGTGGGTCAACGTCGAGGTCGGCGGGCTGGCCTCGGTGAAGGGCCGCTACGCGGACTACACGGTCGGCGTGCCGGGCCTCTCGGCGAAGCTCGGGCTGTTCGACAACTGCTTCTCGCTGAAAGGCACCGCGAAGGCCGACGGTGTGCTGAAGGTCGCCATCGAGGGTCAGAGCCTGTCGGTGCGCGTGAAGAAGGGCGAGACCGCGGCCCAGGTGCTCGAGCAGGTGAGGTCGCAGCTCCCCGCGAAGGTGGCCGGCGCGCTGCTGCAGGGTGAGGTGCAGCCGTTCGACCCTGCGTCCTTCAAGGGCCGCTCGGCCATCGCCACCGATCAGGCCGCGCACCTCATGCTCTACAAGCCCGAGGCCCTCGGCCTGAAGCCGGGCGAGCTGCCGATGAAGGTGGTGGTCACCGGCTACGGCGCCTTCATGGGCATCACCGACAACCCGTCGGCGAACATGGCGCAGAAGCTCGCCGAGGCCGGAGTGAAGGGAGCGATCGTCGAGTACCGCCGGCTCGACGTCACCACCGACGCGGTCGACGCCTTCATGGCCGAGATGCGCCGCGCGCCGCCCGACGTCATCCTCTCGATGGGCGTCAGCCACTGGAAGGCGCAGGTCGAGGAGCGCCCGGAGAACCACCTCGGCGCGGCCAACGACGGCAACGATCGCCCGATGCAGGAGCGCGAGGTGCGCGCCGGCGGCGCGCGGGAGCTGTCGACCGATCTGCCCGTGGAGGCCATCGACCACGCGCTCCAGGCCTACGGCGACGGGCGGGTGGTGGGCACCAGCCGTTCGGACGCGACCTACGAGCCGGACCGCAGCGCGTACCTGTGCAACTACCTCGGCTACAACCTCGCCTCGGAGTTCGGAGGCACGCCGAAGACCACCGCGGGCTTCGTGCACATCACGCCCGACACGCCGGTCGACCAGATGACGACGGTGCTCGAGGCGGTCGCGGCGCGCCAGCTCGAGCAGCGCCGCACGATCCCGGCGCCGAGCTGAGTTTGTTGTTAGGACCGCGACGTGAAGACGACGTCAGCTCCCGCCAACGCGTGGGAGGTCCGCATGCGCTGGGGCGACCGCTCGCTCGAGGCCGAGATCATCGACGGCCGCGGCCGCAAGAGCCTCTCGCTCGGCGATCGTGACGAAGACGACCTCGTGCTCGCCAGCGGCGCGAAGATCCACCTCGCGCTCGTCGACGGGGGGCTCGCGGTGCGCTTCTCCACCGGCGTAGCGGGCACGGGGACGCTCGCGGGCCGCGCGGCCCTCTCGCTCGGTCAGCTCATCGAGGCCGGAACGATCAAGGAAGGCCCCGAGGGCTTCACGCTGAGCCTGGCCGCCGGCGACTCGCTGTCGCTCCAGGTGGCAGGGCAGACCATCGAGGTGCGGCAGGCGCGCGGGCGCGTGGCGCGGCTGGGCGTCGACCTCTTCGCCACCATCGCGCTGGTCGCCATCCTCGTGCTGCTCACCCTGTGGGTGGTGTCGACGGTGATGGGGATGAAGCCGCTCAACCTGATGCCGAAGTAGGCGCCTCAGTCCTTCTTCTTCTTCTCGAGCTCGCGCCGCCCCGCCTCGCGCGCCTCTTCGGCGGCGTGCCGCACCCGCTCGAGCAGGCCGCGCGCCTCGCCGAAGAGCCGGGCAGCGCGGGCGTTCTTCTCGCCGAGGCGCTCCTCGACCAGGCTCGCGAGCGGCACCCGCGGAGGCGGCCGGATCGTCTCGGCGAGCGAGCCGAGGGTGCGCAGCGGGCGCGCGGCGAGCACCTCCAGCAGCCCCGCCGGAGCCGACGCCGGCCGGCGCGCGCTGTCGAGCGTCGGAGGGCCAGCGACGAGCGCGGGCGGAAAGAGCGCCGCGAGCCGGCACAGGAGCATCGCCTCGCCGAGCTCGACCCCTTCGGCGAACTGCAGGGGGAACGAGCCGAGGCGCGCGCGATCGAGCAGCCACCGCCCGCGGTGCACGGCGCCGGCCTCGAGCCACGCGCGGAGCTCGAACGGCGCGCCCAGCCCCGCGACGGGCGCGAGCGCCCACGCGGCCGTGCTGTGCTCGAGCTGCCTGACCAGCGCACCGACGTGGGTGCGCTCGAGCAGCTCGCCCGCCTCGACGCAGCACACGAACTGGCCGCGGGCGAGCGCCAGGCCGCGGTTGGTGCGCGCCAGGGCGTCGACCGGCCCACCGCCGACCAGCGTGAGCGACAGCCCTGCCCTGCCCCGCGCGGCCTTCACCAGCTCCTCGAGGCGCGGCTCGGCGCAGGTCGCCACCACCACCAGCTCCAGCGGCTGGTGGAGCTGCCCCGCCACCGAGCGCACGGTGCCCTCGAGCGCTGCCTCGTCGTCGCCGCTGATCACCACGCTGGTGAGGCCCGCCTCGCGCTCGGGCGGGGTCGCCTCGACGCCGCGCCGGGCCATCACCAGGAGGCGATCGGCGGCCGCGTCTGGGTTGAGCTGCTCGAAGAGCTGACGGAGCGCCGACTCGGTGTCCGCCGAGAGCCCCGAGGGCTGGTGCGGCGTCACCACCACGTCGCGCGACACGACCGACCACCCGGCCTCGCGGAGCCAGGTGCGCACGTCGGGCTCGCTGGTGGTGTGTGGCGGCGTCGCGCCCAGCAGCGCGCGGAGCAGCACCGACGACGAGGCGGCGTTGGCGAACGACAGCACCAGCTCCGCGTTCGGCGCCGCCCGGGCGAGCGCACGGAGGCCGTCGGCGCCCGAGCTGAGCAGCCCGTCGAAGGCCACCACCACCTCGGGAGCGAAGGCCTCGAGCGCCTCGAGGCCCTCGGGGTCGACCAGCACCGTGCAGCCGTTCTGCTCGAGCGCCGCGCGCATCGCCGCGTCGGAGCTGAGGAGCGCCACCCGCCGGCGCAGCCCCGCGCGCCGTGTGACGAGCGTGCGGAGCTCGCCCACCGTCTGCTGCGCGCTCATGACTTCGGCGACTGCCGGGCGGCGGCGTCCTGGAGCGCCTTGCGGTACTGCCGGCCGAGCTGCCCCATGACGAGGTTGCGCGGGAGGAAGCGGAACATGAAGAGCCCGAAGCGGTTGACGAAGCCCTGCACGTAGAGCGGCGGCCGGGCGCGGAGCGCGTCGAGCGCCTCGTCGGCCACGTCCTCCACCGGGGCGAGCCAGCCGCGCAGCGAGCCGAACCGCTCGCCGGCCGTCATCTCGGTGGCGATGCCTCCGGGCGCGAAGACGGTGACGGTGATGGGGCTGCCCGAGAGCTCGTGCGCGAGCGCGGTGCCGAAGGCGGTGAGGAAGGCCTTGGTGCCCGAGTAGGCCGCCTGGAAGGGCACCGGCATCAGGCCGGCCATCGAGGTGACGAGCATGATGCGCGCGGCGGCGCCGGTCGCCTGGAAGTGCTTCACCAGCTCGGTCGTCACGCGCGTGGTGCTGATGACGTTGGTGTGGAGCATCGCCTCGAAGGCGGGCCACTCCATCTCGTGGTGCGGGCCGAAGTGCGTCACGCCGGCGTTGAGCACCACCACCGCCAGCGGGAGCTTCTTCACCTGCGCGAGGAGCCGCTCGACGTCGTCGCCGCGGCTCATGTCTCCCGGGATGGGGCGCACCTCGACGCCGCCGGCAGAGAGCTCCCTGGCCAGCGCCTCGAGGCGGTCGGCCCGGCGCGCGGTGATGACCAGGTTGGCGCCCTGCTTCGCCAGCTTCTTCGCCAGCTCGAGCCCGAGGCCCGACGACGCGCCGGTGATCCAGATCCACTGCCCCTTCACGTTCATGTCACAGGCTCCAGTGCAGCTCGGGGCGCAGCAGGCCGACGCCCTCGGAGGGCGCGACGTGCAGCGGGTGCCGCGTGGGGTTCTTCACCGGCTCCTCGTTGGCCGACGCCGAGACGAGCACCTCGTAGACGCCGCCGCCGAGGCCGAGCCGCGAGAGCTGGAGCTTCACCGTGCCCGCGCCCTCGAGCTCCCCGCCGTCGTGCGAGCTGCTGAACACGAGGCGCCCGTCGGCGGCCATGAGGTCGATGGTGAAGCGCGTCTTCGCGCGCGCGGCGAGGCGCCAGTCGACCTCGACGGTGAGCGGCGCCGACGGCGAGAAGGCCTCGGGCGTGGCGGCGGCGCCGTCCTTGAGGCGGATGGCGGCGATGCTGGCGATGGGCGCCTTCTCTTCGGCCACCGGCCCGGTCTCGGGGAGCGCGAGGCCCGGCTGCGAGAGCGCGGAGTGCCCGGTCTTCTGCGCCTCGGCCTCCGCGGCGGCGACCGCGCGGCGGTACTCGCGCACCACGTCTTCGGAGCGCCCGTGCATGCGGATGCGGCCGCCGTCGATCCACGCCGCGGCGTCGCACCAGCGCTCGACGGTGCCGAGATCGTGCGTGACGAGGACGATCGTCTTCCCGCTGCGGCGGAACTCGTTCATCTTCGCCTGGCTCTTGCGGCCGAAGTGCTCGTCGCCGACCGAGAGGATCTCGTCGATGATCAGCACCTCCGGGTCGACGTGGGTGGCCACGGCGAACGCGAGGCGCATGAACATGCCGCTCGAGTAGGTGCGCACCGGCTCGTCGATGAAGTCGCCCAGCTCGGCGAACTCGATGATCTCCGGCATGCGCGCCTTCACCTCGTTGCGGCTCATGCCGAGGATGATGCCGTTGATGAGGATGTTCTCGCGCCCGGTGAAGTCGGGGTGGAAGCCGGCGCCGAGCTCGAGCAGCGCGCTGATGCGGCCGTCGACGGTGATGGTGCCCTTCGTGGGCGCATAGATGCCCGTCATCAGCTTGAGCAGGGTGCTCTTGCCCGAGCCGTTGCGCCCGATGATCCCCACCGTCGAGCCCTTCGGCACGCGGAGGTTGACGCCCTTGAGCGCCTCGATGTGCGTCGCGGGCTCGATCAGCCTGCGCTGGAACTTCAGGAGCCGGACCAGCTCGGACTTGAAGGTGGTGTACTCGTTCTTGCGCGACGTCTTCTTGAACGCCTTGAAGACGTCGTTGATGACGATCGCGTCGGTCGGCGCCTGGCTGCTCATACCAGCTCCGCGAACTCCTCCCGCCGGCGCTCGAAGACGGCGGTGGAGATCCACATCACGACGAGGGAGACGACGGTCACCGTGCCCAGCGGCTGCCACTGCGGCGCGGTCTGCTCGACGAAGATGTCGCGCCAGGCCGAGATGATCGACGCCATCGGGTTGAAGGTGAGGAGCAGCTGCTGCGACTGGTCCTTCGTCAACGAGCCGAGCGCGGGCACCGACTTGAGATCCCACAGCACGGGCGTCAGGAAGAAGGCCATCTGCACCAGGTTCGCGACGATGTGCTGCAGGTCACGGAAGGCGACGTTCAGCGCGGCGAAGAAGTAGGTGATGGCCAGCGTGAAGAACGTCTGCACGAGCAGCACCGGCAGGATGAAGACCACGTGCCAGCTGGGGACGACGCCGAAGAAGAGCCCGAGCGCGAAGAGCAGCGGGATCGACAGCAGGAAGTTGATGAGGTTGGTGAGCACCACCGTCGCGGGCAGCACCTGCGCCGGGAAGCGCACCTTGGTGAGCAGGTCGCGGCGATCGCTCACCGACGTCGTGCCGCCGAGCAGCGAGCTCGAGAAGAAGATCCACGGCAGCAGGCCGCTGAAGAGGTAGTACGGGTAGTTCTTCACCGCGCTGCGCATCAGCACGCCGAAGACCAGCACGTAGACCAGCATGTTCAGCGTGGGGTTGAGGAAGGTCCACAGGAAGCCCAGCACCGACGCGCGGTAGCGCGCCTTCAGCTCGCGCATCGACAGCGCGAGCAGCAGCGCCCGGTACTGGTAGAGCTCGGTGAGGTTCCTGATCACGACGCGCCGCCCATAGCACGGGCAGCCGCCATGTCTCGCCTCAGAAGCTGCCGCTGAGCACCACCCCGCCGGGGGCCGGTGAGAGCTGCATCGCCACCACGCCGGTCTTCTGGCGGTACGCCTCGTACCGGCCGGGGGGATCGCCGACCACGAAGAGCACCGTGGCGCCAATCGCCCCGGCGCCGGCCGCGGCCAGGCCGATCCACGAGATGGTCTGGAAGGTCTCGATCTTCGCCTTGAGCGCGGTGGCGCTGTTGCGGTGATCGCACGCCGGCGGGCTGGTGACGTTGCTCTCGCACCCCGCGTCGGCCTCGATGCCCTGCGCGAGGAAGGTCTTGTGGTACGCGAAGGTGCCCGGCGAGGTGGGGTCTCCGAACGTCGAGTCGGCGAGCACGGTGCCGGTGACGAACGCCGCCAGGCCCGCGACGCCGATGCCCGCGGCGGTCCACGCGAGCGCCCGGGTGCGCGTCGCGCGCGCCTCGTAGGCTTCGGCCATGTCGGGGCTGGGCACGAGGCGCACGAACTCGTCGGACACCTGGTCGGCGTTGACGCGCACCTCCTTCTTCACCGCGGTGAAGCCCTCCTTCTCGACGGTCAGCAGGTGCGGCCCCGCGGCGACCGGCACGCGCGCCTGGAGCGGCGTGGTGCCCACCTGCGTGTCGTCGACCTTCACCGCCGCGCCGACCTCCGACGAGGCCACCACGAGCGCGCCCTGGCGGCCCTCGAGGAGCTTGCCGACCAGCTTGAGCGACGCCGCCGGCACCTCCTGCAGCAGCTTCTCTTCGCCCTTCGCTTCGGCGCGCACCGAGGACAGCGGCGAGGCGTTGCCGACCTTCATCAGGGTCATGAGCAGCGTGTACTTCGGCTCCTTCGCCGGCCCGGTGCGGATCAGCTTGCCCGTGACGAGGAACTCGAAGCTGGTGAGCTCGCCGAGGTTCGCGCCCGAGCAGTTCTCGCAGCCCAGCAGCGTGCGCTGGCGCTCCACGCCGAGGATGACGCGCGTGGTCTCGGCGCTGCTCACGCGGAAGAGCTGGAGGCGCTCGAGCTCGTGGGCGACGAGGCCCGACGTCGCGGCGCCGATCTCCGGGGCGGCGCCTTCGACGGCGAAGTCCATCACAGCGAGGCCGGGGTTCGGGTCGGCCGCGAGCACGGCCAGCAGGAGCGCGGAGAGCATCGGGCAGGACTGCACCCCGAACCGTGCCCGACTGCAAGCGTGTCCGGGCCGAGCTTCAACCGCGCCGTGCCGAAACCGTGACCTCGTCGCGGTCGTGGTAGAGCTGCCGCACCTTGAGCTGCTTCCAGCCCGCCTCGGTGAGCGTGTGGCGCACGCGGAAGAGCGTCGGCAGCTTGTCCTTCATCGGGAGCTTGATGTTGGCGACGAGCTGCGCGGCGTAGCGCTTGCGCGCCCACTTGCCGAGGAGCTGCGCGACCTCGAGCGGCCGCCACGCCATGTCGCAGAAGAGGAAGTCGACCGGCTCGTCGGGCACGAAGTCGAACGCGCTCTCCTTGAAGTGTTTCACCCGCGGGAGCTTGAGCACGTCGGGGGCGAGGTTCGCCGGGTCGACGCTCCACACGCGCGCGCCGCGCTCGGCGAGGCGGCGTGTCCACCCGCCGGGGGCGCTCCCGAGATCGACGCACAGATCGCCGCGGCCCGGGCTCACGCCGTACCACTCGAGCGCCTCGTCGAGCTTCATCGCGGCGCGCGAGGGCGCCTCGCCGGTGCGCTTCATGCGCGCCCGCCCGCCAGCGCTCAGCGAGAGCGCCTCACGCGCGGGGATCTTCCCCACCACGCCCACGCCGGGGCCGATGAGGCACACCTGGCCCAGCCACGCGCCCTGCTCGACGGCCTTCCACGGCGTCTCGGGGTCGACCAGCTCGTCCTCGCTGCGGATGGCGGCGATGGTGTTCTGCCAGGCCACGGCCTCGCCCGCCCGCGCGTTGGCGGCGTCGGTGTCGGGCACCCACACCTGCACGCGCGTCGGCTCGTCGGGCAGCGCGGCGGCGGCCTCGGCGGGCGTGCGCACCACGGCGCTGATGGGGAAGCCCATGCGCGCGAAGGCGGGCGGCTGCGGCAGCGGGTTCTCACCGGTGAAGGGCTCGGACGCGACGAGCGCCGGGCCGAGCAGCACCGGGCTCTTCTTGCCCCACGCCAGCTCCTCGAAGAGCTGCGCCTCGAAGCCGGCGCGGCAGGTCCACAGCCACGAGCCGGGCTCGGGGACCAGCGTCACCGGCGGCATCGGAGGCACCCGCACCCGCTTCGGCGGCTCGATCTTCGGCGGCGGCGCGCGCCGCTGCTCGGGCGACGGGTGCCAGGCCTGGCGCTGTTTGCGAGGGGTTCCCTTCTTCATGCCGCGCGTATGACACGGAGCGTCCGCCGGCGCACCGAGTTGCCTCGTCGATCGGCAGTTGCCGCGGCTCCAACTGTGGTTAGGTGATGACCCTCATGCGGTTCAGCGTTCTGCTCACCACCCTCAGTGCCCTGCCCGCGCTCGCGGCGCAGGTCGTGGTGAGCGACGTGACGTACGTGCGCGCGGCGCCGGTCGGACCGGTCGAGCGCGCGCGGCCGGTCGACTCGCTGACGCGCCTCGAGCTGCTCACCGCGCCGAGCGTCTCGACCCCGCACCTCGACGGCCTCGCGCTGCTGCCGGCAGGCGTGACGGGGCCCGGGCTGCCGCTGTTCGACGCGCCCGCGCCGAGCGTCTCGGCAGGCCTCGCGGGCCCGTGTGGCATGGCGATCGCCTTCCTGATGCGCGCGCGCCGTCAGGCCACCTGACGCGCCCCGCAGCACCCCGACAACCACTTTCCGGGTCGCGCCCGCGCGGCCCTTTCGGCGCGGCCGTGGCGGCTCGCGCTTCACCAATTCCGATGTGGCAATCGGAGCAGGTTTCCGGAAGAAGGCTTCAATCATGATCGAGTGGGTCCTCAAGAAGATCATCGGCACCAAGAATGATCGCGAGCTGAAGAAGGCGCTGCCGAAGGTGGCGCGCATCAACGAGCTCGAGACGAAGATGCGTGCCCTGAAGGACGAGGAGTTCGTCCAGGCGACGGCGCGGCTCAAGCAGGAGGTCGCGAACGGCAAGTCGCTCGACGACGTGCTCTTCGAGGCCTTCGCGATGACGCGCGAGGCGGGCCGGCGCGTGCTGGGCCAGCGGCACTACGACGTGCAGCTCATCGGCGGCATGTTCCTCCACCAGGGGTGCATCGCCGAGATGCGCACCGGCGAAGGCAAGACGCTCACCGCCACCCTGCCCACGTACCTCAACGCGCTCTCGGGGCGCGGCGTGCACGTGGTGACGGTCAACGACTACCTCGCGCGGCGCGACGCGGAATGGATGGGCCGGGTCTACAAGTTCCTCGGCATGACGACGGGCTGCATCCTCCACGACCTGTCGGACAAGGAGCGCCAGGACGCGTACCACTCGGACATCACCTACGGGCAGAACAACGAGTTCGGCTTCGACTACCTGCGCGACAACATGAAGTTCCGCCTGCAGGACTACGTGCAGCGCGAGCTCAACTTCGCCATCGTCGACGAGACCGACTCGATCCTCATCGACGAGGCGCGCACGCCGCTGATCATCTCCGGCCCGACGGAGGACAGCACCGAGCTGTACGCCAAGGTCGATCAGGTCATCTACGGCCTGGTGCCCGAGCAGGACTACCAGCTCGACGAGAAGTCGCGCTCGGTGATGCTCACCGACGCCGGCATCGAGAAGCTCCAGCAGCGCCTGAAGATCGGCAACCTCTACGCGCCCGAGGAGCTCGAGACGCTCCACCACGTCGAGCAGGCCCTGCGCGCGCACACGCTCTACAAGCGCGACCGCGACTACGTGGTGAAGGAGGGTGAGGTGCTGATCGTCGACGAGCACACCGGCCGCATCATGCCGGGCCGCCGCTGGTCCGACGGCCTGCACCAGGCCATCGAGGCCAAGGAGGGCGTGAAGATCGAGAACGAGAACCAGACGCTCGCCACCGTCTCGTTCCAGAACTACTTCCGCATGTACTCGAAGCTGGCGGGCATGACCGGCACCGCCGACACCGAGGCCGAAGAGTTCGCGAAGATCTACAACCTCGACGTTCGCGTGGTGCCGACGAACAAGCCGATGGTCCGCAAGGACGCCGACGACGTCGTCTACAAGACCGAGAAGGCGAAGTTCGAGGCCGCGGCGACCGAGGTGAAGAAGCTCCACGAGAGCGGCCAGCCGGTGCTGGTGGGCACGGTGTCGATCGCCAAGTCGGAGGTGTTCTCGAAGTTCCTCAAGGCGGCGGGCGTGCCCCACGAGGTGCTCAACGCGAAAAACCACTCGCGCGAGGCCGACATCATCGCGCAGGCCGGGCGCAAGGGCGCGGTCACCATCTCGACCAACATGGCCGGCCGCGGCACCGACATCCTGCTCGGCGGCAACCCGGAGAACCTCGCGAAGGTCGAGGTCGGCCCGGCGCCCGAGGAAGGCTTCCAGAGCGGTGACCCGGTCGCCGATCAGGCAGCGCTCGACGCGTACCTCGCCGCGAAGAAGGACTGGGAGGCGAAGTTCGAGGCCGCGCTCGCGAAGTACAAGGCGCAGTGCGAGGCGGAGCGCGACGAGGTGCGCCGGCTGGGTGGCCTCTTCATCCTCGGCACCGAGCGCCACGAGTCGCGGCGCATCGACAACCAGCTCCGCGGCCGCGCGGGCCGTCAGGGTGACCCCGGCGGCAGCCGCTTCTACCTCTCGCTCGAAGACGACCTGATGCGCGTCTTCGGCGGCGATCGCATCACCAACCTCATGGAGACCATGGGGATGAAGGAGGACGAGGTCATCGAGCACTCGCTCCTCTCGCGGGCCATCGAGAACGCGCAGAAGCGCGTCGAGGGCCACAACTTCGACATCCGCAAGAACCTCCTCGAGTACGACGACGTGATGAACCAGCAGCGCCAGACCATCTACGGTCTGCGCCGCCAGGTGCTCGCGGCCGGCGCCGGTGTTCCCCTCGTGGAGTTCACCGAGGACAAGAAGACGCGCGTGAAGACGCGCCACGAGAAGACGATCTCGTGGAAGGACTTCCGCGAGATGGTGCTCGACGCGATCGAAGACGCCATCGTCGGGCTCACCGACACCTACGCCGCCTCGCGCAACCCGGCCGCGTGGAACCTCGTCGCGCTCACCACCGAGGTGAAGGCGGTCTTCAACCAGGACATGACCTTCCAGCCGGAAGGCACCGTCGAGGATCTCCAGGAGCAGATGTACAAGCGCGTGGAGCGCCTCTTCCTCGACCGCGAGAAGGAGTACGGCGAGGACTGGTACCGCTTCTGCCAGCTCCGCTACCTGGCGACGATCGACCAGCTCTGGAAGGACCACCTCCTCGCGATGGATCACCTGCGCCAGGGCATCGGCCTGCGCGGCTACGGCCAGAAGGATCCGAAGATCGAGTACAAGAAGGAGGGCTACGCCGGCTTCATCCGCATGCTGGCGAGCATCAAGAGCACCTTCGTCTCGCAGATCGTCCGCGCGCAGCCGCGCGACGCGAACGCCGACGCCGAGCGCATCCGCAAGCTGATGGAGGCGCGCGCGAAGCAGGCCATCGAGTTCCACGCCGAGGGCAGCGCCGCCGCCTCGGCCGACGAGCCGCCTGCGCCGCCGCAGAAGGTCGACAAGAAGCCAGTGGTCAACGAGGGCCCGAAGGTCGGCCGCAACGACCCGTGCCCGTGCGGCAGCGGCAAGAAGTACAAGAAGTGCCACGGCGCCGCCGAAGCCGGAGCCTGATCGACCCGATGAACCTGCGCGCCGGCGTCGTTCCCCTCTGTGCGCTGCTGACGCTCGCCGGCTGCGGCGGGCCAGCGGTGAACCCGGGGGCCGACACGGGCGCGTTCGACGCCAGCGCGCCCGAGGCTGACGCTGGCTCCATCGACGCTGGCTCCATCGACGCTGGCTCCATCGACGCTGGCTTCATCGACGCTGGCGCCACTGACGCTGGCTTCACCGACGCGGGCGTCGCCGACGCAGGGCCGGTTGACGCCGGGCTCGACGCGGGGCCGACCGACGCCGACGCCGGATCGGCCGATGCGGGCGAGGCCGACGCGGGATGGGACGCGGGTGCCCCCGGCGTGGACGCAGGGCTCGGACCCGACTTCGTCATCGAGGGCTTCGGCCGTGCGACGAAGGGCGGTTGGCAGCCCGGCTTCGACGAGTACTTCGTCACCAACCTCAACGACTCGGGGCCCGGCTCGCTGCGCGAGGGGCTCTCGAGCCCGCCCGGGCCGCGGCTGGTGCGGTTCCAGGTCGACGGCACCATCGCGCTCAGCAGCTCGCTGCTCGTGCCGTCGAACATCACCATCGACGGGCGTGGGCGCTCCGTGACGCTGCAGGGGAAGGGGCTGATCCTCGCGGGGAGCGACGACGTCATCATCATCAACCTGGCGATCGTCGACGTCGGGCCCGACTCGGAGGACGGGCTGCGCATCGGCGACCCGACGCTCGGCCCTTCGGAGCGCGTGGTGATCGATCACGTCACCTTCCGCGCTACCGGCACGCACGGCGACTCGGCGAACGTCGACGAGGCGATGTCGATCATCTTCGGCAGCCGCGACATCACCCTCTCGTGGCTGCGCTTCGAGAACTGGGAGAAGGTGCTCCTCGTCGGCAACGGAGACGCGCCGCAGAGCATCGACGGCGCCATCACCGTCTCGTGGCACCACAGCTGGTTCAGCGGCACCGGGCGGCGGCACCCGCAGGCGCGCTACGGCATCGTCGATCTGTGGAACTGCTTCTTCGACGACTGGCACATGTACGACTGGTTCTACCTGGCGCCCTACCGCGAGAGCTTCGGCGCGCAGTCGCAGGACTCGGCGCGGGTGCGCGTGGAGAGTTCGCTCTTCCGCCGCTTGCCCCACACGAAGGACACGCTCTCGCAGGCGAACGAAGCGACGCGCTGTGAGACGAATGGCCGGCTCGACGGCGTGGGCCTCGTGACCACCAGCGACAGCACCGCGCCGCTCCAGTTCGGTGTCGGCTGTAGCGGCGCGACGGGCTGGTCGCGGCCCTACCCCGTCACGCTCGACGCAGCCGATCCGGTGCTGCGCATGCGCCTCACCGTCGGCGCCGGCAACACGCTCTGAGCCGCGCAGGTCACCGCTTCCGAAGCGCGGGCTTCTTCTTCGGGGCCTGGGCCGCGTCGGCTTCGCCCTTCCCTCTGGGGGCTGGCGCCTTCTTCGTCGCGCGCGTCTTCTTCGGGGGCTCCGCCAGCGGGAGCTCCGTCACGGACGGCTCGACGTCGACCGTCGTCTGCGACTGCTCGGGCGCCGGGACGTCATGCGGCTCCAGCATGACGGGCGGGATGATCGTCTCCGGGACCTCCACCGGCCGGCGCGCCTCGCGCTCGAGCTCGGCGACGCGCTGACGCAGGCGCAGCACCTCCGCCGAGAGCTGCGCGTACGAGTCGCGCACGTGGCCGTTGAACACCGTCTGCCGCCCGAGCGCCTCGTTGATGAAGATCTGCCCCGCGCTGCGGAACACCCGCTTGGCGAGCACCACCGCGCGCCCGGCCACGCCTTCGCGATGCGTCTCGAGGGGAAGCCCGCGCGTCGCGTCGGCGTTCTCCTCGAGGGCGTGGAGGTTGAACGACAGCGGGTCGACGCGCGGCTCGACCCCTTCGACGGTGACGGGCGCCTCCGAGGGGCCCGCGAGGCCGCGCGCGGCGAGCCGCTCTCCGACGAACGCCATCACCTTCGCCGGCGTGATGTCCTTGCCCATGAGCTTCATGAACGGCTCCTCCGGATCGCTTCGATCTCTTCCAGGTACTTCTTCACCACCGCGGGCCAGCGGAACTGCGCGCCGTACTTCTTCGCCGCGCGGCCCAGCGCGTCCCGCTCGGCGCCCGCGCGCTGCACCGCATCGCGGAAGCTGACGTCGCTCTCGAGGTGGAAGGCGACGCCTCCACCGCTGCGCTGGAGCTGCCCGACGACGACCTCCGAGGCGGCGTTGCCCAGCACCGGCGTGCCGACCGAGAACGCCTCCAGCGTCACCAGCGACAGGCTCTCGTAGCGGCTGGGCACCACCACCGCCAGCGCGCCGGCGAGCCCGTCCCACTTGAGCTGCTCGTCGATGCGGCCGGCGTACACCACGCGCGCCCCCGAGGGCTTCAGATCGCCGCTGCCGGCCAGCACCAGGGTCGGCGCGTCATGGAACGACTTCACGAGGGCGGCGTGGCGGCGGAGCAGCTCGCTGACGCCCTTCCCCGCCTCCATGCGGCCCAGGTACAGGAGGTAGGGGCCGGTCAGCCCGAAGTGCTCCGCGAAGCGCGCCGGCTTCGGCTTGAGCGGGGTGATGCCGACGCCGGTGACCCGGGAGCGCGCCGCGGCGGGGAAGCGCCGCTGGATCATCGCCTCCTCTTCCGGGGTGTTGGTCATCAACACCCGGGGCGTGGTGAACACGTCACGCAGCGCCTCGAACGCGAGCGGCGGCTCGTCGTGCGCGGTCGGCACCACCAGCGCCTTGTCGGCGACGAGCGGCACGCCCCACGCCGTCGGCGCGTAGAGGTACGTGAAGAAGAGGAACGCGTCGAACTCGTCGCGTCGGGCGGCGATCGCGTCGAGCAGCCCGGGCGCGTTCGGGCCCTGCTCGGCGAGCCAGTGCGTCTCGGCGACGAAGTCGAGCGAGCGGTGGAAGAGGCGGTCGGACAGCCGGTTGAACTCGCGCATCCGTCGCGGCGCGCGCACGGGGAAGCGGTGCACCACGATCTCTCCGTCGACCGACCTGCCCGCGTCGAGCTCGTTGGCCCAGGTGAGGTGGTCCGTCGCGCAGGTGGTGAGCACCTCGACGTCGACATGCGGCGCGAGGTGCTGCGCGACCTGCCGCGCGTGCGCCTCGGCGCCGCCGGTGATCTCTTCTCCGTAGCGCTGCACCACGATCGCCAGGCGCGCTCGCGCGCTGCGCCGCTCGGGGCGCGAGAGCTCGAGCGGCAGCGCGCGCCGCAGGGCGCCGGTGGTGGCCTCGAACGAGAGCTCGCGCACCCGCTCACGCTGGCCCTCGACGAGCCGCGCGCGGAGCTCGACGTCGGAGCTGATCAGCGCCACCAGCTCCGCGAGCCCGGCGAAGTGCTTCTCGTCGAAGACGATGCCACGCCCGCCCATCGTCTCCGGCACCGCGGCCGCGCCGAAGGCGAGCACCGGGAGCTCCGCGGCCATCGCCTCGATGAGCGGCACGCCGAAGCCCTCGTGCTCCGACATCGAGACGAAGACGTCGGCGCTCCGGTACGCGGCGACGAGCTCCGCGTGGCTGACGCGACCGAGGAACGTGACGCCGCCGATGGCGCGCGCGCGGCGCTCGAGCCGCTGGAACGCGGCGCTCCCCGGAGCGTAGCCGCCGACGATCCACAGCTCGGCGCGCGGGGCGATGCGGCGCAGCTCCTCGTGCAGCGCGAGGAGGTCCTCCATGCGCTTGTGCGGCACGACGCGGCTCACCGACACCACGCGCGGGCGCCCGGCGGGCGCGAGGCGTTCACCCAGCCGCGCGTCGGCCTGGGCAGCGCCGAAGCGCTCGGGCTCGACGAAGAGCGGCACCACGTGGACGTTGCGGTGGCCCGCGACCTCGAGCTCCCGGGCGTTGAAGCGCGAGACGCCGATCGACACCTCGACGAAGTCGGCGAGCGCGGCGAGCTGCGCGCGGCCGGCGACGAGCGGCTCGGCCAGCCGCGTGCCCTCGTAGAAGCGCGCGGGCGTGACGTTGTGGAAGACCACGCCCCGCCGACACGGGAGGTGCATCACGCGGCCGGCGAGCGGTGAGGCGATGCCGTGGTGGTACAGCACCAGGTCGTCCGGCCGCACCCAAAGCTCCGACGCCGGGTGCACGAGGGAGCGCAGCCCGGGGGCGACCTCCTCGGCGTACAGCTCGCCCGCGAAGCCCAGGTGCCGCAAGGCCCGCTGCCACGCCACCGCCGCCTGCCCCATCGCGTCGGACAGCGTGAAGTTGGGGAGGAGCTGATGGACGCGCGCCACGGCGCCCCTGTACCCGATGTGGGTGCAGGTGTCGTGAACCCTCTGGGCGCCGCGTTGGCTCTCAGGGCTCCCCGTGTCGCTCGTCTCGACCACCTTCGATCGCCTCGAGCGCCTGTTCGAGAGCGCGTCGCACCGGCGCCTCCTCTCGCTCGGCCTGGTGGTCGCCTTCGCCAGCGCGCTGGCCGGCATCGAGCTCGCGCGGCTCGGCGTGCTCGGCGCGACGCTCGCGGCGTCACTGCCGCGCAGCCACTTCCACGCGGTGGAGCTCGCCTTCTACCTGCTGCTCGCCTACGAGGTGGCCGGCCTGGTCTTCGCCATCGCGCGCTCGGTGGCCAACGCCGCGGGCAAGCAGTTCGAGATCTTCTCGCTGATCCTCCTGCGCCACTCGTTCGAGCCCTTCGCCGGTCTCGACGAGCCGATCCGCTGGGAGCAGGCGCGCGAGGGTGTGCTCCACATGCTCTCGTACGCCGGCGGCGCGCTCGTGCTCTTCGTCGGGCTCGGCTTCTACTACGCGGCGCAGAAGCACCGCCCGCTCTCGGCCGATCCGCACGATCGCGCGAGCTTCATCGAGGCGAAGAAGGCGATCGCGCTGCTGCTGCTGCTGGTGCTCACGGCGCTCGGCGCGCGGAGCCTGTGGGGCCTCGTCACCTCGCTCCACCCGCAGCCCTTCTTCGAGCCGTTCTACACGGTGCTGATCTTCGCCGACGTGCTCGTGGTGTTGATCTCGCTGCGGTACAGCGCGAGCTACCACGTGGTGTTCCGCAACTCGGGCCTCGCGGTGGCGACCGTGGTGCTTCGGCTCGCGCTGGCCGCGCCGCCACCGTGGATCAGCCTGCTCGGCATCGCGGCGATGGCCTTCCTCATCGGGCTGTCGGTCGCCTACCACCGGTTCTCACCGGTGCTGCAGGAGCACAGCTGATCACTCACGCTCGAGCAGCGTGTAGAGCACCGAGAGATCATGCTGGAGGTCGAACGGGTCCTCGCCCACGTCCCAGCGCAGGAGGTGGCCCATGGTGCGGACGAACTCCGTGTCGTCGACGTCGAAGGCCTTCACCTTGAAGCCCGCGCGCGCGTACTGCTCCCGCGTGAAGGGCGAGCGGCCGTCGGACCAGGTGACGAAGGGCTGCCCCTCGGGCGTGGGCGCCGGGCAGATGTTGTAGATGAGGAAGCGGCCGCCGGGCGCGAGCGCGTCGTGGATGGTCTTGAGGAACGTGTCGTCGTCGACGCCGAGGTGGATCACCCACTCCGGACGGCCGGGCGGGCGATCCGGGTGGATGTAGCCCTTCTTGAGCGTGTTCTTCGCGATGAAGACGTCGAGGTCGTGCACCTCGCCCACCAGCGCCGGCTCGACGGGGTAGCGGCCGATGAGCACCTTCACCGCGCCGCGCGCGTACGGCCCCTGCGCATCGGCATAGAGCTCCCCGAGCTGCGGGTTGACGTCGATGCCGGTCGCCGAGAAGCCGAGCTGCGCGAGCATGCGGAGCTGCCCGACGTTCCCGAAGCCGAAGTCCGCCAGGCGCCGGCCCTCACCGGCGGGCACGCCGTCCTGTCCGAGGAGGTCGATCGCCCGCGCGTAGGCGAGCGGCGTGCCGTGGTTGGTGTTGTAGAAGAACGTCTCCTGCTCGCGCGGGCTGGCGGCACGGAACGTCGCGCGCTCGTCGGCCGGAAGCGCCTCGAGCTTCGTCGCCGTCACCACGCGCCCCCGCGCGTCGACGAAGAGCGACCGCGGCCCGGGACGCTCGAGCTGACTCGCCGAGGCGACGAACGCGCGGCCGAGCTCGCTCTTCATGAGCGGAGTCAGCGCGCGGCCTTCGAGCGCGAGCTGCTCGAGCGGGTCCTCCACTGCGGGGGCGACCTCGAGCGGCGGAGTCGGACGAACGGGCGCCGCGCACGCAGCGAGCAGCACGACCAGAAGGAGCAGACGGGGCATGCAGCGCAGTCGAGCAGGTCTCGTGCCGGCCCGCTCCCCTCGACGAGTTCGTGAGCACGCTGAACTCGACAGGCAACTGGCGCTCGGAAGCTGACGCTCAGGCAACGCCAACCGCGCATGTTCGTCAGGACCCAGCGACGACGGCGAGTCGGCGGGGTGCGAGCGGGTGACACCGTTCTTCGAGCGCACCGAGCGCCCGAAGCTGACGACCGCGCCGTCAGTACACCGCCTGCGCAAGCCCCGTCGCGCCGTTGCCCGCGGTCGACGTGCCGCCGGTTCCCGCGGTGCCGGTGGTGACGGTGCTCATCGTCGGGCTCCACGTCGAGGTCCCGCCGCGCGCGACGCCGATGCTCGGACCGCCGCCTCCCGCGCCGCCCGACCCACCGCGCCCGCCGTCTCCACCGCGGCCGCCGTTGCCGCCGTTGGAGCCATCGTCCTGCTCGCTGCCGCCGCCGTACGCGTTGCGTGGGCCGCCCGCGCCGCCCGTTCCGCCCGAGCCGCCCGCGCCGCCGTTGCCTCCGCGCCCGCCCGCGCCCGCGCTCACCGTGCAGTTGGTCGCGAGCACCGTCGAGTTCCAGAGGAAGATCGCGATCGACGCGCCGCCGCTGCCGCCGGCCGTGCCGCCGCCCCCGCCACAGCCGCCGCCCCCGCCACCGCTGCCGGCGCCGCCGTAGCTGTTGCAGTTCACCGTGCCCCCGCCACCGCCGCCTCCACCGCCGCCGCCATTGCCGTGCGGGCCCGTGCCACCCGCGGTCGTCGCGGCCAGGACGTAGCCGGTGCTCGCGAGGGAGCCGAACGCCGCGCCGCTGGTCCCGTTGGTACCGGTGGTGGTCGGCGTCGCACCGTTCGCGCCCCAGTAGGTCGAAGGCGTCGCCCAGTCCCCCATGCCCGGAGGCGCTCCGGGGCCTCCCGCCGTTCCGCCGACCGCGACCCCTCCGGCACCGCCGTACTGATCTCCATTGCCGGGAGCGCCGCCGGTGCCACCCGTCCGCCCACAGGCGCTCGTCCCGCCCGCGCCGCCCGAAGGACGCGAGCACGTCGAGCAGAGGCCGCTCGAGTCCTCGCAGCCGGGCCCACCCTGACCTCCCTGCGTGCCCGACGAACCGGTGCTGCCCGTGCTGCCGTTGCTCCCCGGCTGGCCTGCGCCCGCCGACACGCTGACGCCCTCGAGGCGCACGTTTGACGAGCTGGCAATGAACGCGCCGTACGCGGTGGCCCCGGCGCCGGTCGCATTGGAGCCGACGAAGGTGATGCCCTGCACGACGGTGTCGTTCGCCGCGTTGATGCGCAGCGGCGTGTTGACGCCGGTCACCGTCACCACGTTCGAACCGAGCGCGCGCGCCCAGGAGCCCGCGGCGTAGCCACCGAAGAGCCCCTTCCCCGCGTTCGAGACGACGACCTGCTCGGTGTACGTGCCGCTCGCGATGAGCACGTCGCGCCGCGAGCCGGCGACCGCCGCAGCGAGCCCCGCGGTGATGGTGGCCTTCGGGGCAGCGCGCGTGCCGGGGTTCGAGTCGTTGCCTCCCGCGGCGCCGGGCGCGACGAAGATGGAGTTGTTCACCTCACCATCGAGGCCGTCGCAGTTCGCGTCGACGCTGCCCAGGTCGGGCAGGTCCGTCATCGAGGTGATGGTGCACTGGTACTCGCAGCCGTTGGCCGGCATGCCGTCGAGGTCGACCCAGCCGGTGTCGCAGCTCGCGATGCCGCACATGCCGCCCACGCACTGGGGCGTGGCATGCGGGCGGGTGCACGGCGTGTTGCAGGCACCGCAGTGCTGGAGCGAGGTGCTCGTGTCGACGCCATCGTCGATGGTGCCGTTGCAGTCGTTGTCCTTGCCGTCGCAGGTCTCGGTGGTGGGCGTGCCGGGCACGCAGCTCTGGACACCGCCGTCGAAGCACTGCGGCACGCTGCGCGCGCACTCGCCGACGCCACAGGTGAGCATGCCGAGGTCCTCGTCGGTGGTGCCGTCACAGTCGTCGTCACGGCCGTTGCACTGCTCTGCCTGGGGCACCGCCGCGCTGCACGCGCCGTAGCCGGTGGGCGGCTGACAGGTCTGGCTGCCCATGCAGGTGCCGAAGGAGTTGGTCTCGCTGCACGGGCGCGTCTGGCCCGCCGACTGCGCGGTGCAGTCACAGGTGCCCGACGTCGGCTGGCACTGCTTGAAGAAGGAGTTCCCATCGACATCGACGCCGTCAGCGCAGCGGTAGCTCGGCGGGCAGGTGGTGCCGTCGAAGCTGCAGTCGCGGGTGCACACCTTCACGCCGGAGATCTCGGCGCAGCGATCGCCCGGGTACGGGCAGTCGACGTTCGACGCACACGCCTGGCAGAGACCGGGCCGCTCGGGCACACAGATGAAGCGGTCGCCGACCTGCAGCGACGTGCACACCTCGAAGGCACCGCAGGTGTTCGAGCAGCGCCGCCAGCAGACGTCGGGCTTGCCGGGCAGGTGGTCGCACAGGCCGGTGTCACACTGCGAGTCTGACTCGCACGGCTCACCTTCCTTCCGCTGCGACGGATCCGCGGGGTTCTGCGAGCACTGGCACGCGGCGGTGGTGAGAGCGAGGAGCAGCGCGAAGGAGCGAAGACGCACCCGCCGAGCGTAGCGCAGCCGCACGGTGGCGAGACCAGCGGGGACCGAAGAACCGACGACGCAGCAGGTCAGGCGAGCGCGGCGGCGATGAGCTGCTCCGCCTCGGCGTCGAGCGAGACGAACTCGGCGCGCACGCCCTGGGCGGTGACCTCCTGCACGCGGCAGAAGGCGCTGACGAGCTGCGCGTCTTTCCTCGGCGCAAACTGCACGTGCAGCGTCGCGCGCGGCTCGAGCGGCTTGCGGGTGCTGATGAAGAGGCCCGCCAGCGAGAGGTTCGTCGCGTAGTCGACGTCGAAGGAGTCGTCCGCGGCGGCCTGGTGCTGAACGAGGAAGCGCATGGGCGGCGGATCAAGGTCGACTGCCCGGTGGAATGCAAGGGGGTCCCGGTGTACAGCCGCGCCCGTCGTGACGGTCGCCTTCGACGCCACCCTCTGGGACGAGCCCATCACCGGCATCGGGCTGTACACGCGCGAGCTGTACGGCGCCCTCGGGCGCGCAGGCCTGCACGTCGAGCGGTGGGGCGCGCGGCACTCCGGCGAGCTGCCGCGGGGTCGCCGCACCCGCACCGGGTGGACGCTCGCCGAGCTGCCGGCCTGGCTCCGCGAGCGGCGCCCGGCGCTCTTCCACGCGGTGTCGAACTTCAACCTCCCGCTGCAGCGCACGCCGTCGGTGCCCTACGTGCTGACGGTGCACGACGTGGTGCCGCTGGTGCTGCCCGAGACGGTCTCCACGCGCTTCCGCTGGCAGTTCCGCCTGTGGCTGGCGCGAAGCCTGGAGGTCGCGCAGCAGATCATCTGCGTGAGCGAGACCGCGAAGCAGAGCGTGCTCGAGCGCTTCGACGTCGACGCGCGCAAGCTCCACGTCGTGTACCACGGGGTCGATCACGTCGACCGCGTGGCGCGGCCCGACGAGACGACGGTGAAGTGGCTCGACGCGCTGGGGCTCGCCTCACCGTGGGTGCTCTACGCCGGCGCGCTCGACGCGCGGAAGAACGTCGAGCTCGTGCTGCGCGCGGTGGAGCGGCTCCACGACGGCGGGCAGCGGGTGACGCTGGTGCTCGCCGGGCAGCGCTGGTTCGGCGCGGGCGCCATCGAGCAGGAGCTCCTCCGCATCAAGGAGCGCGGCGTCGACGTGCGCGCGCTCGGCTACCTCGCCGACCCGGTCTTCTACGCGCTCATGAAGCGCGCCGGCGTCTTCGTCTTCCCTTCCCGCTACGAGGGCTTCGGGCTGCCGCCCCTCGAGGCGATGCGCCTGGGCGTGCCGACCATCGTGTCCACCGCCGGCTCGCTGCCGGAGATCTGCGGCGACGGCGCGCGGCAGGTCGACCCCGACGACGTCGACGGCCTCGCCGAACAGCTCTCGACGTGGCTCACCCGGCCGGCGGAGCGCGAGGCGTGGTCGCAGCGGGCCCGGGCACGCGCGGCGCAGTTCACCTGGGCCGAGACCGCGCGCCAGACGGCGAGCCTCTACGCCCACGTGCGGTGAACGATGTCGCGCTCGACGCTCACCGTCGCTCGCGTTCAGGGCCGGAGCGCCGTGGTGGCGATGCGCGCCGAGAGCCCGCTGCAGCTGCTGACGCCGAAGAACCACGGCGACGCGGCGTGGGTCTACCTCGCGAGCCTCGGCGGCGGCTTCGTCGGCGACGACGCGCTCTCGCTCGACGTCGAACTCGAGGAGCACGCGAGCCTCTTCCTGTCCTCGCAGGCGTCGACCAAGGCCTACCGCGGCAGCGACTCCCGCTTCCACCTGGACGCACGCCTCGCCCGCGGCGCCACGCTGCTCGCGTGGCCCGAGCCCGTCACCTGCTTCGCCGGCGCGTCGCTCCGACAGGAGCAGCGGCTGTCGCTCGCCGCCGACGCCAGCCTCCTCTTCGTCGACGCCTTCACCGCGGGGCGCATCGCGCGCGACGAGCGCTGGGCCTTCGAGCGTCTCGAGGCGCGGCTCCACGTCGACGTCGACGGCGCGCCGTGGCTGCGCGAGGGCCTGGTGCTCTCCGCGGCCCTCGGCGGCCCGCTCGCCGCGCGCCTCGAGCGGCTCGACGCCTTCGCCACCGTGGTGCTCTGCGGGCCCCGCTTCACCACCGCCGCGCAGCAGCTCGCCGAGCGCATCGCGACGGCCCGCCCCGACGAGGCGGTGCTCGTGTCCGCCAGCCCTCGCGAGCGCGGGCTCCTCGTGCGCGTCGCCGCCCCCGACGTGGAGGCGCTCCAGCGACGCCTCCAGCGGCTCCTCGCCCGCCTCGTCCTCGACGTGCTCCAGGACGCCCCGCCATCGCCGTTTGGGGGTCGTCTTCGCGCCCCCGAGGAGTAGATTGACGCAGTGCGTCTCTCTCCGACGGAAGTGGACAAGCTGGTGCTGCACCAGGCGGGTGTCCTCGCGCAGAAGCGCCTCGCGCGGGGGCTGCGGCTCAACTACCCCGAGGCGGTCGCGCTGATCGCCACGCAGCTGCTGGAGTTCATCCGCGATGGGAAGTCGGTGGTCGAGGTGATGGCGCTGGGCAAGCGGCTGCTCGGCCGGGCGAACGTGATGGACGGCGTGCCCGAGCTGATCGCCGAGGTGCAGGTCGAGGGCACCTTCCCCGACGGGAGCAAGCTGGTGACGGTGCACCACCCCATCAGCGCCGAGCACGGCGAGCTGGAGCTGGCGCTCTACGGGAGCTTCTTCCCCGCGCCGCCGCCGTTCGCGCCGTCGACCGCGACGCAGGCGCCGGGAGAGGTCACGGCGCAGCCGGGCGAGCTCGAGCTCAACGTCGGCCGCCCCACGCGGTCGCTCGCCGTCACCAACACCGGCGACCGTCCGGTGCAGGTCGGCAGCCACTACCCCTTCACCGAGACCAACCGGGCGCTGCGGTTCGATCGCCAGGCGTCGGTCGGCTTCCGCCTCGACATCCCCGCGGGGACGGCGGTGCGCTTCGAGCCCGGAGAGACGAAGCAGGTGCGGCTGGTCGCCATCGCCGGGCGGCGCGTGGTGTTCGGCGGCAACGCGCTCATCGACGGCCCGGTCGACGCTGCGGGCGACGTCGGCGCGAAGGCGAAGGCGCGCGGCTTCTCCACCACCGACGGAGGTGAGCGATGAGCCACCGCATGAAGCGCGCGCACTACGCCGACATGTTCGGCCCCACCACCGGCGACCTGGTGCGCCTGGGCGACACCGGCCTCGTGGTGCGCGTCGAGCGCGACGCGACCGTCTACGGCGACGAGTGCAAGTTCGGCGGCGGCAAGGTGCTGCGCGACGGCCAGGGCCAGGCCAGCGGCGTCAAGGCCGCCGACGCGCTCGACCTCGTCATCACCAACGCGCTCGTCGTCGACTGGACCGGGGTCTTCAAGACCGACATCGGCGTGAAGCACGGGCGCATCGTCGGCCTCGGCAAGGCCGGCAACCCCGACCTCATGGCGGGCGTCACGCCGGGCATGGTGGTGGGCGTCACCACCGAGGTCATCGCGGGCGAAGGGCTCATCGTCACCGCCGGCGGCATCGACAGCCACATCCACTTCATCTCGCCGCAGCAGGTGCCGGTGGCGCTCGCCAGCGGCGTCACCACCTTCATCGGCGGCGGCACCGGCCCGGCGACGGGCACCAACGCCACCACCTGCACTCCAGCGCCCGACTTCCTGCGGCTGATGCTGCAGGCGACCGACGGGCTGCCGATGAACTTCGGCTTCACCGGCAAGGGCAACAGCTCGAAGCCCGAGGGCCTCCGCGAGCAGCTCGAGGCGGGCGCGCTGGGCCTCAAGCTCCACGAAGACTGGGGCACCACCCCCGCCGCGATCGACACCTGCCTGCGGCTCGCCGACGCGCACGACGTGCAGGTGACGATTCACACCGACACGCTCAACGAGTCGGGCTTCGTCGACGACTCCATCGCCGCCTTCGCGGGCCGCACCATTCACACCTACCACTCGGAAGGTGCGGGCGGCGGCCACGCGCCGGACATCATCCGCGTGTGCGGGCTGCCGAACGTGCTGCCGTCGAGCACCAACCCCACGCGGCCCTTCACCGTCAACACGCTCGAGGAGCACCTCGACATGCTGATGGTCTGCCACCACCTCGACCCGTCGCTGCCCGAAGACGTGGCGTTCGCCGAGAGCCGCATCCGCGGAGAGACCATCGCCGCGGAGGACCTGCTCCACGACCTCGGGGCGATCAGCATGATGTCGTCGGACAGCCAGGCGATGGGCCGCGTGGGCGAGGTGGTGCTCCGCACCTGGCAGACGGCGCACAAGCTGAAGGTGCAGCGCGGCGCGCTCCCGGGCGACGACGGCGCGGCCGACAACCTGCGCGTGCGACGCTACGTCGCGAAGTACACCATCAACCCGGCGCTCGCCCACGGCATCGCCCACGAGGTGGGCTCGGTGGAGCCCGGCAAGCTCGCCGACCTCGTGCTGTGGCGCCCGGCCTTCTTCGGCGTGAAGCCGGAGCTGGTGCTCAAGGGCGGCTTCATCGCCTGGGCGCAGATGGGCGACGCCAACGCGTCGATCCCCACGCCCGAGCCGGTGCTGATGCGCCCGATGTTCGGCGGCTTCGGGCACGCCGCGGCCAGGACGAGCCTCGCCTTCGTGTCGCGCGCGGCGGCGGCGCTCGACATCGGCACGAAGTACGGCCTCACCCGCCGCGTGGTGCCGGTCGCGAACACCCGCGCCCTCGGCAAGCGCGACATGAAGCTCAACGACGCCACCCCGCGCATCGAGGTCGACCCGGAGACCTACGAGGTCCGCGCCGACGGCGTGCACCTCACCTGCGCGCCGGCCAGGGAGCTCCCGCTCGCGCAGCGGTACTTCCTCTTCTGATGCACACCCTGCTCCTCCAGCTCGCCGACTCGGCCTTCCCGTCGGGCGCCTTCGCCCACTCGGCGGGCCTCGAGGCGCTCGCGCAGGGCGGCCGGCTGCGCGGAGAGGCCGCGGTGCGCGCGCGGCTCGAGGAGCTCACCTGGCACACCGCGCTCGGCGCGCTGCCCTTTCACGACGCCGCGGTGAGCGCCCGCGGGCCGGCGCTGGTGGCGGTCGATCGCGCCTGCGAGGTGTTCCTGTCGAATCACGTCGCCCGCCGCGCCTCCGTCGCGCAGGGGCGGGCGCTGCTGCTGGCCGCCGCGTCGCTCACGCCGGCGGTGCAGCGCGAGCCCGTGGCCCCGCTGCGGGAGCTGCTGCCCCACGCGCATCTCCCGGTCGCGTTCGGCGCCCTGATGGGGGCGTGCGGGCTGCCGCTCGCCGACGCGCGGCACGTCTTCCTCTTCTCGACGGCGCGCAGCGCGCTCTCGGCGGTGGTGCGCCTGGGGCTCGTCGGCCCGCTGCGCGCCCAGGGGCTCCTGAGCGAGCTGCACCCGGTGCTCGCCGCGGCGCTCGCGGCGACCGAGGGCCGCGCGCCCGATGACGCGCTCGGGGTGTCGCCGTGGCTCGAGACCGCGCAGGCCGCGCACGACCGCCTCTACTCACGCCTCTTCCAGTCCTGACGAAGGAACGACGACCATGGGCATTCGACACGATCACGACGGGCTCGGGGAGCACGACCACGACGAGCACGGTCACGGCCACACCCACGAGCACTGGACCCACCCCGGGCTGTTCCACGAGCGCGACGCGCCGCTCGATCGCGACTACCGCCAGCGCGCCTTCACGGTGGGCATCGGCGGGCCCGTCGGCAGCGGGAAGACCGCGCTCATGCTCGCCCTCTGCCGCGCGCTCCGTGACACCTACTCGCTGGGCGCCGTCACCAACGACATCTTCACGAAGGAGGACGCCGAGTTCCTCATGCGGCACCAGGCGCTGCCCCTCGAGCGCATCCGCGCGGTCGAGACCGGCGGCTGTCCGCACGCGGCGATCCGCGAAGACATCACGCCCAACCTCCTCGCGCTGGAGGACCTCATGCGCACCGTGAAGCCCGAGCTGCTGCTCGTCGAGAGCGGCGGGGACAACCTCGCCGCGCAGTACAGCCGCGAGCTGGTCGACTACACCATCTACGTCATCGACGTGGCCGGTGGAGACAAGGTGCCGCGCAAGGGCGGCCCGGGCATCACGCAGTCGGATCTCCTGGTGATCAACAAGACCGACCTCGCGCCGCTGGTCGGCGCGTCGCTGGAGGTGATGGACCGCGACGCCCGCAAGATGCGCGGCGCGGGGCCGGTGGTCTTCGCCCAGGTCGTCCACGGCAAGGGCGTCGAGGAGATCTCCCAGCACCTGGTCGGGGCGTGGAAGGCGGCGATCGCGAAGCGCTGATCAGCTCCCGCGCCGCCGCGCGACGGCCTGCTCGAGCACGTTCACCACGTCGTTGAAGCGCGCCTTGTTGCGGGCGTCGATGGACGACAGCTCCTGGTGCGCGCCGAGCATCACGTTCGCCAGCGGCTCCTGCCCACCCGACGACGCGACCGCGGTGAGCTGCAGCTCCGGCGGCTGCTCGAGGCTGGGGGTGAGCGTGAAGAGCTTGTCGAACTGCATCGCGCGCAGCGTCTGCGCGACCGAGCCCTCGGGGCAGAGGATCACCGAGCGGCGGCTGAAGGTCTCGAGCGAGTGGCGGCCGATGAAGGCGAGCAGGCCGAGGCCGGTGCTGTCGATCGACTCCACGTCGCGCAGGTCGATGACCATGGTGTCGCCCATCTCGGGGATCACCACGCGCTCGAGGAAGGCCTTGAGCTCGCGCGCCTCGGTGTAGCGGACCGCCCCTTCGAAGCAGAGCCACGACAGCTGATCATGATGTCCGTAGCGCATCGCCGCCTCCTCTGCGGAGCATCAACACCGCCACGTCATCCGGCCGCTGCGCGCCGGAGTCGAGCCCCAGCGCGCGCACGAACTCCTCGGCCGTGCTGCACGTCGCCACCACCTGCGCGAGCCGTGCGCTCTTCTCGTCGACCGTCGGCTCCGGCATCAACTCGAGCACACCATCGGTGCAGGCGACCAGCCGGGTCTGGGCTGACAGCTTGAAGGTGCGCTCGTCCCACTCGCCGCGCGGCATCAGCCCCAGCGGCATGCCCGGCAGCTCGATGGGCGTGACCGCGCCGTCCTGCACCAGCATCGGCCAGGGGAAGCAGCCCGCGTTGCCGCAGGTCAGCTCCTGGGTCGACTCGTCGACCAGGCCGTAGAAGAGCGCCACGTGCTTCTCGTGCCCCTGGCGCAGGAGCACGGTGTTGAGCTCCGCGAGGAAGCGGGCCGGCGAGAGGAGCCGCGGATCGCGCTCGCGCGCTTCGGCCACGGTGCGCTCGACGAGCGTGCGCACCATCGCGCTCACCAGCGCCGAGGGCACGCCGTGGCCGGCGACGTCGGCGAGGTAGAAGACCCAGCGGTTGGCGTCGACGGCGAAGACGTCGAGGAAGTCTCCGCTGAGGTAGGTCGACGGCAGCAGCTCCCGCGTGAGGCGGAAGCTGCCCACGCGGCGCCCGTTCTCGGGGAGCAGCCCGAGCTGGAGCAGCCGCCCCGCCGCCTGATCTTCCTGAAGCGCGCGGTAGAGCTGCTCGAGCTTCTCGCGCTGCCGCTGGTTTTCCTTGAGGAGCTCCGCCTTCTCGAGGGCCTTGCCCACCGCGTGCTGCAGCACCGCGAGGCCGCCGATCGGCTTGGTGATGTAGTCCCACGCGCCGAGCCGGAGCGCGGCGACCGCGTCGTTGAGCACGCCCTCGCCGGAGATCACCACCACCGGGAGCGACGGGTGGCGCAGCTTGAGCTCCTGGAGCACGCCGAGGCCGTCGATGCGCGGCATGCGGAGATCGCACAGCACGAGGTCAGGCGGGTCGGCGTCGATGACGCGCAGGCCTTCTTCGCCATTCGACGCGCCGGCGGCGTCGTAGCCCAGGTGCAGCAGCTGCCGCTGCACCATGTGCCGCACGTCGTCCGCATCATCGATGACGAGGATCCGCTTCGCGCTGGGCATGCACCGACAGGCTACTCACACCGCGGCCCCGGCGCGAACCGCCTCACGGGTGGAGGTGATGAGCCACGCGATCGGCGCCCACCACGAGCCACGAGTCTTCGGTGAAGGCGACCAGCAGCACGTCGCCGGCGTCGGCCGGCACCTGCCCGAGCAGCGCCCCCTCTTCGAGAGAGTAGAGCCACGCGCTGCCGTCGTCGCTGCCGGCCGCGAGGAGCAGCCCCTTCGCGTGCACGTCGAGCGTCGACACCCGCGCCTGTGGATCGTTCATCGTGAAGAGCGGGCGACCGCCGTCCTTCGACCACACGGTGACGCGCCCGTCGCTCGAGCCGGCGATGAGCTTCGTCCCGTCGGGAGAGAAGGCGAGGGCCGTCACCGCGCCGTCGATCGGCTCGAACACGCGCAGCTCCTTGCCGGTCTGCGCGTCGTGCAGCGCCACCCGCTTGTCGTCGCGCCCGAGCGCGAGCGTGCGACCGTCGTGCGAGAAGGCGAGCGCGCGCACCAGGGTGTCCTTCGTTCGGGAGATCTCCTTGCCGAGCTCGAGGTTCCACACCACGCGCGTGCCGTCGTCGGCGGCCCAGGCGGCGAGCCGCCCCGCGCGGCTCGTCGCGAGCGCCACCACCCGCGCGCCGGGGATGGCGTCGAGCGTGTCGACCGCGCCATTCCAGCGCTGGCCGAGCACCCGCCCGTCATCGCCCGCCGAGAGGAAGCGCAGCTCGTCGCTCCGCTCCGCCCCCCACACCCGCTGCACCGCGCGCACCGGCCCGACGTGGCGCGCCTCGAGGTCGTGCGCCTCCCCGGTGGCGGGATCGAGCCGGCGCACGCGCCCATCGCGGTAGCCCGACACCAGGCCGCCGCCGGGCCACCACGCGTACGCCGAGGGCACGCCCAGCGCATCGGGAGGACGCGCGCGCGGCGGCAGCCGCCACGCCTCGAGCTGCTTCTTCGCGGTGGCGACCAGCACCCGCCCGTCCGCGGTGGCCGCGAGCGCCTGCACGCCCGGCCCGAAGCCGCCGAGCACCCCCTCGGTGGAGCCGTCGGCGAACCACCAGCGCACGGTGCCGTCGGCGCTCCCGCTCACCAGCCGCGCAGGCGCGCGCTCGTCCCGCGGCACCACCACCAGCGCGGTGACGTCGTCGCGGTGGCCGTCTGCGGGGCGATGCGCGACGCCGTCCTCGAGCAGCACGACCGAGCGCTCGACCCCCAGCGCCACCGTGCGCGCGTCGAGCACCGCGAGCGCCCCGACGTGACGATCGAGCTCCACCGGGCTCGGGCCGGTGACGCGCAGCAGCCCCTCGGACACCGAGGCCACCACGCCGGCCATCGCCGCGACGCGCGTGACCGCGCGCGGGTGGCGCGTCAGCTCCTGCGTCGCGCCGTCGGCGGCCACGCGCACCACCACGCCGTCGCCCAGGCCGACGATGAGGTCCGCGCCGTCGGCGGCGAGCGCGCGCACCGGCCCCGAGAAGCCGTTGACCGCGCGCAGGTGCTTCCGGCCCGCGACGTCCCAGAAGTGGAGCTGCCGATCGTCACCGCCCGAGACGACCTGCGCCTCGCCGAGGGCCAGCACCGCGTGCTGCCAGCCATGAGGTCCGGTCGAGAGGGTCCCGAGCGGCGCGCCGTCGGCACCGAAGAGCTCGAGCCCGTTGAGCGTCGCGCACACCGTCGTGGTGCCCGCCGCGGCGAGCGCGCTGCACCCCGCGGCCACCTTCACGCTCCAGTCGCGCTCGGGCACGCCGCGCTCGTCGGCGAGCCAGCCGATGCCGCGCGCCAGCGCCGAGCCCTCGACCTTCTTCGCCAGCTCGGAGGCGCGCAGCGTGTCGCGCTCGCGCAGCGCCGCCAGCGCGGCCTCGGCCTGAGCTGCCGCCGAGGCCCGCCGCGCGTCCGCGACCGCGAGCCGGGCGTCGCGCTGCACGTCCTGCGCGCGCTGAGAGAGGGACAGCGAGAGCCCACCGAACCCGAGCACGCCGAGGGCGAGCGCGGCGATGGTGACAATCAGCAGCACCGGCTTCGGCGCGCGCGCGCGCTGCGCGGCCTCGAGGGCGTCGGCCAGCTCGCCCGCGTCCTGAAAGCGGAGCGCCGGCGCCCGCTGGAGCGCCTTCTCGGCGACGGCGATCAGCGCGGGAGGCGCGCCCGGCTCGAGGTCCTTCACGCGGGGGATCGGCCCGGTGCGCACCGCGTCGAGGATCTCCGACGGGCCGCGCCCACCGAAGGGGAGCCGCCCGGTCAGCAGCTCGAAGAGCATCACGCCCAGCGCCCAGACGTCGCTGCGCGCGTCGACCCCGGTGCCCGCGGCCTGCTCCGGCGCCATGTACGACGGGGTGCCGGCCACCACGCCGCCTTCGATCGGCTCCCCGCGTACCAGGGCCAGCCCCCAGTCGATGACCTGCGTCTCGCCGAAGCGGCTGACCATCACGTTGTCGGGCTTGAGGTCGCGGTGCACCACGCCCTTGCTGTGCGCGTAGCCGACGGTCTGCGCGACGTCGATGAAGTGCGAGAGCAGCGCGAGGCGCTCGTCGAGGCTGACGCAGTCTGCGAGCGCGGCGTGGAGCGAGCGCCCGCGGATGCGGCGCATCGCGTAGTACGGCGTGCCGTCGGCGCGGCGGCCGAGCTCGTAGACCGGCACCACGCCCGGGTGCTCGAGGAGCGCCAGCACGCGCGCCTCGCGGACGAAGAGGTTCTCGAGCATCGGGCCGGTCGAGCTGTGCTCCGCGGTGTGCTCGCGCAGGAGCTCCTTGACCGCCACCTCGCGCTTGAGGTGCGTATCGACCAGCGTGAGCACACGGCCCATGCCTCCCCGCGCCAGCTCCGGGTCGGTCACCCCCTCCGGCACCGCGTAGCGGCCCTCCTGCTGCAGCGGCAGCTCCGCCCGCGCGCCCGTCGCCCCCGCGCCGCTCTGGCTCACGCGGGGGAGCGTCTTCTCTCTGCCGACGTCATCGTCGCGGTCGGTCACACGGGGCCTTTCTCGAGTGGAACTGCCTGATTCTTGGGTCCTTTCCGAGTGAATGCACGGTCTTCAGATCCGTTGCGGGCCCGGGTCGTTCCACGTGCCATGAACCGGACGACCGCCTTCCTTGCTGTCGCGGCTGCGTTGCTGCTCACCGCCGTCATCGTGGGGCTCCCGAAGGTCGCGGCGCCGCCCGCCCCGCCTCCACCGCCCGCGCCGGTCGTCGTCACGCCCCCGCCCGCTCCGCCGCCGACGCCGGTGGCGAACCCGGGCTCGCTCTCGCTCACCGGTCGCCTCTCGCACCCGTACCTGGTGCCCGGCACCAGTGACGTCTTCGCGACGCTCGAGGTCACCGCGGTCGACGTGCCGGGCAGCCGCCGCGCGCCGGTCAACCTCGCGGTGGTCATCGATCGCTCGGGCTCGATGTCGGGCGCGAAGATCGAGAACGCCCGTCGCGCGGCGATGCGCCTGGTCGAGCTGCTCGACGAGCAGGACCGGCTCACGGTGGTGCACTACGGCACCGACGTGTCGGCGATGGCGGGCGTCTTCGCCACGCCCGAGAACAAGGTGAAGCTCAAGCGGTACATCGCGAACATCTCCGACGAGGGCGGGACCAACATCGGCGACGGGCTCGCGGTCGGCAGCAAGCACATCGAGCGGGCGATGAACGACTTCCGCGTCAACCGCCTGCTGCTGCTGAGCGACGGCCAGCCGACGGTCGGCATCACCAGCGCCCAGGGCCTCGCCACCGTGGTGCGGCAGATCCGCGCGCGCGGCGTGTCCGTCACCTCGCTCGGCGTCGGGGCCGACTTCAACGAGGACCTCATGCAGCGCCTCGCCGACGTGGGCGGCGGCTCGTACGGCTTCATCAGCGACGCCTCGGCCATGGCCACGCTCTTCCAGAAGGACCTCGAGCAGGCGTCGACGATGGTCGCGCGGACCGCGTCGATCTCCTTCACGCTCCCCGCGGGCGTGCGCTTCGTCGAGGTCTACGGCCGCCCCGTCTCGCAGGTAGGCAACACCGTGACCATCACCCTCCCCGACTTCTCGGCGCGGCAGATCGAGAAGCTGGTGGTGCACCTCACCGCGACGCCGGGCGTCCGCAACGGCAGCGTCGACATCGCGGCGTTCCAGCTCGCCTACACCGATCTCCTCACCGAGAAGCCGGCCGACGCCCGCCTCGCGCTCGCCGCGATGGTCACCGAAGACACGACGCTCGCCCTGCGCAACCGCGACAAGCAGGCCGTGGTGCTCGCGACGAAGGCGCGCGCGGCGGTGAACTACAAGAAGGCGGCCGAGGCGCTCGACCGCGGCGATCTCGGCACCGCCCAGCAGTCGCTGCGCGACAACGAGGCGATCTTCTTCGAGGCCGATCAGGTCGCCGGCGAAGGGTCGGTGGCCGACGAGCGCGCGACGAACCAGAACATCTTCGGGCTCTCGACCTCGGCGGCGAGCGCGCCCGAGCCGGCGCGGCGCGAGGCGGTCAAGCAGATGAAGACCGAGTCGCTCCGCTCGCAGGGCCGCGGCGCCTCGCTGTACTGAGCGTCATCGCGCGGGCAGCTCGAGCCGCAGCGCCTCGCCCTCGAGGCGCGCCGAGCCGCCCCACTCGTGCACCACCGAGCCCGCCAAGAGCAGCCCCTCGGCGGCCACCGGCGTGACCACGAAGGCCACGCCCGTCTCGCTCGCGACGGCGGACACCTTCACCGGGTCGCCCTTCGAGTCGAGGACGAGCTCGAGCAGCAGCTGCGCCAGCCCCCCCCTCGCTGGCGACGACGCTGCGGAGCCCTTCGGGAGCCGACACCTGCAGCGGCTGCTTGCGGCGCTCGCCGCGGTCGTTGCACTGCCCCAGGGTCTCGACGATCTCCAGCACGCGCTTCGGCGACGCTCCATCGTCGGCGCGCCCGGGGCGGGCGACGGCCTGGAGATGAGACACGATGCGCGTCACCCGGCGCAGGCCCTCGGTCAGCTCCCCGAGCACCTCGCGCGCTTCGGAGCCCTCGGGCGTCGGGACGTGCTGCCCGAGCCACGACGTGCCGCTCGTCATCCACGCCACGGGGTTGTTGATCTCGTGCGCCACGCCCGCCGCGAGGCGCCCCACACGCGCGGCGCCGCGACGGCGCTCGAGCTCGTCGTGGAGCCGCTGCTGCTCGCGCGCGACCAGGCGACGGCGGCGCTCGATGCTCAGCGCCATGCCGGTCATCAGCACCACGACGCCCACCATGCCCACCGCTTCGAAGAGATCGTGCTGCGCGTAGACCTCCGGCACCAGCAGCTCGGGGACGTAGGCCGCGCGGCCGCTGCTGACCCGCCAGAAGGCGACGCCGATGAGCGCGCTCGACGCGAGCGCCCAGCCGATAGCCGCGCGGCTCCCGGCGAGGAAGCCCGTCGCGACCGGAGGCACGCACAGAAAGACCAGCGCGCCGAGCGGAAGATCGCCGCGCAGGCTCGTCACGTAGGCCACCGGCGCCAGCACCAGCGCCGCCGCGACGTGGCCCACGAAGGGCACCGGGAGCCGCCGGGCGAGGACCGGGAGCGCGAAGAGCCCACCCGCGCACGCCGCGAGCACCAGCCCTCCGGTGAAGAGCTTCAGGCCGAAGAGGTAGCCCAGCGCGAGGATCGAGGCGATCGCACCGCCCACGAGGCCGTACGAGCGCAGGAACTCCTGGCGCTGCTGCTGATGCTCCCCTGCGACCGGATCGACGTCGGACACGCGGACCTCGGCGTCATCGTGCCCGGCTCCAGAGGCGCGTCACGAGAACTCCCCGCTCGTTTGACACGGTGGGGCGCGCCCCGCAGTGTTGCCGTCCCGTGCGCCTGTCCCCCATCGTCGTCGGTCTCACCGCAGTCCTCCTCGGTTCGTGCAGCGGCAAGAAGGCGTGTCGCATCAACAGCGACTGCCCCGAGGTCGAGCGCTGCGTCGCGAATGAGTGCACCATCGTCTGCCGCACCGACCGCGACTGCTCGAGCTACGAGACGTGCCTCCTCGGCGAGTGCACGCTCCGCGGCTCGCCCGGCGGCGGCGCTGGTGGTGGCGGCGGCAACACCGACGCAGGCACCGATGCCGGCGTCGGAGGAGGCGGGGGCAGCTCGATCAGCGGCGGCGGCGCCGGCGGTGGCAGCGCGACGGGTGGAGGCAGCGC
>JBMORD010000381.1:0-4709 GCA_049322495.1 Myxococcota bacterium | reverse complement strand
GGGCGGGGCGATCACCGGCGTTCGCGGCGCGGCGGGCGCCGCCACGGCCGGCGGCGGCACGGCGGGCGCGGCGACCGGCTGCGGGACGGCCGGCGCGATCGTCGGCAGTGGCCTCGACGGTGGGCGAGCCGCAGCGCCCGGGCGGGTGGCGATGGGCGTGAAGGGGCGCGCGGGCTCCGGCGACGGCGCCGCCGGGGCGGCCGGGGCGATGGTCGGCGTCGCGGGGGCGACCGGCGCGGCGGCAGGCACCGTCACGCGCGGCAGGGGCTTCGCCGGCGCGATCTGCGGGATGCCGGGCGGCGGAGGGGGCTTGCCGCTGTTGTCGTCCTGGTTCGACATGGTCCTGCCTCAGCGAACGGCCGGGAGATCCCGGTGGCCCGCGAGCTGCGTTTGACGGTTCTTCTGCATCGACTGCTGGATGTCCGTCTCCGAGAGGCCGGACGAGAGGCTGATGGTGGTCGAGGTCTTCTGGCCGGTCTCCTCGTCGGCCGCCTGCACGTTCACGATGCCGTTGGAGTCGATGGTGAAGGTGACCTCGATCTTCACCTCGCCGCGGTAGCCGATGCGGAAGCCGGAGAACTCGAACTCGCCGAGCAGCTCGCACTCGTCGGCGCGGTTCGATTCACCCTGGTACACGCGGATCTTCACCTTGTCCTGGCCGTCGCGGCTGGTGGTGAAGGTCTTCGACTTCTCGATGGGAATGGGGGTGTTCTTCTCGATGATCTTCTCGGTGAAGCCGCCGACGGTGCCGATGCGCAGCGACAGCGGGGTGACGTCGACGAGGAAGGTCTCGGTCGCCTTGTCGAGGAGCGCGTGGGCCTGGAGCGCGGCGCCGAGCGAGACGACCTGGTCGGGGTCGACGCCGGTCATCGGCTCCTTCTGGAAGTAGTGCATCACCGAGTTGCGGATGATGGGCAGGCGCGTCGGGCCGCCGACGAGGATCACCGCGTCGATGTCGTTGACCGTCATGCGCGCGCTCTGGAGCGCTTCGTCGGTCACCTTGAACGTGCCCTGCACGAGATCCATCACCATGCGGTTGAACTGATCGGCGGTGAGCCGGCCCTGGAGGTCGAGCACCTTGCCGTTGGTGTCCTGGCAGATGCCCGGGCAGAGGATCTGGGCCTCGCCGTGCTGGCCGACCTCGATCTTCGCCTTCTCGGCCGCCTCCTTGAGCATCTGCAGGCAGAAGCGGTTCTGGCGCAGGTCGAGCTTGGTGCGGCCGAGGAAGTCGTCGGCCAGCCAGTTCATGATGCGATCGTCGAAGTCGTCGCCGCCGAGGTAGGTGTCGCCTGCCGTCGAGAGCACCTCGAAGACGTCCTTGCCGATCTCCAGCACCGAGACGTCGAAGGTGCCGCCGCCGAGATCGTAGACCGCGACGCGCTGGTTGACGTCCTTGCCGAAGCCGTAGGCGAGGGCGGCGGCGGTCGGCTCGTTCAAGATGCGCAGCACCTCGAGGCCCGCGATGCGGCCCGCGTCCTTCGTCGCCTGGCGCTGGTTGTCGTTGAAGTACGCGGGCACGGTGATCACCGCCTTCGTCACCGGCTGGCCGAGGTAGCTCTCGGCGATCGCCTTGAGCTCCTTGAGCACCAGCGCGGAGATCTCCGGCAGCGAGTACGTCTTGCCGCGTGCCTGGATGCGCACCGAGTTGTTCGGGCCCTCGACGATCGTGTACGGCATCACCGTCTTGGCCTTCTTCACCTCGTCCGAGAAGAAGAAGCGGCCGATCAACCGCTTCGCGGAGTACACGGTGTGCTCGGCGTTGGTGATGATGTTCTTCTTCGCCGCGTTGCCGACCAGCACGCTCCCGTCTTCGAGGAACGACACGCACGACGCGTGCGTGAACTCGCCCCATTCGTTCGGGATCACCGTCGGTTGACCGTCGATGACTGCAGAAACACACGAGTACGAAGTGCCGAGGTCGATGCCGACTGCGATTTCGGACATGGGCGCAAAGTTACCGTGTTTGCCCACCGTTCGCTCACTTCCCGACACCGGGAGTGGCACACCCCTGCCACGAGTTGAGACGCTGGGAGTGGCCGGTTAAGGAAGTGATCAGATGTCGCAGGTTCTCGCACTCGTCACGCAGGACGCCGCGCTCGTCCGCTGTGAGCTGGATCGTGTGCGCGCGGGCTTCTCGCCGGCTCCCGGGTCGGTGGTGGGGATGGGCGTCTGGCAGGAGGGGCACGTGGTCCAGCGCCAGTACGGCGCTGGCGTGCCCTTCAGCGAGGCGTGGGAGGCGCCGGACTCGGAGATCGTGATGCTCGCCAGCCGGGTGCTCGGGCTCGGCCAGGACGTGGAGCGCTCGGCCCAGCCGTTCCGCTTCCGCCACTGGCTGTTCGCCGGCGCCGGGGTGCTCGAGCGGGCCGAGGCGGTGCGCGAGCGCCTGTGGGACGAGCTCCCGGAGTTCCTGCAGGGCGTGGTGCGCGGCCCGACGTGGGAGGAGGCGGCCTTCGCGCGCTTCCTCGCCGCGCTGCGCGAGCTGGGGCGCATGGAGGATCCGTCGCTCGACGGCGCCTCGGCGGCCGGTGCGCTGGCCGCCTGCGCGCGCGCGGTGGAGCACGTCTCGGGTGGCGCCGGGGTCACCGCTCGCCCGAAGTTCTCGCTGCTGGCGAGCAACGGGCGGCTGGTGGTGGCCACCACGCGGGGCGGGGCGCCGATGTCCTACGCGCTCCTCGAGGGCCGCACCGAGTGTGCGCGCCACGAGCTCAAGGCCGACGCGCGCGAGGGTGACGCGCTGGTGCGCGATCACCGGCGGCGTCGCTCGGTGGCCATCTCCGCAGGCGCGATCGACGGGTGGGTTCGCCTCGTCGACGGCGCGACGATCGCCGTCGATCGGAAGCTCGCGGTCACCATCCGCTGATCAGCCGAAGTAGCTCGCGTCGAGGATCTTGATCAGCAGGTTCGCCGAGGCGTGGAACAGCGCCGCGCCCACCACGGAGTTGCTGCGCTCCCGCATCCACCCGAAGAGCAGGGCGGGGAAGAAGACGCCCAGCCGCCACACCTGGAAGATCGCCAGATGCCCGAGGGCGAAGAGCGCCGCGGTGAGCCAGAACGCCGGGCCGAGCCGGGCCCCGAGGAAGAGCCGCCCCTTCGGCCACGCGTCGCGCAGCCGCGTCTGGAGGTAGCCGCGGTAGAAGAACTCCTCGGGCAGCGCGACCACGAAGAGATCGTCGATCACCCACTCGGTGAAGCGATCGGGCAGGCGGAACGAGAAGTGCGGCGCGGCCGTGTAGGGCGTGAGGGCGCGGATCCACTCGGTGGGCACCAGCTCCCACGCGGACACGAAGCCCACGTAGCCGCCGATGAAGAGCGGGAAGACGATCGCGCTCACCACGAGGAAGAGGCGCACGTCGCGGCCGAGCTGGCGCGTCGACATGCCGTAGTCGGGCCAGTCTTCGCCGCGCCAGCCGGCGACGTGGAGCGGGAGGTAGAGGAAGCCCACGGTGGCGACGACCTTCGCCAGCGGCCGCCACACCAGGAAGGCGATCAGCACGGCGGCGAAGCAGACCGCCCAGACGACGATCGCCTCGCGCGCGGCGCCGGTCGGCAGCCAGCCCGGGCGCGTGCGCGGGAAGAGCTTCGCCTCGAGCGCACCGGGCACGTCAGGCTCCGAGCTGCTTCCTCAGCATCGCGTGCCGTTGGTGCAGCTGCATGTTGAGGGGGTCGATCTGCAGCGCGGCCTCGCAGGCGTCGAGCGCCTCGCGGAGCTGCCCCTTCTGCTCGTGACCCTTCGAGGCGAGGAACTTCACGTGCGCCGAGCCGGCCGCGGTGGGGTGCTCGAGGAGGTACTCCTGGCGCAGGCGCTCGAGGTCGAGCGGCCCGAGGCCTCCGAGCAGGCACCTGGCGATGCCGCGCCAGTTGCCGCGGTTGGCGTCGTAGCGCGCGCGCGGGCCGGGGTTCGACAGCGCGTCGCGGGCGCCGCGCACCCGGTTGAGCGCGGCCTCGAGCTGCGCCACCTCGGTCGGCTTGAGGGTCTTCTTGAGCAGCTCCTGGAGCTGGGCGATCGCCTCGCCGCTGCGCGCGCGGATCTCGTCCATCGACGCGGTGGGCTGCAGCGCGAGCACCACGTAGTGATCGCCGTTGATGCGCTCGCGGTACTTCGCCAGCAGCGCCTCGATGGTCTGGCTCTCGGGCGTGGTGGTGGCGGGGCGCGTGAGCACCGGCAGCCCCTGCACCACGCGGTTGAGCGCGTCGCGCAGCGGCGGCGTCACCTCGATGAACTGCACGCCGAAGCCCGGCGGCATGCCCCACGCCTTCGCCTGATCGGCCGGCACGTGGCGCACCACCTCGGCGAGCACGTCGAGGTTGCCCGCGCTGGGGAGGGTGATCTTCACGCGCGAGAAGACCGCCGGCAGCTCGCCCGTCGTCGAGAGGAACATGCCTCCCTTCGAGATGTCGGTGCACTGGAGCGTGCCGAGCGTCGTGCCGTCGAGGCGGGCGACGATCGCGTCGAAGCGCGCGGTGTGACGGGGGAGCGGCTGCGCAGGCTGGGCCGCGGGCGGCGCGGCGCTCGGGCGGGCGGCGGGAGGCGCGGCCGGCACCACGACCGGCGCCGGCCCGGGGGCGCGCAGGGCGGCGTCGAGCGCGTTGGCGAACTCCGCGGCGGACTGGAAGCGATCTTCGGGGCGCTTCTGCATCGCCTTCTGGATCGCCTCGCCCCACGCGCGGGGCACGTTGGGGTTCACCTCGTGTGCCGGCTTCGGGTTCTG
>JBMORD010000380.1:0-4720 GCA_049322495.1 Myxococcota bacterium | reverse complement strand
ACGGGCGCCAGGCGAGCGCGGGCGGCCAGAGCCTCTGCGCGAGCTGCCACGCGCAGAGCTACTGCGCCGAGTGCCACGCGGGCGCGCGCGCGGGGCTCAAGCCGTCGCTGCGCCACGCGGAGCGCGTCGACCGGCGCTTCATCCACGAGGCGGACTTCAAGTCGCGGCACGCGATCGAGGCGCGCGCGGCGAGCGGGAGCTGCCTCCGCTGCCACGGCACGAAGAGCTGCCAGCGCTGCCACGAGGCCGAGGGCGTGAGCGCGCAGGTCAGCGCCGGCGGCGTGAAGAGCTCGCCGCACCCCTCCGACTGGCTGAGCCCGGGCTCGCCGAACAGCCACGGCCGCGACGCTCGCCGTCGCATCACCCAGTGCGCGGGCTGCCACGATCAGGGGAGCCTCTCGAACTGCGTGCGCTGTCACAAGAGCGCGACCAAGGGCGGCCTCGGCATCAAGCCCCACCCCGCGGGCTGGCGCCGGGGCGGGAAGGGGAGCGACCCGCTGTGCCTCATGTGCCACTAGCCATGCGCGCCCCGCTCCGGATCGCGCTCCTCGCGAGCGCGCTCGCCTCGGGCGCGTGCCTCGAGCCGCGCGAGCGCCCCGCCTCGACGAGCCCGAGCTGCGAGGGGTGTCACGGCACGCGCGAGTCCGCGGCGCCGCCGCCGGGCCTCTGGCTCTCGGGCGGCAAGACCGGCAGCGAGGAGCGCGGCGTGGGCGCGCACCACGCGCACCTCGCGGGCGACGGGAAGCTCGCGCTCGCGACCCCCTGCGGGAGCTGCCACCTCGTGCCGCAGGGGGTGGACGACCCGGGGCACCTCGACAGCGCGCTGCCGGCCGAGGTCGTCTTCTCGGGGCTCGCGACGACGGGCGGCTTCAAGGCGAGCTTCGACGGGACGAGCTGCAGCGTCTACTGCCACGCGAGCTCGCTCCCCGGCGGGAGCGTCGCGAAGCCGAGCTGGACCAAGGTCGACGGCACGCAGGCCGCGTGCGGCGCCTGCCACGGCCTGCCGCCCGGAGGCTCGCACCCGAAGACCGGGACCTGCTCGCTCTGCCACACGGAGACCGTCGACGCGAGCGGCGCGATCAAGAACCGCGCGCTCCATCTCAACGGCAAGGTGGAGGTGAAGGGCGGCGGCGCGGGCTGCAGCTCCTGCCACGGCGGCCTCGAGAACGCGGCGCCGCCCGTGGACACCACGGGCAAGAGCAGCGAGAGCGAGCGCGGCGTGGGCGCGCACCAGGCGCACGTGCGCGCGTCGGCGCGGCACGCGGCGCTCGCCTGCAGCGAGTGCCACGTCATGCCCGCCTCCGTCGACGCCGCGGGCCACATGGACTCGCCGCTCCCCGCCGAGCTCAGCTTCGGCGCGCTCGCGAAGACCGGCTCGCGGCAGCCGAGCTGGAACACGGCGAGCCTGCGCTGCGCCTCGACCTACTGTCACGCCCTCGACGGCGGCGGGAACCCCGAGCCGGTCTGGAACGCGGGGGAGAAGATGGTCTGCGGGAGCTGTCACGGGCTCCCGCCCGCGAAGGGACGGAGCGGCGCGGCCCATCCGCCCTCGTCGCTCGCGGGCTGCGCGAGCTGTCACCCGGCGGTCGTGAACGCGGCGGGGGCGATCATCGCGCCGGCGCGCCACGTCGACGGGAAGGTGGACTTCAACTGAGTCGTTCGTTCCTGGAGGTGAGGATGCGGTCGCTGGTCGCGTGGGGGGTGATGGTCGCGCGCGCAGGCTGCGGCTCGAGCTCGACGGGGACGGTGGACGGGGGTCGCGATGCGGCGCGGCTCGAGGGGGGCGCGGGCAAGGACGGGAGCCGCACCGAGGCGCGCCTCGCCGAGCAGGGCCCGGTCGCCGATGCGGCCAACCCCGGCTGTCTCGGCTGCCACGGCTCGGCGAAGAACCTCGCCCCGCCGCTCAGCGTCGGCGGGAAGTCCGCGACGAGCGAACGCGGCGTCGGCGCCCATCAGAGTCACCTCGGCAGCTCGACCTGGCACGCGGAGCTCACGTGCAACGACTGCCACGTCGTGCCGGCGAAGGTCGTCGATCCCGGTCACATCGACACGGCGCTCCCGGCCGAGCTCGCCTTCTCCGCGCTCGCGACCACGGGCGGCGCGAAGCCGGCCTGGGACGGGACGACCTGCGCCGGGGCCTACTGCCACGGCGCGACGCTCTCCGGCGGGAGCCAGACGACGCCGAGCTGGACCAAGGTCGACGGAACGCAGGCCGCGTGCGGCACCTGCCACGGCCTCCCGCCGGCGGCGCCGCACCCGCAGAATAGCGCGTGCTCCGGCTGTCACGGCGCGGTCGTCGACGCCGCGAAGAAGATCATCGCGCCCGCGCTGCACGTGAACGGCAAGGTCGAGGCCTCGGCGGGCGGGCATCCGAGCGGCTGGGGCGCGGGGAGTGTACACGGCGCCGCGTTCCTCAAGGGCCCCGACGGCTGCAAGGCCTGCCACGGCGGCTCGCTCACGGGCGGTAGCGCGAAGAGCTGCGAGAGCTGCCACCCGGGCTGGCAGACCAAGTGCACCTTCTGCCACGGCGGCACGCTCAACCAGACCGGCGCGCCACCGACGACCGTTGCTGGCCAGACCGCGATCAGCGTGCCCGGTGTCGGCAGGCACACCGCTCATGTCGTCGCGGGCGCGAGCCACGCCGCGTTCGGCTGCGCGATCTGTCACGGCAGCGTGCCAGCCAACGCGCTCAGCCCCGGGCACATCGATCCCTCGCCCGCCGAGGTGAAGTTCACGGGCGCCGGCGCGGGCTCGACCTACAGCTTCACGACGTACCTCTGCTCGAACATGTACTGCCACGGGAACGGCAAGCCCGGGAGCACCGGGAGCGCGCCTTGGGTCGGGAGCTGGACCGGCGGCTGCTCGGCCTGTCACGACGACGAGACCGACGGTCAGGCCATGACCCTCTCCGGCCGCCACGAGAAGCACATCGTCGACAAGAAGCTCGGCTGCGCGAGCTGCCACTCCTGCGTCGTGAACGGCAGCAAGCAGATCGTCGATCCCGCGAAGCACGTCAACGGCGCGCGCGACGTCTGCAACGTGGGCTGGAACGCGACCGCGCGCACCTGCACGCCCGCCGGCTGCCACGGCACCGAGAGCTGGTGAGTCGAGCGTGGCCCGCGGCCGACCTCGAGCCGGCAACCATGCTAGATTGAGAGGGTGCTGGGTCGTTGCTGTTTGCCCATCCTCGCCCCTCTGCTCGGGGCCTGCCACCTTCTCGTCCCACACCGGCCGGTGCATGACGATGCCCGGATCGACGCGGGCGCGCACGTGGACCTCGTCGCCGACCGCGGGCCGGAGCTGGATCGCCCCGCGGATCTGACCACGACGCCGGAGCTGCCCGCTGGCCTCGACCTGCCCCCGCCGAAGCCCGACCTCACCGCGCCGAAACCCGACCTCGGGCTCGATCCTCCGGCGGCGTGCGGACGTCCCTCGGCGATCCAAGACGACTTCGACGATGGCGTGCCAGCGAGCCAGTGGGGGCTCGTGAAGCCCGCGGGCTCGACGCTCTCCGAGTCCGGGGGCTGGCTCGTCGTCACACCCGGAGCGGGCCAGACCGCGGAGTATCGCTCGCTTCACGCGGTGAACCTCGACGAGGATCGCCTGAGGGTCGAGGTCCCGGCGATGGTCAACACCGCCACGCAGGCGGGCGCGTATCTCGCCGGCGAGCTCGACGCTCAGAACCAGGTCCTGTTCGTGCAGCAGGGAGGCACGCTCTACAGCCGGCTCATCCTCGGCGGCGTTCCGACGCAGCAAGGGATCAGCTACGATCCCGCGGCTCACCGCTACTGGCAGATCCGCGAGACCGCCGGCGCGCTCCACTGGGAGACCTCGCCGGACGGCATGGCCTGGACCCAGCGGATGAAGCAACCCACGCCGGCGTTCGCGCGCGCGGTGAGGATCGTCCTCGGCGCCTCGATGCCGGCGACGGGCGCCCCGAGCACTGCCGCGTTCGACAACCTCGACCTCGGTCGACCGCGTGCGAGCTGGTGCGCCGCGAGCTCGTTCAGCGACGACTTCGACGGCGCCCTCGCGCCCGAGTGGCGGCTGCTCCAGAGCGGGCCTTGCACGGTGCAGGAGACCTCCGTGGCCGCCTTCACCCTGGAGCCTGGCGGCACGAGCCAGTGCGCGTTCCAGACCACGGCGGCCTATGACCTCCGGGGCAGCTCGGTGATGGTCAACATCAAGGCGCTCACGGTCTACTTCCCGCCGGTCGGCGCCTACCTCGCCGTCGAGCTGGACTCCGAGAACAGGCTCTCGCTCGAGTTCGAGGGCACGACCCCGCCGAAGCTCAGGGCCCGTGCGCGCGCGGCCAAGGCGGTGGTGCTCGACGCTTCCAGCAACTACGCGACCACCCAGGAGTGGTGGCGGATCCGCGAGAGCGGCGGGACGGTGTCCTGGGAGGCCGCGACCTCCGTGGCCGGACCGTGGGTGACGCTCGCGACGCTCGCGACGCCGTTCGCGGTGGACGCGGTGCACGGGGAGTTCGGCGTCGCGACCACCGCGGCGATCTCGAGCGCGATCCCGATCGGGTTCACGAGCTACAACAAATAACGCTCAGCGCACGGCGCAGCCGCCGAGCTCGAGCTTGAGGGCGAAGAGGTCGTGCCGCTCCGCTGAAGCGCGCGGCTCGAAGAGCGCGGAGCGGAGCGGTCGGAGCTCGATGCCGACGGTGGGGCGCTCGTGCGCCGCCCGGCAGCGGGTGATCGCCGCCTGCAGG
>JBMORD010000379.1:0-4720 GCA_049322495.1 Myxococcota bacterium | reverse complement strand
CGGCTCTGCGACGGGCGGCGGCTCTGCGACGGGCGGCGGCTCCGCGACGGGGGGTGGCACTGCGACGGGCGGTGGCTCCGCGACCGGCGGTGGCTCTGCGACCGGCGGTGGCTCCGCGACCGGCGGTGGCTCTGCGACGGGCGGTGGCTCTGCGACGGGCGGTGGCTCTGCGACGGGCGGTGGCTCCGCGACGGGCGGCGGCTCCGCGATGGACGCGGGCACCGGGCCGATCGTCGAGGTCTTCGCCGACACGAACCTCGGCTCGACGACCGGCGACGCGAGCCCCTCGCGCCCCGTGGTGTTCGGCTCGCGCTTCTGCTTCGCGGCGACCTCCGCGCCGGTCGGGCGCGAGCTGTGGTGCTCCGACGGCACGCGCAACGGCACGGTGCTGGTGCGTGACATCGCGCCGGGCGCGGCGGACTCGTCGCCGGCCGACCTCTTCGTGATGAACTCGCTGCTGTTCTTCTCCGCGACCACCAGCGCCACGGGGCGCGAGCTGTGGGTGTCCGACGGCACGGCGGCGGGGACGCGGCTCGTCTCCGACTTCGTGCCCGGGACCGTCGGCAGCAACCCGACGCACTTCGCGCGGCTGCCCGACCCGGTGTCCGGCGCCGACATCCTCCTCTTCAACTGCGCCGGAGGCCTCTGCCTCTCTGACGGCACCGCCGCGCGCACGGGCCTCGTCGCGGGCAACGGCTCGACCGACCCGCACTACCCGCTGACCATCGGCGCGGGCGTCTACTTCACCGGCGTCGACCCGGTCGTTGGCCGCACGCTGATGCGCTCCGACGGCTTCCCGATGGGCACCTATGCGCCGTCGTACGTGAACCTCACCAACGCCGACCAGCCCTTCGTGGCCATCGGCTCGACGGTGTACTTCGCGGGCGGAGACAACTCGAACGGCGTCGAGCTCTGGCGCTCGCAGGGCATCAGCGGGAACACCTACCGCGTGACGGACCTCGCGCCGGGCTACGCGTCGTCGACCCCGCATGGCTTCGCCGTCTCGGGCACCACGCTCTACTTCGCGGCCAACGACGGCACGCGCGGCGTCGAGCTGTGGAAGTCCGACGGCACGACGGCGGGCACGGTGCTGGTCAAGGACGTGGACACGATGTCGAGCTCCGGCTCCGACCCGCGGCTGCTCACCGTCGTCAACGGCACGCTCTTCTTCGTGGCCACCACCGGCTACGTCGACCGCGGGCTGTGGAAGTCCGACGGCACGACGGCGGGCACGGTGCTGCTCAAGAACTTCGGCACCCGTGAGATCACCCAGCTCATCGCCTTCAACAACCAGCTCTACTTCGCGGCCGACGACGGCGTCAGCGGCGAGGAGCTCTGGAAGACGGACGGGACGGTCGCCGGCACGGTGCTGGTCAACGACCTCGAGGCGTCGGGCTCGAGCACGCCGCGCGAGCTCGCCGTCATCGGCACGCGGCTGTACTTCCAGGCGCGCACCACGCCCTCCGGCACGGAGCTGTGGAGCATCGACGGCACCGCCGCGCGCCCGCGTCTGCTCCGCGACCTCCACCGTGAAGCGGGCTCCGATGGCGCGCGCTTCGCGAAGCTCGGCACGCAGCTGCTCTTCACGAACAACGACGGCGAGACGGGCCTCGAGCTCTGGCGCACCGACGGCACCGTCGCAGGCACCAGCCAGGTCATCGACCTCGTGCCCGGCACCGCCTCGCCAGCGATCGGCCCGATGGTGGTCGCGGGGAACTACGCGTTCTTCGAGGCCAACGCCGGCGGGCTGGGCTTCGAGCTCTGGCGCACCGACGGCACCACGGCGGGCACGCAGCTCGTCGCCGACCTCGCCACCGGCACCGCCTACGGCATGCCGCGGAGCGCACGGCCCCACTCGCTCACCGTGGTCGGTACGCGGCTCTACTTCTGGGCGAACGACACCGCCGGCGCGGCGAACCTGTACGTCGTCGAGGGCACCGGCGCGCCGCTGAAGGTCTTCACCAACTGGCTGTCGGTCAACTCCGAGGTGCGGATGGCCGCGGTGGGCAACGTGCTCGTCTTCCCGGGCGACGACTCGACCGCGGGCGCCGAGCTGTGGCGCACCGACGGCACGGTCGCGGGCACGTTCCGCCTGCGCGACTTCGTGCCGGGGCTCTCCAGCAGCTTCCCGTCGGATGTGACCTCGCACGGCGGCTTCGTGTACTTCTTCATCGACAGCGCGACCTCGACGCAGGAGCTGTGGCGCACCGACGGCACCGTCGCCGGCACCACGCTGGTCGCCGACGTGACGCCCTTCAACGCCAACGAGGTCACCCAGGGGCTGTGCTCCATCGGGAGCACGATGCTGTACCGCTCGCACAGCTCGGCCTTCGGCCGCGAGCTCTACAAGAGCGACGGCACCGCCGCGGGCACGCAGGTGCTGGTGAAGAACCTCTACGCCTCGGGCACCACGCCCGACGAGTCGTCCGACCCCGAGCTGCTGATGGGCTTCACGCTCAACGGCGTGCGCTACTTCCCCGCGAAGGACGCCAACGGCATGGAGCTGTGGCGGTCCGACGGCACCGCCGCGGGCAGCTACGCGCTCGGCGACTTCAACCCCGGCATCTTCTCGACCTACTTCAACCCGTTCTCGCGCGTGACGTGGGCGGCCGTGGGCACCACCGCGTGGTTCATCATCGACGATCGCCAGGGCGGCACGCCGCTGTACTCGTCCGACGGCACGCGCACCGGCACGCGGCTGGTGCGGCGCTTCGCGCACCCCTACTCGTCGGTGCCCGGGAGCCTCCAGGAGTTCGGCGGCAGCCTCTACTTCTGCACCTGGGCGGCGGATCTCTCGTGCCCGCTCACGAAGGTGACGCCCTGATCAGCGGCGGCCCATGCGGCCGCTCTCCCACGCCCACACTGCGAGCTCGACGCGGTTGCGCGCGCCGAGCTTGGCCATGAGGTTCGCCACGTGCGTCTTCACGGTGCTCAGGCTGACGTGCAGCGCGTCGGCGACCTCTTCGTTGGTGAGCCCGCGGGCGAGGGTGCGCAGCACGTCTTCTTCGCGCTCGGTGAGCGGCTCGGAGGGCTGACGGAGCGCGGGAGGCTCGAGCTGCGCGAAGCGCTCGAGCAGGCGGGCCGTGACGCGCGGGGAGATCATCGCCTCGCCTGACGCCGCCGCGCGCACCGCCTGGATCAGCAGCTCCGGCCCCGCGTCCTTGAGGAGGAAGCCGCGCGCGCCGGCCTTCAGCGCCGCGAAGACGTACTCGTCGAGGTCGAAGGTGGTGATGACCACCACCGCGAGCGGGTCGCCGACGTCGGGCCCGGCGAGCTGTCGCGTCGCTTCGAGGCCGTCCATCTTCGGCATGCGGATGTCGAACAGGCACACGTCGGGGCGCAGCGTGCGGGCCAGCGAGACCGCGCGCACGCCGTCCTCCGCTTCGGCCACCACCTTGAGGTCCGCGTCCGTCTCGAGGATGAGCCGGAGGCCCGTGCGCACGAGGTGCTGGTCGTCGGCGATGAGCACCCGCACCGTCATGGGCTTCCTTTCGGCGCGCGCGGCACCCGCGCCTCGACGCGCCAGCCGCCCGCCGCCGCCGGGCCCGCCGCGAAGGTGCCTCCGAGCAGCGCCGCGCGCTCCGCCATGCCCACCAGCCCGAAGCCGGCGCCCGGAGCGCCCGCCGCCGCCCCGTCGTCCTGCGCGGTCAGCAGCACGCCGTCTTCGTCACCCGCGACCCGCAGCGAGATGCGCGTCGCGGCGCGCGCGTGCTTGAGCGCGTTGGTGATGGACTCCTGTCCCAGCCGGAAGACGGCGCGCTCCACCGCGGGCGGGAGGCCGTCGAGGTTGCCCGTCAGCTCCACCTCGACCAGCGGCGGGAGCGAGCGCTGCGCCAGCGCCGCCAGGTCAGCGATGCGCCGCTCGGGGGCCAGCGGTGCGCCCGTCGCGTCGCGCAGCGTGCCCACCAGCGCGCGGAGCTCGGTGAGCGTGTGCTTGGCCTCGGCCTCGATGGCCCCCAGCGCCTGCTGCGCCGCCTCGGGGTTCCGCTTGAGCACCGCGCCCGCGGCCTGGGCCTGCACGGTGATGGCCGCCACGTGGTGCGCGACGCTGTCGTGGAGCTCGCGCGCGAGCTGCTCGCGTTCCCGCAGCCGCGCCTGGTCGAGCGCCCGCGCGTGCGCCTCGTCGCGGTAGCGCATCACCGCGCCCAGCGCGCCGGGGAAGAGCAGCACCACCAGCCCGCCGATGGCGTCCGCCGGGCGGGCCACCTCGCGCGTGAAGAGCGACGAGACCCACGCGGCGGCGATGAAGCCCGCGCCGACGAGCACCTGCCGTCGCGTGCCCCAGCGGGTGAGCGACCACGGCAGCAGCAGGATGCACGCCGCGGCGTACGGCCCGAGCGGCGGCAGATCCCACACGATCTCGAGCACCGAAGACGCGGTCGCGGCGCTGAAGGCGAGGGTGGTGGCGAGGAGGGGGCGCGCGGTGCGGAAGGCGAGCGTCGTCGCGATGAAGGCGCCAAAGGCGAACGCGAAGGTGCGGCTCGGGAGGTCGTCGCGCAGCAGCACCTCGACGGCCGCGTCGAGGGTGAAGACGACGGCGAGCCAGCGGTCGAGCCTGTGCATCGGCGGGCACCGTATTCGAGCCGCGCGAAGCAATGAAAGCGCCGTCAGGGGAGGCGCGAGAAGACGAGGCCGGCGTGGGCGACGTGGCAGCCGAGGAAGAGGCCGGCGCACGCTGCCAGCGGCCCGCGGGGACGAAGGCGCGCGAAGAACGAGCGCT
>JBMORD010000378.1:0-36583 GCA_049322495.1 Myxococcota bacterium | reverse complement strand
TGGACTTCACGGGAGCGCGGCTGAACGAGGCGCGGCGCGTGCTCTTCACGGCCGAGGAGCCGACGCGCAAGCAGGAGTGCGCGCTGGTGCTGACGCTCGAGGGCCAGGGCGAGGCGCAGGTCAAGGCGAGCTACCTCGTGCCCTGCGCGGTGTGGCGGCCGGCGTACCGCGCGACGCTGAGCGGCGAGGTGGTGAAGGTCGAGGCCGAGGCGGTGGTGTGGCAGCGCACCGGCGAGGCGTGGACCGACGTGGAGCTCGCCTTCTCGACCGCCCGGCCGACGCTGGGCACGACGCCGCCCCGCCTCGAGAGCGACGTGCTCGAGACGCGCCCGAAGCAGGAGCTCGAGCGGCGCGTGGTGGACGTGGCGATCCGCGAAGAGGTGATCCAGTCGGCGGGCGAAGCGAGCGGCGCGCCGGAGCTGCCCGGCCTCGACGACGGCGGCGAGACGCGGCTGCTGCAGGGCGCGGGCACCACCACGGTGCCGAGCGATGGCCAGCCGCACCGCGTGGCGCTCTTCTCGTTCGAGGCGAAGGCGCTCGTGGAGCGCGTGTGCCCCGCGGAGCTCACCAGCCTGGTCTTCGTGCTGGCGCGCTTCCCCAACACCAGCGGTCAGGTGCTGCTCGCGGGCCCGGTCGATCTGATCCGCGACTCGGGGCTCGTGGGGCGCGCGCAGCTCAAGTTCGCCGCGCCGGGCGAGACGGTGAAGCTCTCGTTCGGCAACGAAGACGGGGTGCAGATCGTCCGCCACACCGACGAGAAGGTCGAGGAGGCCCGGCTCACCGGCCGGCGCACCACCACGAAGAGCGTGAAGCTCCACGTGTCGAACACGCGCCCGCAGGGGATCAAGCTCGTCATCGAGGAGCGCGTGCCGGTGTCGGAGGTCAAGGAGGTCGAGGTGCAGGTGCTGACGAAGGACTGCAGCCCCGCCCCGTCGACGGTGACGAAGGACGGCATCGCGCGGCTGGAGGTCGAGCTCGGCGCGAGCACCACGAAGACGGCGAAGTTCGCCTGGGAGCTCAGCGCCGCGGCGAAGGTCGCCGGCGTCTGAGCGGTGTAGAAACGTCGCATGGCTCAGGGGTGGGAGTTCGACGCGTTGCCGGCCTCCGGCGCCCGTCGCGGCGGAGATCCGGCGGAGCACGTCTTCAAGCACGACCTCGACACCTTCGTGCGCGAGGTCGTCCAGAACGCGAACGACCAGCGGGTGTCCGAGCCGCGGATCGACTTCTCGTTCAGGGAGTACGAAGGCGAGCCGCTCCGCTCGTTCCTCGAGAGCCTGCACTGGCGGGAACTCGAGCCGCACCTCCGCGCCGCCGCCGGGACGCCGGGCGCGCGGCGCATCGAAGCGACGCTCCGAGAGGCGGAGACCCGCTTGCTCGCGCTGCGGATCGTCGACCGCGGCACGGTCGGCCTCACCGGCGACGAAGATGGCGCCGGCTCACACTTCCGCGCGCTCTGCAAAGACACGCTCGTCAGTCACAAGAGCGTGAGCTCCGCCGGAGGCAGCTTCGGGCTGGGCAAGTCGGTCCTATGGGCCTTTTCGGGCCTGTCGACCGTCGCCTTCAACTCCGTCCCCTCCGGCCTGCCCGCGGGCAAGAAGCCGCCGCGCTTCATCGCGCGCGTCGAGCTGCCGTCTCACCGCGTCGGAGACCAGGAGTTCTCAGGCTCGGGCTGGCTCGGGAACCGGGCAACCCGCGAGGGACGAACGCGCGCCGAGTCCATCTGGGGCCTGACGGCGAACTCGGTCGCTCGGGATCTCGACCTCGCGCGCGATCATCTCGAGCCGGGCACCAGCATCCTCATCGTCGGCTTCCGCGAGCCTGCCGAAGACGTCAGCCCGACGAGCGATCAGCTCGCTCCTCGCGTCGCCTCCGCGGCGACGCGGTGGTTCTGGCCGGCGATGTCCTTCGAGGGGCGGCGGCTCCACGTCACCCTCGCCGGCCGAGATCTCGACCCGTCGTCGACCGACGTCGCCCCGTTCGTCGCCGCCTGGACGAACCGCCGCACGCTGCGCACCACGCTCGACGAACCGGGTGACGTGGTGGCGCGGGAGATCCCCCTCGAGGTGCCGCCGGGACGAGACGGGACCCCGGCCGTCAAAGGCGAGCTGCGGCTCATCGTGCGCCTGGCGCCCGACGACGCACACGATCCGCTGCTTGGCCACGTCGCGTGCTTCCGCGGAGCAGGGATGGTGGTGAAGTACCTCGACCGTCGCGCCCTGGCGCAGGCCGGCCGCCCGTTTCACGCGGTGCTCGCGGGTGGTGAGGCCCGTCAGCCCGAGGCCCCGACGCAGGTGGATCGGGCGGTCGAGCGGTTCCTCCGTCTCGCCGAGCCCCCCGGCCACGATCACTGGGAGTCGACCAACGCACTCAAGGAGACCTACCAGCGCGGCTACGCGAAGGCGCTCGACCAGCTCACCGAGCGCGTGAACGCGGCGCTGCGCGATCTCCTCGTCTCGAAGCCGGAGCTCGGTACACGGGCGCCGGATCGCCTGCTCAAGCGCTTCCCCTTCGGGGCGCGCGGGCGGCCGGGCAGCGCCCCCTCGTCCTTCCACTTCTCGCGGCTCACCGGAGAGCGCCACGGCGCGACGTGGCGCTTCGCGGGGACGGTTCGGCCCGCAGAGAGCGGCGGGCGCTGGGTCGTCCGGATCGGCCTCCGGGCGCTGGGCGACGGCGGCGCCCGGCTCGATCCCCTGCCGATCGCCCACACCACCCTCGACGCTCCGCGACGCGTGACGGCGGCGATCCGCGAAGGCGCCGTCGAGATCGACGTGCCGAGGGGCATCGAGGAGGTCTCCTTCGTCGGCGAGAGCGCCGAGGTGCCACCTTCGATGGACGGCGCAGCCATGGATCTCGAGGTCACGGGCGCCCGGGAGGCCAGCTGATGACGAACGCCCGCACCAAGCACGTTCACCTCTTCCCGTGGCGGGTCGACGAGTTCGCGCTCCGGCTCCGCGTGCTCGAGGCGCTGTTCGACGACGATCGGCCGGTCTCGCTGGACCCCGAGCGGCAACTCCTCGATGCCACGGAGCCCTTCGATCGCCTCCGAGTCGTCTTCGAGGTCGAGCTCCCCGAGAACCTCGAGCACCTCGCGGAACGAGGGGCTCGTCTCGGGGTGCTGCTTCGCCTGCGATGCGACGACACGAGGCTGAGGCGGGGGCAGCTGCTCGAGTTGCAGAACGCGCACCGGGTACAGTTCATCGACACGATCCACCGCGGCGACCTCGCCGGGAGCGTCGCCGTCGAGGCCGACCTCGTCAGGCTGGAGGCCTGCGCTGGCCAGCTCCCGCTCGCGTCTCGACCATTCGCACGCCTCGCCGGCTCTCGCCCCTGGGAGCTCCGCATCGATCGCAAGCGCGAGCTCGAGGGCGTCTACCTCGATGTGCGGTTCTGCAGCTTCCGCGACGATCTCGCGCTCCCCGAAGCCGAACGACAGAACCTCTATCGCCTCGAGCATGGAGAAGAAGCGCCCGTGCTGTGGGTCAACGCGGATCGCACGGAGCTGACGACGGTTCTCAACTCGAACGCGGCGAGCGGTCGAGCGGCGCTGGTACGCGAGCTGGTCTTCGATCTGATCGCGCCCAGCGTCTGGTCTCAGCTCTTCCTTCGCGCGGCGATCACCATCTGCAAGACGGGCGAGGCGAGCTGGCCGTGGCAGGAAGCCGTCTTCCTCCAGCTCGGCGCCCTGCTCCATCCGCGCAAGACGATGCCCGAACTCCAGGCGCTCATCGGCGCCGAACTCGATGATCTCCCGACGCTGCTCGGGCGGGTCGACGCGGTGATGCAGTCGCGGCACGAGCTGCTCGCGCACGCGGCACGGCTCGCAGAGGAGCTCACGTGAAGCTGGCGCGCTTCGAGAGCAGCGGAGTCAGGCTCGTCACTCCGGACCTCGTCTCGGGGCAGCGCGACGCCTGGCGGAGCGAAGAGGCGCAGGCCTTCATCTCTCCGTTCCCGCGCCCGGTCGAGCTCGCGGGTCTCGACGCGGTGCTCGAGGAAGCCCGCCGTCGTTTCTCGCCGTTCGACACGGCGATGGATCCCTTCCTTGCGGAGGGGTGTCACCGCGCGCTCCGCCTCACCCGACGGGAGGCGGCAGATCCCGCTCCGTTCCGCTTCCTCGCGGTCGTGCACCGTCCCGACGCAGTTCGGCACCGGTGGGCCAACTCGTCGTGGGTGACGGCGCGCAACCGATTCTGGAATGCGGGTACGCGTCCCGACTCGAACGCCTTCTCGCGCTGGTGGTGGATCGCCGAGCTCACGCGCGACGGCGACGACTACCGCCTCACGCGGCGCGTGTTCGACAACTCCGCGCTCACCACTGCGATCTTCGTCCGATCGCTGAGCTTCTCCCGAGCTTTCATCAACGCCTGTGTCGAGGTGCTCGGAGACGCCGAGCAGGACACGGTCGAGCGGGCGATGCGCGCCGTCACCCAGCTCCTCGCGACGGTTCCGCTCGAGGCGCTCGACGCCCATGCCCTCGCGCGCGAGCTGCGTGCCCTGCGCGCAGGGTGATCACTTCTTCGCGGCCATCCGGCGCTTCGCGGCGCTCACCGTGTTGCTCATCAGCATCGCGATGGTCATCGGCCCGACGCCGCCGGGGACCGGGGTGATCCACGCCGCGCGCTCCCTGGCGACGTCGAACTCCACGTCGCCGGTGAGCTTCCCGTCGGCGCCGCGGTTCATGCCCACGTCGATCACGATCGCGCCGGGCTTGATCCACTCGCCCTTGACGAGCTTCGACACGCCCACCGCGGCGATCACCACGTCGGCGCGCCGCACCTCGGCGGCCACGTCGCTCTTCGAGTGGCAGATGGTGACCGTGGCGCTCGCGTTGAGCAGCAGCATCGCCATCGGGCGGCCGACGATGTTGCTGCGGCCCACCACCACGCAGTTCTTCCCGGTGAGATCGAAGCCGATGTCCTCGAACATCTTCATCACGCCGAAGGGCGTGCAGGCGACGAGCGTCGGCCGGCCCTGGAAGAGGTGGCCGGCGTTCACCGCATGGAAACCGTCGACGTCCTTCGAGGGGTCGATCGCCTCGAGCACCGCGTTGGCGTCGAGGTGCTTCGGCAGCGGGAGCTGCACGAGAATGCCGTCGACCGCGTCGTCAGCGTTGAGCCGGTGCACCAGCGCCATCAGCTCGGCCTGCGAAACCGAGGCGTCGAGGTGGTGGTGCCACGAGGCGAAGCCGAGCTCCTGCGCGGTCTTCTCCTTCGAGGTGACGTAGACCTTCGACGCGGGATCCTCGCCGACGCGGACCACCGCGATGCCCGGCGGGCGGCCGAACTTCGCGCGGAGCGCCTCGGCCTCGGTCTTGAGCCCGGCCTTCACCTTCGCCGACAGCGCCTTTCCATCGATGAGCTGAGCCGTCATGGCGCGCGACATGGCACAGCTCCCGCGCGAAAAACACCGTCTCGGAGTGCGGCCGGGCCGTGCCACACTGCCGCCCGCCATGCTGGGAAAGCTGCTCGGCGCGATGATCGGTGGAGGGCTGGGGATGGCGCTGGCCTGGTCACCGCCGCTCGCGGCGACGCTGGCGGCGATCGGCGCCCTGCTCGGCCACTTCCTCATCGATCGCGACGTCGCGCCCACGCCCAGGGCGCTGCGGCCCCCGACGCGCGACGAGCTGCTCGACGACGACCCTCCACCGCGCCGTGAGCCGGCGCGCCGCCGCCCCGCCCCCGCGCCGAAGCCCGCCCCGCGCCAGGTGGTGAAGGCCGACGACCTCGCGCTGCTCCAGGCGCTCTGCCCGCTGTTCATCGAGGTCGCGCGCGCCGACGCGCCGCCGGTGCAGCTCGAGATCCGCATCATCCGCGAGTTCTTCGAGCACCGCCTCGGCTTCGACGCGGCCACCATGGAAGAGGTGCGCGACGCGCTGAAGGCCGCCCTCGCGTCTCCGCCCGGCGAGCTCGAGCCGATGACGGTGCGCGCGCGCGCGCTGGTCAAGCCCTCGATGCGCGTCGAGGTGGTGCGCAGCCTCTACGACGTGGGCATGGTCGACGGCGATCTCCAGCGCAGCGAGCAGGACGTGCTCAAGCGCATCGTCACCAACTTCAACCTGAGCGACGAGCAGCTCCAGCAGATCACCTCGGAGTTCTTCGGCAGGGGCGACGGCAACTACGCCACCCTTGGCGTGACGAGCGACGCGAGCGACGACGAGCTCAAGACCGCGTACCGCAAGCTCGCAACCGAGCACCACCCCGACCGCGCGACCGACGGCGGCGCGAAGTTCCGCGAGATCAAGGAAGCCTACGAGGCGCTCCGGAAGCTCCGCGGCTTCTGACGACGCGCGCGCGACCCGCCGGTCACCCGGGACCTCCCGCCGCGCCGGGAGTCTCGCGACCTTGCTCGCGGCACGCCGGGTGAAATGGGCGGTTGAGCCATCAAGGAGGCTCACCGATGAGAAAAGAACTGCTGCACGAAGTTCCTTCGAAGCTCGCCGCGTACTGGCTGCCGGAGCATCGCGCCGTGCTCGACGAGTGGGCGAACTACCACCTGCCGTTGGCGGACTTTCGCGAGGCGGTGCTGGTGAAGGGCCTGACCGCCTCGAAGGCGAGAGGCGGCCGGGCGTGGATCGTCGACTCGCGGAACGCGCGCGGGGTCTTCTCCGACGAGATCCAGCAGTTCATCGGGTCGACCATCTTCCCCGAGTTCGTGAAGGGCGGCGTGAGGTACTTCATCACCATCCGCTCGCAGGTGAGCGCGGCGACCAACATGACGATCCAGCGCTACGAGCGGCAGGTCGGCCCCGCCGGCATCCAGCTGATCACCGTCGACACCTTCGAGCAGGCGCTGGCGTTCCTCGCCGACGCAGACGGCGGTCGCCTCGCCGCCTGATCAGCTCAGCTTCGAGGCGAAGTCGGCCAGGCGCGCGAGGCCCTTCTCGATGTTCGCGTCGCTGGTGGCGAAGGACAGCCGCAGGAAGCCCTCGGCGCCGAACGGCTCGCCGGGCACCGCCGCGAGGAGGAAGTCCTCGAGGAGGATCTCCGACATGCGCAGCGAGCCGGTCACCGGCGCGCCCTTGTACGACTTGCCGATCAGCTCGCCCACGTCGGCGAAGCAGTAGAACGCGCCGTCGGGCAGCCGGCACCGCACGCCGGGGATCCGGTTGAGCCCGTCGGTCATCAGCACGCGCCGGCGCGCGAAGGCCTTCACCATCTCGTCGATCGGCCCGGTGGGCCCCTTGAGCGCCGCCAGCGCGCCCTTCTGGATCACCGACGTCGCGTTCGAGGTCGACTGATCCTGGATCATCTGCATGCCGGCGATGAGCTCCTTCGGGCCGGCCGCGTAGCCGAGCCGCAGCCCGGTCATCGAGAAGGCCTTCGAGAAGCCGTTGACCACCACCGTGCGCGGCGCCAGGTCGGGCGCGACGTTGGCGATGTTGAAGAACGGGCCGTCGACGTAGAGCAGCCGCTCGTAGATGTCGTCGGTCATGATCAGGCAGTCGTGACCGCGCAGCACGTCGGCGAGCGCCTCGAGCGCCGGCCGGGAGATCACCGCCCCCGACGGGTTCGACGGCGAGTTGAAGATCACCATGCGCGTGCGCGGCGAGAGCGCCTTGCGCAGCTCCTTCGGGTCGGGCGTCCAGTTGTCGGCCGCGGAGGTCTCGACGAACTTCGGCGTGCCGTCGGCCAGCCACACCATGTCGGGGTAGCTCACCCAGTACGGCGTGAAGATCACCACCTCGTCGCCCGGCGAGAGCAGCGCCTGGAAGCAGTTGTAGATCGCCTGCTTGCCGCCCACCGTCACCACGATCTGCTCGGGCGTGTAGATGAGCTTGTTCTCGCGCTCGAGCTTCTCGGAGATCGCCGCCTTGAGCTCGGGGATGCCGGCGCTCGCGGTGTACTTGGTGAAGCCCTGATCGAGCGCGGCCTTGATCGCGTCCTTGATGTGCGCCGGCGTGTCGAAGTCGGGCTCGCCCGCGGCGAAGCTGAGGACGTCGGCGCCCTTCGCGGCCAGCGCGCGCGCCTTCGCGTTGAGGGACAGCGTGGGGGACGGCTTGACGGACTTGAGTCGCTTCGCGAGCTGCACGGGCATCTGCTTCCTCACTTCTTCGCGTACTTCGCCTTGAGCTTCTCGAGCACGTTCGGGGGCACCGCGCCCTCGACGTTCCCCCCGAAGGACGCGACTTCGCGCACCAGGTTCGACGAGATGTAGAAGTAGTCCTCTCCGGTCATCATGAAGACCGTCTCGAGCTCGGAGTTGAGCCGCCGGTTCATGTTCGCCAGCTGGAACTCGAACTCGAAGTCGCTCACCGCGCGCAGCCCGCGCAGCACCACGTTCACGTTGCGCTTCTTCGCGTAGTCGACCAGCAGCCCCTGGAAGTCGTCGATCTCCACGCGGGGATCGTTGCCCACCGCCCCGCGGATCAGCTCCTTGCGCTCCTCGACCGAGAAGAGCGGCGTCTTCTTCGGGTTCACCGCGATCGCGACGATCAGCGAGTCGAACATCTTGAGGCCACGCTGGATCAGCGAGAGGTGGCCGTTGGTCAGCGGATCGAAGGACCCCGGGTAGATGGCGGAACGCACGGAGCGGCAGAGTGGGTCATGCCTCTTCACCCGTCAATCGGAAGATGACGACGCGCGTCATTCCGAACTCGCGCGCGTCGATCTGCTCGAAACGACCGATCTTTTCGGGCAGCGCTTCGTCGCGGCCGGTCTCGATCACCGCCACCCCGCCCGGGTCGACGAGCTTCGCCCCGTCGAGCGCCTCGAGCACCTGCGCGCCCACCTCGAGCTTGTAGGGCGGATCGGCGAAGACCAGCTCGAACCGGCGCCCCTGCGCGCCGAGCGAGGCGATGGTGGCCAGCGCGTCGCCAGAGACGATCTCCACCTGCGCCTGGAAGCGGCAGGCCTCGGTGTTCTGCCGGCACAGCGTCAGCGCCTCGCGGCCGCGATCGACGAGCACCGCCTTCACCGCGCCGCGCGACACCGCCTCGAGCCCCAGCGCGCCCGTGCCCGCGAAGAGATCGAGCACCGTCAGGCCGTCGCAGCGCTGGCCCAGCACGTTGAAGATCGTCTCGCGCACGCGATCGGCGGTCGGGCGGATCACGTCGTCCGATTTCGGGGCGGCCAGCGCCCGGCCTCTTGCCGATCCTGCGACGATTCGCATGCGACCTCCGCGCGCTCTCTCTCACGTCTCCGCACCTCTACGCCCATCAAATCGTCGCCGTTCCAGACGGCCGAGGCATAGACTGTCCGTCTTCGGGACAGGGGGACGGCTTGGACTACGAGCGATACCAGAACCTGCACACCATCGTGATGCTGCGCGACATCCTCCGGAAGTGGTGGCGCGCGGAGCTGTGCTTCGCCGACAAGAGCGGCGCGGTGATCGAGTGGGGGAAGGGGCAGATCACCCCACCGCCGAACGACTTCTGTCGGCTCTCGCTCTTCTCGAAGGAGGGCTTCCGCCGCTGCTCGGCGTCGGTGCGGGTGCTGCACGAGAAGTTCAAGGCGTCGCGCAAGCTGCGCCGCAGCCAGTTCCACGAGTGCCACCTGGGCTTCACGATCGTCGGCGCGCCGCTGTACCTCGACAACGAGTACGAGGGCATGCTGTTCGTCGAGGGCTTCGCGCGGCAGGAGGTGAGCCCGCGCGAGGCGGAGCAGCTCAAGGCGAAGATCACCGAGCTCAACCCGGGCACGACCGATCTCGATCGCGCGCTCGAGCGCATCCCGCAGATGGACGATCGCGAGGTCGAGAAGATCTGCGATCTGCTCGAGTTCGGGGCGAACGAGATCGCCAACTTCGAGTCTGAGATGTCGCGGAAGGACGAGGCGCTCCCCGCGCTCTCGAGCGAGCAGAGCGAGCGCTACAAGTTCGAGAACATCATCGGCAAGTCGAGCGCGATGATCGACGTGTTCCGCATCCTCGAGAAGGTGTGCAACTCCGATACAACCGTCTTGATCAACGGCGAGTCTGGGACTGGCAAGGAACTCGTCGCGCGCGCGCTTCACTACAACGGGCCGCGCAAGGACAAGCCCTTCGTCGTGCAGAACTGCTCGGCGTTCAACGACAACCTCCTTGAGAGCGCTCTGTTCGGGCACACCAAAGGAGCGTTCACCGGCGCACTGCGCGACAAGAAGGGCCTGTTCGAGGCGGCCGACGGCGGCACCTTCATTCTCGACGAGGTGGGCGACATGTCGCCAGCTCTGCAGCTCAAACTGCTGAGGGTGCTGCAGGAGGGGACGTTCATACCGGTGGGCGGAACGCAGACCAAACACGTCGACGTGCGGGTGATCGCCGCCACACACAAGGATCTCGCGGCAATGGTGAAGAAGGGCGAGTTCCGCGAAGACCTCTTCTACCGCATCAACGTGATCCGCATTCAGGTGCCGCCACTCCGTGAGCGTAAGGACGATCTCCCAATGCTGGTCGATCACTTCGTGCGCAAGCACCGCAAGGACGGGCAACGCTACCGCGCCATCTCAGCCGAGGCATTTGCGATCATGCAGCAGTACCACTGGCCGGGGAACATCCGCGAGCTCGAGAACGAGATCGAGCGGCTGCTGGTGCTGGGCAGCGAGTACGAGATCCTCCCCGCCGACCTGCTGTCGAGCCGCATCCGCGACGCGGTGTCGGGCGCGGCGGGCGCGAACGTGATCGGCGCGAACCGGGTGGCGCAGCTGCCGCAGGGCAAGCTCAACGACGCCGTCGAGCAGCTCGAGCGCGAGATGATCGGCCAGGGGCTCACGCGCACGAAGGGCAACAAGAGCAGGCTCGCGCGCGAGCTCGGCATCAGCCGGTCGAACCTCATCCTCAAGATCCAGAAGTACCAGCTCGAGAAGCCGGGCACGCCCGACACCGAAGAAGACGCGGAGGCCACGCCGTGACGTCGACGTACTTCCATCAGGGGATCTTCGCGACCGACGACGGCGCGCCGCTGTGGTTCGAGACCCGCGGCGAGGCCGGGGGCGTGCCGGTGGTGCTCAACGACGGGCTGGGCTGCGACGGCTTCATCTGGCGCTACCTCTGGGAGCCGCTGAGCAGCCGCCGCCGCGTGCTGCACTGGAACTACCGCGGCCACGGGCAGTCGGGGGTGCCGCACGACGATACGCGCATCGGCATGGAGTACATCACCGACGATCTCGCCCGCCTGATGGACGCGCAGAAGCTCGACGCGGCGGTGATCTTCGGCCACTCGATGGGCGTGCAGGTGAGCCTCGAGTTCCACCGGCGGCACCGCGATCGGGTGAAGGGGCTGGTGCTGATCTGCGGCTCGTACGGCACGCCGCTCGACACCTGGCACGATCACTCGCTGATGCGCGTCGCCTTCCCGTACGTCAAGCGGGTGGTGGAGCGCTCGCCCGGCCTGGCGCGCGCGGTGACCTCGCGGCTGCTCAACACCCAGGTGGCGCTCGAGCTCGGCATCCGCGCGGAGCTCAACCCGGCGCTGATGAAGCCCAACGACTTCGCGCCGTACATGGAGCACCTCGCGAAGATGCACCCGCTCTACTTCGTGCGGACGCTCGACTCGCTGAAGGATCACTCGGCGTGGGATCACCTGCCCTACGTCGACGTGCCGACGATGGTGATCGGCGGCGAAGGCGACAAGTTCACCCCGGTGTGGCTGAGCCAGCGCATGGCGGAGTTCATCCCCGGCGCGGAGTACGTCTACGTGCCCGGCGGCACGCACACCGCGCCCCTCGAGCGCCCGGGCCTGGTCAACGCGGCGATCGATCGCTTCCTGCGCGAGCGCGTCTCGGTGCTCGCGGCTTGACGACTGGCGGCGCGTCGTCTTGAAGCGCGCGCCGTGGGGGACCAGACACTCTCGAAGAGGCCAGGGGAGCTGCGCGCGCACTACGGCGCGATCATCGTGGGCAGCGGCTACGGCGGCGCGGTGATGGCTGCCCGGCTCGCGCAGGCCGGCGTCGACGTGTGTGTGCTCGAGCGCGGCGTCGAGTGGCCGGCGGGGCGCTTCCCCGAGTCGCAGGCGGGCTTCGCCGCGGCCACCGCGCTGGTGACGCCCCGGCGCACCTTCGGGCGCTCCGACGCGCTGTTCCGCTTCCAGCTCGGGGCGCACTACTCCGCGCTCACCGGCAGCGGCCTCGGCGGCACCTCGCTCATCAACGCCGGCGTGGTGCTCAAGCCGAAGCAGGAGCGCCTCGAGGCCCTCTTTCCACCCGAGGTGCTCCGGGAGCTCGAGCGGGGCTACGCGCGGGCGCACGACGCGCTCTCGCCGACGCCCGTGCCCGAGCACGCCGCGGCGCGCCTGAGCGCCCTCGGCCGGCGCGCGGCGCGGGTGGGCGCGCCCTTCGAGCCGGTGCCGGTGGCGATCGGCTTCGAGGCGCGCCGCACCGTCGCCGGGCAGCAGCTCTCGCCCTGCAACGCGTGCGGCAACTGCATCACGGGGTGCAACGTCGGAGCGAAGGGCTCGCTCGATCGCAACTACCTGCCGCTCGCCGTGCAGCACGGCGCGGAGCTCTTCACCGGCGTCGAGGTGCGGCAGCTCGTGGAGCGGCCCGGCGGCTTCGGGCTGTGCGTCGCGCTCCACACGCTCGAGCGCGAGCGCTTCGAAGACACCGAGCTGTTCCTCACCGCCGACGTGGTGGTGCTGGCCGCCGGGAGCCTCGGCACCACCCAGCTCCTCGGGCGCTCGCGCGACGCGGGCCTGCCCGTCTCGTCGAAGCTCGGCGAGCGCTTCTCGGGCAACGGCACGGTGCTCGCGTTCACGCAGCGCCTCGACGAGCCGATGCGCGCGCTGGGCGAGTCGTCGGAGACAGCCTCGGGGCGCGTGGGCCCGTCGCTGACCGGCATGTTCGATCTCCGCGGGGGGCGACAGCCGCTGCTGCTCCAGGACACCGCCGTTCCACGGCCGCTGGTGCCCTTCATCCGCGCGGTGTTCGGCACGCGGGGCCGCGATCTGGTGGGCTGGTCGGTGACGGCGGGAGACGACGCCAGCGGGCGCCTGGTGGTGGAGCACGGGCGCCTCGACATCGACTGGCGCGGCGCTGGCCGGAGCGAGCACCACCGCGGCGTCGACGCCGCGCTGGCGGCGTTCTCGCGCGCCCTCGGAGGACGGCACCGCACCAACCCCGCGTCGTGGCTGCCATGGAAACCGCTGATCACCACGCACCCGCTCGGCGGCTGCGCGCTCGGCGCGGTGATCGACACCGATCACCGGGTCTTCCGCGGCGACTCGAAGCGCGTGCACGAGCGGCTGTACGTCGTCGACGGCTCGGTCTTCCCCGGCGCGCTGGGCACCAACCCGCTGTGGACGATCTCCGCGCTCGCCGAGCGGTGTGCCGAGCGACTGCTCGAGGCCCACCCCGCGCTCACCCGCCGGCGGAGGCCCCCGACGCGCACCGTGCGCGACGAGGGCGTGCGCTTCACCGAGCGCATGGAAGGCTGGCTCAGCCCCGTCGCACCGCCGCGCCCCCAGCCGCGGGACCGCCCGCGCGGGGCCTCGCCGCTCTCCTTCCTGCTCACCGTGGAGTGGCCGTCGAGCGCGGCGTTGTCGCGGGATCCGGCGGTGGTCGCCGCCTCGGTGGGCACGCTCCGCTGCGCGCTGCTGTCCCTCGAGCCGCTCACCGTCACCCAGGGGCGCTTTCAGCTCTTCGTCGAGACGCCGGAGGGCACGCGCATGCGGCACGAGCTTCGGCTCCGCGCGCGCGACGGGAGCGAGTTTCTGCTCGAGGGGCACAAGGAGATCGTCGACGACCCCGGCCCGGACCTCTTCCACGACACGCGGACGCTCTACCTCCGCGTGCTGCGCGTCGACGGCGACGCCACGAGCCTCGTCGGCCACGGCGTGGTGCAGACCGCGCTGCGCGACCTCGCGCAGCAGGTGCAGACCATCAAGGGCGTCGATCAGCCGCTCAGCGCCGATCTCCGCACGCGGGCGGCCTTCCTCCAGACCTTCCTCGGGCGCGTCCGGCGCGAGTACGGAGGCCTCGTCCTGCCGCTCTTCCGCTGACCTACCGCGCGTCGAGCGCGTGGGCGTCATCTTCACCCGTGAGGCGCAGCTTCCCGCTCGCGCCGAGCGACAGCCGCGGCACGAACGTCACCTGCACCCGGGAGAACCCGAGCGGCGCCACGGCCTCGCGCAGCGCCCCCTCGAGCTCCGGCGCGCCGACGCACCGCAGCGCCAGCGCCCCGCCGCGGCTGCGCGCCTCGTAGAACTCGAGCCCGTCGACCTCGCCGACGAGCGCGTCGAACTCGCGCGTCGTCACCGGGCGATCCGGCGCGTGCAGCACGTCGGCGACGCGCCCCTCGAGCGTCAGCGTGGGGATCTCCCACAGCGCGCAGCCGCCCTCGTCGACCCAGCCGATGCGGCCGAGATCGCCCGGCGCGTAGCGCAGCAGGGGCATGGTGCGGCTGAGCGGCGTGGTGAACACCAGCTCGGCGTGGCCGGGCACGTCGCTGGCGAGCTGCTCCGCGAAGGCCTGGTAGTTCACGAGGTGGAGGTGCCCCTCGGGGCAGCCGACGGCGAGCTCGGTGCCGCCGAACTCCGACGCCCCGTAGAACTCGACCTGCGGCGCCGAGAACGCGCGCGCCAGCGCCCGCCGCTGACACCCCGACGGGTACTGGTAGGTGAAGACGAGCAGCCGCGGCTGGTGCAGCGCGAGCCCGAGCCCCTGCGCGCGCCGGTGCAGCCAGTGGAGCCACACCGGGTTGACGAAGGCGATCTCCGGCGCGAAGTCGTTGAAGGCGCGCGCCGCGCGGGTGATCGCCGCGTCGCTCGCCTCGAAGAGCCCTGCGCCGAAGGTGAGCAGCAGCACCCGCTCGCCGAGCGGGGCGACGTCGCCCGGGCAGGCGCTCCCGAGGCACACCGGCGAGGTGAGGTTGACCAGCTTCGCGTCGTCGGCGACGCCGTGCATCGACCACACCGCGGGAGGGAGCGAGAGCGCGAGATCCGCGTACACCTTGAGCGGCTCGTCGGTGGAGCCGCTGGTCGTCACCGGGCGGATGGTCCCCGCGGCGAGCTCGGCCGGCAGATCGATCGAGCGCCGCACCCACTGCGCCGGCGGCACGCCGAGCAGGTCGTCACGCCGGAGCACCGGCAGCGAGGACAGCGGCGAGCCCTCCGCGTAGCGCGCGTAGAACGGCACCTCGCGGATCACCTCGCGCACCTGCGCCGCGAGCGCCTCCTCGTCGAGCGGGGCGAAGCTCATGCGAGGGTCTCCAGCAGCCGGCGGCCCTTCTCGAACCACTCCGCGTAGGGGCCCACGTCCCAGCTGGCGAGGCCGAGCTGATCGAGCGCCGGGCCGACCTGGAAGATCGGCTCCGGCCCGCGCCGCGACACCCGCTGGAGCGCGACCGGGTGACCGCCCACCGCGAACGGCGCGAGCCGCACCGCGCCGCGGGAGAGCAGCTCCAGCGGCGCCTCGAAGCCACCGCACCACACCAGCGCGTCAGCCCGGTGCACCTCGCCGCGCGCGTCTCTCAGCGACCACCCTCGCGCGGTGCGCCGCGCCACCTCGACCCGCCGCGCCACGCGCGTCACGAAGTCCACCGTGGGGACGCGCGCCAGCAGGGGGCCGTACCGCGCCTCGAACATGCGACGCACGCGCGGGAGCCGCGGTGGCGTCACCTTCTCCGCGAACCAGGTGACGTGCTGGCCCCGCCGCAGGCCCACGCCGGGGCGTGGACAGAGCCCGACGCACGCCTCGAGGAACGACAGCGCGCTCGGCCCCGCCCCCACGACGGCGATCGACCTGCCGGGCAGCCCGCGCCCGGCGAGCCGCAGCAGCCCCGAGGAGAAGTCGAAGGCGTGCCGGCGGACGCTCGGCGGCGCCTCGAGCGGGCCCCAGCCCGGGCACAGCACCGCCGCGCGCGCGTCGATCAGCCCGCGAGAGGTCACCAGCCGAACGCCCGCCCCCGCCGCGCGCACCGCCGACACCCGGGCCTGACGCCGGGCGACAGGGAGCGTCGACACCAGCGCCTCCGCTGCCCGCGCGAGGGTCGCCGCGACCGGGAAGCGCGAGCGATCTGCCGTGCGGATCGCCGCCGCGTAGAGCGGGTGCTGCTCGTCGTCGCGCCGCGACCAGGTGTTGAGGCGGAAGAACTCGCCCGCGACGAACGAGGGAGAGCGGCGCGCGGCGGCGATCGAGACCGTCTCCAGCCCCAGCCGGTGCGCCTCTGCTGCGAGGGCCGCGCCGAGCACGCCGGAGCCCACGATCGCCACGTCGAACACGCCCGTCAGCCCAACCCGAAGGCGCCGCCGGGCGCAACGGAAATACCTGCGCCGCCGCCGTTGCACAGCGACGGGGGTTCCGGTGTGATTCCCGCGCAACCTCCACCACCCCGAAGGAACACATGACCAGCATCCGTAGACCCGGCAACACCGGCATCACCGGCGGCATCAAGGGCATCAACAACAAGGTGCCGACCAGCTCCGCGAAGAAGACCGAGGAGAAGGGCAAGAAGCACGATCACGGCGGCTGGAAGCCGGCGAAGAACGACAACAAGCCGACGCAGACGCCGACCAGGCCGCCCGTGGCGCGCTGACGCGTTCGACTTCTGCCGGGCCGACGCCTCCGCACGACGGAGGCGTCGTCGTCTTCACAGGCCGCGATCGCGGATCGCGTCGAGCTCCTTCACCAGCGCCGCCCCGAAGACGACCTCGATCTCCTCGCGGGCGAACTCGTAGAGCGTCGCGCCCATGTTGCGGCAGGCGAGATCGTCGCTCACGTCGTAGCTCGGCCGCAGCACGCCCTTGTCCCACGTCACGGGGAACAACCAGCACACCAGCGGCTTGATGCGGTGGTAGTCGCGCCCGGTCTTGAGGGCGAAGGCGTGGATGCCGCACCCGCGGCCGTGCGGGCTGAGGAAGGCACAGGCCCCGTTCACCACCTGGGTGCGCACGAACTTGCCGGTCTCGTACTCCGGGTCCTCCTTCACCTCGTCCTTGAACCACTTCTCGGGAGGCGGCCCCACGAAGGGGCGCAGCTCGTCCTTCACCGCGAGGATCCGATCGCGCTCGGCGAGGTTGACGTCGCAGCCGTACTGGCAGCAGCTGTCCTGGCAGAAGGTGCACTGCATGCACCGCCCGAAATACCGGAGCTTGAAGATGTCGGTGTCGACCTGCTGAAGGGCGGGGGCGGAAGAGATCGGGACGAGCACGGCGCGGCCGCATACCTCGTTGTGTTCCGACAAGGAACCTGCGAAAGCGCGCGCCGTGTTTCCCCGAGAAAAGATCCGCAACGTCGCCATCGTCGCTCACGTCGACCACGGCAAGACCACCCTCGTCGACCACATGCTCCGGCAGGGTGGCGCCTTCCGCTCCAACGAGCAGGTCGCAGAGCGAGTCATGGACTCGAACGACCTCGAGCGCGAGAAGGGCATCACCATCATGGCCAAGAACACGGCCATCGGGTGGAAGGACCACTTCATCAACATCGTCGACACGCCCGGCCACGCCGACTTCGGCGGTGAGGTCGAGCGCGGCCTGCGCATGGTCGACGGCGTGCTGCTGCTGGTCGACGCCGCCGAGGGCCCCCTGCCCCAGACGCGCTTCGTGCTCGGCAAGGCGCTCGGCCTGGGCCTCAAGACGGTGCTGGTGATCAACAAGATCGACCGCAAGGACGCCCGCGCCCGCGACGTGCTCGATCAGGTCTACTCGCTGTACATCGACCTCGGCGCCGACGAGAAGGATCTCGAGATGCCGGTGCTGTACGCCATCGCCCGCGAAGGCAAGGCCGGCACCAACCTCGAAGACATCGGCACCACCCTCAACCCGCTCTTCGACGCGATCATCAACCACATCAGCCCGCCGCCCGCGCCCGAGGCGGGCACGCCGACCCAGCTGCTGCTGGCCAACCTCGACTACGACGACTACGTCGGCCGCATCGGCATCGGGCGTCAGTCGGCCGGTCGCCTCGCGCCCAACATGCCGGTGTCGATCTGCCGCGAGGGCGGGAAGATCGAGCAGGGCAAGATCGTCAAGCTCTACGGCTTCTCGGGCCTCAAGCGCGTGGAGATCGCCGAGTCGGGCCCGGGCGAGATCGTCTGCGTCGCCGGCATCGAGAGCCTCTCGATCGGCGACACCATCAGCGACGTCGAGAACCCGAAGCCCCTGCCCCGCATCAAGGTCGACGAGCCGACCATGATGATGATCTTCCGCGTGAACAACGGCCCCTACGCCGGCCGCGAGGGCAAGTACGTCACGTCGCGCAACATCCGCGATCGCCTGCAGCGCGAGGCGTACAAGAACGTGTCGATCCGCGTGGAAGACACCGACTCGCCCGACGCCTTCCGCGTCGTGGCCCGCGGCGAGCTCCAGCTGGCGGTGATCATCGAGACCATGCGTCGCGAGGGCTTCGAGCTCACCGCGTCGAACCCCGAGCCGATCATCAAGGAGATCGACGGCGTCAAGCACGAGCCGATGGAGCTGGTGTTCATCGACTGCCCCGAGACCGCGGTCGGCGTGGTCACCGAGCGCCTCGGGCCCCGCAAGGGCCGCATGGTCGACATGGCCTCGCTCGGCGGCAGCCGCACCCGCGTGCAGTACCGCATCCCCGCGCGCGGCCTGGTCGGCTTCCGTTCCGAGTTCCTCACCATCACCAAGGGTGAGGGCATCATGTCGTCGCAGTTCGACGGGTGGGAGCCGTACATGGGCTACATCCCCCGCCGCGCCAACGGCGCGATCATCGCCGACCGCATCGGCGACGCGATCCCCTACGCGCTGTTCAGCATCCAGGAGCGCGGCAAGCTCTTCGTGAAGCCCGGCGACGCGCTCTACGAGGGCATGATCATCGGCGAGAACGCGCACCCCAGCGATCTCGACGTCAACGCCAGCCGCGCGAAGAAGCTGACCAACATCCGCGCCGCGGGCCGCGACGAGAACGTGATCCTCACCCCGCCCACCGAGATGAGCCTCGAAAAGGCGCTGGAGTGGATCGCCGAGGACGAGCTCGTGGAGGTCACCCCGAAGAACATCCGCCTCCGCAAGCGCGTGCTGTCGTTCAACGACCGCTACCGCAGCGAGCGCGATCGCAAGCGCGAGAAGGAAGAAGCCGAAGACTGAGTCACGCCGTCAACTGAAAGCGCAGGGTGAACCCGGCAGCGTCGACGGCATGCACCGTCACGCTGCCGTTGACGTTCATGAAGACCATCGCGCTCTCGACGACGCCGCGCACGAAGTGGGGGATCTGCTGCGTCTGGAGGAAGTGCACCAGCGACGCACCGCTCTCGTCGAAGGTGGCCTCGGTGACGGTGAAGTTGTTCCCGTAGCGGAAGACGCGCCCGATGCGGCTGATGGCCCGCTGGGCGCCGATCAGCCGCAGCATGGCCGCCGCGGCCCGCCCGGTGATGGTCCCGTTCCAGCCGTCGAAGAAGCGCTGGCCGACGCGCCGCTGCGCCTCGTCGGGCGTGAGCGTGGGGAACAGGTGCCGCGCGGTGTCTTCGAGGCAGCGCTGCCACGCATCGGCCGGGTACGCCGCCTGGAGCTTCTTCGAGAGATCCACGCCGTGCGCCTTGAACCTCGCGCGCAGCTCGTCGGTCATCGAGTCACCGATCGACGTCACCAGCGACTCGATGCCCGCCGAGAAGATGACCCAGTCCGAGCGGGGAACGACTTCCTTGGGAGACAGCACCATCGCGGCGCGCACTCTTCGGCATGAGCGGCGCGGCGGCAAGCACGGATAGACTCGACGCGTGCGCGCGTGGCTCGAGCGGGAGCTCCCTCCCGGAGACGACATCCAGCTCCCGGACGGCTCGGGTTCGCTGGTGTTCGGCCGCTCGCCCAGGTGCACGCTGGTGTTCGACGACCCGGAGCTCTCGCCGCGCCACTGCGAGGTCGCCTTCGACGGCAGCTTCTGGAAAGTGCGCGATCTCGGCAGCGACACGGGCACCAGCGTCAACGGGCAGCTCCTGACGCATGGCCGCGCGCTCTTCCCGGGCGACGTGATCCAGCTCGGCCAGACGCGGCTGCGCTACCGCAGCGATCTGCCGCCCGACGATCGCGAGCTGGTCGAGGCGCTCGCCCGCGCGCCCGACTCCGACCCCAACTGGCTGGTGTACGCCGACCAGCTCCAGGAGCGCGGCGACCCGCTCGGCGAGCGCATCGTCAGGAGCCGCGCCGGCGGCCGGCTGGATCACATGCCGTGGCTGGGCCCGCTGTGGGAGCCCTTCGTGTCGGGCGAGCTGGAGATCGACTGGCAGTACGGCTTCATCAAGCGCGCGACGATCCGCACCGCGGCCGGGCGCATGCCGACCGACTGGCGCGAGCTGGTGGCGACGCTGGTGAACCTCCGCATCGGGAAGGTGCTCCGCACGCTGTGCGTCGATCTGCCGCGCCTGCAGAACCTCACGCCGATCCAGCTCCCCGAGGCGGTGATCGACGCGCAGCGCTTCCTCACCCGGCTCCCGTCGCTGCCGGCGAGCCTCGAGCGGCTGTCGTTCGGCTACCACGTCGCCCAGCCGTCGGCGGGCGTGCTCTCGGTCACCGACGAGCTGGCGGCGCGCGTGCCGCGGCTGCGCGGGGCGCCGGTCTACTTCCGGGCCAACGCGGTGCGCCTGCGGGTAATGGGCGTCAGCGCGGGCGTCACCTTGAGCGGCATCGAGGGCAGCCGGGTGCTCACCGGCGTCACCCGGCTCAGGCGCGGGCAGCGCCACCAGCTCTTCCTCGAGAGCCCGCCCGGGATCCCCTTCATGGCCGACGGCAACCCCTGCTACTTCGCCTTCGCCGACGGGCGCATGCAGCTCATCGCGGGGCGCATGCGCGGCGAGGTGCGCGTCAACAACCGCATCGACTCGCTCTACTCGCTGCTGCCGGACGATCTGATCGACGTGCAGGCGGGGGCGAAGTTCCGCCTGGAGCTGGTGGCATGAAGGCCTGGCTGCTCAAGGAAGAGAACGAGCACTTCACCAGCGAGGTGATCGAGCTGCCCGAGGCGCCAGCGCGCCTCACGGTGGGGCGCGCGAAGAACGCCGACATCCACTTCGACACGGCGCGCATGTCGCGCACGCACTGTCACCTCGTGAGCGACGGCACGACGTGGTCGATCGAGATCGACCCCAGCTCCTCGGGCACCTTCTTCAACGGTGAGCGCATCAACCGCCGGGTGCTGCGGGCGGGAGATCGGATCTCCTTCGCGTGCGGCGCCCTCACCTTCCTCGAGAGCCCGCCGGCGAGGCATGGCGCGCTCGAGGCGGCCATCGACGAGGCCCCCGACGACGCGGCGCGCATCCAGGTCTGGGCCGACTGGCTCCACGAGCGCGGCGACTCGCTCGCGCGGCAGCTCCTCGGCGAGCACGCGCCCGACGCGTTCCACGCCACGCCGCGCGTGCAGCTCACCTGGCGGCACGGGCTCGTTCACGGCGCGCGGCTGCGGAGCGACGGCTCGAGCGCGCCGGTGCTCCCGCTGCTCGCCAGCCTGCTCTCGCGGCGCGACGCGCGGTGGCTCCGCTCGCTGTACGTCGAGCTCACGCCCTGGCTCGGCGCCTCGCCCGCGGAGCTCCAGCGCGACGCCGCCGCCGCGCTGAGGGGGCTGCTCACCGGCCCGCACCTGCCGGTCCTCGAGGAGCTGTCCTTCGGTGCGTGGACCGAGCCGCTCCCCGCCGCCTCGCTCCTGCCGGCGCTGGTGGCGCGGCTGCCGGCGCGCTTCCCCCGGCTCCGCACCCCGCCCGACGCGCTCTTCGCGCCCGCGCGCCTCGAGCTCGAGTGCCCGCCGGCCACGCCGGGCGTCGACTTCTACGCGCCCCAGGCGAGCGACGGGCGGCTGTCGCTCGAGCGCGGCGTGTGGGTCGGCTCGGCGGTCGAAGGGCAGCTCCGCGCGCTCGCGCCGGGCGTGCCGCGCTCGACGAGCATCCAGTCGTTCGTCGTGCGCGAGCAGGCGCCGCGGTACTGCTTCATCCCCCTCGAGGAGGGCCTCACGCTCAACGGCGCGCCCGCCTTCGAGACGCGGCTGGCGGCCGGCGACGTGATCGCCGATCGCCGCGGCCTCACCTGGCGCGTGCGGCGCGCGGGCTGACCGTCACAGCGAGTGCAGGCGCACCGCGGCGCGACGGCGCGAGAACAACCACGCCGAGCCCGCGAGCGTCAGCGCTCCGACGAGGAGGTAACCGACCTCGGTGAGCGACGGGGCGCGCAGCAGCACCATCTCCGAGACGATCCACCCGACGATCGCCGCGCCACCGAGCATCGCCGCCCGCTCGCCCCACGGGCTCCGTCGCCCTTCGAGGATCGCCGCCGAGAGGTTGGTGAGCCCGACGAAGAGGAACAGCAGCAGGCCGGGAATGAAGAAGTCGGCGAAGGGCGTGTGCTGGAGCACCGACAGCGGCGGCAGCCAGTCAGCGCCCGTGCGCCAGGTCATCAGCTCGACGCCGCCGGCGAGCGCGGTGACGCCGGTGAACAGGCACAGCAACGACACCACGCGCCGCAGCCACTTGCTGCGACCGACGCTCGCGGCCTGCGGGTGAGGGAGCGGCTCGGGCATGGCGAGCAGCTGCTCGGCGACGTCGATCGTCCACGCGCGCACCTGCTGGAAGTCGCGGTGATCGCCCACCATCCCGCGCTTGATCAGCGACTGCGCGATGAAGCCCTTCGCGTCAGGGGCGAGCCGGCCGCCGAAGGTCTGGTGCCCCCGCGCCTGCACGCGCTTCATCCACCGCGCGACCGAGCGCACCGGGGCGATCTCCTGCTTCGCCGAGTCGTCGAGCGGCCCGCTCGAGAAGAACCACACCGGCATGCGCACCAGCTCGTCGCGATGCCGCGCGAGGAACCGGTACACCCGCCACGGCCAGCGGAAGGCGTACAGCGCCCCGCCGACGATCACCGCGTCGTAGCCCTCGAGCCCCTCGGGCGTGCGCGCGTCGACCACGTCGACCTGATGGCCGGCCTCACGGAGCGTCGTCGCCACCCACTCGGCGATCTCCAGGGTCCCGCCGTGATTCGATCCATGAGTCACCAGCACTCGCATGACACGCTCCCCGTCGTCACGCGTGCGACAGCCGCGGCGGGTGGGCCGGAGGCGCCACCACGTGCGCACGGTGCATCAGCGCGACGATGATCATCGCGAAGATCGCGTTCGACGACACGGTCTCCACGAAGTGGAACAGCTGAACGGTCGGCGGCATCAGCGGGTTGGGGATGAAGTGCACGTCGTTCTGCACGAGCGTGAAGAGCAGCACCACCCACCCGGCGCCCGACCACGACTTCCCGCGCGTCGTCCACAGCAGCGCGCAGGCCATGGCCACCCACAGCGCCCCGCGGAGGGTCTCGAAGGCCCAGATCGCAGGGCTCGAGCTGAGCAGCGTGCGCATGTGACCGACGAAGGTCCCACCGACCTCCCCGCCGTAGAACGCGCGCACCACCTCGCTCGAGTACGCGATGTAGTAGCCGGCGAGGAAGAACAGCACCGGGTACACCACCGCGCTCAACAACACCCACTTCCACGTCAGCTGCAGCGCGCCCATGTGCGGCACGCGCACGGCGTGGAACTCCTCGACGCCCGACCAGCGCCCGAGCAGCACCACCGCCAGCAGCGGCACGACGATCGCGATCGGCAGCGTCAGCAGGAGCAGCCGCGGCACCAGCGCCGCCGTCACGTTGGGCATGAAGTACCAGGCCTCGAGCTGGCCGGTGAGCGACTTGGTGCCCCAGTACACCGTGCTCACCAGGAACCACAGCCGCGGGCCGCGCAGCCGGCTCGTCAGCACCACGCCGACGACGAAGCCGACGTCGAGGATCGCCATCACCAGCAGCCCGAGCGCGGAGCGGGCCTCCGCCTCCGGCGCGACGACGCGCAGCTCCGGCGGCATGACGAGCTGCCCCGAGATCGAGAACAGCCCGACGAACGCGACCAACAACACCAGCACCGCGGCGACGCGCTTGAGGGCAGTCATACCCGCCCCCACACGCATCGTTCATGCCCTCGCTTTCCCTCGGATCGACTGCGCTTTCACCCGCACGCGAAGCAGACCGTGCGCACGGGTCGCATGACTTGCAGATGTCAGGCAGCCGAGGTCGCAGTGGCGCTGGAACGGCTCGCGGCGCTCGCAGGCGACTCGACGAAGGCCCAGAGCGCGTCCTGGAACGCAGCGTCCTGCGCCTGGCGCGGGGCAGGCCGGAGCACGCCCTCGTAGTAGTAGCCCGCAGGCTCGACCGGCCCCGTGGCGGCGCCGAGGTAGCGCTCGGCGGCGACCTCCGGCGTGACGCCGATGCCGAAGAGCTTCGCGAAGAAGGGGCCGATGGTGGTGAAGGGGTTGAAGCCCTTCATCGTGTGGCCGAAGCGCGTGTTGGGGATGATGCCGGGGTGCAGCGCGACGAAGGTGATGCCGCGCGCGCCGAACCGCCGCTGCTGCGCCTGGGTGAGCGTGATCAGCGCGAGCTTGTTCCGCATGTAGCCGAACATGCCGCCGCTCGCCTTCGGGCCCTGGAGCTGCTCGAGCTTCGTGCTGAAGCCCGGCTGGATGCCGGTGACGATGTTCACCACCCTGCCCTTCGCGGCCGCGAGCGCGTCGAGGAGCGCCTGGGTGAGCACGAAGGGCGCGGCGACGTTGAGCGCGAAGGTGCGCTCGAGCCCGTCGACCGTCACCTCGGAGCCCGAGAAGACCCCGCCGGCGTTGTTGACCAGCAGCTCGAGCGCCGGCGCCCGCGCGGTCAGCTCGCGCGCCACCCGGCGCACGTCCGCGAGCGAGAAGAGATCGGCCGGCACGAACTCGCTGCCGTTGCCCGCGCGCCGGGCCACCTCCGCGCCGCGCGCCGCGTCCCGCCCGACGATCAGCACGCGCCAGCCCTGCTTGCCGAGCGCGAGCGCCGCCGCCTCGCCGAGCCCCGAGGTGCCGCCGGTCACCACCGCCGTCTTCGTCGTCATGTGTCGCTCCCTGTCGTGGGCGCGGCGGGAGTGCCGCGCCGAAGTGACGCCAGAGTGCGGCCGGAGAGCGTGCTAAACAATGCGACCGGTTCTCACCACTTCATCAACCAGAGGTTGACATGCCCTCCGAGCTCGACGTCTTCCGCAACGTGGTGCCGTTCGTCGCGGTCGCCGAAGAGAAGAGCTTCCGGCGCGCGGCCGCGCGGCTCGAGGTGAGCCCGGCGGCGGTGAGCAAGGCCATCCAGGCGCTCGAGGCGGAGGTGGACCAGCCGCTCCTCGCCCGCACCACGCGCTCGGTGAGCCTCACGCCGCAGGGCGAGGCGTTCTTCGAGCGCTGCCAGCTCGCGCTCACGTCGGTGCGCGCGGGGCGCGACTTCCTCGCCAGCGCGAAGAAGGATCCCGCGGGGGTGCTGACGCTGTCGGTGCCCTTCCTCGCGGTGCCGCTGTTGACGCCGGCGCTGCGGCTGCTGGCCGAGCGGTACCCCGCGCTCGAGTTCGACGTTCGGGTGAGCGATCAGCTCTCGCGGCTCGCCGAGGAGTCGATCGACGTCGCGGTGCGCATCGGCACGCTCGCGGCGTCGTCGCTCGTGGCGAAGCGGCTGCGGCGCACGCGGGTGCTGACCGTGGCCTCACCGGCGTACCTGGGCAAGCACGGCACGCCGCGCCGGCGCGCAGACCTCGCCGGGCACCGGTGCCTCGTGGTGCGGGCTCCGAACAACAAGCCGCGGCCGTTCCTCCTCGCGTCCGGGCCGTGCGAGGTGAAGGCGACGATGGTGGTCGATCACGGGCCGACGCTCGTCGACGGGGCGCTCGCGGGGCTGGGCGTAGCGCAGGCCTTCGACTTCATGCTCGACGATCACCTGCGCTCGGGCCGGCTCGTCGAGGTGCTGGCCGACGAAGCGGCTGCGGGGCCCGACATCCACGCCGTCTGCGCCGCCGGTCGACGCGCCGCTCCGAACGTGCGCGCGGCGTTCGACGCGCTCGTGCGCTCGCTCGAGGGCCGGAGCTGAGCGGCTCGCAGGGCGCTCAGCGAGCAGGCCCGGTCTCCTGCGCCGAGGTCACGATGGCCTCGAACGTCGCCTGATCGAGGTACTGCGGCGAGTAGGCCCCCTGGAGCTGCCCGTAGAAGCTGCGGAGGTGGTTGCGGCTGCCCTTCATGAGGTTGGCGTACACGCGCAGAATGTCCGCCCGACCGGTCTCGCCCGACAGCCGCTGGAGATCAGCAATGTCGAGGTCCTCGATGGTCGCGCCGACCGTCAGCGCGGCAGTCATGCTCACCGAGCCCTGCGCGACGAGCTGGTCGTGCAGCGCCTGGAGCTGCGGGGCGACGAAGACCCCAACGCCGTTACCCGCGGCGGGGTCCGGCAGCCGATACCGCGTCAGCAGGCTGAGGACGGAGTCCATGTGCGTCTGCTCGCTGCTCGCGATGTTCGAGAAGATCGCGAGGTTCCACTTCGCGGCGAGCGTCAGGTACACGTCTCGGGCGAGCTTCTCCTCTTCGCGCATCAGCCGCAGCGCCTCGGCCTCGGAGGACTGAAGCCCGCTCTCGGCGGACGCCACGCCGTCGTCGGTCACCTCCGCGTTCATGGGACCACAACCGAGGAAGGTGACCGCCGCGACACTGACGACCTGCTTGAACATGAGGCCTCCGGAACAGGCGGCGGCTGGAGCGCTGCCGTCTCGAAGGTGTGAACCCGATTTCGTCCGAATCGGACCTGCGTCATTTCGTCGCAGCGAGAGGCGCCGAGGCGATGATCGCCCCCCACCTCACACGAGCCACCGCGAGACGTGTGCCGCGAGATCGCGCCCCTCGGCGATCGCCCAGACGATCAGCGACGCGCCCCGGGAGGCGTCTCCCGCCGCGTACACGCCGGGCACCGAGGTGGCGAACGCGCGATCGACCTTCACGTTCCCCCGCGCGTCGAGCGCCACGCCGAGCTGCTCCTGAACCTGCGAGCCGTCGGCGCCGAGGAAGCCCATCGCCTGGATGAGCAGCTCGCACTCCACGCGCTCTTCATTCGCCGGGTTCGCGGTGTCGGCCCAGCGGAGCGCGGTGAGCTGGCCGTCCTTCCCCTCGAGCTTCGTCGTGCGGCGCGAGAAGACGCGCTGACCGCCCTCCTCCTGGCTCGACGAGGTGCGGAAGACGAGCGGCCACTGCGGCCACGGGTTGTTCGGCGCGCGCTTCTCGGGCGGCGGCGCGAGCAGCTCGACCTGCATCACCGACGCGGCGCCCTGGCGGATCGCGGTGCCCAGACAGTCGGAGCCGGTGTCACCGCCGCCGAGGATCACCACGCGCTTGCCCCTGGCGATCGCCGGGCCGGCGCGGTTCGCGGCTTCGAGGTAGTCCATCGCCTGCATCACGCCCTTCAAGTCCACGCCGGGCACGTCGAGCGCGCGCGGGCGCTGGGCGCCGATGGCGATCACCACCGCGTCGTGGCTCGCGCGGAGCTCCTTCCAGCTCGGCGAACGGCCGACGTCGACCCCGGTGCGGAAGGTGATGCCCTCGGCCTGCATGATCGCGATCCGCCGATCGATCACCGACTTCTCGAGCTTGAAGTCGGGGATCCCGTAGCGGAGCAGCCCGCCGAGGCGATCGGCCTTCTCGTACACCGTGACCCAGTGCCCGAGCCGGTTGAGCCGCGACGCCGCCGCGAGCCCCGCCGGGCCCGAGCCGACGATCGCCACGCGCTTGTCGCTGCGCACGGCCGGCAGGCGCGGCACCACCCAGCCCTCGGCGAAGGCGCGCTCGATGATCTCCTTCTCCATCTGCTCGATGGTGACCGACGCGTCGTCGATGCCCAGCACGCACGAGCCCTCGCACGGCGCGGGGCACAGCCGCCCGGTGAACTCGGGGAAGTCGTTGGTGACCGAGAGCACCTCCCACGCCTGGCGCCAGCGGCCAGCGAAGACGTGCTCGTTGAAGTCGGGGATCACGTTCCCCAGCGGGCAGCCCTGGTGACAGAAGGGCACGCCGCAGTCCATGCAGCGGCCCGACTGGCGCTTCGTCTCCTCGGGGGCGAGCGGGAGCACGAACTCCTTCGAGTCCTTCACGCGCTCGGCGATCTCCCGCTTGTGGGCGGGCTCGCGATCCCACTCCATGAAGCCGGTCGGCTTGCCCATCGCTCAGCCCTCCTTTCCGCTGACGGCGCGCAGGTGCCGCGGAGGTGACGCCGTCGGAGGCCGCAGCCGCTGCGCGCGGCGCGCCTGGAGCACCTTCCGGTAGTCGGTCGGCATCACCTTGACGAACGACGTCACGAGGTGCTCCCAGTTGTCGATCACCCGCTGCGCGAGCGGGCTCTTCGTGAGCCGCAGGTGGTTCTCCACGAGGCCGTAGACGAGCCAGATCTCCGACTCGTCGACGAGCGACTCGAGCTCGACCATCTCGAGGTTGCAGCGCTGCTTGAAGCTGCGGTTGCGATCGAGGACGTAGGCGGTGCCGCCGCTCATGCCCGCCGCGAAGTTGCGGCCGGTGGGCCCGAGCACCACCACCACGCCGCCGGTCATGTACTCGCAGCCGTGATCGCCGACGCCCTCGACGACCGCCTTCGCGCCGGAGTTGCGCACCGCGAAGCGCTCGCCCGCGACGCCCGAGAAGTAGGCCTCGCCGTCGGTGGCGCCGTACAGCACGGTGTTGCCGACGATCACGTTCTCTTCGGGCGCGAAGCTCGAGCCGGCCGGCGGGTAGACCACCACGCGCCCGCCCGAGAGGCCCTTGCCGACGTAGTCGTTCGCCTCGCCCTCGAGCTCCAGCGTCACGCCGCGGCAGAGGAACGCGCCGAAGCTCTGGCCGGCCGAGCCGCGGAGCTTCACGCGCACCGTGTCGTCCGCGAGGCCGGTGGCGCCGTGCTGTCGCACCAGCTCACCCGAGAGCATCGCGCCGACCGCGCGGTGGGCGTTGCTCACGGGGATCGCCGCGGTCAGATCGCGCGGCTTCTTCGAGAGCAGCTGCTCGTCGAGGTGCGCCCCGAGCTCCTTCTTCTGCGGCGTGCGGCAGAAGCGCGGGCCCTCGCGCGGCGGCTGGAGCAGCGGGGTCAGCGACAGGCGCTGCGACTTCCAGTGCGACACGCTGCTGCGCTGGCGGAGCCACTCCACGCGGCCCACCAGGTCCTCCAGCTTGCGCGCGCCGAGCTGCGCCATCTTCTGGCGCACGCCCTCCGCGAGCATGAGGAAGAAGTTCACCACGTCGTCGACGCGCCCGTGGAAGTGCTCGCGCAGCTTCGGATCCTGCGTGGCGATGCCCACCGAGCAGGTGTTGAGGTGACACTTGCGCAGCATCACGCAGCCCTCGACGATCAGCGCGGCGGTGGCGACGCCGAACTCCTCGGCGCCGAGCAGCGCGGCGATCACGATGTCGCGCGAGGTGCGCAGGCCACCGTCGACCTGGAGGCGGATGCGATCGCGCAGGCCGTTCATCACCAGGACCTGCTGCGCCTCGGCGAGGCCGAGCTCCCACGGCAGGCCGGCGTGCTTGATCGACGAGACCGGCGACGCGCCCGTGCCGCCCTCGTAGCCGGAGATCGTCACCCCGCCCGCCCCTGCCTTCGCCACGCCCGCGGCGATGGTGCCCACGCCGACCTCGCTCACCAGCTTCACGCTCACCCGCGCGGCGGGGTTCACCGCCTGCAGGTCGTAGATGAGCTGGGCGAGATCCTCGATGGAGTAGATGTCGTGGTGCGGCGGCGGCGAGATCAGCGTCACGCCCGGCGTCGACCACCGCACCTTCGCGATGCGCTCGTCGACCTTGTGCCCGGGGAGTTGACCGCCCTCGCCAGGCTTGGCGCCCTGCGCGACCTTGATCTGCAGCTCGTCGGCGTTGACCAGGTACTCGGTGGTGACGCCGAAGCGCGCCGACGCGACCTGCTTGATCGCCGAGCGCCGTGAGTCGCCGTTGGGCTCCTTGAGGTAGCGCCGCGCCTCCTCGCCGCCTTCGCCGCTGTTCGACTTCGCGCCGAGGCGGTTCATCGCCAGCGCGAGCGTCTCGTGCGCCTCGGCGCTGATCGACCCGAACGACATCGCGCCGGTGACGAAGCGCTTGACGATCTCCGTCGCGGGCTCGACCTCCTCGAGGAGGATCGGCCTGGCGAGCGAGGTGTCGATCTCCATCAGCCCGCGGAGCAGCGACGGGTCAGCGTCTTCCTCGTCGGCGAGCTGCTCGTACTCGGCGAAGAGACGCTGGTCGTTCGCCCGCGCCGCCGCCTGGAGCTTCGCGATGGTGTCGGGGTTCCACTTGTGCCGCTCGCCGGTGCGACGCCACTGGTACACGCCGCCGGTGAACGGCACCGCGAGATCGTGCGCGTCGACGGCGCTGAAGCCGCGCTGGTGGCGTTCCTTCACCTCACGGCCGAGCTCGGCGAGCCCGATGCCCTCGAGGCGCGACGGCGTGCCCGCGAAGTAGCGGTCGATGAGCGTGCGCTCGAGCCCGACCGCCTCGAAGATCTGCGCGCCGCGGTACGACTGAACCGTCGAGATGCCCATCTTCGACATCACCTTGAGCAGGCCCTCGTTGATCGCCTTGATGAAGTTCTTCGGGCCCTTCTCCTGGTCCGCGAGCGAGTCGAGGGCCAGCCACGGGTTGACGGCGGCCGCGCCGAAGCCGATCAGCAGCGCAAAGTGGTGCACCTCGCGCGCCTCGGCGGTCTCGATCAGCAGACCGGTGTGGCGGCGAATGCCGTCGCGCACGAGGCGCTGGTGCACGGCGCTCAGCGCGAGCAGCGCGGGGATCGGCATGCGCCGCGCATCGACGCCGCGGTCGCTGAGGATCAGCACGTCGGCGCCCTCTTCCACCGCGGCCACCGCGTCGTCACACAGCTTCGCCACCGCGTCGTCGAGCTCACCGGTGTAGGTGATCGGCAGCACGCGCGGCACGAAGTCGCCGAGCCTCACCATCGCCTTGAGGCGCGCCACGTGCTCGTTGTCGAGGATCGGGCCGGGCAGCGAGAGGCGGTGACACTGCTCGGGTGTCTCGTCGAAGGTGTTGCCGTCGGGGCCGATGCTGGTGGCCAGCGACATCACCATCGACTCGCGGATGGGGTCGATCGGCGGGTTCGTCACCTGCGCGAAGAGCTGGTGGAAGTAGTCGAACAGCGACGGCGCGCGATCGCTGAGCACCGCGAGCGGGCAGTCGTTGCCCATCGAGCCCGTGGGCTCCTTGCCGGTCTCCGCCATCGGGGTGAGCAGCACCCGGAAGTCCTCGTCGGTGTAGCCGAAGGCGCGCTGGAGCCGCGCCAGCTCCTCGGCCTGCGGCGGCGCGGGTGGCTCGGCGTCGGGCAGCTCCTCGAAGGTGAAGACGTTGCGCTCGAGCCACTTGCGGTACGGCCAGCGGTTGACGATCTCGTTCTTCACCTCGGCGTCTTCGAGGATGCGGCCCTCGTCGGTGTCGACGAGGAACATGCGGCCGGGCTGCAGGCGGCCCTTGCGCGCGATCTGCTCGGGCGGGAGATCGAGCACGCCCGTCTCCGACGCGAGGATTACCCGATCGTCCTTCGTCACGACGTAGCGCGCGGGGCGCAGCCCGTTGCGATCGAGCGTCGCGCCGACCAGGTGGCCATCGGTGAAGGTGATCGCCGCCGGGCCGTCCCACGGCTCCATCAGCGAGCTCGAGTACTCGTAGAAGGCGCGCCGCGCGTCATCCATCTCCGGGTGCTCGCTCCACGCCTCGGGGATCATCAGCATCATCGAGTGCGCCAGCGAACGGCCGCCGAGCGTCAGCAGCTCGAGCATGTTGTCGAACTGCGCCGAGTCGCTCTTGCCGGGCACGATGATCGGGTGCAGGCGATCGAGGGTCCCGCCGAACTTCGCCGACTGCAGCAGCGAGCGGCGCGAGTTCATCCAGTTCCGGTTGCCCTGCACGGTGTTGATCTCGCCGTTGTGCGCGATGAAGCGGAACGGCTGCGCGAGATCCCACGTGGGGAAGGTGTTGGTCGAGAAGCGCGAGTGCACCACGGCGATCGCGCTGACGAGATCGGGGTCGCGGAGATCGCCGTAGAACTCCGGCAGCTGCGACGGGAGCAGCAGGCCCTTGTAGACGATGGTCTCCGCCGACAGCGACGCCACGTGGAACCGCCCGTCGGGATCCACGCCCGAGGTGCGCACGCGGTTCTCGACCAGCTTGCGGATCACGAAGAGCTTCCGCTCGAAGGCGCTCGGCACGCAGCGGCGGCGCGCGATGTAGACCTGCCGCATCACCGGCAGCACGTGCCGCGCGACCGGGCCCAGCTTCGAGGGGTCGACCGGCACGTCACGCCAGCCGAGGAGCTTCTGGTCCTCCTGGTGGATCACGTCGGCGAAGATGCGCTCGCACTCCGCGCGCGCGAACGGATCGCTCGGGAGGAACACCTGCCCCACGCCGTAGCAGCGGCGCCGCGGCATCTCGAAGCCCAGCTTGAGCCCCTCGCGCTTGAAGAACCGGTGCGGGATCTGGATCAGGATGCCCGCGCCATCTCCGGTCAGCGGGTCCGCGCCCGTCGCCGCGCGGTGCGCCATGCGCTTCAGGATCTCCAGCGCCTGCTCGACGATCGCCTTCGACTTCTGACCCTTGATGTTCGCCACGAAGCCGATGCCGCAGCTGTCACGCTCGGTGCTCGGCTCGTACAGACCGTGTTGCATGGGCACTCCCTGGCGGCATTTGACGCGCCGCGACAGGCAGAGCTTACGCAACGCGTCAGGCGCGTGTCTTGATCGTTCGGCTGTTCGGCCGGGCGAATTTCCCTTCGTTGACCCCGGGTATTCCGCCGACTACTCGCGCGGAGGATGATGTTCCGTTCGTTCGTCGTCGTCGTGTGCCTCGCGTCGTGTGCGAGACCGGCCGCCACCCTCGAGACGAGCGCGTCGTCTGTCTTCGTGCGCGGCCCCAGCGCCCCGAAGAAGCCGCACGTGCGCGAGCTCCACGGAGAGCGCTTCGAGGACGACTGGTTCTGGCTCCGCGAGAAGGGCACGAAGGACGTGGAGGACGCCCTCCGCGCCGAGGAGACGTTCGCGCAGCAGCAGTTCCTCCGCCCGCGCGCGGCGATCACCGAGCGGCTCTTCCAGGAGATCGTCTCGCACGTGGTCGGCGATCAGACCTCGCCCCCGGTGAAGGGCGGCGCGTGGGAGTACTGGAAGGAGCTGCGCGAGGGCCGCGAGCACGCGGTGTACCTCCGCCGGAAGCTGCCCGCGGGCGCGCCGGAGACGGTGCTCGATCTCAACCAGCTCGCCGAGGGGAAGAAGTTCCTGTCGCTGGGCCTGCTGACGATCTCCAACGACGGCCGCTACGCGCTCTTCGCGACCGACGAGACGGGCTTCAACGAGTTCGAGCTCCGCGTGAAGGACCTCACCACCGGCGCGCTGCTGGCCGACCGCGCGGAGCACGTCGAGACCGCGGCCTGGGCCGCTGACGGGCGCACCTACGTCTACGTGGTCGAAGACGAGGCGAAGCGCCCGTGCCGCGTCTACCGCCACACCCTCGGCAGCGCGGCCGACGTGCTGGTGTACGAGGAGCGCGACGAGCGGTTCCGCGTCGAGGTGTCGCGCAGCGCGAGCCGCCGCTTCGTGATCCTCGACACGCGCAGCCAGCTCGCGAGCGAGACGCGCCTCATCGACGCGAAGCGGCCCACGAGCGCGCCGGTGCTCGTCGAGGCGCGCGGGGGAACGCACGAATACGAGGTCGACGACGACGGCGAGCAGCTGGTGATCCGCACCAACGACCTCGGCCCGAACTACCGCGTCGTCACCGCGCCGCTGAGCGCGCCGGGCAGGAAGAACTGGAAGGAGCTGGTCGCGCACGACGACGCGGTGATGATCGAGGGCGTGCAGCCCTTCCGGGGCCACCTGGCGCTCGCCGTGCGCCGCGGCGGCTTCGCGGAGCTCGACGTGCTCGACCGCGCCACCGCCACGCGCACCACCATCCCGCTCCCCACGCCGGTGCACACCGCGTGGCTCGACGACAACCGCGAGCTGGACAGCCCGACGCTCCGCTACGGCTTCACGTCGCCGCTCTCGCCGACCGCCTGGTACGCGTGGGACTTCACGACGAAGACGAGCGCGCTGCTGAAGGAGACGCCGGTGCCGGGCTTCGATCGCACGCGCTACGAGACCGCGCGCCTCGAGGCCACCGCGAAGGACGGCACGAAGATCCCGCTCTCGCTGGTGTACCGGAAGGACGTGCGGCGCGATGGCTCGGCGCCGCTGTGGTTGACCGCGTACGGCGCGTACGGCGACTCGTCCGACCCCGAGTTCTTCGTCTCGTCGATCCCGATGCTCGAGCGGGGCGTGGTGCTCGCGACGGCGCACGTCCGCGGCGGCGGCGAGCTGGGCAAGCGGTGGCACGAGGCCGGCCGGCTCGCGCACAAGCAGAACACCTTCACCGACTTCATCGCGTGCGCCGAGCACCTCGTCGCCGCGAAGTGGACCAGCCCTGCCCGACTGGCGATCCAGGGTGGGAGTGCGGGCGGGCTCCTGATGGGCGCGGTGACCAACCTCCGGCCGGACCTCTTCAAGGCGGTGATCGCCGACGTGCCCTTCGTCGACGTGGTGAACAGCATGAGCGACGAGCGTCTCCCGCTCACGGTGACGGAGTACGAGGAGTGGGGAAACCCCGCGAAGCCCGACGAGTATGCGTGGCTCCGGGCGTACAGCCCGTACGACAACCTCGCGGCGAAGGCGTACCCGGCGATGCTCGTGCGCTCGAGCTACAACGACAGCCAGGTGATGTACTTCGAGCCCGCGAAGTACGTGGCGCGGCTGCGTGCGCTGAAGACCGATCGCAACCCGCTGCTGTTCCACATCGACCTCGAGCCAGCCGGCCATGGCGGCAAGAGCGGCCGCTACGAGCAGCTCCGCGAAGAGGCCGAGGCGTGGAACTTCGTGCTGTGGCAGCTGGGCGTGCCCTGACGCGAACCTGCTACCTTCGCCGAAATGCACACTGCGGCCGTCGCGCTGTTCTGGCTCCTCGAGGTCGCGGCAGCTCCCCCCGGGAAGGCACTCGCGTTTCCGAGCGTCGAGGGAGACACCTCGCCGATCCGGCTCGACGCGCTGTACCGCTACCCGATCGACGCGCCGCTCCCGGAAGCGTGGCAGGTGAAGGTCGCCGATCGCAGGACGCTCGTCGCCGCGCTCCTCGTGTACGCACCGCAGACCTCGCGCTTCGCGCGCGTGAGCCTGAGCGACGACGCCGGAAACCGGTGGGCGAGCATGAGCCCGATCTTCGTGGACGGCGTCGACCAGGAGCTCGGGCTGCGGAGCGGCGTGCTCGATCCCCGGGCGACGCGCGTGGTCCGCTTCTTCGAGGTGCCGGACACGGTCGAGCGGGTCGTCGTCACCGCAGGGGAGCGCGCGCTCGCGCCGACGAAGATCGCGGCCACGGGCCCGGCGTGGCGAGCGAAGCTCGAGGAGTCTTTCGCCGTGCAGGCGACGGGCTGGCTGACGCCACAGCGGAACGGACAGCGACTCTACGCGGCGCTCGTCACGCTCCGGAACTTCCACCGGCTGTACCGCGGGGACGACCTCGCGATCTCCGACAGCAAGCACTCGCGGCTGTCGAAGTACGTCCAGGCAGAGCCGAAGGTGATGCTCGAGGTCGACGAGCGCCTGCGCGTGCACGAGCTGCCGCGCACCCCGGCCGTCGTCAGTGAACGCACGCTGCTCGTCGTCTACGAAGTGCCGCCCGAGTGGGAGACGCCGGACTGGCTCCTGGGCGCCGAGCCTCCGGCGGCAGGCGCGCTCGAGGAGCGGCTCCCGCCCGACACGAAGCAGCGCATCACGCGCCTGGTCCGCTGACGCGCCAATTCCCTGACGGCTCGTTCGTTACCGTTCCACTGATGCTCGAGTTCTTCGAGTCAGTGCAGCAGGCCTTCGCGCGCAACCGCGAGTCCACGGGGAGCTTCGCGTGGTCGATGGCGGTGCTCACCGCGGTGGTCGTCGCGTGGCTGACGCTCGCCGTGCTCCGCCGGCGCCGCCAGCGGCGCCTCGCGCTCGACGACTTCATCGATCAGCGCGGGTTGCCCGAGGAGGACTCCGGGTTCGCGCGTGCGCTCGCTGCGGCCGCGAAGGTCGAGCCGATGGAGCTGCTGACGCACCTCGACGTCTTCGAGCACGCGACGGCGGCGGCGCTCTCGGGCGCGGTCGCCCTCCCCGAGCAGGGCGCGGCGCTCGCGCAGCACGTGCATCGCCTGCGGGAGGCGCTCCACTTCGATCGGGTTCCGGCGCACGCGCCGCTGCTGACGACTCGCGAGCTCACGCCGGGGACCGCGCTCGACTGCGGCGCGACGCACGGCCAGATCAGCGAGCTCGACGAGCAACGCTTCGTGGTCGAGCTGACGGACACGACGGGGGCCGAAGGCACTCGCGCGACGCTGCGAGTCCGCCATGCGCGCGAGGCGCTCTATGAGCTCGACTGCCGGGTGCTCGAGCGCGACGGCCGTCGGCTGGTGCTGGCCCACGACGAGCACCCGCGGCGCATCCAGCAGCGGGAGTTCGTGCGCATCGAGCACCGGGCGCCGGTGACGCTGACGGTCCTGTCGAGGGTCGGCCACGCGCTGCCGACGATGCACCTCGCGGGTGAACTTCGCGATCTCAGCGCGGGCGGCGCGCTGGTGGTCGTCGACACGCCGCTGCCGCCCGGCACGACGGTGACGCTCGCGTCGCTCCACGTCGGAGGAGTGACGTTCACCGGACTGCGGGCCGTCGTCCTCTCCGCGGAGCAGCGCGACGGCAAGCCGCACCTGCACCTCGAGTTCCGCGTCACCGAGCGGGAACGGGATCGTCTCGTCGCCGCCACGTTGCGCTGAGGAACTGGGAGTGTCGCAGGGCTGTAGCCACGACCCTGCCCGTCTCCCAGAACGTCTTCTTCACGAAGTCAG
>JBMORD010000377.1:0-36675 GCA_049322495.1 Myxococcota bacterium | reverse complement strand
CAGGTGTCGGTCCTCGTACACGCGTTGCCGTCGCCGCACGCCGTCCCGTCCGGCGCTGCCGGAGTCGAGCAGCCCCCCGTCGCCGGGTCGCACGTCCCGGCGAGGTGACACTGGTCCTGCGCCACGCACACCACCAGGTTGCTTCCGACGCAGGTGCCCGCCTGGCAGGTGTCGGTCCTCGTACACGCGTTGCCGTCGCCGCACGCCGTCCCGTCCGGCGCTGCCGGAGTCGAGCAGCCCCCCGTCGCCGGGTCGCACGTCCCGGCGAGGTGACACTGGTCCTGCGCCATGCACACCACCAGGTTGCTACCGACGCAGGCGCCCGCATGGCAGGTGTCGGTCCTCGTGCACGCGTTGCCGTCGTCGCACCCTGTCCCGTCGGCCGCAGTCGAGCAGTCGTTGGCGACGGTGAATGTGACGGCGGTCGAGGTCGTCGTGAGGCCTCCGGAGTCCGTCGCTCGAGCGGTCACGGTGTGTGTGCCGTTCGACACCAGTCGCGAGTTCCAGTTCATCGACCACGGCTCGGCCGATGCCGTTCCAACGCTCAAGCCATCGACGAAGAACTCCACGCCTGACAGGGTTCGCCCAGTCACCGCCGAAGCAGTCGCGCTGAACAGCGCGTCGCCGGCGAGCGTGGCTCCAGGCGCAGGCGCCGAGATGCTCAACAGCGGGGCGTTGTCGACATTGACCAGGAGGTTGAGGGTGGTGAACGAGTTGCCAACCGCGTCGGTCGAGCGGGCGAACAGGTGATGGAGGCCCTGAGAGACACTGAGCGTGTTCCAGGTTCCGGCCATCGACGAGCCGGTGCTCGAGAAGAGGAGCGTCTGGCCGTCGAACACCTGCGTCGTCGTAGCCGATTGGCTGTCAATGACGACACCAGAGACGGAGACCACCCCGCGGACCGTCGCGCCCATGGTTGGAGCGGTGAACCATGCGTAGGGTGGGGTCGTGTCTGGAAGCCTGACCATGAAGGCCAGGTCGTCGCGATCGTCGGATGCCCCCGTCGCGCAGCTGACCGCCGTTGCTGAGGCACGATACTGGGTGCGGACAGTGGTGGGGGTCGGGGTTGGCAACTGGAACGAGGTGGTGAGGACCTGTTGGCCCAACGCGGTGGGCGCGACCGTCGCGACGAGATTCCATGTCCCCGATACCGACAACACGAAGACGTCCAGTCGTTCGCTCAGGCTCGAAACCCAGACTGTCGCCTCAAGTTGAATCGGGCCGTCTCCAAGCCATGTGCCGGCGCCCGAACGAACGACGACCCGATCGAGCGACGGCGACACGTGGAACGTCCCCGCCGCGCCGTCAGCGCAGCCACCGTTGAGAGTGTTCGGGGCGTTGGGTTCGCTGAGCCCCGCGCGTCCCACGACCAGAGGCCCGGTGTCGCAGCTCCGGCCGGCAGTTGCACAGAGGGGGATCTGGCTCGTCGAACTCCACGTCGCGTTCTGCGCGGGGCCGGGTGTCGTCACACACCGATTGGCGGCGCAGGTCTGGGCCGTGCCGCACGTGCCGCAGCTCAACGTGCCGCCGCACCCGTCGGAGGCCGAACCACAGTTCGCCCCGAGGCTCGCGCACGTCGCCGCGACGCAGCTGACGCATCGATTCTGCGAGCACACGCCGCTCGGGCAGCTGCCGCAATCGAGCGTTCCGCCGCACCCATCGGGGACCGAGCCGCAGGTGAAGCCGTTGTCGCTGCAACTCGTGGGCACGCAACCAACGTCGACCAACTCCGCCCCCCGCTCTGGTGGCACGGAGGCACTCGCGACGAAACCGCCTGCGACGAGCACGAAGCCGGGTGCGACGGCAACCGCCGCGCTCCGCGAGCGCGCCTGCAGAAGCGAGGGGCCCGGGGCCCAGGTGCGCGTCCTCGGCGAGAAGACCTCCGACGTAGAAAACTCGACGCCACCGGCATTGCCGCCGATGCGAAGCACGCGGCCGTCGGTCAGCAACACGAGCGCAAAGCCGACGCGACTCTGAACGGGCCCGGTGGCAAGCCAGGTCAGCGCGTCGACGTCGAGGAGATACCAGGCGTTCCTTCCGACCACGAGGACCGAGCCATCAACCAACTGCACAGCGGCCTCTGCCGACACCGTGCCGGGGGAGAGCTGCCAGCGGAGGTCTGATGCCGGATCGAAGAGGCTCAACCCCTCGACGAACAACACCCGTCCATCCCGAAGGAGCAGCGTGTTCCCGGATGCGTCCAGCGCGCCGAGCATCGTCCAGCTATTGGTCGCGACGTTGTACCGTTCTGCCGTCGTTCCAGCCCCAACGCCGCCTGCGACCAGGGCGGAGCCATTGGGCAGCGCGGCGAGGCTCGCCCTGTTGCGTGGCTCGTTGAGCGTGCTCTGCAGCCAGGTGTTGGTCGCGGGGTCGTAGAGCTGCGCTGTCGCGAAGCCGGGAGCTCCTCCACCCGCACGCATCACCTTGCCGTTGGTCAACGCGGCGCGCGAGGTGGAGGAGTTCGTCGCGGGGGGGCGGGCCCTGGCCGTCCATTCGTTGGTGACGGGGTTCCACGACGCGGTGTTGGCCCAGGTCGAGAAGACGACCGTGCCGTCGCTCTGCGGAGCGAGGACAGGGTCGTCATTCACCGTCAACGGCCCCGTGAAACCGCTCGCGAGGAGGGGGAGCCGATTCGCCGCGAGAGGGGTCGAGTCGTGCTCAAGCGCGCCCGTGCAACCGGCGAGCAGCAGTGACAGCAGCATCGGGACTCGGAAACCGTGCATGACGCCTCCTCAACGACCAACACACCGCGACTCATCAGCGAGGAGTCGTGCACGTCATCGAAGGCATCTACCAGCCTCTCGTGCCTCCGGTCGAGCCTCTCGAGCCCGTCGAGGAGAAGGACCCGTTCTCGTGTTGGTGGCCTGTCCTCCCTCGGACCAGGGGCCGCCGCGCTGACACCGGCCGCCCTACACTCCCGGCGTGCGGTTTCACGAGCGTCAGAGCGACGTCGCCGGCATCGACGCGTGCTGGGCCATCACGCCCGGCCCGGCGCTCGACTCGCTCGTCGCCGCGGACGGCTCGGTCGACGTGGTGGTGTGGCTCGGCGAGGGCGGCCCTGCGCTGCACGTCGAGCGCGCGACCGTCGAGGCGTTCCACGTGCCGCTCTCGGCGCGCGACGAGGTGCTCGGTGTCCGACTCCGGCCGGGCCACGGCGAACCGCTCCGCGCGCTGGAGACGGATCTCGCGGTTGAGGTCGCACGCGCCTGGCGTCGAGGCCAGCTCACCTCGCGCCTGCTGGAGCAGCTCGTCGCCGAGCGGCTGCGCTCGCCGCCAGCGGTCATCAACGACTTCGTGCACCTGGCGACGACGAGCAGCGGGCGCTTCGTGCTCTCGGGCCGCTCCGAGCGCGCGCTGCAGCGGGCGGCGAAGCACTGGCTCGGCACGCGCCCGAAGACCTTCCTGCGCATCACGCGCGCCCAGGCCGCGTCACGCGCGCTCTCCACCGGCGAGGCCATCGTCGACGTCGCGCACCGGCTCGGCTTCTCGGATCAAGCACACCTCACCCGGGAGCTGCGCACGCTGCTCGGGCGCACGCCCGCCACGCTCCACCGCTGAAGGACCCCATGGCCACCACGAGACGACGCACGGAGAAGAAGCCCACCGCGAAGGCGCTCGCGCTCCACGAAGCCGCGCTCACCCACAACTGGGACGACGGCGTCACAGCGCTCGAGCGCATCGTCGCGAATCGCGCCTGCGATCTCGGCACGGCGCTGGCGATCTACTGGATGGGCGCGCCCGGCTTCGACCAGCAGTACGTGAAGCTCGCCGAGGTGCCCGACTGGCGACGCGAGACGTTCCGCTTCCTCCGCGCGCTCGAGAAGCGGCTCCTCGCGCGCGACTTCGCGACCGCACGCATCCTCTTCAACCCGAGGTTCGATCGCACCACGATGACCTCGAAGGGCCACGACTGGACCGCGGAGTACGGCGACGAGCAGAAGCGCCGCCCCATCCCCGTCGAGCTGAAGGAGCCCAGCTGCGTTGACCCCGAGTGGGACGCGCGCGGCCGTCAGCCCATCGCCAACACCGCGCGCCGGCTCACCTGAGGTCGTCGGAAATCTTCAAGACGCGCGACGGGCGTTGGCGGCACGCTGCGCCTCATGAACGCCCCCACCCTTGGCTACGTCATCCTCTACGTGCCTCGCGTCGAAGCGAGCCTCTCGTTCTACGAGCGCGCCTTCGGGCTCGCGAGGCGGTTCCTCCACGAGTCGGGCAGCTACGGCGAGCTCGAGACGGGCGCCACGGCCCTCGCGTTCGCCGACGAGACCTTCACGCCCACGAAGGGGCAGTTCGCGCTCAACCGCCCGAAGACGCCGGCTGCCGGCGCGGAGCTCGGCCTGGTGGTCGCCGACGTCGCGCAGGCGTGGCAGCGCGCGCTCGAGGCGGGGGCGGTGCCGGTGGTTGAGCCCGTGACGAAGCCCTGGGGCCAGACCGTCGCGTACGTGCGCGACCTCGACGGCTTCCTCGTCGAGCTGTGCACCGCGATGGGCTGATCAAGGCACGTCGGCGAAGCAGTAGAAGCCGCCAGCCGCCGGCGCCTCCCCCATCGACGTCGCCGAGATGTTGATGCCCGCGGCGCAGTGCCAGACGCCGCGGATGGTGGCGCTGCGGTGCCGAGGGCGAGGCTGGTGCCCGAGCTGCACGACGAGGCGGGCGCTGGAGACGGGGCTGCAGCTGGAGGAGGAGCTCCCACGTGGCGCACCGGCAGTGGACGTTGAGCCTCGAGGTGCGCTTGGTGCAGGCAATGTGGAGGTACCAGCGGGCGACGGCGCGACGGCTGGGTGCGAGGGGCGCGCTGCACGGAGGCGGAGTGTGCTTCTGGCAGTGGTTTGGGAGCAGCCTCCAGCTGACGCCACACCTCCACCTCCTGGTGCCAGAGGCCCAGGCGATCCGCGCGTACTTCTCGGGCGAGCGGTTCCGGGGGCGCTCGAGAGAATCGGCTCCCTGGTTGCGCCGCAGGCACAGAGCGCCGAGCCAGATCGCGTGGAGTTCGTGTCCCTCTACGAGAGTGCAGCTGCCCTCATTCGCGAGCGGTAGGAGTCGGTCTCAACCATGCTGCGGGTCTGGGTGGTGTGGAACGCTTTGGCCCGAGCCGAGAGCCCGTCACGAGATCCCCAAGCGTCGCAATCGCCGGTGCAATCCCTCGAGTGTGTTCAGGGTGTGCACGTGCGTGCCGTTCGGTTTGACGAAGGTGAGCAGCGCACCATCTTCGAACTCCGTGACCAGCACGCGATCCGGTGTGAACGGAGTTTGGTACTCCACGGTTTTGAGCTTGGTGCCGAGGATTTGCTCCGGTGATAGGTTCGATCCCTGTCCGCGCAGGACGAATCGACCCGGGCAGTCAGGAATCGGGCGAAAAGGCCACCGCATCATCAGCTCGTCGAAGAGGCGCACTCGGGTGGTCAGTATGGCACCCGCTCGGAGGGGGCGACGCGCGGTTTGGACTTTGGCGCCAATGCTCCAGGGCAGCAGCACCACCACAGCGAACGGAAGCGAGCGCGTCATCACGCCCGCTCGTGTCCCCGTCGCCGTGAAACGGATCACTCCGGGTCAGCAGCCCTCGCGCGCACCAGCCGGGGCGTGCGTCGACTCGCGCTTGATGGGCGCGATGGGCAGCACCGCAGGGCCGCTGGAGGGACGCTCGCCCGAGAAGTACGCGCGGATCGCCTCCTGCTTCTGCTTCGCGAGCACCTGGTCCTGGTCGGCCTCACCGCCGAACGTCACCGGCGCGAGGATGTCGCGCTTCCAGCCTTCCCAGCCGCCGGCGAGCGTGTAGAGGCGCGGGTTCTTCGCGAGCGCCTTCGGCAAGTCGACCGTCTCGTCGCCCTGCTCGGTGTAGAGCACCAGCTTCTTCGAGAGGTCGACGAACATCGTCTCCTGCACCGCCTTGCGCCCCTCGGCGGCGTTGGTGTGGCACACGCCGCAGCTCACCGCGTCCTTCACGTGGCCCTTCTCGAACTCGGCGTGGTCGCGCAGGTCGATGACCGCGAAGTCGCGCCGGCCCTCGATGATCCACGAGGCGAGCTCGCGGGGCGTGACCTGCCGCGTCTGCTGCGAGACGCCGAAGTGGAGCCGCCGCTTCGGCTCACCCTTGAACGACAGCGCCGCGACCGCGCCACCGGCGATGAGACACACCGCCGCGAAGAGGATGGCGTTCTTCCCGAAGAGGCCCTTCATGACTTCACCTCCTGGTGCTTCGCCGCGAACTTCCGGTCCAGCACGTGCGTCAGCGCGAAGGCGCCGAGCGCGATGACCACCACCGCGAACACCACCACGCCGGCCGGCACGCCGAGCCAGTCAGGCAGCAGCACGCGGCCCATGTCGCCGCTCTTGTAGAAGGGCGCGATCGCGTCGTACGAGAAGAAGAAGGCCAGCAGCCCGATGAAAAAGCCGCCCATGAAGGTCATGGCGTCGATCTTCCCCGTGGCGCACGCGACGACCGCGGTGCCCGGGCAGTACTGGCCGACGCCGAAGCCCACCCCGAAGATGAGCCCGCCGACGATCTGCGGCCAGATGTTCGTCTCGTTGATGAACACCGCCTGGAGGTCGACCACCCCGAGGTACCAGAGACCGAACAGCCCGACCATCGCGACCACGATGGCGGTGAACATCACGCGCAGCACCGCGAAGTTGTAGCCGTACCACTGACCGGCGAGCGTCTTCGCGTTGCCGAAGCCGGCGCGCTCGAGCGCGAAGCCGAAGCCAATGCCCAGCAGGCCCGCCACGATGATCATCGTGTTGGGGCCCCACTCGGCGATCTTCGAGAAGGGGGCGATGGGGTCCATGGTCAGATCCACTCCTTCCGCACGAAGTACGCGATGCCGTAGCCGCCGGCGAAGATGGCCAGCATGAAGGCCCAGCTCCCGAGCGCGAGGGTCGCGCCGCCGGTCAGGGCCTGCCCCGAGGTGCAGCCTCGCGCGAGGCGGGCGCCGTAGGCCGAGATGAAGCCGCCGAGCGCGGCGAAGAAGAGCCGCCGCTTCCACGTGGTGTTCGGGCCGAACACGACCTCGAAGCTCGCGCGACGCGCCCACACGCCCGACACGAAGCCGCCGATGACCACGCCCACCAGCATGTAGACGAGGAAGTCGTCGAGCACGTCGGCCGGGCCCTTGAGGTACTGGCCGGTGTACTCGTTGTGCTTGGCGATGGTGTTCGCCTCCGCCGCCGTGCCGCCGTGGATCGACGCCTCGACCTTCTGGATGGTGTGCGCCGCCATGCGCGTCACCGCGCCCGACGCCCCGAGGCCGCGGCCGGTCAGCACGAAGGCCGCCAGCAGCACCAGGCCGAGGAAGACACCCGCCACGTACGAATTCCAGTACGGCTGCGGCGTGGGCTTCACGTACACGTCCGGCTCGGGCTCGGCGTGCGCGGCGGCGGGCGGCGCCACCTCCGCCACCGGCGGCGGCTCGACGACGGGCGGGCCCTGCAGCACCGCGACCGCCTCGGTCACCACCGCGCCGCTCTCGGTGACGACCGACGACACGGCGACGGCGACGGCCTCGGGCGGCTTCGGCTGCTCGGGCGCGCCTTCCTGCGGGTTCATCGACTCGGGGTTGGCCGACATGTCAGGCCTCCTTCGGAGACAGCCGCAGGGCGCGCAGCCCCACGACGAAGAAGAACACCGCGGCGGAGATGGCTCCGGCGACGATGAGCACCTCGACCAGCGAGGGCGTGTACGAGAGGAAGCCTTCGACGTTGCCCTTGTAGGGCGGCATGTACGAGTAGCGCTCGCCCATCTGCCCGACGACCGGCTTCAGCGAGACCATCTGGCCCTGGTAGACGAAGTTGGTCCGCATCACGAAGAAGCTGACCATCATCAGGAAGGCCGCGAGCGCGGTGCTCTTCCACGACTTGCGCCACGGCCCGAGCAGCAGCACGAAGGGCACCACCATGCCCAGCAGCACCTCGAACAGCCAGTAGCTGACGAACAGCGGCCCGGTGAGCGCGGCCATCGTCGCCTCGTAGAGCCCGGCGTGCTCGCCGGCCACGCCCAGCAGCAGGCGCCACACGCTCAGCAGCACCAGCACCGCGAGGAAGAGCGCGAGCAGCTTGCGCAGCCCGTCGACCATCGGGGCGTGCTCCGGCTTGAGCTCGCGGTCGTTGGTGAAGAAGTCGGTGAGCGTCACCATCAGGATGAGGATGGCCGCGCCGCTCACCAGCGCCGAGACGATGAAGTAGATGGGCAGCAGCGGGCCGTACCAGAAGGCGCGGCTGTGCGAGCTGCCGAACACCGCGCCGAGGTTCGAGTACGCCGCGATCGCCGCGAACACGCTGCCCAGGCCGGCCATCGACGCCTTGTGGTGGTCCTCTTTGAAGAGGAAGAACAGCTCGGTGATGATCAGCACCACGTAGATTCCGTAGAACGTGCCCATCCACCAGATCGGCGCGCGCGGGTTCGGCGACACCATGATCCACCGCGCCATCTTGAGCGGGCTCTCGAGCTCGGTGGCCATCACCGCGAAGCCCATCATCAGCGACACGATGGCGAGGAACACCGCGCGGCGCGCGAGCGGCTCGAAGACCTTGAAGCCGAACACGTGGCCCAGCGAGCTCACCAGGCACAGCCCGGTGCTCGACACCGCGAGGTACACGTAGGTGGCGATCAGCACGCCCCACGAGATCTCCGAGGTCGTGCCCATCACGTGCCCGTGCTTGATCATCGCCGTCGCCCCGGCGACGAGGCCGGCGAGCATCAGCACGAGGAAGAACTGCAAGAGCCGCTTGCCGCGCGCCTGGTGCGGCGCATCGGACGGCCGAACGACGACGAGGTCCGGCAGCCGGCTGAGGCCCTCGCGATTGATGATGTCATTCCAGGGAATGTTCATGGCGGTGGCTCAGGTGAGGATGAAGAAGCGCGGCTTGGTGCCCTCTTCGGGCTTCTGGACCTTCCAGTTGCGCGCCTGGAGCTGGTGGTGAATGGCGGAGTGCGGGTCGTCGAGATCGCCGAAGGTGAGCGCGTTCGTCGGGCACACCGTCACGCACGCCGGGTCCTTCCCCTCGCGCACGCGGTGCACACAGAAGGTGCACTTGTCGATGTAGCCGTCGGGGTGCATGTAGCGGACCTCGTACGGGCAGGCGAGCGTGCACACCTTGCAGCCGATGCACTTGTCGGGGTCGACCACCACGATGCCGCCGTCGACGTAGTGGCTGGCCTGCGTGGGGCAGGCGCTCACGCACGGGGCGTTCTCGCAGTGGTTGCAGCGCTCGCTGCGCGTCTCGAGCGAGAGCAGCGGGAAGGTGCCGCGCTCGACCTGCACGGTCCAGCAGCGCGCCTCACCCTCGGGCACCTTGTTCTCGTTCTTGCACGCGAGGACGCACGCGTTGCAGGTGACGCAGAGCTTCTGGTCCACCGTCATGCCGTAGCGGGCCATGGTCAGGCCTCCTTCCAGCGGTAGATGGTGACGAAGTTCACGTTCATGCCTGTGCCGCCCATGACGGGGTCGCGCTTGATGCGGGTGACGAGGCGGGCGTCGGACGCGCCGCGCTTGTAGCCGCGGCGCAGGCGCGCATCTTCACGCCCGAAGCCGTGCACCATGTAGACGCAGTCCTGGCGGATGCGCTCGGTGACCTTCAAGGTGATGGGCCCGGTCTTCACCGAGTCCTGGTTCTCGAGCATCACCCTGGTGCCGTGCTTGAGGCCCATGACCCGGGCCATCTCGGCGTTCATCCACAGCTCGTTCTCGGGGACGATCTCCGTCAGGCGCGGGTTGTTGGTGGTGCGCGAGAAGGTGTGCACCGGCGAGCGCCCGAAGAGCAGGCGGAAGTAGCCGGGAGGCGGCTCTTCGGGGGGCTCGTAGTCGGGCATCGGCGGCAGCCCCGCGTCGGCGAGCTTCTGGCTGAAGAACTCGACCTTCTTGCTCGGCGTCTTGAAGTTGGGCGCGTCGTCGTAGATGGGCGCCGGCTTGCCGACGATGACGCCGTCCTTCTTGAGCTGCTCGAACGAGAGGTTGGCCTTCGCCAGGCGCGTCGAGAGGAAGTCTTCCGCGTCCTTCCAGGGGAAGTACTCGCCCAGGCCCATCTTCTCGGCGAGCGACCGGGCGATCCACCAGCCGGGCTTCGTGTCGTAGAGCGACTGCACCGCCGGCTGCCGCAGCGCGACGTACGGCACGCGGTACGGCGTCGACTCGAGGTCGTCGTAGCGCTCGAGGTAGGTGTTCTCGGGGAGCACCACGTCGGCGTAGCCGGTGACCTCGGCGGGCATGGTGTCGACCACCACCACGAAGTCGAGGGCGTTCATCGCCTCGATGGTCTTCTCGGTGTTGGGCAGCGTGAGGGGAACGTTGCAGCCGTAGACCATCCACGCCTTGATGCGCGCGTCGTCGGCGCCGTCCTTCACCGAGGCCTGCGCGACGTCGTAGGCGCACTGCATGTCGGCGAGCGGGAAGGTGATGCGCGGGGTGTACGCCTCGCCGTGCGGCGCCTTCGCGCCCGGGTAGCCCGGGAGGCTCATCGCCTGCGGGAGGTAGAACCCGCCCTTCTTCCCCCAGTTGCCGAGCAGGCCGTTGACGATGGCGATCGTCCGCGAGCGCTGGGTGTCGTTGCCGTACCAGACGACGTGGCGACCGGGGTGCACGAAGGCCGACGGCGCGTTCTTCGCGAGCTCGCGCGCCGTCTCGCGGATCAGCTTCGGCTCGAGGCCGGTCTCGAGGTACGCCCACTCGGGCGTCTTCGACTTCACGTGCTCCTTGAACTGCTCGAAGCCCTCGACGAACTGCTCGACGAAGGCCTTCTGGTACAGGTTCTCTTCGATGAGCACGTGCGCCCACGCCAGCAGCAGCGCGGTGTCGGTGCCGGGCTTGATCGGCAGCCAGTACTTCGACTTGCTGGCGATGATGCTGAAGCGCGGGTCGACGGTGATGAAGGTGCAGCCGTTCGCGCTCGCGGCGGAGACGTCCTGCACCGCGGTGTTGTGCATGTTCTCGCCGAGGTGCGTGCCGATGTACGCGATGCACTTCGCGTTCGGCGTGTCGACGTTCTCGACCGAGCCGACCACGTCGCCGTAGGTCAACTGGAAGCCCGACTCACGCGGGCCGCGGCACTGGTCGTTCGACGGCGCGACGATGTTGGTGCTGCCCATCGCCTTGATCAGCGTCTTGAAGAAGGCGCCGCCGTGGCCGTGGCTGAAGAGCGCGATGCTCTTCGCCCCGTACTTGTCCTTCACCTCCTGGAGCCGCTTCGCGGTGTAGTCGAGCGCCTCGTCCCAGCTCGCTTCGCGCCACTCGTCCTTGCCGTTGACGGTGGTGCGGATGAGCGGCTTCTTGAGGCGATCGGGATCGTAGAGCGCGCCCACGCCGCCCGTGCCGCGCGGGCACAGCTTGCCGTTCGCCAGCGGGTGCTTCGGGTTGCCCTCGAGCTTGTAGACCTGCTCGTCCTTCACGTAGGCGAGCACGCCGCACTTCCAGAAGCACAGCTCGCAGAAGGTCGGCACCACGCGGTCGGGCACCACCGACTGATCGTTCGCCAACGCCGGCTTCGCGTTGAGCGTCAGGAGCCCCGTCGAGGCCGCGGCTGCACCGAGGCCGGTGATCTTCAGAAACGTTCTGCGGTTGAGCGCTTGCGCCATGGATCTGGTCCCTCGCGACTTTGAGAGCCCCGACCCCAAAAGAAGATTCGGTTATTCGCTCAGAATTCGAATTCAGCGAAACTTATCTTCATGAAACCACTCGCTGAGTGAGCAATCTGCGCGCCTCGACGTACTCGCGCGAAACGACGAGGCCAATCAGCGTCGCGACGCAGCGTTTGCGCGAACGCAGCGGCCAGCACGCCAGGCGACGACGTGCTGGCCGGCGGTCAACGGCGGAGGCTCAGGGGTAGAGCGAGCGCGCGCCCTGCTGATCGAGCGACGTCAGCACGAGGTCGCCGGTCTGGGTGCCGTTGCACTGCGGGTAGTGCATCACCGACCTCGAGTCGTAGGCGGTGAGCGCGCGCCAGTTGCTGTCCTCGTAGCAGGTGCCCGCCTCGGGCCGCGTGTGCTCGTGACGGAAGCCGAGCGTGTGGCCGAGCTCGTGCCGGAGGATGCCGGTCAGCGTCCACGGCGAGATGTTCCCGAAGGAGCTCGAGTCGATGAGGATCTCTCGCGCGCTGCGGCTCGACGAGGGGAAGAAGGCGCGCGCGAGGTACGACTGGCCCGACACCAGGCGCACGTTGAACACCACGTTGTTGTTGGTGCGCGTGCAGCTGCCGTCCTGCGCCGAGGAGTGGACGAAGTTGACGTTGCCTGCGGACTCCCAGGCCGCGGTGGCGGAGTTCATCGCGCTGACCACCGTCGAGTAGCGCGTGCCGAAGCTCGAGCTGCTGATGCAGTAAGTGATGTTGCGCGCGGCGGTGGCCGACCACTTGTCGTCGCGGCCGCTCACGCGGTTGACGATCAGCGGCTGCTCGGCGGTCGCGCGCGAGCTCCGCGCGGCGATGAAGTCCTGCACGTACTCGTCGTACGACTCACGCAGCTGCACCTCCGTCTCGGCGATCTCGTCCATGTTGAGGACCCAGATCCCCGTGTCCGGCTCGCGCAGCGTGCGCGCCTTGAACTCCTCGTAGCTCAGCGGACTCTCGCTCGTACCCACCGGCGTACGCTCGTCGACGCCCACACCACAAGCAGACACGACCACCATCACTGCCAGAAGCAGCTGACGCATGAAGCCCCCTCACTGTGTGTCGAATGACGCCGCCACACCATGCAGCGGCGGGGCGGCCTTGTGCACCAACGCGCGGTGGCGCAGCAAAGGCGATAACTCCTTTTCAGCCGCGCGCTGCAGCGCTCGACGTCGACTCATACGACAGCGCGGCGCCACGGTAACGCGCGCCACAATCCGCTAGAGGACAACCATGGTGCCGATCGTCGACGACGGAGAGCCGCTGGTGGAGCTGCGTGCCGGGCTGCTCAGCCTCGCGGAGCCGCATCCCTACGTGGCGCTCGGCGCGCCATACGGCCCGGTGAGCCCGTGGGCGCTGCGGCGCACGGTGGCCGAGAAGCTCCTCGCCGCGCAGGCGCAGCTCTCGCGGGAGCGCCCCGGCTGGCGCCTGCACGTGCTCGACGCGCTGCGACCGGTGGCGGTCCAGGCCTTCATGGTCGCGTGGACCGATCGCCAGCTCGCGCGCGACGAGCCGCAGCTCTCGGCCGAGGCGCGCGCGGCGCGCGTGCGCCAGTTCTGGGCGATGCCGAGCGAAGATCCGCGCTCGCCGCCGCCCCACAGCACCGGCGCGGCGCTCGACGTGACGCTGGTCGACGAGCACGCGCGCGAGCTCGACATGGGCTCGCCCTTCGACGAGCCGACCGAGCGCTCGTACCCGCAGCACTTCGCGCACGCGACCGACGCCGCCGGGCAGCGCGCCCACGCCCACCGGGAGCTGCTCTACCGCCTGCTGAGCGCCGTCGGCTTCCGCCGGCACCCGCGCGAGTGGTGGCACTTCTCGTACGGAGATCAGGCCTGGGCGGCGGAGACCGGCGCGCCGGCGGCCCGCTACGGCCGCGCCGGGCCGTGAGCGTGCGCAGTGGACGCGCGCCACGCGAAGCGACACGCTCGAGCGATGTCGATTGAGAGCGCTGAGGCCGCGGTGCTGGCGAACCCCGACGACGATCGGGCGTGGCAGGTCTACTCCGACGCGCTCCAGGCGGTCGGCGACCCGCGCGGTGAGCTGATCGCCCTGCAGGCCAGGCTGGCGCGCGGCGACGACCCCGCAGCGCTCGAGCGCGAGCGCGCGCTGATCGCCGCCCACCTCGCCACGTGGCTGTGGCCCGAGGCGGGGCCGCTGCTGGAGAAGACGCGCCTCGCCTCCGGCCAGGGCGTGCCGCTCGACCTCACGTGGCGTTACGGCTTCCCGTCGCAGGTGGTCATTCAGGGCGTGAGCTACCGCAGCGAGGTGCCCTTCCCCGGCCTCGGCGAGACCTGGCTGCGCCTCGCGTCGCGCCCCGAGAACGTGCGCTTCGTGCGCGCGGTCACCTTCGGCTCGGCCCCCGTGGGAGACGAAGCGAACTGGGACGACGCCGCCCAGGCCATCGCCGCGCGCCCGCCGCCGCTCCTGCGCGCGTTGACCTTCGACCGCGGTCACTACTGGGACATCTCGAGCACCAGCCTCTTCGGGCTCGACGGCGGGTTCTGGAAGGCGCTGCCCCGCCTCGAGGAGCTGTCGATCGAGATGGGGCAGATCGGCCTGTCGGACATCGACGCGCCCGCGCTGCGCTCGTTCTCGGTGGTGTCGAGCAGCTTCGACGACGCGTGCGTCGAGGCCGTCACGCAGGCGAAGTGGCCGCTGCTCGAGCGCTTGAGCCTCTCCTTCGGAGACCCCAACTACGGCGGGCTCGAAGACTCCGCGTCGGTCGCCGCGCTGCTCGCCGGCCCGCGCCCTGCGCACCACCTCGGGCTGTGCAACGCGATGTTCTCCGACGAGTTCCCGGCGATGCTGCTCTCGTCGTCGTGGCTCCCCGGGCTCACCTCGCTCGACCTGTCCGACGGCACGCTCGGCGACGCGGGCGCGCAGGTGCTGCTCGACAACCGCGAGCGCTTCCGCGGCCTCACGGCGCTGAACCTCGGCCACGGCTACTTCAGCGACGAGATGGTCGAGCGCCTCAAGGCGTCGTTCCCCTTCGTGGAGCTCGACGATCTGCAGGGCGAAGCCGAGCCCGACGACCGCTACGTGTCGGTCTCGGAGTGAGCTCCGCTCAGAGCACCGGCGTGGCCGACGCCGCGTGCGTGGTGCCCGGGTTGTGCTTGCCCGCCTCGCACTGCTCGGAGTCGACGCGGTGCACGTGGTCGACGTGGTCCACCGGCCCGTCGAGGAACTGCTGCTTGTAGAAGCGCACCGGGCCGTGGCAGTGCTTGCAGCGCAGCGTGTTCGGCAGCGGGTTGGTGGCCATGCCCTTCACGGGGCGGACGATCCACCGCGCGGTCTTCACGCCGTCGACCTTGAACAGCCGCTTCATCTCGCACTCGATCATCTTCGGCTTCTGCACTCGCTTCGTGGCCATGCACGTCACCTCGTTGGGCACGTGCCGCCGCGCGTGCGCAGGGGGAACCCCCGGCGGAGAGAGACCCACCATGTCACGAATCGTCGCGGCGCGTCGGCTTCATCACGGCATCGCGTCGAAGCGCGCCTTCGCAGGGAGCGTCTTCACCATCGGCGTCAGCTCCGGCCCGACCCACGGCCAGGAAAGGTCCGCCGGCCAGAACGCGGGACGCGCCTGCAGGTAGAGCGACGCCGGCAGCGCGCGCGCGGGGTTGCCCGCTTCCCAGCGCGTCGTGTTGGTCGCGAAGTCGAAGTTGCCGTGGCGCAGCGTGGTCGTGACCGCGGGGTCCATCGTCGAGTTGGGCGCCCACGAGCAGCCCGTCGTCTGGTAGCCGCTGGCGAGCACGAAGACGTGCGGCTGGTTGCACGTGCCGTCGTCGCGCGTCTGCTCGTAGAGCGCGCCGGGCGCTCCCAGCACGTTGCCCACCACGTTCATCGACAGCGAGCCGATCTCCAGCTGCACCGCGGCCACGTTGCCCGTCTGCCCGGTGAGCTCGTGGAACTGCGACGAGGCGTAGTTGCGGAAGAAGGTGAGGAAGCCCGCGTTGCCGTGCGTCGCCGTGGCGCCGACGTGCGGCGCGAAGTTGCCCTCGATGAGCTCCATGTGCGGGAAGGTGCAGTGCACGTCGATGTTCACCTCCTGCCAGCCCGGCGTCGCCCACGAGTCATCGGCGTAGTTGTAGGCCACCACGTTCCCGCCGCCCGACGCGTTGAAGAGGATCGGCTTGTTCACGTAGCGCGCGATGTTGTTCTCGACGAGACAGTCGGCTGACTGGAAGCGCAGCACGATGCCGTAGCAGCCGACGCCGTACCCGTAGTTGCCGGAGTGGTGCAGGTAGCTGTCGCGCACCACGAAGCGGTACGCGCCCGACACCACCACGTGCATCCCCGTCGGCGTGTCGGTCTCGATGTCGCGCACCCACGAGTACGCTGCGTTCCACACGTTGACGCCCGCGCCGTCGTAGGGGTGGCTGCCGCCCGTCAGCCGCACGCCCTCGAGGCCGGCGTACTTCGTGATGGGCACCGTCACCGGCGCCACCTGCGCCTGCAGCGCGGTGGTGAAGGCCCAGTGGAGCGGCGAGCTCAGCGTCACCGTGTTGCCGCTCACCGAGGCGATCTCGATGCGCTGACCGATGGAGCGGTTCGCGCTGCGCTTGAAGTACGGGCAGTCGTACGGCGACGAGTTGAGCACGCGGGCGTCGTCGACCTGGTCGATCTGCACGAGGTCACCTGCGTGGAACATCGACGCGCTCGCGAGGGTGAGCGTCCGCGAGCCGAGTGGAGCGTCAGCGGTCAGCGCGACGCCTGCGCCGAGGTCCGCGTTGCCCGTGTTGTTGACGCGGCCGATCTGCACCACGACTCCGGCCGGGTTGCGCGCGAGCGTCGTGCGCGGGTGGCCCCCGTCGAGCGAGCCGGCGCCACGGAGCACCACGCCGCGCGTGAGCGTCAGCGTCTGCCCGATGCGGAACGTGCCCTCCGAGAGCTGGACCACCTGCCCCTCGGGGCACGCGTCGATCGCCGCCTGAATCGCCGAGCCCGCGTTCATCGTGCCGTTGCCGAACGTCGCGGCGTCCAGTGACGCGCAGAGCGTCGTGCGCGAGGGGATGCCGCCGGGAATGCCGGGGTCCCACGTCGTCATGCGGTCCGCCGGAATCCCCGAGGCCGTCGCGGCTCCACCGCCGGTCGCGGCTCCACCGCCCGTCGCCGATCCACCGCCCGTCGCCGAGCCGCCGCCGGTCGCAGCACCACCGCCAGTCGCAGCACCGCCGCCAGTCGCAGCACCGCCGCCGGTCGCAGCACCGCCGCCGGTCGCAACGCCACCGCCACCGGTCGCTCCGGCGCCGCCACCGATGAGCGGCGCTCCGCCATCGAGCTCGCTCACCACGCCGCTCCCGCACGCGGTCGCCGTCACCACGAAGACCCAACACATGGCTCGCATGCCGGGAGGACACCGCCGCCCCTGCCCGGGTGGACATCGTCAACGCTGTCAGCCGGTTAGCGAGCACCAAAGACCGTCCCCGGCCGCGCGTGAAGCGACTACGTTCCGCTGCGTGCTCCTGGCGTTGATCCTCGCGGCGTCGCCCGTCACAGAGGCCGCGAACGACTACAGCGATCTCGACTACGAGGCCTGCGTCTCGAAGCTCGAGAAGGCGCGGGCGAGCGCGAAGGAGCGCCCCGCGGCAGAGCTGCTGCTCGGCCTCTGCCACTTCGCGCTCGGCCACGAGCAGCTCGCGCGCACGTTCGTCGAGTCGGCGCTGCGACGAGACCCGAACGTCCGCGTGCCCGCGAGCGCCAGCCCGAAGGAGCGGGCGCTGATCGACGAACTCCGCCGTGCGGCTGCTTCAGCGGTCTCCGCGACGCCGCGCAAGCCCGCCTCCCGGGAACGGGAGCGTGAGCGTGAGCGGGAGAAGGCCCCCGTCGTGACACCGTCCGACGCACCGACGGTGGTCGCGGTCGAGCCCCCTCCGGCGACCACCCCCGTCGAGCCGCCACCACCGCTCCCTCTGCCCGAGGTGGTGAAGGCCCCCGAGGCGGTGTCGCCGCCCGCACCGGCGAAGCCCACGTGGGTCCCCCTCGTCACGGGCGGGCTCGCGGTCGCCGCGACCGGCGTCGGCATCGGCTTCGGCGTCAGCGCGCGCGGCCTCGAGACCCGGGGCCGTGATGAGCCGGTGCAGCTCACCGCTGCGGCGCTGGGCGCGGAAGCGCAGACCCACGCGACCGTCGCCAACGTCGCCTTCGCCGTCGCAGGCACGGCCGCGCTCGGCGCGCTGATCAGCTGGCTGGTGATCCGATGAGCCGCGACGCCCGCGCCCTCGCGAAGATGTTCGAACGGCTCGAAGGCCCGCTGTTCCGCAAGTGCCTCGCGATGCTGAAGGACCATGACCTCGCGCGCGACGCGACGCAGGAGCTCTTCGTGAAGCTCTCGGCGTCGGCCGACACCCTGCGCGACCCGGAGGCAGAGCTGGCCTGGGCGCTCCAGGCGGCGCACCACCACTGCCTCAACGTGCTGCGCGCACAGCAACGCCGCGAGGCGCGCGAGGCGCGCGACCCGGGCGAAGACCTCGCGCACAGCCCGGTGACCAACCGGCAGCTCGGGCGCGCGGTGCTCGAGGGCCTGTCGGAGACCAGCCGGGCGCTGGTGGTCGGCAACCTCGTCGAAGAAGAAGATCACGCCTCGCTCGCCCGGCGCCACGGCGTCTCGAAGAAGACCGTCTCGCGCAAGCTCAAGGCGGCGGTCGAGGCGGCGCGCGCGAAGCTGAAGCGCGGAGGCCACAGCTGACATGCGGTCGACCTGCAGCGTGTGCGGCGCGGAGCTCGCCGCCGGTCGATGTCCGCGCGGTCACGTCGACCCGCTCGACCTGCTGACCGTGCCCTCCACGACGCGGGCCCCGCCCCTCACGAACGACGCCCCGACCGTCGAGCACGAGCTCCCCGCGGAGACACGCATCGCGGCTGATCCGCTCCTGCCTGACGTCGTGGGCGGCTTCCGCCTCGACTTCGTCGCCGGCACCGGCGGCATGGGCACCGTGTATCGCGCGCACGACGAGCGGCTGGGCACGGCGGTCGCGCTCAAGGTGATGCGGCTCTCCGCGGCCAGCGACGAGCGCGCGCTGACGCGGAGCCTGCGCGAGGCGACGGCTGCGGCGCGCGTGCAGCACCCGGCGATCCCCCCGGTGCTCGGGCACGGCCTCCTGCCGGACGGCCGCCCGTGGATGGCGACGCCCTTCCTCGAGGGCGCGCCGCTCGATCGCCTGCTCGCCGAAGCCGGGAGGCTCGAGTGGGCGCTCGCCGTGCCGGTGCTCGCCGAGCTGTCCAGTGCGCTCGCCGCGGCGCACGCCGCAGGCGTCGTCCATCGCGACGTGAAGCCATCGAACGTGTTCCTCGCGCGCCACAGCGACGGCACGGTGGGCGTGAAGCTGATCGACTTCGGCCTCGCGCTCCTCGGTGACGCCGCGGCGGGCGTCCCGCAGACGAGCGTGCAGTCGGCCGCCGGCACGGCGGACTTCACGGCCCCCGAGCAGGCGCTGGGCCAGGCGGTCGGCGCGTGGACCGACCTCTACGCGCTCGGCATCACCGCGTTCCAGCTCCTCACCGGCCGGCTCCCCTTTCGCGACACGCACACCACGGCGATCCTCCGACGCCAGGTCTTCGAGGAGCCTCCGCCGCTCGGCGAGGAGGTCGACGTGCCCCGCGCGCTCGCCTCGCTCGTCGGGCGGCTCCTCGCGAAGCAGCCGCAGGAGCGGCCCCGCGCCGCGTCGGAGGTCCGCGCGGCGCTCGAGGAGCTCCCCGCGCCGGCCGCGGGCGACCAGGGCCTGCTCGGCGACCTCGCCCGGCAGTGGTCGAAGACCCACCCGCCCCGCTCGCTCATCGCGCAGCTGCGAAGCTGGTGGACCCGCAGCAAGATGAGGTGAGCGTGGAGCAGCGGCTGGGCAAGTACGAGCTCGTGCGGCACCTCGCCACCGGCGGCATGGGCGAGGTCTACCTCGCGCGCCAGCAGGGCCCCGCCGGCTTCGCGCGGCTCGTGGTGCTCAAGCGTCTGCTGCCTCACCTCGCGAAGGAGCCCGCGTTCCTCCAGATGTTCCTCAACGAGGCGCGCGTGGTGTCGATGCTCTCGCACCCCCACGTCGCGCACGTGCACGAGCTCGGCGAAGACGCCGGCACGTGGTTCCTGGTGATGGAGTACGTGCACGGCCGCTCGCTGCAGCAGGTGCTGCGCACGCTCGATCAACGCGGCCGGCTGCTGAGCCCGGCGCTCGCGGTGCGCCTCGTGGTGCAGGCGCTGCGCGGGTTGCAGCACGCGCACGAGCTCCGCGTCGACGGCCGGCCGGCCCCCGTCATCCACCGCGACATGAGCCCCGACAACATCCTCGTGGGCTTCAACGGCGTGGCGAAGCTCATCGACTTCGGCATCGCGCGCTCGGCAGAGACGGTGTCGACCACGCGCACCGGCACGGTGAAGGGGAAGTTCGCGTACATGGCGCCCGAGCGCTTCGAGGGCGGCTCGGCGGAGGTCGACCCGCGCGTCGACGTGTGGTCGATGGGCATCGTCGCGTGGGAGTGCCTCGTCGGTCGGCGGCCCTTCCGCGGCCCGAGCGACGCCGCGCTGGTCGGCGCCATCCTCAACACCGAGCCCGGCTCGCTCAGCGAGCACAACCCGGCCGTGCCGCGTGAGCTCGAAGCGCTCGTGCTCCGCGCGCTCGAGAAGGACCGCGCGCGGCGCTTCCAGTCTGCGGAGGAGTTCGCCACCGCGCTCGAGGGCTGGCTCGCGAGCACCGGCCAGCGCGTGGGCGAACCAGAGCTCGCGGCGCTGATGAAGGGGCTCTTCGGAGAAGAGGAGAACCCCGCCCTGGCCCGCGCGTCGCTCGCGAGCGCACCGCTCGTCCCGGAGCTCGCGACCGCGGCGTCGGCGCCGACCGTGCTCACCGCGCACACCCCATCACCGCCGCGCCGTCGCTGGCCGCTCGTCGTCGGGAGCGCCGTCGCGGTGTCGCTCGGCGCCGCGGCGTTCCTCGCGTGGCGCACCGAGCCGCCTCCGCGTCCCGCTCCGCCGCCCGAGTCGGCGCCCCCCGCGAAGCCCGAGGTCCTCGTCGAAGAGAAGGCGCCCACCCCGCCCGCCCGGCCCGGGCGCGTCTCGTTCCGCGTGAAGCCGTGGGGTGAGGTGTGGCTGGGCACCGAGAAGCTCGGCGTCACGCCGAACGTGCTCGTCGAGCGCCCCGCGGGCCAATACACCTTCGTCATCAAGCACCCCGACTACCCGCCGAAGGAGCTGCAGGTGCAGGTGCTCGCCGACAGCGAGGTCGCGGTGAAGGTCGACCTCACCGCGCCGGTTCGCTGAAGAAGCCAGTCTCGGGAACCGCGTCCCTATCGCCCCGCGTCGAGGAGGCAGTAGCGCCCGTCGGGGAGCAGCGCCGCCCCGCGTTCACGCGCGCCGATGTCGGCCCGCGCGCCACCACCGGGAGGCACGGGCAGCGAAGGATCCGCGCTGTCGAGCGCGAGGCTGCTCGCCGTGGGGACTCCGTCGACGAGAGCGATCGGCCCGCGGAGATTCGACGGGTCGGGCGCGCCTCCGTCTTCGGCGAAGAGCCACCACGCCACGGCGCCGTCGACGAGGTTGAAGCGGCCCAGTGAGTGTTCGCGCAGCACCGCGGCGGCGATGCCTCCCGACACGAGGTTGTCTTCGAAGACCTCGACGTCGGCGACGGCGGCGTCGCTCGCTTCGGAGAAGGTGAAGGTGTTGCGCCGCACCCGCGCGGTCTCGCCGGTGATGAACACCTTGTCGGGGTACCCGGCGCGCAGCTCGACCTCGTTGAACTCGAAGCGACCTCCGTCCTCGAGGAAGCGCACGAACTCGGCGTCGTAGCGCCCGGTGAAGCGGTTCCCTTCGACGAGGGCGTTCGGTCCCGCCAGCCAGAGGCCGGCGCCGATGTCGCACGCGATGCGGTTGCCGCGGAGCACGAAGTTCGGGCCCCGCGCATGGGCGATGGACACGCGCCCGCTCGCGGGCATCTGGAACACGCTCTCGCGGACGGTGCAGTCGGCGCACGGGGCGACGAAGTCGACCGCGTTGGAGAAGCCAGTCGTCGAGAGGCCGGGCGCGAAGGTGTCGCGCTGGAACACCAGCTGCCGCGAGTCGCCCGTCACCTCGACCGAGGCCGCGTTCGCGACGCGGAACACGAGGTCGCGGAACACGGCGAACGACCCGACGACGCGCAGCGTGCCGCGGATGACCGTCCCTCCATCGGCGTCGCCGCGAATGAGGATGGGGCACGACACGGTGCCGCTGAGCTCGAGCGACGGCGGCGTGAGGTACTCGCCAGCCAGCAGCACCACCTCGTCGCCCGGACCGACGCCCGGCGGCAGCGTGCGCCGCGGACTCGACGGCGTGCGCCCGTCGGCCGAGTCGCCGCCGTCCACCGCGAGGTACCAGACGGTCGTGCGGCACTCCGGGTCGCGCGCAGCAGGGTCGGCGTACGACGGGCAGCCTGCGTCGGGCCCCGCGTCCCCGCCGTCGAGCCGCACGCACACCTCGTCGACGCACGCGTACCCCGTCACGCACCGCGGCTCGGTGCTCGCGCAGCGCTTGCCGTCGAGCGGCACGCTCACCGTGCACGACGAGAGGAGGACGACGAGCGCCAGCAGCCAGACGCCTCTCACCCCTCGCGCGAGCTCGAGCCCGAACGTCGCCATGGCTGCGATCATGCCTTGCACCGCCCTTCCCTCCCGTGATTTCTGGGCCGCTCCGAAACATTTCGCGCCGTACGAAACCATCCGGGAGCGTCCATGCGTCGCCTGCTCACCTCGCTCGTCGTCTTCACCCTCGCCTGCGCGTCTCCTGAGGCGACCAGCCTCGCGCCGCGCCCCGGCGGCACCGGCGCGCAGGTGAAGTTCGACGTGTTCCACCGGCCGCTGCCCGACATCCCGCTGCCGAACGACTTCGCCACGCGCTTCGACGCGACCTCGTCGACGAAGCGGCGGCTCAACGCGAGCATGCTGGCGCCGACCGAGTGGGAGAAGAAGACGCGCGCCTCGCTCGACGAGCTCGACGGCTGGGGCACGCTGGCGCCCATCACCGTGAGCTTCGACGCGCCGCTCGACGTGGAGAACGTCATCGCGCGCCACCACGGCGACCGCTACGCCACGAAGGACGACGTCGTGCTCGTGGTCGACGTGACGCCGGGCTCGCCCGACTTCTGCCAGGCGATGCCGCTCGACCTCGGCGAGGGCCTCTACCCGCAGCGGCTCGATCGCCCCGAGTACTACGCCGACGATCCGCGCGGGGCGCTCACCAACCTCGTGCTCGAAGAGGTCGAGGAAGACACGAACGGCAACGGCCGACTCGACCCCGGCGAAGACACCGACCTCGACGGCGTGCTCGACCACCCGAACACGCGTGACGGCAAGCCGGGCTCGCCGCTGATCAGCTTCTACGAGCGCGAGACGCGCACGCTCATCGCGCGGCCGGTGTACCCGCTCCGCGAGAAGACGACCTACGCGGTGGTGCTCACGCGCGATCTGCTCGACACCTCCGGCCAGCCGGTGCGCTCGCCCTTCGAGGGCATCAACCACGCGAGCCAGACCAGGGCGCTCCAGCCGCTCGCCGACGAGTGCCTCGCGAAGCTGGGCCGCGGCCTCGACGACGTCGCCTTCACCTGGAGCTTCACCACGCAGCACTGGACGAAGCCGCTGGTGGCGGTGCGCGACGGCCTCTACGGCCTCGGGCCCCTCGCGCGGCTGTCGACCGAGTTCCCTCCCGACCTCGTGCTCCGCGAGGTGCGCGCGCGCGCCCCCGGCGTCTACACGCGCATCGCGCCCAACAGCCTCTTCGTCGACATGGCGAAGAACCTCTACTCGCAGTTCGGCAGCGGCAACTCGTCGGCGCAGGAGGACCTGTTCTTCGACAACTTCGAGTTCATCGACTTCCACGCGGTGGGCACCGTCGACTCGCCGCAGTTCTTCCCGCGCTTCGCCGAAGACGGGAAGACGCAGCTCCCCCTCACCGAGCAGGTGTGGAAGCTCGACCCCGAGACGGGCGAGGCCTTCACGCGGCACGAGGGCGTCAACTACTGGCTCATGGTCCCGAAGCACCGCACCGGGCCCGCGCCGGTCGCCATCTTCATCCACGGGCACGGCTCGACGAAGTTCGACGCGATGAACGTCGCCGGCTTCCTCGCGCGCATGGGCATCGCCACCATGGGCATCGACGCGGTCAGCCACGGCGTCGACGTCGACCCGGTGCTGCTCGAGGTGGTGAAGGGGCAGTTCAAGCAGCGCGGGCTCGAGGGCATGGGCCTCGGCATCGTCGAGGGGCGCGCGCTCGACCAGAACGCCGACGGCAAGCTCGACAGCGGCGTCGACTACTGGACCGCGTACATCGCGCACACCCGCGACGTGGTGCGCCAGACGGCGGTCGACCTCTTCCAGGTCATTCGCACGCTCAAGTCGTTCGATGGGCAGCGCACGTGGAAGTACGACGCGAACCAGGACGGCCAGCCCGACCTCGCGGGCGACCTCGACGGCGACGGGAAGGTCGACGTCGGCGGCTCGGCGGCGATCCACCTCGTGGGCGGCTCGCTGGGCGGCATCATCTCGAGCTACGTCGGCGGCCTCGAGCCGCACGTGGTGACGGCCATCCCCATCATCGGCGGCGGCGGCCTGGGTGACATCGGCACGCGCAGCTCGCTGTCGGGCGTGCGCGACGCGATGGTGCTCCGCATGATGGCCCCGCTCATCCTCGTGAAGGACGGCCAGGTGACCGAGTTCGTCCCCGACCTGGTCGAGGGCAAGGCGCTGCCCGTCGCGACGCTGAAGACGGCGCCGAAGCCGGGCTCGCTGGCGGTGCTCACCAACCTCACCACCGGCGAGTGGCGGTGCGCGCGCGTGCAGCCGAACGGGCACCTCCGCGTGGCGGTGCCGAGCGACAAGGGCAACCGGCTCGCGCTCGCCTTCTACGCCGAGGAGCTGCCCTCCCGGGAGCGCGAGGGCTGCGAGCCGCGCGGCCAGCCGACGGAGCGCGTGGCGGCGTTCGACACCGAGTTCAAGTTCCAGGGCACGACCTACGCGGCCGGCAGCGACTTCGTCGCGGTGACCGACGGCTTCGGCCTGCGCCGCGGCAACCCGGAGCTCCGCCGCATGATGGGCCTCGCCCAGGTCGCGCTCGAGGGCGCCGACCCGGCGAACACCGCGCCCTTCCTCCACGGCGACCGCACGCTCACCTACGGCACCGGCGACACCGTGCAGACGCGCGTCTTCTACATCAACACCATGGGCGACTCGGGCGTGCCCACCGCGTCGGGCGTGACGATGTCGCGCGCCGCGGGCCTGGTCGACTTCCGCACCGTCGACCCCCGCTACGGGAAGACGGTGCAGCAGGTGCTGCTCGACACCGGCACCGTCGAGAGCGTGGAGGCGTCGGCTCGCTGGAAGGACTCCACCGGCCGCAACGTGCTGATGGACATCGACGACCTCGCGAACGTCTCGACGGTGGGCGACGGCTTCGACGTGCCCCGGCTCAACCCGCCGCTGCGGCTCGTGCGTCGCAACACCGAGGCCCAGGGCGGCGGCCTCAGCGCGCAGCTCTTCCCGATGATGGATCCGCTCGGCACGCACGGCTTCCCGCAGCCGAAGCCCGAGAAGCCATTCGACCTCGGCTCGCTGCTCATCAACCAGATGATCCGCTACCTCGCCACCAACGGGCAGGAGCTCGACTTCGACCGCTGCCAGCTCGACTGGAGCTGCAGCTGGCTGCCGCCAATCGCCCCCTGAGCGCCTCCAGCCGGAGCATTTGTCTGGCACCCGGCGCCGGCTCAGGACAAAGGGCGCGCATGGCTACCAGCAAGCAGACGACGAAGCAGGGCATCGCGCGCGCCGATGAGCTCGTGATCACCATCGGCAACCTCCTCCTCGGCGACGAGAACGTCACCGGCGCCGACTGGGAGGCGGTCTCGCTGGTCATCAACCTCGACGGTCGCCGCAGCCTCTTCGGCTACCTCTACGACGCGGCCGGCAACGCCGACCCGCTGGTGCTCGAGGAGTCGGACATCATCGACCTCGTCGAGGAGCTCCGCGAGCTGATGGCCGCCGAGGGAGAGCCGTGGAAGGCGGTGATGGTGCAGTTCCACGACGAGGAGCTGCGCTTCACCTTCGACTCCGACGGCCAGTCGTGGCGGCTCGACGGCGACAACACCGGCGCGATGGTCGAGGCGCTGCGCCCGGAGGCGCTGACCGCGCAGCCGGCGAAGAAGCCCGCGAAGAAGAAGCCCGCCGCGGCGAAGAAGCCCGCCGCGAAGAAGGCCGTGACGAAGAAGCCGGCCGCGAAGAAGGCGTCGAAGAAGGCTCCGGCGAAGAAGAAGAGCCGCTGAGAGGACGCGTCGCGCAGCGCGAGGTCACGCACCTCGCGCCCGCGCGAAGTGCTTCGGCGCGCTGCCCACGTGACGTGAGAACGCGACGCTGAAGCTGCTCGGCGACGCGTAGCCGACCTGCTCCGCGACTTCGCCGACGGACAACCCGCGCACCAGCAGCTCCTTCGCGCGCGCCATTCGCCAGCGCAGCAGGTACTCCATCGGCGCCGCGCCCACGACGCGGGTGAAGCGCTCGAAGAACGCCGAGCGGGAGAGCGCCGCGGTCTTCGCGAGCTGCGCGACGGTCCACGTGCGGCCCGGCTGCTCGTGCATCCTCCGCAGCGCGCGTGCGAGCTGCTCGTCGGCCAGGCCGCGCAAGAGCCCCGGCGACGGCCGCGACCTGGCGTTCGCCCGCAGCGCCTCGATGAACAGCACCTCGAGCAACCGCGCGAGGATCACCTCCCGGCCCGGGCGGCGGGCCCTCGCCTCTTCGCCCACCAGCTCCACGAGCGTCGTCAGCCGCGGCTCGCCGCGCACGTGCACGAACGACGGCAGCAACGAGACGAGCACGTCGGGGTCCGGCGAGCCGAGCGCGCAGTAGCCGACCACCATGCGCACGTCTGGCGGCGCGCTCGCATCACCGTGGCGAACCTCGCCGCTCGGGAGCACGGTGTGCGCGCTCTTCCCCCTCGGCCGCTCGAGGCTCGACGCGGTGAACGAGGAGGCCGCGGGGATCAACACGAAGTCTCCCGGCTCGAGGATGACGGGCGCGCGCGCCCCCACGACGAGCGCCACGCGCCCTTCGAGCACCGCGCAGTAGAATGGCCGGCCGGACTCGGCGCGCTGCACCTCCCACCGCCCGGCGGCGCTGACGAGCTTCGAGAGCGCCAGGCTCGGCTGGAGCTGCGACACCACCTGCGCGAGCGGATCCACCACGAACAGGACTCCCTCAAACGTCTTCTGGACTCCACATCATCGTGAGTCCGCAGGCGCGCCCGTATCGTGCCCCAACACCAAAGGAGCCGCCATGAAGACGATTCTGATCACCGGCTGCTCGTCGGGCTTCGGCCTGGCGACGGCACGACATTTCCTCGAGCGCGACTGGAAGGTCATCGCCGCGATGCGCACGCCGCGCGCCGACGTGCTGCCACGCGCCCCGAACCTCGAGCTGCTCGCGCTCGACGTGACGAAGGCCGAGAGCATCAGCCGGGCCGTCGACGCCGTGGGGCCCATCGACGCGCTGGTGAACAACGCCGGCCTCGGGTTGCTCGGGGTGCTCGAAGGCACGCCGATGGAGACCGCGCGCGCCCTCTTCGAGACCAACACCTTCGGGCCGATGGCGCTGACGCGCGCCTTCCTGCCGTCGTTCCGGGCGCGGCGGGCCGGCGTCATCGTGAACGTCTCGTCGAGCACCACCCTGGCGCCGCTGCCTCTGCTCTCGACGTACACCGCGAGCAAGGCGGCGCTCAACGCGTTCACCGAGTGCCTCGCCCTCGAGCTCGCGCCGTTCGGCATCCGCGCGCACCTGGTGCTGCCCGGGATGGCGCCAGAGACGGCCTTCGGCCAGAACGCCCGCGCGCAGATGGCCGCCCAGGGCGTGAGCGTGCCCGAGGCCTGGGCCGACTTCACCCGACGGACGCTCGAGCGGATGGCGGCCCGACGCGAGGGGCCGATCACCACCGCCGCCGACGTGGCAGAGACCATCTGGCGCGCGGTGAACGACCCGGCGAGCCCGCTTCGCCTCCCGGCGGGGGCCGACGCGGTCGCCCTGTCCGCGCTCTGACGCACGGAGCCTTGTCGCTCCCGGCGAGGCGCAGCATCGTGCGCGGCTCATGCAAACGGCGACGCTGACGACGATCCTCCTGCCGCTCGCGCTCGGCATCGTGATGCTCGGGCTCGGCCTGAGGCCTCACCGTCGACGACTTCACGCGCGTCGTGAAGTTCCCGCGCGCGGTGTTCCTCGGGCTGACCGCGCAGATGGTCCTCCTGCCCGCGGCGGCGTTCGGCCTGGCGAAGGGCTTCGCGCTGCCGCCGACGCTGGCGGTGGGCCTCATGCTGCTCGCCGCGTCTCCCGGCGGGGCGACGGCGAACCTCTTCAGTCACCTCGCGCGCGGCGACGTCGCGCTCAACATCACCCTCACCGCGGTCAACAGCGTGCTGGCGCTCTTCACGCTGCCGCTGCTGGTCAACCTCTCGCTCGAGCACTTCGTGGGCGCCGAGAAGGCGGTGCCGTTCCACTTCGCGAAGGTGGCGCAGGTCTTCGTCGTGGTGCTGGTGCCGGTCTCGCTCGGCATGCTCACCCGCGCGCGCCGCCCCGCGCTCGCCGCCTCGATGGAGCGCCCGGTGCGCCTCGCCTCCGTCGTGGTGCTGGCGAGCGTCATCGTCGCCGCGATGCTCGCCGAGCGAGAGCGGCTGCCCGGCTACTTTTCGGCGGTCGGCGTGCCCACCCTGCTCTTCAACCTGCTCAGCATGGCGGTTGGCTTCTGGCTGCCGCGCGTGTTCCGCCTCGCGCCGAAGCAGGCCATCGCCATCGCCATGGAGACGGGCGTGCACAACGGCACGCTGGCCATCGCCATCGCGAGCTCGCCGCTGATGCTCAACGATCAGGCGATGGCCATCCCCTCGGCGGTCTACGGGCTCCTGCAGTTCTTCACCGCCGGCACCCTCGCGTGGTGGCTCAGCCGCTCGACGCGCGCGCCGGCGAGCGCGGCGCTCCCCGCCTCCGAGGCGTAGTCGGCGCCCGAGCGCCCAACCGCGCAACGCCCTCTCAGAGCTTGAGGGTCACGCCCTCGCGCGCGCCGAAGACCTCGAGCTCGACGCCGTGCGCCTCCGCGCGTTCCTGGCACTCGAGCACCATCAGGTCGACGTCGCGGTCGCTGTGCATCGGGTCGTGATGCGTGAGCGCGAGCTGCCGCACGCCGGCCTGCGCCGCGAGGTCGACCACCGTGGTCGCGCGCGGGTGGCCCCAGCCGACCTTCGTGCCGTACTCGGCGTCGGTGTACTGCGCGTCGGCGATGAGGAGGTCGGCGCCCTGCACCGCCTCGACCAGCTCGTCGGGCAGCTCGCGGAGCGCTTCCGGATCGCGCTTCACGATGGCCGGGTCGATGAGCTGTTGATCGAGCTCGCTGTCGGTGGCGAACACGACGCTCTTGTCGCCGTGCTCCACGCGGAAGCCGGTCGAGCCGCCAGGGTGCTTCTGGCCGAAGCACTTCACCTTGAGCTCGCCGAGCTTCACCGTGGTGCCCGCGAACGAGCGCGACACGATGTTCGCCCCGAGATCCGAGAAGCGCACCGGGAAGTACGCGTTCGACATCTGCCCCGAGAGGAGCTGGTAGTTCTTGTCGTCGCCCTTCGGGCCGTACACGTAGATGGTGGTGCTCGGCACGTACGCCGGCCCGAAGAACGGGAAGCCCTGGATGTGGTCCCAGTGCGGGTGGCTCAGGAAGAGGTGCACCGTGAGCTCCTTCGCCTTCGCGCGCAGCAGGTGCACGCCGAGCTCGCGCAGCCCGGTGCCGGCGTCGAACACCAGCAGCTGCTCGCCCGCGCGCACCTCGACGCACGAGGTGTTGCCGCCGTAGCGCCGCGTGCGAGGGCCGGGCGTGGGAATGGAGCCGCGCACGCCCCAGAACCGGACGAAGAGGTCGCTCACGTCACAGCCCCTCGCGGTAGCTCAACACCACATCGCCGAGCTGCACCTGATCTCCGTCGCGGAGGACCGCGGAGTGCACCTTGAGCCCGTTGAGCACGATGCCGTTGCGGCTCTCGAGATCCTCGATGGTGTACTCGCCCTCGAGCCGCGTGAGGCGCGCGTGCTGGCGGCTCACCTCTTCGCTCTCGAGCACCAGCGTCGCCTTGTCGCCGCGGCCGATGATCAGCTCGTTCTGGTCGAGCTCGAAGCGCGTGCCCTGCCCCGGCCCCTGCTTCACGTCGAAGCCGTGCGGGCGCTGCACTGCGGGGCGAAAGCCTTTGACGCGAACGGCGACCTGCGTGTGGAAGTCCTCGAACTCCTGCGTGTCGCGGGGCATGGACCGGTGAGCGTATACCGTCACCCCATGAGCGTCTTCCTCGCCATCGACCTGTCCGCCGAGGTGCGGGAACAGCTCGCTGGCCTCATCGAGACGCACCGCGCGAGCCGCGAGGCGAAGTGGCTCCGGCCCGACAAGCTCCACCTCACCCTGGTGTTCCTCGGCAACCCGAAGCCGCCGCGCATCGACGAGCTCCGGCCGCTCATCGATCGCCTCGCGCTCGGGCGCGCGCCGTTCTCGCTCCGGCTGCGGGGCGCGGGCGTGTTCGTCACCCGGCGCGCGCCGTCGGTGCTGTGGCTGGGCGTCGAGGGCGACGTCGCGACGCTCCGCGCGTTGCAGGCCGAGGCCGCCGCGACGCTCGGCGACGAGCCGCGAGAGTACGCCCCGCACGTGACGCTCGGTCGCGCGCACGAAGACGGCGGCTTCGACGGCATCCGCGACGCGCTCGCGCACTTCGAGTCGGCGCCCTTCGCGGTGCGCCACCTCACGCTCTACGAGAGCACGCACCACCAGTACCACGTGCTCCACCGCGCAGACTTCGACGCGTCAGTCGGTGTCGGTCATGGCGACGATCGCGACCGTCGCGTCGGGGCGCACGCAGACGAGCCCCAGGTCGAATGACACGCGGTTGAACCAGCGACCGGAGTTCTCGAACTGAAGCCAGCCGCACCGCAGCGCGCGCGCCTCGACCTGCTCGGGCGGCTCGGTCGGCGCGGCGCCCACCAGCGCGCGCAGCGATCGCCAGGCGAGCAGCCGCCCCCACGCGCCGCTTCTCGTCTCGGCGTAGGCCCCGCCAATGGTCCCGAGGCAGATGAGCGCGCCGAAGACCTCGCGCGGGACGCGCTCCGAGACGTTCGTCTCTCCCTCGAGCAGCGCGTCGAGCTCGAACTGGCGCAGCGAGAGCGCCCTCAACCTCGGGGGAGGCTCGGACAGGCGCACCACCCGCGCGTCGAGGGTCGCATTGGGAGCGAGGGCAGCGTCGGCCTGCACCGCGCACAGCTCACTGACCTCGCACGGCTCGCGCGTCCAGGTGGTGCGCCAGGTGCCCTCGGGGTGGTCGAGCGGCCCGAAGCGCAGCAGCGGGAACTGGTGCCAGTTGCCGAGCAGGTCGCGGCGCGCCTCCGACGAGCGGATGGTGTTCTCCTCGATCGCCAGGCGCCGCAACGGCAGCACGCCGAGCGGGTGTCGCAGCCGCCGCCAGAACTCGGAGACGAAGGGAGAGCGCCCGATGTCGCTCCCGCGCACGACCCGCTCCTGCACCCAGCAGGCGAAGAGCGGCGCGAGCGCCTCTTCGGAGCCGAACCACTCGAGCTCCCGCTCGAGGTACTCGTCGGACTGGTGGAACGCGAGGAGCCCGCCGAGCGCGCGCTGCGGCCCGTCGGGAAGCAGCACGCCCGGGCGTGTCGGCTCCTCGCACGCAGGTGGCGTGCGCGCGAGCTCGAGGAAGCGGCGCAGCGCGGCGGCGTCACGAATCGTCCCCGCGGCGCGGAACGCCATGCGCGCGTACACCTGCAGACGCGAAACGACGGCGGCCCGCGCGTGCAGCCCGAGCAGGAAGTCCTGATCGCCCTCCTCGGCGGCGACTTCGATCGCGCGCTGCAGGCTCTCCCAATCGGAGGGCGTGGGGTTGGCCTCGCCGGCGAAGCGAGCGACCAGCTCGAGGGCGCGATCAGCCACGCCGGTACGAGGTGAGCTCGCGCAGGAGCGGTGAGTCGTCACCCCACCACAGGTTCGCCTTCGCGCGCGGCGCGTCGGGCAGCTCGAGGTCGCCGGCGGCCTCCATCCACGGCTCGCCGCCCTCTTCCTCCGCCTGGCCCGGGTCGATGTCGCGGATCGACGGGATCGGCACGTCGACCACCTCCGGCCTCGCCACCCACGAGTTGCGGAAGAAGTCGAAGCGGAGGTGCCAGCAGTCCTGCTCCACGCCGAAGAGCACCGGCGGCACGAGCGGCTGCAGCGCCTGCACCGTCGTCTCGAGCCCGAGGTAGTTCGCCGGCGTGCCGCCGTAGTTCCAGCACGCGGCGAAGTTCACCGGCGCCAGCGCCGCGTCGGACAGCACGTGCACCTTGTCTCCGTCGACCACGAAGCGCGACGGGTCGATGAGCACCTGATCGCCCATCAGCATCACCGGCGCGTTCGCGAGGCGGCGGCGGGCGAACTCCTGCGCCGAGGCGTACAGCTCGAGCACCTCCGAGTGGCGCGAGGCGATGAACTCTCCGGTGTGGAACGGGCAGCACGCGCCGTTCGCCTCCTCGGGCGGGGGAAAGAGCAGCGCCTTGTCGAGCGGCGCCACCACGCACTCGTCGAGCGTCTTCTGCTTCGCGAGCGCGTCGTGCGGCGACCTGCCCGCGGCGAGCGTCTTCGTCTTGCACGCCGCGCGGAACGCGGTGCCGTCGAGCTCGCAGTTGAAGAAGTCGAGGAGCGCCAGCGCGGTGGCCTCGGTGACGTCGACCGCGCCGCGCGGGAACCAGTAATCGAAGCCGTTGGTCACGAAGCGCAGCCCGCGGAAGTCCTTCTCGAGCAGCGGCTCCGGCGTCGGCGCAGGCTCGAGGCCCTTCCAGTGCGCGGCGGCGACGCGGTTGTAGGCGGCCTCCGCCCAGCGCTCGAGCTCGGGCGCGAAGACGCTCTGCCCGGTGAGGTACACCGCCTTCGCGAAGGCCTCACCGATGGCCGGGTCGTGCGTCAGCTTCGGCTCGTCGAAGATGAGCTCGGTGCGGAGGAACACCTTGCGCCCGTCGTCGAACGGCCGCCCCTCGTGGGCGTACTGCTGGTCCATCACCACGCAGGTGAAGGGCGCGACGCGGCCGAGCACCTCGGCGCCCTCGACCTCGAGCGCGGGCGAGCCGGTGCCGCCGGTGAGGTACACCAGCAGCGTGTAGCAGCTGACCTGCTTGCGGCCCGCGTCGAAGTACGGCGTGTCGAGGTGGCGGTGGAACTTCTCGTCGCCCGGCTCGAAGCGGTTGCAGCGGAACACCGGGTTCACGTGCGAGAAGCCGCCGAGCAGCGACTTGCCGAGGCCCGCCTGCACGGCCCTGGTGAGCGCCGCGGCGAGCTGCGCGCTGTGGAAGATGTAGCGCTGACCGCCGCGCGAGCCGGCGTTGAGCGGCGCGACGTACAGCCCCAGCTCGTCGAGCTTCAGCAGGCGCTGCTTCGTCGCCTCCGGCGCCTCGAGCGCGAAGGCGTAGACGTTCTTGTCGCCGAAGCGCGCGCGATCGACGAGGCCCAGACCGTCGAGCGGGACCGCGTCGAAGAAGCCGTCGAGCGAGATGATGTTCTCGAAGGTGCGGAACGAGAGTTCCTCGGGGTCGACGAAGCCCGCCGCGAGGTGAGGGAGGTTGGGCAGCGGGCGCGCGAAGAGCTCGCGCACCTCGGGCGCCAGCCGGCTCGCCTCGAAGAAGCGCACCGCCTTGTGCCGCGCGGTCGGGTGGAAGCTCACGCGCAGGCCATCGATGCGCACCTCGGGCGCGGCGTCGTCGAGGCGGCTCACCTCGTCGCGGAGCGCCTGCGCCGCGGGCTCGTCGGGCTGCGCGGCGAGCGCGAAGAAGCGATCGCGCAACGACTCACTCGTCTTCTGCTGCTGAGGGCTGAGTGGCATGGAGACCTTTCCAGAGCGTGCGGAGGGGCGAAGGGAGCACCGTCGACTGCGCGAGCGCCTTGACGCCTCCCGCCCCGACGTCGTCGCGCTGGAGCTCGAGGCGCGTGAGCTTCGAGACGAGCTTCGCGGCGGCCAGCGCCTTCGCGCCCGACGACTTGAGCGCGTTGTGGCGGAGATCGAGCAGCTCGAGCCGCGGCAGGTCGAGCGCGGCGAGCGCCTTGAGGCCGCCCGCGCCGAGCCCGTTGCTCTGCAGGTGCAGCGAGCGGAGCTGCGGGAGGAAACCCGCCTCGCACAGCGCCTTGAGGCCGGCGTCCTTCAGCTCGTTGTAGCGGAGGTCGAGGTGCTCGAGCTGCGTCAGCCCCGTCGCCCCGGCGAGCAGCTTCGCGCCGGTCGCGCGCATGCCGAGGTACGCGAAGCTCAGCGAGAGGACGCGCGACAGGTCGAGCGCGAGCACGCCCTCGAGCGCGGCGGTCATCGCCTTCGCGTCGAAGCGGCGGCGGGGCATGCCCGTCTCTTCGTCGAAGTTCTCCTCGTCTTCCTCATCGAAGTCTTCGTCGCCCTCGTCATCGCCGAGCCGGGTCACGGCGAGCGCGCGCAGCAGCCGGCTCTCGGGCGAAGCGAGGAAGGTCTTCAGCGCCGCGCCGCGCTCCTCGGTCCACGAGAGCCGCACGCCGGTGATGAAGCCGTGCTCCCACTGCAGGGCGACGCTCTCGGGGGCCGAGCCACTCCAGGCCTTGCGGTGCTCCTTGATGAGCGCCGCGATGTCGGCGGCGAGCTTCTTCCGCTCCTCGGCGGTGAGGCGGGCCGTGGCGTGCTGATGCTCGAGGCGGATCAGCTCTCCGCGCACGTCGCCCTGGCCGCTGAGGTGGTCGCCGTAGACGAGCCACGCGGCCCAGTCGTGGGGCTGCCGTCTGAAGTGGTCCTCGAGGGCGGCGACGGTGGACATGGGGTGCGGACTGTACCCCCGAGGCGCGCGTCAGGTGAAACCGGAGCGACTACAGTGCGGCCATGTCACGACTGCTGCCGTTGGTGCTGCTGCTGGCGGGCTGTGAGTGCGGCCGGCCGACGATCTTCGACTGCACGAAGGACGACTGCGAGAGCTGTGACGTGCTCGCCGCGAAGCTCTCGTTCTCCACCGGCGAGCTCCAGCTCTGCCGTCAGTGCCAGGGCGCCGCGGAGGGGACGACGGGCTGCCAGGGCATCCCCGTGCGCGACGGGAAGCACGTGATGCGCGGCTGCAACGTCGACGGCGACTGCAACGGCATCAGCCGGTACTGCGGCCACTACGCCGGCACGCCGCACAACACCTGCGTCGAGCAGGATCCGATCTAGCGACACGCCTCGCGCACGACCTCGACCGGAGCACCGCTCGCGGCCTTCTCGGCTTCGGCGGCGAGCTGGGCGTACGACGCCGCAACGCCCTGATGTCGTCGCGCACACGCCTCGCCGAGCGCGCTGAGGCCGCCCCCCGTCGAGCCTTGCCGGTCTGCCTCGAGCGACTCGGATGACGTGCGAGGTTGCGGAGGCCCCGCGCACTCCGCCATGAAGACGAAGACGTCGCCGAGCCCACCGTCCTGCGTCGCGCGCCATTCCTCACGGCAGCCGTCGAAGTCGCCTGGACGACGCACCGACAGCCCGAGCAGGCAGGCGCGCGCCTCAGGAGTCAGCTTCGCGCACGCGCGCTCCACGCCATCGAGCCGGAGCTGCGTCGCAGCCCACAGCCGACGCGCGCGCCGTTCCGCCTTCGCGCACGCCCAGGTGTTGCGAGACGGGCGCGGGTCGTCGGTTCCCCCGATGACCAGCCCCGTCGACTCGTCGAGGTACATCGCCCGCAGCCTCTCGGCCGTCTGCCGACACACCGAGGGGCCTGCGTCCTGCGCGGCTGCCGGGAGCCCGAGGAGGGTCGCAAGACACAGCATCACCTGGGCGCGCATGGGCTACTCCGTCCTGCGGACGAGCTTGCCCCGAAAGTACACCTTCGCCGCCGCGAGCGTCGGGCTCTTCGCGAACAGCTCGACGGTCTCGGGCTTCCAGCTGCTCTCGTTGACGGTGAGCCGCGTGAGGCCCGCGAGGTGCTCCGACGACGCCAGCGCCGCCGCGCCCTTCTTCCCGATGCGGTTGTGGCCGAGCTCGAGGTTGGTGAGCTGCCGCGCATACGGGGTCGCGGCGAGCGCGAGCGCGCCCTTCTCGCCGAGCCGGTTCCGCTCGAGCCGCAGCGAGCGCAGCTTCGGCAGCGCCAGCGCCTTGAAGAACGCCGCGAGCAGCTCGGCGTCGAGGTCACACTTCTCGAGGTCGAGCTCCTCGAGCACCGGCAGCGCGCGGGCGGCGGAGGCGAGCGCGACCAGCGCCGCTTCGTTGAACAACCCGCCGGCGAGGCTGAGCGAGCGCAGCTCCGGCGCGCCGAGGCGGACGAGCTCGCGCAGGAAGTCGTCGCCGACGTTCGCGTACCGGAGCTCGAGGTTCTCGAGCCGCCAGGCGCCGAGCGTGGCGATCGCACCCTCGGTGCCCAGGGGGTTGTTCGACAGGTTCACCGAGCGCAGCGCGCGGAGGTGCGGCGACTTCGCCAGCTTCCGGACGCCCGGCGCGCCGAGCACCAGCTCCTCGGGAGCGCACGCGTAGAGCCGCGCGTCGTCGCCCCACGCTGAGCCGGTGAAGCGGAGCTCCTCGAGCTTCGCGAGGTGGCTGCACTCGGCCAGGGCGGTGGCGCCGCGGTTCCCCGCGGGCGCGATGACTCCCAGGCTGCGCAGGCGCGACAGCGAGCTCGCGCCGCGCGCCGCGTCGAGCGACGGGTAGTCGTGACGGAGGTTCACCGAGGTGATGTACGGCGTGCGGAGCGTGAGCTTCTGCAGGAGCGGCGCGACCGCGAAGAGCTCGTCGAGCCGCGAGAGCACGGTGGTCGGCGCGGTCAGCGAGACGAGGAAGCCGCGCTCGAACTCGTGTGCGGGGAGATCGAGGCCCTGGTGCCCGAGCAGCGTGAGCACCGGCGCGAGCCACGCGTCGACGTGCGCCTTGAGCAGCTGGTTCTCGCGAATGCGCAGCTTGCGGCGCTCGACCTCCGGCGCGGCCGCGAGCCGGCACTGAATCGAGACGAACTCGCCGAGCGGGTTGCCCTGCGAGGTGAGCCAGTCGGCGTAGATGAGCCGCGGCGCGTCGTCCGCTGGCTGCGCGCGAATGGCGTCGATCATCCGCTCGGCTTCGGAGTCCATGCCCGAGA
>JBMORD010000376.1:0-4866 GCA_049322495.1 Myxococcota bacterium | reverse complement strand
ACCGCGACACCGACAGCGACAACGACGGCGTGCCGGACGCGAAGGAGAAGGAAGTGGGCACCAGCCGCACCAGCCGTGACACCGACGGCGACGGCATCCCCGATGGCGACGAGCTCGGCAGCGGCTCGCCTCCGAAGGACACCGACGGCGACGGCATCCCCGACGCGATCGACACCGACAGCGACAACGACGGCATCCCCGACGCCGAGGAGTTCCAGGGCGGCAAGGACACCGACGGCGATGGCATCCCCGACTACCTCGACACCGACGGTGACGGCGACGGCATCCCCGACAGCACCGAGCGCGGCAGCGGCGCGACCCCGGTGGACAGCGACGGCGACGGCGTGCCCGACACGCTCGACACCGACTCCGACAACGACGGCGTGAGCGACGCAGCGGAAGGCGCGCGCGACACCGACGGAGACGGCATCGCCGACTACCTCGACCTCGACAGCGACAACGACTGCGTGGCCGATGGTGCCGAGCCCACGTCGAGCGCGGTGACCAGCGCCTCGACGCCCCAGAGCGACGCCGATCTGAACTGCCCGGCGTCGGCCCCGAAGTGCGACACCACCGTCGGCCGCTGCATCCTCCCGGCGTCGGCCATCCCCGAGCTGTCGGCCAAGCTCGAGGGCGCGGGCGGCAACTCCGGGTGCAGCGCGGTGGGTGGCGCCAACGCCTGGCTGGCCCTCATCGGACTGCTCGGCCTGGCGGTCCGCCGCCGGCGCAGCTGACCGCGCGCTGAAGCGGTAGCAGCTCGAGGGCCCTTCTCCCGGCGACGGGGGGAGGGCCTTCGGCTTTGATGGCGCGATGAAGATCGACCCGGAGCTCCAGGCTGCGCTCGACGCGATCGCCGCGGGCCCGGGCGACGACGGCCGCAAGCAGGTGCTCGCCGATCTGCTCCTCGAGCGCGGCGACCCGCGCGGCGAGTTCATGCTGCTCCAGTTCCTGCTCAGCGCGAACCAGGCGTCGGGCGCGATGCGCAGGCAGGCTGACGAGCTGTGGCGGCGTCACCGCCAGGCGTGGCTGGCCGGGGTGCGGCCGCTGCTCGCCGACGTGAAGCTCGAGCGCGGCTTCCCGGTGGAAGCGACGCTGGTGCCGGCGGCGATGCCCGCGGCGCAGCTCGAGCAGGCGGTGCGGTCTCCGATGTTCTGCACGCTGCGCAGGCTGCGCGCGAAGGCGGGCGAGGCCGCGCTCGTCGACCTGGCCGCGCACCCTCGCATGCGCGCGCTCACCGAGCTGGTGCTCACGCGCCGCGCCGACTTCGAGGCGCTCGCGTCGCGCGGCGTGCCGGGGCGCCTGCGCCGCCTCGAGCTCACCTTCGGCCTCGACGAGCCGCTCGCGGTGCTGCTCGCCACCGCCCCGGCGTTCTCGTCGCTGAGCGCGCTGAGCTTCCGCGTCTCTGAGCCAGCGCGGCGGCGCGCCGAGGCAGCTCCTTCACCGGGCCTGGTGCCGGTGCTGCGGGCGCTCTCGGGGCACGCGGCGCTCGAGGCCGTCGGCGTGGGCGGGGTCCACCTCGGCGATCGGCTCCGCTTCCTCGAGGTGGCGGCGGCCTGGCCCTCGCTGCGCTTCCGGCAGCTCTCGGCGGTGGGCTCCTTCGAGCTGGCGCGCGCCGACGACGGCACCGAGGTCACCCTGCAGAACATGACGTACGAGACGCTCGCGCGGCTGCGGGGCGCGCTCCCGCCGGGCACGGTGCGCGTGCGGCTGATGCCCGATCGGCGACCCGATCAGCCGATCGATCGCGACGCGATGCTCGCCGCCTACGCGGGCCTCGACGTGAAGACGCTCCCGTGACGGCTACTTCTTGATCAGCCGCTTGATCGACACCTTGCGGAAGCCGCGCCACAGCTGGCGCACCACCGCGGTGCTGAACAGGAAGATCGTCGCCACGATGCCGAACACGCCGAGCACCGGCACGCCCCACAGCTCGAGCGGGCGGTTGGCGAAGGCGATGAAGGTGCCGATGATGAAGCCGCTGGCGCACAGCCCGGCGAAGGTGACGACGGCGAGCGCGCGGAGGTTGTTGTTGAGCTCCGCCATCTGATCGGCCTTCACCGTCACGGTGAACTTGCCCGACTCGAGATCGAGGAGGATCTGCTGGAGCTGCAGCGGCAGCTCGTCGCTCGCGCTCTGCAGCCGCAGCAGGGTCTTCATCAGCGAGCCCTGGAGCTGCGAGGTGTCGTAGCGATCGCCGAGGAGCTGCTTGGCGTACGGCAGGAAGATCTCGTTGATCGGCATCTCCGGGTACAGCGAGCGGAGGATGCCTTCGACCGCGATCGCCGCGCGCGAGAGGATCGCGAACTCCTTGGGGATGCGGATGCGGTACTTCACCGCGAGGTTGAGGATGTCGGCCAGCAGGTGCCGGGTGTCGATGTCCTTGAGCGCGGTCGGGAGGTACGTGCCGAGGATGGCGTCGATGTCCTTGCGGAAGGCCATCAGGTTGGTGCGCGCGTCGGGCGTGCCCAGCCGGTAGAGGATGCGCGCCGTCGTCTCCGAGTCCTTCAGGCCGATGGCCAGCACCAGCTGCACCAGCGTGTCCTGCATCTGGCGCGTGACGCGGCCGACGAGCCCGAAGTCGATCAGCCCCAGCACCGGCCCGTCGAGGATCAGCAGGTTCCCCGGGTGCGGGTCGCCGTGGAACAGCCCGTCTTCGAAGAGCTGCTTGAAGGCCCCCTGGAGGATCGTCTTCGCGATGGTGCGCTTGCCTTCCTCGTCGAGGTTGGCGTGGCTCAGCTTCGGCGCGTCGATGAACTCCATCGTCAGCACCGTGCGCGCGGTGAGCTCGTCGTACACCCGGGGAATGCGGGTGTGCGTGACGCCCTCGTAGTTCCGGTAGAACGCGCGGATGTTTCCGGCCTCGTTGAGGAAGTCGAGCTCCTCCTGCACGGCCTTCTCGAACTCCTCGATGATGCCGGTGGGGGTGTAGACGCCGACCTCCTCGATCACCGCCTCGAGCGCGCGCGCGATGTAGTGGAGCACCGACAGATCGGCGCGCAGCTGCTCGGAGATGCCCGGGCGCTGCACCTTGACGATCACCCGCTCGCCGCCCCTGGTGGTCGCCTTGTGGGCCTGCGCCATCGACGCCGCGGCCAGCGGCTCGGGCGAGAACTCGGCGAACAGCTCCTCGAGCTCCTTGCCGAACGCGGCCTTGATCTGCGCGCGCACCTGCTCGAAGGGCACCGCCGGCACCTGATCCTGCAGGGTCGCGAGCTCCTCGATGAAGTCAGAAGGGAGCAGATCGGCGCGCGTCGAGAGCACCTGGCCCAGCTTCACGAAGGTGGGCCCCAGCTCGGCGAGCATGAGGCGAAAGCGGCGCGCGGTGGTGCCCTCGGCGGCGTCGGCTTCCTTCTTCTCGTCGGGCTTCCGGAGGCCGGTGCGCTCGAGCAGATCGGCGAAGCCGTAGCGGCCGGCGATCACCGTGATCTGCCTGACGCGGTTGAGATCCTTGAAGGCCTCGCGAATCACGCCGCGACCCAATCACGGGAATCCGGGGTGGGCAAACCCGCGCTCACGGACGTTTGTCACGCAGCCACGCGCCGAGCTTCTTGTCGGCGGTGAGGATGTGATTCGTCAGCCAGTCGGTGAGGTAGTGGAGCAGCAGCCGCTCGAGCCGCGGGCTCCCTTTGGTGAAGACCTGCTCGAAGATCAGCACGTCCTTCGCGAAGTCGCGGTGCGAGGCGAGGTGCGCCGAGTACTCCGGGTCGGGGTAGCCGCTCTCGCGCATGCGCTCCTCTTCGGCGGCGAAGTGGTAGCCGGCGTACGCCACCAGGCCCTTCACCAGCTGCTGCACCACCTCGGGATCGTGGCGCGAGCCCTCGGACAGCACGTGGATGTAGCGGATGAGCTGCTGGTGATGCTTGTCGAGCTCGGGATCCCAGATCGAGTAGCTGTCGTCCCAGGTGATGGTGCTCATGGCGCGCGACTCTAGTCGTGCGTCGGTGCGCGCGCGCGCCCGCCGAAGCCGCCGTAGCGGTAGACCGGGGTGCGATAGAGATCGCCGGCGTGCCGCGTCTCGAGCGGAGCGCGCCCGCGCAGGGCGAAGGTGTGGCTGAGCACCTCCGCGCCCGCGCCCAGCTCGCGATCGAGCTTCTGCGCGAGGCGCTCCATGCCGCCGGTCCACAGGTAGGCCACCACCAGCCGCGCGCCGCGGAGATCGGCGGTGAAGAAGTCGGCGAAGCGCAGCTCGAGGTTCGCCCGCGGCGTGAGGCGCGCGCGGAGCCAGCAGACGGCGAACGGCACCGGCGACGCCTCCCAGGCGATCACCCGCGCGCGGGGGCAGCGGGCGGCGAGCGCGAAGGCGAGGGTGCCCCAGCCGGCGCCGAGCTCGTGCACCTCGCCCTCGAGCCCGGGCGGCACCGCCTCGAGCACCACGCGGCGCACGGCGCGCGAGCTGGGCATCGGGGAGATCCCCAGCCGCAGCGTGCTCCAGATGATCGACGCTCCGGCCGCGCACGCCACCGCGAAGAGCGCCCACTCGAACCACATGGGCGCAGTATGGGGCGAACTCGGCGGTAGAACGAGCGACGTGGACGCGGCGCACGCCCTGTGGCTCGAAGCGAAGGTGCTGACGCGCGACGGGGTGGTGCCGGTGGCCCTCGCCGATCGCCTCCAGCGGGGGCTCGAGCAGCTCGCGGCGCCGCTCGACGGCTCGGTGGTGGCCACGCTCGCGGCGATCGCCGTGGCCCGCGGCGAGCTTCGGCACGCGCGGCTGCTCTTCGAGAGCGTGGCGTGGCTCCCGCCCTCGGCCGTCTCGCGCGAGGTTCGCGACTACGCCCGCGGGTGGCTGTCGTGCGACGCCGCCGCGGCCGGAGACTGGGCGCGCGTGGAGCGCCTCGCCGTCGGCGACGATCTGGAAGCGCGCTT
>JBMORD010000375.1:3082-36926 GCA_049322495.1 Myxococcota bacterium | reverse complement strand
CGCTGCTCGCGCTCGTCCCCGCGGTGCTCGCGGCGCGCGGCACGGCGGTGCGCAAGGCCATCGCGCTCGCCGCCTGGCTCGGGCTCACCTTCGCCGCGCTCAGCCGGGAGACGCCGTTCCTCTGGGCGTTCCTGCACCTGCACAACGTGGTGGCGCTCGCGTGGTGGTGGGCGATGCGCCCGCGCACCCGCTTCGCCCTCGCGGTGCCGGCGCTGGTGCTCGTCTGCGCTGCCGCGTTGCTGGTCGGCGTCGCCGAGCCGGTGCTGACGCTCACCGGCGGCTGGAGCGCCCCGCAGGCGATGACGGGCTTCGCGGAGTTCGTCGACACCGTGGCCCCCTTCACCACGCCGACGCTCGGCGCGCGCCTCGTGCTGTCCTTCGCCTTCCTCCAGTCGGTGCACTACGCGCTGTGGCTGCGCCTGGTGCCCGAGGACGCGCGGGCGCGCCCCGCACCGCGCCCCTTCCGCGAGACCTGGCGCGCCCTGGAGCGCGACTTCGGCCGACCGCTGCTCGTCGTCTTCGTCGGGCTGTGGCTCTTCCTCGCCGGCTGGGGCGTGGTGAACCTCGCTGCGGCGCGCATGGGCTACCTCCAGCTCGCCGCGTTCCACGGGTACCTCGAGCTCGCCGCGGCCGCGCTGTTCTTCGTCGAGGCGCGGCGGCCGACATGCTGAGCGCGCTGTGGGGGTGGCTGGTCGCCTTCTTCTTCACCCAGCTCTTCGAGCTGCCCGTCTACTGGAAGGCGTGCCGCAGCCTGCGCGTCGGCTTCTTCGCCAGCGCCCTCACCCACCCCGTGGTGTGGTTCGTCTTCCCGGTGCTCCTCGGGCCGCTCACGCCGGCGCTCGGCGGCGGCACGGCGTACGTGGTGGTGGTGCTCCTCGCCGAGCTGTTCGCCATCGTCACCGAGGGGGTGTGGCTCCGCGCCAACGCCGTCCCGCGGCCCTTCCTGTGGAGTCTGGCGGCCAACGTCTTCAGCGCCACCGCGGGCCTCGTGCTCCGCGAGACGACCGGCCTGGTGTGAGCGTCACGCCGCCGCGCGCGGCGCCCCGAGCGCGAGCCACGCGGCGGTGAGCTGGCGATCCATCGCGAAGGGCTTGAGCTCGACGACGCAGCCGCGGTCCGACGCCGAGCAGAGGGTCACCATCGCGAACAGCTTGAGCCCCTCGAGCTCCAGGGTGACGAGGTGCCGCTCGGGCAGCGGGTGCGCGCCTTCGATGCGCAGGCCCGTCTCGCACCATGCCACGGCGTGAAACGACTCCTGGTGCTCGCCCTTCTTCCCCACGCGCACCGGGAAGCGCAGCTCGCGCACGTCGCCCTTGAGGGTGGTCGCGGGCTGCTTGACGAGGCTGGCCGCCTCGAGGCTCGGCACGTCGGCCATCGCGTCGTCGAACGACTTGAGGAACGCGGGGATGCGAGGCACGAGGGCCTCGAGCTTCGCGACCTCGTCCTTCGAGAGCGCGGGGAGATCGTCGAGGCGCGCGGCCTCGAGCGAGGGGGCCTCGAGCAGCCGCATGGTGACCGCGTCTGACGCGTTCACCAGCTTCACGAGGTCGGGGTAGCGGCAGGCCGAGACGTCTGCGGCGAGGTGGTGCTCGATCACCTCGAGCACGAAGGGCGGGAGCTTCCAGTCGGCGGCGAGGGTCGCGCCGAGCTCGACGTGGTGACGCTGCCCTTCCCACTGCCAGCTCGCCGCGTGCTGCGGCTCGACCTCGGGGTGCGCCTCGAGGATCGCCTCGAAGCACGCGTAGGCGATGGTCTCGCCGAAGTCGTGGAGCAGCCCGGCGAGGAAGGCCTCCCCGGGGTCGACCCGGCGCTGCCGCGCGAGCTCCTGGCAGACGAGCGCGCTGACGAGGCTCGCCCGCCAGCTGTCCTGGCGGAGCGCAGCGAGCGGCCCGGTGTCGTTGGCGCTCAAGCCGAGCGTGCCCGCGATGGCGATGTTGCCCAGCTCCTTGGCGCCGATGCGCGAGATCGCCGCCTGGAGCGTCGTGACCGGCGCCGCCGCGCGGTAGAACGCCGAGTTCGCCGCGCGCATGGTGTTGGTGGCGAGCGCCTGGTCGGCCTGCACCAGCTTCGCGAGCGCATCGAGCCCGAAGTCACCGCTGCTCAGCAGCCGCTGCAGCTTGAGCGCAACGCCGGGGTAGGTCGGCAGCTCGATGCTCTTGTTCCTGATCAGCCGAGCCACCTCCGTCTCGAGGTCGAACGGGAGGTTCATGGATCAACCTTCACCGCTTCGCCCGGGGCGCGCCGCGCGTCAGGAATCTGGCACCACGCGGGTGAGATCGTCGGCCGCGTCGAGGGCCGAGGCGGCGAGGCGGGCCCGGGTCGGCTCGTCCAGCTCCCGGAGCAGGCCGAGCAGCCGCTCGTCGTCGAGCACGTAGGCGTCGCCTTCCCGGGCGACGTCGAGGATGCCGGGGAACGCCGCGGCGAGCTCGCGCCGCAGCAGCTCCTGCGCGCGGCCGAGGGCCTCGACCTGCACGGACGCTCGCAGCGCGTCGAGGCGCGCCACCGTGGCGCGCATGGTCTCGACGAGCACCTCGTTGGTCCACGGCTTGGTGAGGTAGCGGTGCACCTCGCCCTCGTTGATCGCCGTCACCGCCGACTCGAGCGAGAAGCCGCCGGTCAGCACGATGCGCACCACCGCCGGCCACTGCACCCGCACCTTCCGCAGCAGCTCGAGCCCGCTCATCTCGGGCATGTCGATGTCGGAGATGAGGATGTCCACCGACTCCCGCGCCAGCACCTCGAGCGCCGCGGCGCCGCTGGGCGCGGTGAGGAGCCGGAAGCCTTCCTTCCGCAGCGTGCGGCGGATCGCCTCGACCACCAGCGCCTCGTCATCGACGACGAGGATGGAAGGGGTCGTCATCATCGCCCCACCCACCGCTGCCAGCCCTCACGCTCGGCGAGCAGCCGGCCCAGGGCAGCGACCACCGCGTCGGCGCTCTCGGGCCGCTCGTCGGGAGACTTGGCCAGGAGCTGGAGCACGAGCTGCACCACGCCCGGCGGCACCGACGAGGGCAGCGCCGGCACCGGCTCGCGCTCGTGCCGCAGGAGCACCTCGACCAGCTCGGTTCCCCGGAAGGGCGGCGCGCCGCTCAGCAGCTCGTAGAGGATGCAGCCCAGCGCGTAGAGGTCGACGCGGTGATCGAGGCCGCGCGCGCCGGCCTGCTCGGGCGCCATGTACCGCGGCGTGCCCATCAGCTGATCGACGGGCAGCACGCCCTCGGTGCTCGTCAGCGCGAGGCCGAAGTCGCCCAGCTTCACCTCGTTGTCCGGGCTGACGAACACGTTGGCCGGCTTGAGGTCGCGGTGCACCACGCCCTGCGCGTGGGCGGCCTGCAGCCCGGCCGCGATGCCGCGCGCGATGGCGAGCGCTTCCTTCACCTCGAGCGGCGCCCCCGCCAGCCGCTGCTCGAGCGTCGGCCAGCGCACCAGCTCCATCACCAGGAAGTTCCGCCCGTCGCGGAGCTGCCCGAAGTCGGTGACGTCGACGATGTTCGGGTGCCGCGCCCGCGAGGCCGCGCGCGCCTCGACGACGAACTGCGCCGCCATCGCCGGGCTGCGCGCCATGCCCGGCGTCAGCACCTTGAGCGCCACCTCCCGCTGGAGCCCGAGGTGGATGGCCCGGTACACGATGCCCATGCCGCCGCGGCCGAGCTCTTCGACGATGCGGTAGCGCGCCTCGCCCGCGTGGCTCACGTCGGTGAGGCCCAGCACCGCGACGCCGACGTGGCTGAAGTCGGTGGCCAGCGCGTGGAGGTCGACGCCCAGCCCGCCCGCCGACGCGCGCACCGCGACGAGGAGCTCGAAGCTGCCCGCGCCGGCGATGCCGCGGTGGCTGCCGCGCACCACCTTGAGCCGCGCCGACTGCCCCGGCCTCACCGGCAGCCCGGCGACGATGGCCAGCCGGGCGATCGCCGCCTCGGCCACCCGGGACTCGACGCGCGCGACGACGGTGCGCGAATCGCCCATGTCGGCGACCAGCACGTGGTGGCTGCCGCGCGGCTCGAGCGAGACCGTGCCCCGCTCGCGCGCGACGAGCTCGAGCAACGCGAGGTCCGCCAGCGCCTGCGGCTGGAGCAGCGTCAACGGCGCCGGCAGCCCGACGGTCGTCACGGCGTCAGTCGAGCAGCTTGTAGTACCGCAGGGGCTGGGCGACGTTCTTCACCGGCGTCTCCATCACCGGGCCGAACGCGAGGCCGGCGAGCTCCGGGTCGCTCGAGCGCGCCAGCGCCTTCACCGCCGACTCCATCACCAGCGTCTCGCGGAAGCTGCCCAGCGACTGCAGCCGCGCGGTCTGGTTCATGCCGGTCGAGAACGAGGTGTAGTTGCGGTTCGGCCCGAAGAGGCCACAGAAGCTCGGCGTGAGGTTGATGCCGATGGCCACGCCGAGGCCGGGCACCTGGAGGATCTCCTGCAGCCGGGAGATCTCCGGGTGGGCGCTCATGGTGTCTCGGGTGAAGCGCTGGATCTCGATGGCCGCCTTCACCGTCGCTCCGGCGCGCGCCGCCCCGTCGTCCTTGAAGAAGGGCGGGCCGAAGAGGCCGATGACGCAGTCGCCGACCATCTTGTCGAACACCCCGCCGTGCCGGTGGAGGATGCGCACCGCTTCTTCCGACCAGTCGTCGACGAACTTGCCGATGCGCTCCGGGCGCTCGAGCACCTGCTCGCAGATGCGGGTGAAGCCGTTGATGTCGGCGAAGAGAATTCCGACCTCCTCGGCGCGCGGCGCGAGGTAGTGCCGCTCGTAGTCGGGGTCGCGCAGCAGCTCGTCGATGGTGCGCGGGGCGAAGAACTGCGAGAGGTGGATGCGCTCGCGGTTGTAGTCGATGAGCCGCTGGCTGAGCGTCGAGCCGAGGAGGTGGAGCAGCTCCATGGTGTACGACGAGAAGCCGTCGCCGCTGGGGTTCCACACCATGATCTTCCCCAGCGCGTGCGACTCGGCCACGCCGCTGATCAGCACCGTCTCGGCGATGCGCCGGCTGCCGAGCGCTTCTTTGAGCTTCTGATCATGCGGGAGGATCAGGTTCTGCCCGTGCGCGCGGATCGCCTTGTCGATCGCCTCGTCGCGCCGGCCGTTGCTCGAGAACTCGAGCTGGCCGTACTTGTACGAGCGGTAGTGCAGCGAGCCCGACTCGACGGCGTCGCGGTACATGAGCAGGAAGCCGGGGATCTTCACCTTCTCGCACAGCGCGCGCACCGCGCCGTCCATGCCCGTCTCGAAGACGCGGTTGGCCAGCGAGTGGTTGATGCTCACCAGCAGCTGGTGCTTCTCGGCCGCGGTCTGCACCGAGGCCAGCACGGTGTCGAGCTCCTCGGCGATCGCCTCGAGCAGCCGGGCGAGCGGCGCGGCGTCGGCGGTGCGATCGCCCTCGAAGAGCAGGCCCATCGAGCCCACGTGGTGCCCCACGAGATCGAGCACCTGGCTGACGAAGGTGTCGCCGCTGGCGAGCTTGCGCACGCCCCAGCGGGAGGCCTCGAGGAAGGTGCCGGGGAAGATGCCGCCGAAGTCACCGTGGTGAAACGTGGCCTGCGCGAGCTCCTCGTCGAGCGTGCTCACCACCCCGCCGCGCGCGCCGACCAGCGACAGCAGCGGCGGGAAGAGCCGACGGAAGGTCTGCTCGAGGCTCTCGCGCTCCTTGAGCGACTCTTCGAGCAGGTCGTCCACCGTGCGAGAGACGTTCCGCAGCAGCTTGAGCTCGTCGAAGGAGAGATCGGCATCCATGTAGGACACCGAAAGTAGCAGGAAACATGAGGCGGCCAACGATCCGGCTACAATGCCCGCCATGCTCTTCGCGACCGCTGCTGCCCTCGTGCTCAACCTCTCGGCCGGCACCAGGCCGGGCACCTACAACGAGCGTTGGCTGTGCGACCTCTGGGCCGGGGCCCAGTGCCACGCGACGGCCTGCCAGAAGGACGGGAAGGCCCGGTGCGAGGCGGTGAGCAAGCAATGCGAGGCGACCAGCCGCACCTCGACCGTCGACGCCGCCCGCGCCGAGAAGAAGGCCGCCTGCGCGCGCGCGCTCCTCAAGGCGGAGTGCGGGGCGGCGAAGCCGGCGGAGTGCGAAGGGCTGCTCTGACCCGGTGGGAGTGGCGCAGGGCGGGCGTCATGTGTAGACCCGCCCCATGACTCGCCTGCTGATCGGTCTCCTCACGCTCGTTGCCCTCTCCACCTTCGCGCAGGAGACGCCGGCCGAGCCCGCCACCAAGCCGAAGCTCTCCGTGATGCCGTTCGCCTCGCTCAGCGGCGACGTGCCGACCCGGGCGGGGGCGAAGGCGGTGGGCATGCTCACCACCGAGTTCAAGAGCGCCGACTCGTTCGCGCTCGTCGAGGCGAAGAAGGAGAAGGCCAACGACGCCGCCGAGGACGCGCTGGCCCAGGCGCGCAAGGAGGTCGAGGCGGCGAAGGAGCTGCGCGCGAAGAAGAAGTTCCGGCTGGCCGACGAGGCGCTGCAGCGCGCCATCACCGCGTACAAGTCGGCGTCGACCGCGCTGCCCGAGCTGGGCGAGGTGGTCGATGCGTGGGCGCTGCTCTCGGCGGTCCAGTACAACACCGGCCGCGACGACGAGGGCCTCAAGAGCCTCAACCAGGCGCTGGCGCTCGCGCCCGATCGCGAGCTGCCGCTGGCGCAGACCTCGGCGCTCTTCGGCCGGGTGGTGGCCGACGCGCGCAAGGCGATGAAAGACGGCGCGAAGGGCAGCCTGATGCTCGAGTCGGCGCCGTCCAACGCGCCGGTGATGCTCGACGGGCTGGTGCTCGGCGCGACGCCGCTCTCGGTGAAGGACGTGCCGCCCGGCCTCCACTTCTGGAAGGTGACGCTCCCCTCGGGCGAGCAGGTCGGCGGCCTGGTCGAGGTGACCGCGGGCAAGCAGGCGACGGCGAAGGCCGCCTCGTCGAGCAAGGACCCCGAGTCACGCCTCCTCTCGTCGCTCTCGCAGAACAAGCTCGACGCCGACCTCCTCGCGGCCGCGAAGGAGCACGCGAAGGCCGCGGAGGCCGACCTGGTGGTGTTCGGCGCGCTCTCGAAGGAGGGCAAGGGCCTCGCGCTCGACTCGTTCCTCTTCGCCGCGTCGACGGGCGAGATGCGCCGCATGGGCCGCGCGGCCTTCGACACCGAGCTGCTCTCGGCGGGCATGGAGTTCTACAACCTGGCCGGGGAGCTCGCGAAGAAGGGCGACAAGGTGGGCGAGCCGGTGAAGGTGCCCTCGTCGGTCTCGATGACGCTGCTCGCGGCGGGCCCGGCGAAGGTGGCCGAGGCGAAGTACGGCGTGGTGCCGGGCCGGGAGACCGAGGGGCTGGTGGAGAACCCCGGCGAGCCCGCGAAGGAAGAGCCGCGCAAGCCGCTCGAGCAGAAGCGCCGCGCCCCGCTCAAGCGGCAGTGACGTGACGCACCGCGGCCGCTTCGCGCCCAGCCCCACCGGGCGCCTGCACCTCGGCAACCTGCGCAGCGCGCTGCTCGGCTGGCTGTGGGCGCGCGCGGAGGGCGGCGAGTTCCTCCTCCGCGTCGAGGATCTCGACCCCGAGCGCTCGAAGCGCGAGTTCACCGACGGCATCTTCGAAGACCTCGAGTGGCTCGGCCTCGAGTGGGACGGCCCGGTGTGGCGGCAGTCGGAGCGCGCCGAGGTGTACGCCGAGGCCCTCGAGCGGCTGGTGGCGGCCGGGCGCGCGTACCGCTGCTGGTGCAGCCGCGCGGAGGTCGCGCGCGCCGCGTCGGCGCCCCACGTGGGGGAAGAGGGCCCGGTGTACCCCGGCACCTGTCGCGGCGGTGCCGAGGCGAGACCCGGCCGCAGCCCCTCGTGGCGCTTCGTGGTCGAGCCCGGCGTCGAGCGGTTCCACGACGAGCTGCACGGCGACTGCAGCCAGGACGTGGCGCGCGAGGTGGGCGACTTCATCATCCGCCGCGTCGACGGCGTGGCGAGCTACCAGCTGGCGGTGGTGGTCGACGACGCGCTCAGCGGCGTGACGCACGTGCTCCGCGGCGAGGATCTCCTCTCGTCGACCGCGCGGCAGCTCCAGCTCCAGCGCGCCCTCGGCTACCCCGCCCCGCGTTACGCGCACGTGCCGCTGCTGCTGCAGGCCGACGGCAAGCGCCTGGCCAAGCGCGACGGCGCCTCCACGGTCGCCGGGCTGCGGGCGCTGGGCTGGTCGCCAGAGCGCGTCATCGGCCAGCTCGCCGCGTGGAGCGGGCTCGGTGACGGGTCAGCGCTGAAGGCGCGCGAGCTCGTCGCCGGCTTCTCGCTCGCGAGGCTGCGGCGCGAGGCGACGGTGGTGCCGACGTGAGGCGGGAGCTCGCCATCGCCGCCGCGGTGCTGGTGCCCTTCGCGGCGCTCGTCGCGGCGGGCTTCTGGTTCACCCGGCCGGCAGCGCCCGACGCGCCGCGGCCCGACTTCCACGTCGAGCTGACGCCGCCCACGCCGCGGTCGCCCGAGCGCGAGCCCGCGCACCGGCCCGCCGCCGCCGAAGATGCGGGCGTGGCGCGACCTGCCGACGCGGGCGCCGCGAGCGCCCCACCCGTCCGGGAGGATCTGCGCGAGCTCCTCACCACCGTCGCGCCCCGCGTGCGGCGCTGCCTGCAGGACGAAGAGCCGCGGGGGAGCTACCAGGTGCGGGTGCGCCTCACGCAGCAGGGCCTGCGCGTCGAGTCGCAGAACCCGTACCTGACCGCCTGCATCGAGGACGTCTTCGAAGAGGTCGGCTGGCACCCGCCGCGGGGCTTCGAGCCGGCGCAGCACACCTTCAGCTTCGACGGCCCGAAGGACTGACGTACAGTCCGAGGCCCTCCGATGCCCGCCGTCGTCGAGCCCCTCGGTCCTTCGCATGTCGCGGCGCTCCGCGCGCTGTTGTCGCGCGACCCGACCCACAACATGTACCTCCTGGGGCTGATGGAGGAGTTCGGGGTGGTGTCGGGCCCCAAGCGCGCCCCCTTCACCTTCTACGGCCGCTTCTTCGACGAGGAGCTGACCGCGGCCCTCTTCGTGGGCGGCAACGGCGGGCTGCTGGTGCCCTCGGCGTCGAGCCCCATCCACATCGGCGACATCGCGAAGAAGCTGGTGGGCCTGGTGCAGCTCCAGTCGGTCATCGGCGAGCAGAGCGTGGTCGACTCACTGCTCCGTCACTTCGCCGCCGCGCCGAAGTTCAGCAAGCTCCAGAAGCTCTTCTCGGTGTCGCCCAACGACCTCGGGCCCTTCACCAACCCGCTGCTGCGGCTGGCCACCGACGCCGACGTGCCGCGCCTGGTGCCCATGGCGGCGGCATGCGTGAAGGAGATGATGCAGCGCGACCCGCTCGTCGAGGATCCGGTCGGCTTCGAGCTCCGCGTGAAGCAGCGCGTGCGCTCGCAGCGCACCTACGTGCTCGAAGAGAAGGGCCAGCTCGTCTTCAAGCTCGACGTCGGCAGCCGCAGCCAGTTCGGCGCCGAGCTCGAGGGGCTCTACACGCACCCCGAGCACCGCAACCGCGGCCACGCCACGCTGTGCCTGGGGCAGATCAGCCGCTTCCTCATGTCGTCGCTCCCGCGGCTCACGGTGCGCATCGACGACGACTCGACGCACTTCGCGAACATCGCGCGCAAGGTGGGCTACCTGCAGGGCCGCACGCAGAAGCTCGCGTGGCTGTGACTCAGCGCAGGAGCTCCGCTTCGATCTCCGCCGGCGACCGCGGCGCCTCGAGCAGCGCCTTCACCGACACGCCGCGCGCGAGCTCGTGGTGCACCAGCAGGTGCCAGCGCAGGTAGAGCCCGGAGCGCGCGGGGTCCATCGACGCGTCGTGCGCCCGCAGCTTCGCCAGCGCGTCGGCGGCGTCGAACGCGGGGTTGGCCACGAAGTCGGCGTAGCCGTCCTCCTGCCAGCGCTCGAGCGCGAGGTAGCCGCGCAGCCCGAGCGCGTCGAACTGCAGCGTGTGCACCAGCTCGTGCGCGAGGAAGTAGGTGAGCGTGCGCGGCGGCGCCACCGGGTTGCCCGAAGGGCCGATCAGCCGATCGCCCTCCACGTCGACCGGCCGGAGGAAGACGTGGTTGCCGAGCCAGAAGTACGTCTCGCCGCCGGTGCGCGGGTGGTGCGGCGAGAAGAAGGCGTACAGCGCGGGCGTGTCGCAGAGGAAGACGTGGTGCGCGACGCCGGGGCGGTAGAGCGGCGAGGTGCGCAGCCGGGCCTCGACGTCTTCGAGCAGCGCGGCGGCGCGGGGCGGCAGCGGCTGGCGCGCGTGGAGCACCACCGTGCCCACCTGGAGCTGGTGGGCGAAGAGCGGCTGGGGGTGCACGTGGAGGGCGAGCCAGACCGCGACGAGCAGCGCGAGCGAGAGGGCCGCGCGCCCGAGCCACCTGCGCACCTCAGTGCACCGCGGCGCGAATGGGGAGCGTGCGGATCAGCTCTGCCTCGGCGGCCAGCAGCTCGTCGAGGCGGCGGAGCACCACCGCCTCGTCGGCGATCTCCGCGGCGAGCCGGAGGAAGAGGCGCTGGTGCCCGTCTTCGCTCTTCGCAAGCTCGTCGTAGAACTTCTGGAGCGCCGGGTCGGTGAGCCCGCGCGCGAGCAGCTCGAGCCGCTCGCAGCTGCGCGACTCGATGATGCCGGCCACGAGGAAGCGGTCGAGCTGGCGCTCGTGGGCCGGGTTGCGCATCAGCTTCTGGAGCCCCTGCGCGTACGGATCTCCCCGGTCGACGCCGAGGGTGAGCCCGCGCGCTTCCATGATCTGCAGCACGCGCGCGAGGTGCGCCGCCTCTTCGCGCGCCAGCCGCGCCATCTGCGCCGGCAGGCCCTTCACCGTGGGGTAGGCCTGCAGGAGCGACAGCGCGTTGGCGGCCGCCTTCTTCTCGCAGTGGGCGTGATCGATCAGCACCTCGTCGAAGCGCGCCACCGCGAGCTCCAGCCAGGCCGGGTCGGTGGCCTGCTGGAGCGTCATCACGTCGGGGAGGCTCACTTCGGCGCCACGACCTTCTTGAAGTCGCCCACCTTGAGCACGCTGAACTTCTTCGGGTCGACGTACTTCTTGAGCGTGGCGTTCACCTCGCCGACCGAGAGCGCCTTGAGCTTGTCCTCGAGCTGCTGATCGAAGGCCATGGTGCGGCCGAGGTCGAGCTGCTGCACGAGGTCCTGCACGAGGGCCTGATCTTCCGCGCGGCCCTGCTCGAGCTGCTTGAGGAGCCCCTCGCGCGCCAGCTTGAGCTCCGCGTCGGTGAAGCCCTTGTCGACGGCGAGCGAGACCTCTTCCGCGAAGCCCTTCTCGACCTTGTCGACGTTCTGCGGGGCGTAGATGGCGTAGCCGAGCACCGCGCCGAAGTCGTCGTGTGTGCCCGCGCGGAGGATGGTGCCGGCGCCGTACGAGAGGCCCTCCTTCTCGCGCAGGCGCTGCGGCACGCGGCCGTTGAGGAAGCCGCCGCCCAGCATGTAGTCGGCGAGCATCATCGCCGCGAAGTCGGGGTCGGACTCCTTGAGCTTCAGGGCGGTGCCCGAGCCGAAGAAGGCCATCTTCTTGTCCGGGGTCTCGATGCTGGAGTTCTTCGCCTCGATGGGGGTGAACGGCACGGGGATGCGCACGAACGCCTCGGGCGCCTTCCAGCCGCCGAACTGCGCCTCGAGCTGCGCCTGCACCTCCTTCGCGTCGAAGTCACCGACCAGCGCGCCGAAGCCCGCCTGCGCGCCGTAGAACTTCGCGTGGAAGGCCTTCACGTCGTCGAGCTTGAGCGCGGTGGCGTCGGCGATCTGCTCGGCGAACGACGGCACGTAGAGCGGGTGCCCCTTCGTCTGGAAGGGCGAGAGCATGCGCTGGAGGCCGACGAAGCCGAGCGCCTGCGGGTCGTCCTTCTGCTGCTCGAAGCGCGCGACGGTCTCGCGGCGGAGCTGCTCGAACTCGGTGGCGTCGAAGGCCGGCGTCTTGAGCACCTCGGCGATGAGGGCCAGGGTGTCCTTGAGCTGCGGGCGGCGCACCTCGACGTTCACCACCACGCCCTGCGGCGTGGGCTGCACCTGCACCTGCGCCTTGAGCGCGTCGAGGGCGTCCTTGATCTGCTGGCGCGACCTGGTCTTCGAGCCACGCAGCAGCATGCGCGCCGCGAACTCGCCGGCCGCCCGCTGGTTGGTGAGCGCCTTCTCGGTGCCGTACTTGAACAGCAGGCTGACCTGCACCGTCTCGCCGCGGGTCTTCTTGGGCAGGAGCGCGAGCTTCATGCCGCCCGAGAGCGCGGTGCGCGTGGTGCGCCCGTCGATGTTCTTCGGGCTGGGGTCGAAGGCCTCACCCTGCGCCATCGCCGCGCGGCCGGTGTAGCTCTTGAGCACCGGGCCGAGGTCGGCCGCGGGCGGCACCTCGACGCGATCGGGCTTCTCGGTCGGCACGTACTCCCCGAGCGTGCGGCTGGCGGCCTTGAAGTACTTCTGCGCCACGCGGTTCACGTCGGCGGCGGTGAGCGCCTCCACGCGATCGCGCGCGAGGAACAGCAGGCGCCAGTCGCCGGCCGAGGCGAACTCCGAGAGGAAGATGCCGACGCGATCGCTCGAGTTCACCAGCAGCTCGAACTGCTTGAGGATCGCCGCCTTCGCGCGGTCGACCTCTTCCTGCGTGACGGGCTTCTTCGCCAGCCCCTCGATGGTCTCGAGCAGCGCGTCGCGCGCGGGGGCGGTGGCGTCCTTCGCGTTGAACTGCACGGTGCAGGTGAAGTAGCCCGGCTCCTTGAGCGAGTAGTTGCTGCAGCGCACGCGGGCGGCCTTCTTCGTCTCGACCAGCGCCTTGTAGAGGCGGCCCGACGGCGACTCGCCCAGCACCTTCTCGAGCACGTCGATCGCCGGCGCGTCGGGGTCGCTCGCCGCGGGCACGTGGTAGCCCACCATCATCACCGGCGTGCCGCCGACGCGGCGCACGAAGAGCGAGAGCTCACCGTCGTGGGTCGGCTCCTCGGTGTAGGTGTCGAGCGGCACCGCGCGCTTCGGCTTCGGGAACTTCGCGAACTGGTCGGCGATCACCTTGAGCGTCTTCGCCTCGTCGAACTTGCCGGCGACGATCAGCATCGCGTTGTCCGGCTGGTAGTAGCGCTCGTAGAACGCGAGCAGCTTCTCGTTCGGCACCTTCTCGATGTCGCTCTTCGCGCCGATGGTGGTGTTGCCGTAGTTGTGCCACTGGAACGCGGCCGACATCACGCGCTCCTCGAGCACCGCCTCGGGCTGGTTCTCGCCCATCTCGAACTCGTTGCGCACCACCGTCATCTCGGTCGCCAGCTGCTCGCGCGAGATGATCGCGTTGCGCAGGCGCTCCGACTCGAGCTCGAGGGCGGTGGCCAGCTTCTCGTCGGACGCGGGGAACGACTCGAAGTAGTTGGTGCGATCGAACCAGGTGGTGCCGTTCGCGTCGCCGCCGAGCTTCGTGAGCTCCTGCTTCACGTCGGCGAACTTCTTCGTCTTCTTGAAGAGCATGTGCTCGAAGAGGTGAGCCATGCCCTTCTCGCCGTAGTTCTCGTGGCGGCTGCCGACGAAGACCGTGAGGTTGACCGTCACCGTCTGCTTCGACGGGTCGGGCATCAGCAGCACCTTGAGCCCGTTGGGCAGCGAGTACTCCGACACGCCCTCGACCGAGGGCCCGGCGGTGAACGGCTTCGGCGGAGCTGCCGTCAGCGACAGCGCGACGAGCGACGCAAGCAACATGGGTGGTTTCTCCTGGAGTGGAAAACTGCAGCGGGACCGGGAGACACCACCGCGCGCGGCGATCGTCAACGACTGTCAGCGCGAGGCGAGGCCGGCGTCGACGGCGCGCCGCATGTCGCGCAGCAGCTGCGAGGCCTCGTCGAACCGCGTGTAGAGCTGCTGGAGGTGCTTCCACGTGGTGGCGTTGTCGTTCGAGGCGCTCGCGGCGAGCGCGGCCTCCGCGGCCTCGGAGGCCTTCGCCAGTTCGACCGCCACCTCACGCAGCTTCTGCTTCGCCTCGGCGAGCCTGGTCTCGTCCATGCGGTCGAGCATCGCTCGTGATGCGCGGCAGGTCGAGTGGCAGACTGAGCCGATGAAGACCGGCAAGGACGTACGGCCCCAGCACTACCAGTTCGCGCACATCGCGCTGCCGCAGGTGATGTTCGGCAGCGTCGACGAGAACCTCGGCTACCTCCTCAAGCAGCCCCAGCAGTTCATCGAGCACCTGTGGTTCTTCATCGGGCGCAAGCTCACCGAGGGCGGCGAGCCGACCGTCGAGGGCCCGGCGCCGACCGTGCTGCGGCGCCCCATCGGTCGCGGCGAGATGTGGATCATCGAGCTCCCGCGGCCCGAGGCGATGGCAGAGGCGCTCTTCGTCGGCCTCGTGCCCCTCGCCGCGCAGGGCGCGCCCGATCAGCGCCTCGCCTACTTCACGCTCGAGTACAGCTTCGACCTCGAGACGAAGGAGGACTACTTCATCCTCTGCTCGTGGACCGCCGACGGGAAGCACCACAACCACGGCCTCAAGGTGACCCCGACCGTCGAGGCCTTCTCGCGCGCGGTCCTCGACCTGTTCTCGCCAAAGAACTGAAACTCGGACACCGGCGGTGATTCTTGCGTGGCGACCGCCTTCGCTCCGGCTCGCTCCGCAGAATCTGCGTCATGGGGTGCCTGATCCAAAGGGCAACGATGGTCTCCGGGTTGCAGCCGGGGGCCGACCATGTCCGACAGCTACTTGACCGTGGATGCCAACGAGGCGGTCGCGTCAGTCGCGCATCGCCTCAGTGAAGTCATCGCCATCTACCCCATCACTCCCAGCTCAGCGATGGGCGAGCTGGCGGACGAGTGGGCCGCGGGAGGCAAGGAGAACCTCTGGGGCCAGGTGCCGCGGGTGGTGGAGATGCAGAGCGAAGGCGGCGCGGCGGGCGCGGTGCACGGCTCGCTGCAGGCCGGCGCGCTGACCACCACCTTCACCGCGTCGCAGGGCCTGCTGCTGATGCTGCCCGACATGCTGAAGATCGCCGGCGAGCTGACGCCGTTCTGCATGCACGTCGCCGCGCGCTCGGTGGCCACGCACGCGCTGTCGATCTTCGGCGACCACTCCGACGTGATGATGGCGCGCACCACGGGCTTCGCCGAGCTGTGCTCGAGCTCGGTGCAGGAGGCGCAGGACCTCGCCGCCATCGCCCACGCGGCGACGCTCAAGGCGCGGCTGCCCTTCCTCCACTTCTTCGACGGCTTCCGCACCTCGCACGAGGTGAGCCGCATCGTGCCGCTCGGCGACGACGTGCTGCGCGGCCTGATGGACGAGCAGGCCATCGCCGCCCACCGCGCGCACGGCATGTCGCCCGATCGCCCGGTGCTCCGGGGCACGGCGCAGAACCCCGACGTGTTCTTCCAGGCGCGCGAGGCGTGCAACCCGTACTACGCGGCGACGCCGGGCATCGTGCAGGCCGCGATGGATCAGTTCGGCCAGCTCACCGGCCGCAAGTACCGGCTGTTCGACTACTACGGCGACCTGAAGGCCGAGCGCGTCATCGTGATGATGGGCTCCGGCTCCGAGACCGCGCGCGAGACGGTCGAGTGGCTGGGTGAGCGCGACGAGAAGGTGGGCGTGCTGGTGGTGCGCCTGTTCCGCCCGTTCGACGTGAAGAGCTTCCTCGGCGCGCTGCCCGCGACGGTGAAGAGCGTGGCGGTGCTCGACCGCACCAAGGAGCCCGGCGCCACCGGCGAGCCGCTCTACCAGGACGTCGTCACCGCGTTCGCCGAAGAGGGCCGCGCGATCCGCGTGGTCGGCGGCCGCTACGGCCTCTCGTCGAAGGAGTTCACGCCCGCCATGGTGCGCGCCGTCTTCGACAACCTGAAGGCCGACAAGCCGAAGAACCACTTCACGGTCGGCATCAACGACGACGTCACGCACACCTCGCTGCCGTGGGACGACGCGTTCGACCTCGAGCCCGACGAGGTGGTGCGGGCGATGTTCTTCGGCCTGGGCAGCGACGGCACGGTCTCGAGCAACAAGCAGACGATCAAGATCATCGGCACCGAGACCGACCACTCGGCGCAGGGCTACTTCGTCTACGACTCGAAGAAGTCGGGCGCGATGACGGTCTCGCACCTGCGCTTCGGGAAGAAGCCGATCCGCAGCACGTACCTCATCAAGCACGCCAACTTCGTCGCCTGCCACTACGCCCCGCTGCTCGAGCGGCAGGACGTGCTGGGCGCGGCGGCGGTGGGCGGCACGTTCCTCCTCAACACGCACCACAAGCCCGAAGACGCCTTCTCGAAGCTGCCGCGTGAGGTGCAGCAGCAGCTGATCGAGAAGAAGCTGCGGTTCTTCGTCATCGACGCCTTCGCGGTGGCCCGCGACGCGGGGCTCGATCGCTACATCAGCACCGTGATGCAGGTGTGCTTCTTCAAGCTCTCGGGCGTGCTCCCGATGGAAGAGGCGCTGGGGCACATTCGCCACGGCGTCGAGAAGGCCTACGGCAAGCGCGGGGCCGAGGTGGTCAAGCGCAACTTCGCGGCCATCGACGGCGCGCTGGCGCACCTCCACGAGGTGAAGGTGCCCGGCCAGGCGAACGGCACGCCCCGCCCGCCCGCCGTGCCGAGGGCGGCGCCCGACTTCGTCAAGCGCGTCACCGCCGCGATGATGGAAGGCAAGGGAGACCTGCTCCCGGTGAGCGCCTTCCCCGTCGACGGCACGTGGCCCACCGGCACCACGCAGTGGGAGAAGCGCGGCATCGCCCTGGAGATCCCCAGGTGGGACACGGCGCTGTGCATTCAGTGCAACAAGTGCTCGCTCATCTGCCCGCACGCGGCGATCCGCGCGCAGCTCGTCGACCCGGCGAAGCTGAGCGAGGCCCCGAAGACGTTCGCCACCACCGACTTCAAGGCGAAGGACTTCGGCGCCGCGCCTTCGGGCGGCGCGTGGAAGTACTCGCTGCAGGTGGCGCCCGACGACTGCACCGGCTGCGGCCTGTGCGTGGCGGTCTGCCCGGCGCGCGACAAGTCGAACCCGCGCCACAAGGCGATCGACATGGCCGACGTCGAGCCGCTGCGCGAGGCCGAGCGCGCCAACTGGGCCTTCTTCGAGAAGCTCCCGTACGTCGAGCGCACCGCGGTGAAGGACGACCTCAAGGCCTCGCAGTTCCTCCAGCCGCTCTTCGAGTTCTCGGGCGCGTGCTCGGGCTGCGGTGAGACGCCGTACCTCAAGCTCGCCAGCCAGCTGTTCGGCGATCGCATGGTGGTGGCCAACGCCACCGGCTGCACGTCGATCTACGGCGGCAACCTGCCCACCACGCCCTGGGCGCAGAACAAGGACGGCCGCGGCCCGGCGTGGGCCAACTCGCTGTTCGAGGACAACGCGGAGTTCGGCCTGGGCATCCGCCTCGGGCTCGACGCGCAGCAGCTGCTCGCGCAGAACCTCCTCAAGGGCCTCGCGCCGCAGCTCGGCGACGGGCTGGTGACGGAGCTGCTCGAGGCGAAGCAGGACGACGAGGGCGGCATCGCCGCGCAGCGTGAGCGGGTGAAGGCGCTGCGGGCGAAGCTCGGCGCCGACGGCTCGGCGAACGCGAAGAAGCTGGTGAGCCTCGCCGACGCGCTGGTGCGCCGCTCGGTGTGGATCGTCGGCGGCGACGGCTGGGCCTACGACATCGGCTACGGCGGCCTCGATCACGTGCTCGCCACCGGCGCCGACGTGAACATCATGGTGCTCGACACCGAGGTGTACTCGAACACCGGCGGCCAGGCGTCGAAGGCCACGCCGCTCGGCGCGGCGGCGAAGTTCGCGGCGGCCGGCAAGTCGATGGGCAAGAAGGATCTCGGCCTGCTCGCGATGTCGTACGGCCACGTCTACGTGGCGTCGATCGCCATGGGCGCGAAGGACGCGCAGAGCCTCAAGGCGCTGCGCGAGGCCGAGAGCTACCGCGGGCCGTCGCTGATCATCGCGTACAGCCACTGCATCGCGCACGGCTACGACCTCGAGCACGGCGCCGAGCAGCAGAAGCTGGCGGTCGACTCGGGCCTCTGGCCGCTGTACCGCTTCGACCCGCGGCGCATTCCCACGGGTGAGGCGCCGCTGCAGCTCGACGCGCCCGCGCCGAAGGTGAAGCCGCGTGACTTCATGAAGAACGAGGGCCGCTTCCGCATGGTGGCGCTCAGGGATCCCAAGCGCTTCGACCGGCTCGTCGAGTCGGCCGAGGAGTTCGCCACCCGGCGCCGCGCCGTCTACGAGCAGCTCGCCGCCGTCCACGTCACCAAGGGGAACGCGTAACCATGGCCTCGCTCACCACGCACTGGCTCGGTCTCAACCTCGAGCACCCGCTGCTGCCCGGCGCTTCGCCGCTGGTCGACGATCTCGACACGGTGAAGCGGCTCGAAGACGCGGGGGCCGCCGCCATCACCATGCACTCGCTCTTCGAGGAGCAGTTCGTCGCCGAGCAGATGGCGGTGCACAAGCACATGGGCCGCTACCGCGGCTCGAACGCCGAGGCGGAGGACTGGTTCCCCTCGACGTCGGACTTCAACCTCGGGCCCGAGCAGTACCTCGAGCAGATCCGCCGCATCCGCCAGGCGGTGAAGATCCCCGTCATCGGCTCGCTCAACGGCTCGACGCCGGGCGGCTGGCTCGAGTGCGCGAAGCTCATCGAAGACGCCGGCGCGCACGCGCTGGAGCTCAACCTCTACGCGCTCCCGTCGGACCCCTCGAGGGACGGCGCGGCCATCGAGGCCGAGCAGCTGCAGATCGTCCGCGAGGTGAAGAAGGCGGTGAAGATCCCCATCGGGGTCAAGCTCTCGCCCTTCTATTCGTCGCTGCCGCACTTCGCGAAGAAGCTCGAGGCCGAGGGCGTGGCGGGGGTGATCCTCTTCAACCGGCTGTACCAGCCCGACCTCGACCCCGAGAACTTCGCGCTCGCGCGGGTGCTCCACCTCTCGTCGCCCGACGAGCTGCTGCTGCGGCTGCGGTGGCTGGCGATCCTCTCGGCGAAGACCAAGCTCGAGCTCGCGGCCAGCGGCGGCGTGCACGACACGCACGGCGCGCTCAAGGCGCTGATGGCCGGCGCGAACGTGGTGCAGCTGGTGAGCGTGCTGCTCAAGTACGGGCCGGGGCGCATCTCGGAGATCCGCCGCGGGCTGTCGAACTGGCTCGACGAGCACGAGTACGAGTCGCTCAGCCAGCTCGTGGGGTGCATGAATCTCGAGCGCGTGCCCGACCCGTCGGGCTACGAGCGCGCCAACTACGTCAAGCTGCTCCAGGGCTGGCACCTCTGATCACTCGAGCGACCACCCCACGGTGAGCAGCACGAAGAGCCGGCTGTTCGGCGCCAGGGCCGGCTCGGTGAAGCCCTCCTCCGGGGCCTGGCGGGGGCCGACGACGTAGGGGCCGAAGGGGGCGAGCTGGCCCCCGACCACGCCGCGGAGCCACAGGCCGCGCACCTCGCGCACCCTGCCCTGCACCACCGCGCGCAGCTCGAGCTGCGGGCTGGCGGTCGGGTTGGCCCATGACACGGGGTTGCCCGCGGCGTCGACGCCCGTCGCGAGCGCGGTGCTGATCGGCCGCGCCCCCGAGAAGGCGCCGAGCAGCGACGCGGTCGGGCCCTGCTCGCCGAAGCGCCACGACACGCGGGCGTTGCCGAACCACCCGGGCGAGGCGGGCAGCGGCTCGGCGGTGCGGTTGACCGCCCCGGTGAAGCTCGCGCCCCACGAGAGCGGGCCGGCGGCCCCTTCGAGCGCGGCCTGGGCTCCGTAGTTGAGGAGCTCCCCCCCGTTCTCGTAGCGGAGCAGCCCCTCGTCGCCGAAGGGCGTCAGGCGCACCATGTCGACGAAGCGCGACACGAAGCCCACCGCAGAGAAGCGGTGCCGACCGAGGCGCTGCTCGTAGCCGAGCTCTCCGGTGAGCACCGACTCAGGCCGGAGCTCGGGGTTGCGCGCCAGGTAGTTCGAGTACTGCGCGAAGCGCTCGTAGCCGCTCGGCGTGCGGAAGGCGGTGCTCAGCACGCCCTTCACGCGCCCGTCCCACGGGGTGGTCCACACCACCGCGGCCCGCGGCGACAGACGCGGCGCGAAGGCGCTCTGGGTGTCGACGCGCGCGCCGACGTTGAGCTGAAGCGTGGGCAGCACCCGCGCGCGCTGCTGGACGTACGCCGCCACCTGCCACTCCTGCACGTCGTAGACGTTCACCTCGTCGAAGCGCTCGCCGTCGAGCGTGCTGTTGGTGGTGCCGTCGAAGAAGCGCCGGAGCCGCGCGTCGACGCCCGCGAGGAGCGGGAAGCGGCCGTCACCGAGCCAGTCGACGGTGGCCTGCGCCTCGAGCCCGCCCCACGTCGCGCCCGCCAGGAGCCGCTGCTCGAAGGTGAAGTCGGAAGGTTCGGCCCCTCCGGGGAGCGCGGCGTCGCTGCCGTTGAGCAGCCATGACGACGACTGGGACGAGGCGTCGTACTGGTAGAGATCGAGGTACAGGCGCGCCGCGAGCGAGACCCGGTCGGTGAGCGCGCGCTGCCAGCGCAGCTCGAAGTCGAGCCAGCGATCGACCTCCCGGTTGGGCGCGTCGAAGTCGGCCCCGATGCCGAAGCCATCGTAGGCCGGCGAGCCGCGCGCGAAGAGCGCACCGCGCACCCACAGCGAGAAGTCACCCCAGCGCGCCTTGAGCAGGCCGCTGGGCACCTGCGTCCACCAGCTGTCGGTCGTGGTGCCGCCCCACGCGCCCGGCCCCGGCGCGCGCGCGCCCCACCGCTGGGGCCTGCTCGTGGCGCCGTCGCCCTCGGTCAGCTCGCGCTGCACCGCGAAGGTGAGCGACTGGCCATGGTGCGCGTAGTACTCGAGCGCGAGCGACGCCTCGATGGGCCGCCCCGCGAGCGTGCCTTCCCAGCCCGCCAGCAACGACGCGCGCCCGGTGGCGCCCACGCCCGGCCACCGGAGCTGTGGCGCTCCGTCGACGCCCTGCGGCGGGAGCAGGCTGCCCTCGAGCGTCGCCTGGACGCGGCCGAGATCGCGCGCCCGCTTCGTGACCACGTTCACCACCCCGAGCATCGCGTTGCTCCCGTAGAGCACGCTGCCCGGGCCGACGATGAGCTCGAGGTGATCGATCGCCTCGAGCGGAATGCCGAGACCCTGCTCGAAGTACGCCGTGCCGTTCCAGGCCTCGTTGAGCACGTGGCCGTCGACGACCAGCAGCACGTGGGCCCCGTAGTCGGCCGTGAAGAGCACCCCGCGCGTGCCGACCTCCACGGCGTGCAGCGGATCCTGCGCGAGCATGCCCAGCGAGAGGAAGTTGATCGCCTCGTGCAGCGAGCGGAGCCCCAGCGCGCGCAGCTCGTCGGCCGTCACCACCCGCACCGTCGCGGGCGCGTCATCGGCGCGCTCGCTGGCGCGGCTGGGCGCCGAGACCACCCTCGTGTCGAGCAGCCCGGCGAGATCATCGGGAGGCGGCTCCGCGGCGCGCGCCAGCGCGGAGCACGACAGCAGTGCGAGCAGCGTCGTTCTCATGGGTACACCGTCATCAGCTGGAGCACCGAGGCGCGGAAGTCGGCGTGCTGGCGCCGCGCCCGGGTGAGGTTGAGGTGCATGCGGGGCTTGCCCGCCAGGAGATCGAAGCCGAGCACGAAGCCCTCGCGGACGCCGTCCGAGGTGGTCGCCACGGTGAGCGTCGCGACGTCGTCGAAGGCGGCGGCGACCGCGCCGGCCTGCGCGCCGAGCCCGGGCGCGAAGATGACGACGTCGGCGCCCTTGTCCTTCGCGGCCTGGGCCAGCGCCTCGGGGCCCACGAAGCGAACCAGCTCCACCTTGAGCGCCTGGCCGCCCAGCGTGCCGCGCGCCTCGAGCGCGCGCACCACCTGCCGCGCGACCGCGAGCGAGCCGGGCTCGTCGAGGCACGTCACCAGGGCCACGGCCTGCGGGCTGGCGTGCGCCACGAAGCCGCGCTCGTAGGCGAGCACCCGATCGAGCAGCTCGACCTGGAGCTCGATCGGCACCGCCGGCTGCTCTGGCGTCGCCAGCACCACCGCGAGCAGGAGCCGGAGCCCGATCATGCAGCCGTGGGACGCAACCCCGATGCCACCAGCCACGCGCGGGGTTCCACGCGCCCCCTGCGCGGTCGCGGATGACTGACGGAGCGTGCCAGACCCACGTCGCAGCCGCGGTTTCCCTGGTGGGAGCGCAGGGAAGATCCACCTGCACGGAAGCTGCAACCGCAGACGCGCGTGAAGTCCTCTCCAGCACCGCGGGTGGAGCGCTGGCTCCTGCTGGGAGCGCTGGGACCCGTGCTCGCAGCCCTGCTCGTGCAGACGGTGGCGACCGCGGCCCAGGAGCGCGAGACGAGCGTCGAGAGCACCGACAGCCGGCTGCGCACGCTCAGCACGCTCACCGCCAGCCTCGCCGCCCCCGCGCTCACCTTCGATGACGACACGTCGCTGCGCGAGGTGCTGGGGTCGGTGAGCGCGGTGCCCGACTTCGAGGGCGCGACGGTGCTCAAGGTGGACGGCGGGGTCGCCGCGACGGTCGGCCGGGTGCCGCTGGTGGACTGGTCGGGGCTCACCGAGCAGCCGCGCATCACCCATGAGGCGCACTCGGTGGTCGCGGTGCGCCGGCTCGACCGCGGAGCCCTCGCCATCTCGCTCGACACGCGCGCGGCCGAGGCGGAGATGCGCTGGCACCTGCTGCGCGGCGTGCTCATCTCGCTGGGCGCCGGGGCGATCGCCATCGGCGTGGTGGTGCTGCTGGTGCGCAGCGTGCGGCGGCGGAGCGAGCGCATCGAGCGAGACCGCCTCGTGCTCAAGCAGACCGGCGAGCTGGCGAGGGTGGGAGGCTGGGAGCTGCTGCTCCCCGGAGGCCAGTTCGTCCTCAGCGACGAGGCCCGGCGGCTGCTCGGCGCCGTGCACCTGCCGGGCGACGTGATGCGGCTCATCGCCTTCCGCGAGCGCGCGCTCACCCGGTGCGTCGACGAGGGCACGCCGTTCGACATCGAGGTGCCGGTGGCGCAGCCGGGGACGCCCACGCTCTGGTTCCGCGTGCAGGGCGAGGCAGAGCGCGCCGACGGCGTCACCACGCGGATCTTCGGCGCGCTGCAGGACGTGACGGTGGAGCACAACGCCCGCGAGGCCGCGCTCGCCGCCTCGCGGGCGAAGTCGCAGTTCCTGGCGAACACGAGCCACGAGATGCGCACGCCGCTCAACGGCATCCTCGGCATGACGGCGCTCGCGCTCGAGACGTCGCTCACCGACGAGCAGCGCGGGTACCTCGACGCGATCCAGCTGTCCGGGCGCAATCTGCTGGCGACGGTCAACGACCTGCTCGACGTCTCGCGCATCGAGGCCGGCAAGCTGACCCTCGAGGCGGTGCCGCTCGAGCTCGAGGAGCTGGTGGTCGACGCGACGAGGCTGACCTCCGCGCAGGCCAGCGCGCGCGACGTGCGCCTCATCGTCACCGTGTCGCCGGGGCTGGAGCTGCGCCGGCGGGGAGACCCGCTGCGGGTGGCGCAGATCGTCACCAACCTGGTGGGCAACGCGGTGAAGTTCACGCCCCGGGGCGAGGTCGAGGTGACGCTCGCCGAGGGCAGCGGGCCCGAGCAGGTGGTGATCAGCGTGCGCGACACCGGCATCGGCGTGCCCCCCGAGAAGCGCGACGCCATCTTCGACGCCTTCACCCAGTCCGACGGGAGCATGAGCCGCCGCTTCGGCGGCACGGGGCTCGGGCTGACCATCACCCGCGAGCTCGCGCGCCTGATGGGCGGCGACGTGACGCTGGTCAGCACGCCCGGGCTCGGCTCGACCTTCACCGTGACGCTCCGCCTGCCCCCGGTGCCGCAGCTGCGCGCGGTGAACCCGCCGCCGGTCAAGCGGGCCCTGGTGATCTGCCCCTCGGCGGCGGCGCTGCGCTCCTTCCAGCTCGCGCTCGAGCGCCTCGGCGTCGAGGTGTGCACCGCGAGCTCCGTCGCCGCCGCGGGCCGCGAGGCGGGGCCGTTCGACGCGGTGCTGCTCGACGTGAGCCAGCTCCCCGCCCGCCTCGACGGCCCCGGCAGGCGCCTGGTGCTGGCACCGTTCGGCGCGCCGCGCCTGGGAGATGACCTCGAGGTGCTCCCGGTGCCGTTCGCCTCGCGCGCGCTGCGGGCCTCTCTCGACCCCGCGCGAAAGCCGAGCGCGCCCGCCCCCGCTCCGCCGCGCCCCCCGCGCGCACTCGACGTGCTGCTCGTCGAAGACAACCCGATCAACGCCGCCCTCGCCCGCCGCCTCGTCGAGAAGGAGGGCCACCGGGTGACGCACGCCCGCAACGGCCTCGAGGCCCTCGCGGCGCTCGGAGAACGCGCCTTCGACCTCGCGCTGATGGACGTGCAGATGCCGGAGCTCGACGGGCTCGAGACCACCCGCCGCCTCCGCGCGCGCGAGGCCGGCACCGGGCGCCACCTCTTCGTCGTCGCGATGACCGCCAACGCCATGAGCTCCGACGAAGTCGCCTGTCGCGAGGTCGGAATGGACACCTTCTTGAGCAAGCCGATCGACGTCGAGGCCCTGCGCCGGCTGCTCAACGAGCGCGCAGCGAGAGCGGGCGAAGGTGCCACTCCGTAGTAGAGGGGCACCCCATGCAGCGCGTGTGGTTCCGAGAAGCGATCGACGGCCTCTTCAACCGGGGGCTCAAAGACGTGATGACCCCCGAGCTTCGCGGCCAGCTCCGCGAGGCGGGCATCGATCTCGGCCACCTGCAGCTCACCTACCCGGTGGAGGTCTTCATGCGCGGGCTGGAGCTCGCGGGAGACGTCGTGCGGCCGGGCGAGAGCCGGTTCGAGCAGCAGCGCGAGCTGGGGCGGCGCTTCCTGCTCGGCTACTTCGACACGCCGCTCGGCCGCGCGCTGGCGACGCTGCAGCGCCTCACCGGACCGGAAGCCGGGCTGCGCCGCCTGCCGCACGCCTGGCGGCAGGTGACGAACTACGTGCGCACCCGCCTGGTCTCGCTCGAGAAGGGGCGCGCGGTGCTCACCTACGAGCCGATGGCGGGGCTCGCCGGCTTCGTGCTGGGCATGGGCGTCGAGACCTTCACGCAGCTCCACCGCCAGCCGCTTCGCGTCGAGGTGCGCGAAGAAGGCGACGTGGTGCATGCGCTCGTCGAGTGGGACTGAAGGCCGTCAGGTGTAGACCCAGCGGCGCACGTCGTAGTGCGCCACCTTCGCGCGCCCCGCGAGGCGCGCACGCAGCTCCGCGGCCTCGGCGTCGATCTCCGCGCGGCTGCGGTTGACGCTGCGCCGATGGAGCTGCTCGGCGAGCGGCCCGCCCGGCTCGACCACCAGCGGCGAGACGTAGACGAGATCGCTCGCCTCGAGCGGCAGGCGCGCGCAGAGCCTCGCCGAGGCCTCGACGTGCGTCGCGCCCAGCCCGGCGAGGAAGATGACGCCCACGCTCAGCCCGGCCGCCTTGAGCGCGGCGACCAGCCGCTCCACGCCGGCCACCGTCTCCGGCTTGCCCAGCAGCCCGAGCGTCGTCTCGTCGCCCGACTCGACGCCGATGAAGACGCGCGTCAGCCCCCGCTCCGCCAGCGCGCGGAGCTCGTCGACCGAGCGGTACTCGTCGAAGGCGTCGATGAAGCTCGAGACGTCGCGCGCGAGCGCGGGCAGCTCCTCGTGCAGCACGTCGAAGGCGCGCAGCAGCTCCGCCCCGGGCATGGCGAGCGCGTTGGCCTCGCCGAGGAACACCCCGCGGCGCTCGGCGAGCCCCGAGCCGACGAAGGCCTTCACGCGGCGCACGTGGTCGCGCAGCTCGTCGGGCGGCACCACGCGGTACCGCTGGCCCTTGTACAGCGAGCAGAACAGGCAGCCGTTGTACGCGCAGCCGTGCGTGGCCTGGATGATGAGCGAGCGGTAGCGATCGGGAGGCACGATGCCCACCGGGCGGTAGGCGGTCAGGAAGCGCTGCGCCTCACCGAGCAGCCGGTCGACCGTCCAGTCGCTCAGCGCCACCGGGGCGCCCGCGCGTGCCTGCTCGACGAGCGCCACCACCGCGGCGTGCACCGCGCGCGCCTCGCGCACGCGCAGGTCGGAGCCGTCCTTCGCGCCGAAGCGCTCGAGCACCACGCCGTCGAGCCCGCGGAGGAAGGTCTTGCCGCCGAGCTGCGCGCGCTGCCACCGCCCCTCGAGATCGAAGTGCGCGACGTCGCCGTCGGCCTCGTACAGCGAGGCGCCCGTCGCGGTGTGCCCGAGCAGGAAGCGCCCCCAGGTGTCGACCTTCGAGAACCGCGGGGCGTGGAGGAGCTCCTCGAACATCACCCGCACTCATACGCCGACGCGCGGGTCTGCGCGCGGCTACTCGTCGCCCCACACCTCGACGTCAGGGTGGGCGGTGGGGGTGACGACGGGCTGCGGGCGCCGACGGAGGAAGAGCACGCCGGTGAAGAAGAGGCCGAGGCCGATCAGCCGCAGCGCGAGCTCGACGGGAGCGAGCCCGAGCACGAGACCGACGCCGAGGAAGAAGGGTGACAGCTGCCGAAGCGACATCGCCGAGTCGTGCATGGGAAATTCCCCCCGGAGCGGCTGGAGCGCCGCCACCGTCGCGCATGCCACCGCCGCCCAGCGCGGCGCGCAACGCACCACCCCGAAGCGGATGACCCGGCACCGGTGAGGTCAGCCGTTCCGCGCACAGACGCCCATGCCGTAGGCGCGCTCGACCCGCGCCACGCGCACCTCGTAGTCGGCGTACCAGGTCTCGCGCCCGGCGCGCTGGGCGGCGAGGTGCTCCGGGTGGCGCCTCCACGCGGCGATGGCGTCCTCGTCGGTGAAGTACGCGACGGTGATGCCCACCCCGTCCTCGCCGCGCGCGCTGTCCATCCCCAGGAAGCCGGGCTGCCCGCGCGCGAGCTCCACCATGCGCTCGGCGGTGGCGGCGTAGCCCTGATCTCCGCGGGTGCGGCGCGAGACGAAGATGACCGCCACGTACGGCGGCGGGGGCGTCTTCGCGAGCTCCGCGAGGCCGCTCATCGCTCGCACCACGCGCGGGCGTTCTCGAAGAAGCGCAGCCACGGGCTGTCGTCGCCCCACGAGCGCGGGTGCCACGAGAGCTGCGCGGTGCGGATGACGCGCTCCGGGTGCGGCATGAGGATGGTGGCGCGGCCGTCGGCGGTGGTGAGCGCGGTGACGCCGCCCGCCGAGCCGTTGGGGTTGAGCGGGTAGCGCTCGGTGGGCGTGCCCGACGCGTCGACGTAGCGCGCGGCGACGGTGAAGGCGTCGGTGCCGTCGAGCTCCACGCGGCCTTCGCCGTGGGCGACCGCGATGGGGAGCACGCTGCCTTCCATGCCGGCGAAGAAGAGCGAGGGCGACGCCTCGACGCGCACCATCGCCACGCGCGCCTCGAACTGCTCGGAGCGGTTGCGCACGAAGCGCGGCCAGGCGTCCGCGCCGGGGATGAGCGGCTTGAGCTGCGAGAGCATCTGGCAGCCGTTGCACACCCCGAGCGAGAAGGTCTCGGGCCGGTGGAAGAAGGCGCGGAACTGCTCGCGCACGCGCGCGTTGAAGAGCACCGACTTCGCCCAGCCGCCGCCCGCGCCCAGCACGTCGCCGAACGAGAAGCCGCCGCAGGCCGCCAGCCCGCGGAAGTCGGCGAGCGACACGCGCCTGTCGAGGAGATCGCTCATGTGCACGTCGACCGCCTCGAAGCCGGCGCGGGTGAAGGCCTGCGCCATCTCGAGCTCGCCGTTGACGCCCTGCTCGCGGAGGATGGCCACCCGCGGCCGAGCTGCCGAGCGCGGCGTGAAGCGGACCGCCGGGTCGAAGGTGAGCTTCGCGGTGAGCCCGGTGAAGGACACGTCGGTGCGCAGCGCGTGCTCCTCGTCGGCGCAGCCGGCGTCATCGCGGAGGCGGTGCAGGCGCCAGGTGGTGTCGGACCACAGCGCGCGCAGCCCGGTGCGGGTGTGCGTGAGGTGCCCGGGCAGGGAGATGACGTCGTCGGTGCGCGGCGTGGCGACCTCGCGCGCGACGAGCCCCAGCGCCACGCAGCGCGCGAGCACCTCGGGCACGTCGGCGCGCCGCACCTGCACCACCGCGCCGAGCTCCTCCGAGAACAGCTCCGGCAGCGAGGCGCCGGTGGTGAGCGTGAGGCCGCAGCGCGAGGCGAAGGCCATCTCGAGCAGCGTCACCAGCAGGCCGCCGTCGGAGCGGTCGTGGTACGCGAGGAGCTTGTCTTCGGCGTTGAGCGCCTGCACCAGGGCGAAGAAGTCGGCCAGCGCCTTCGGCGAGTCGACGTCGGGCGTCTCGGTGCCGAGGGCGTTGAAGACCTGCGCGAGCGCGCTGCCGCCGAGCCGGTTCTTTCCCCCGCCGAGGTCGAGGAGCACCAGCGCCGTCTCGCCCGCGTCGAGGCGCAGCTCGGGCGTCAGCGTGCGGCGCACGTCGCTCACCGGGGCGAAGGCGCTGACGATGAGCGACACCGGCGCGGTCACCGCCTTGCCGTCCCACACGGTGCGCATCGACATCGAGTCCTTCCCCACGGGGATGGCGATGCCCAGCGCGGGGCACAGCTCGGCGCCGACGGCCTTCACCGCGTCGTAGAGGCGCGCGTCTTCACCGGGCGCGCCGGCGGCGGCCATCCAGTTCGCGGACAGCTTCACCGCGCCGAGCTGCGCGATGCTCGCGGCGGCGAGGTTGGTGAGGGCCTCGCCGACGGCCATGCGCGCCGAGGCGGCCGCGTCGAGCACCGCGAGCGGCGTGCGCTCGCCCATCGCCATCGCCTCGCCGGTGTGCACGTCGTACGAGGTCATGGTGACCGCGACGTCGGCCACCGGCACCTGGAGCGGCCCGACGAACTGATCTCTCGCCACCAGCCCGGTGATGGAGCGGTCGCCGATGGTGATGAGGAAGCTCTTGTCGGCCACGGTGGGCAGGAGCAGCACCCGGCGCAGCGCCTCCTCGAGCTCGATGGGCGGCAGCGGCGCGCCCGGCGACGGGAGCCGCTTCACGTCACGGCGCATGCGCGGCGGCTTGCCGAGCAGCGTGTCGAGCGGGAGATCGATCGGCGTGTCCTGGAAGTGGGCGTCGGACACGAGGAGGTGCCCGTCGTCGGTGGCGTGGCCGAGGACCGCGAAGGGGCAGCGCTCGCGGCGGCAGAAGGCCTCGAAGCGCGGGAGCGACGCCGCGTCGATGGCGAGCACGTAGCGCTCCTGGCTCTCGTTGCACCACAGCTCGAGCGGCGTCATCCCCGGCTCGTCGCTCGGCACCTTGCGCAGCTCGAAGCGCGCCCCGCGGCGGCTCTCGTGCACCAGCTCCGGCAGCGCGTTCGACAGCCCGCCCGCGCCGACGTCGTGAATGGACACGATGGGGTTCTGCTCGCCGAGCGCCCAGCAGCGGTCGATGACCTCCTGGCAGCGCCGCTGCATCTCGGCGTTGTCACGCTGCACCGAGGCGAAGTCGAGGTCCTCCTGGGACGCGCCCGAGGCGACCGACGAGGCCGCGCCGCCGCCGAGCCCGATGAGCATCGCCGGGCCGCCGAGCACTACCAGCGCGGCGCCGGGGGGAATTTCGCCCTTCTTCACGTGCCCCGGGCGGATGTTACCGAGCCCGCCGGCGATCATGATCGGCTTGTGGTACCCGCGCACCGCGCCGTTCGCTTCCTGCTCGTAGGTGCGGAAGTAGCCGGTGAGCGCGGGGCGGCCGAACTCGTTGTTGAACGCCGCGCCGCCGAGCGGGCCGTCGAGCATGATGTCGAGCGGCGAGGCGATGCGCGCGGGCTTGCCGTACTCGCGCTCCCACGGCCGCTCGGCGCCGGGCAGCCGGAGGTTCGACACCGAGAAGCCCACCAGCCCCGCCTTGGGCTTCGAGCCGCGGCCGGTCGCGCCCTCGTCGCGGATCTCGCCGCCGCTGCCCGTCGACGCGCCGGCGAAGGGAGAGACGGCGGTCGGGTGGTTGTGCGTCTCGACCTTCATCAAGAGGTGCACCGGCTCGGTCTTCGCGCCGTACACGTGGGTGTCGGGGTCGGCGAAGAAGCGCCCCGCGGTGTAGCCCTCGACGACGCTCGCGTTGTCCTTGTACGCGCTCAGCACGCCGCCCGGGCTCGCCTCGGTGGACCGGCGGATCATGCGGAACAGCGAGTCGGCCTGCGGCTGGCCGTCGATGACGAAGTCCGCGTTGAAGATCTTGTGGCGGCAGTGCTCGGAGTTCGCCTGCGCGAACATCATCAGCTCGACGTCGGTGGGGTCGCGGCCGAGCTGCGTGAAGGCGTGGGTGAGGTACTCGATCTCATCGGGCGCGAGCGCGAGGCCGAGGCGCTGGTTGGCGGCGGCGAGCTCCTGCAGGGGCACGACGGTCTTCGGCTTCGGCTGGTGGCGCTCGAACAGCCGCGCGGCGCTCGCCACGTCGGGCAGCACCGACTCGGTCATGCGGTCGAACAGCGCCGGCGTGCCGCGCACCTCGCCGACGAGCGTCCACACGATGCCGCGCTCGATGCGGTGCACCACCTCGAGGCCGCAGTTGTGCGCGATGTCGGTCGCCTTCGAGCACCACGGAGACACCGTGCCCAGCCGCGGCACGACGACGAAGGTGCGCCCCTCGAGGCGGCGCGGGGCCTGCTTCGGGCCATAGGTGAGGAGCGCGGCGAGCTTCTCGTGCTCGTCGGCGGTCAGCTCGCGCGAGGCGTCGACCACGTGCACGAAGTCGGCGGTGGCGTCGCGCACGCCGGGCTGGGTCTGCTGGAGGCGCTCGAGGCGACGCGCGAGGCGCGCAGGCGTGAAGGCGGGGCTGCCGGGGAAGACGTGCACGGTCATGGCCGCGCACTGTGCCCCTTCGAGGCCCATCGCAAAAGGCGATACCTCTCGATATCCATCATCGTCATTCGCGATTAAACTCCCACCGGGCCGCGAAACCTGCTGAGTGCGCCGCGTGTCCCGCCGGCTCCGCCTCGTCCTCCTCAGCCCGCTCGCGCTCCTCGCCGCGCTCGTGGTCGCGTGGTTCGCCTACTCGCGGCATGTCCCCTTCACCGTGCCGCCCGCGCATCGCCCTCCGGCGGCGTGGAAGGCGCCCCAGCCCGGGCGGCTCTCGGTGCGCTTCCTCGGGGTGTCGGGCTACGAGGTGAGCGACGGCACCACCACGGTGCTGCTCGACCCCACGCCCACGCGCCCCGACCCGCTGGCGCTCATCACCGGGCGCATCGACGCCGACCCGGCGCTCGGCGAGCGGTGGTGCCCGAAGGCCGACCTGATCCTCGTCAACCACGCGCACTTCGATCACGCGCTCGACGTCGGCGCCATCGGCCGGCGCACCGGCGCGCTCGTGGCGGGCTCGCAGAACACGGTCAACCTCGCGCGGTCCCGCGGGGTGGCGCCCGAGAAGACGCGGCTGGTCCACTCGGGAGACACCTTCACCGTCGGCACCTTCACCGTCGACGTGCGGGGCTCACGGCACACCGACATCGTGGTCTCGCAGCCGATGAGCGGCACCATCGCGCCCGACGCCGGCCCGCTGTGGTTCTGGAGCTACGCGCTCGACGACACCTTCGCCTACCGGCTCACCTCGAGCGTCACCGGCAGCTCGCTGTGGTTCCACCCCACGAGCACCTACGCGCCCGGCGAGCTCGGCGGCCTGCCCGCGCAGACGCTCATCGTCGGCGTGACGGGCGAGAAGCAGACCGCGGCGAAGATCTCCGGGCTGCTCGGCGAGACGAAGGCCGCGCGCGTGCTGCCCACCCACTACGACAACTTCTTCCAGCCGCTCGACAAGGGCCTCGCGCTCATGCCGGGCTGCGATCTCGACGCGGTGAAGGCCCTCTTCCTCGCCGCGGACCCCAGGCTCGAATGGGGCGTGCTGGACCTCGGCGAGACGGTGTCCCTGCCCTGAGGAACTTGCGACCCTTCGGTCACGCCTCGTAGAAGGAGCCGGCCTCATGGGACCCAACCTCATCGCGCTGGCGATTCCGCTGTTCTTCCTCGGCATCGCCCTCGAGCTCGTCGCGGCGAAGGTGAAGGGCCGCGCCGTGTACCGGCTCGGCGACGCGATGGGCGACATGGGCTGCGGCATCGCCCAGCAGCTGGTGAGCCTCTTCCTCGCCACCGCGGTGATGACCGCCGCGTACGAGTGGCTGAGCGGGCACGCCTTCTTCACCCTGCCCGCCGAGGGCCCGGTGCCGTGGGTGGTGGCGCTGCTGCTCGTGGAGTTCGCCTACTACTGGTGGCACCGGCTCTCGCACGAGGTGAACCTGCTGTGGGCGGCGCACGTCGTTCACCACCACAGCGAGGACTACAACCTCGCGGTCGCGCTCCGGCAGTCGGTCACCACCTGGGCGACGAGCCTGCCGTTCTACCTGCCGATCGCGCTGTTCGGGGTGCCCACCTTCCACTTCTCGGTCATCCTCGGGCTGTCGACGCTGTACCAGTTCTGGATCCACACCGAGCTCATCCCCCCGCTCGGGCCGCTGGAGCGGGTCTTCAACACGCCCGCGCTCCACCGCGTGCACCACGCGATCAACCCGCGCTACCTCGACAAGAACCACGGCGGCATCTTCATCTTCTTCGACGGCCTGTTCGGCACCTGGGAGAAGGAGAGCGAGCCCTGCGTGTACGGCACGACGCGGCCAATCAACTCGTTCAACCCGCTCTGGGCGCAGGTCGAGACCTACGTCGATCTGGTGAAGCTGGCGCGGCGCGCGCCGACGCTCTTCGACGCGGTGAAGGTGTTCTTCGCCTCGCCCGCCTGGCGCCCGGCGTGGATGGGCGAGGCCGAGAAGCGCGACCTCTCGCGCAAGTACGACCCCTCGGCCTCGCCGGGCACGAAGCGCTACGCGCTGATCAACTGGGTGCTGCTGCTGTTCGGCGTGTTCGCGTTCCTCATGTGGGGCGCGTCGCTGGCGCCGATGGTCAAGGCGCTCATCGTCGGGGTGATGGTGATGAGCCTGCTCTCGCTCCCGGCGCTCATCGAAGGCAGGTCGTGGGCGCGCCCGCTCGAGGTGGCGCGGCTCGTGACGCTGCCCGGCCTCGCGGCGCTGCTCGTCTTCGGCTGAACATGCGCGCGCTCACGGTCCTGGCGTTCATCGCCGCCAGCGGGTGTGAGGTGCCCGTCTCGCGCTGCGAAGTGTCGGGCGACGCCTCGGTCGCGCTCGAAGACGGAGGCACGATCGATCTCCGCGGCGTGCGCTACTGCGAGGTGCTCGTCGCGCAGCGGACGGCCAGCGGCGTGACGGCCGACGTGTACAACACGCTCGGGGTGAGCGACTGCCCGCAGGCCGCGTGGGACGCCCTCGACGCCAACGCCCTCGCCCGCGAGTACCGGGCGGCCGCGGCGATCCTCAACGGCCCGCGCTTCTGGCTGATCGACGGCTTCGAGAGCTCCTCGCTCGTCGACCCGGCGGTGCAGTGCTTCGGCGCGATCCCCATGCGGCTCGCCGGTCGCGTGCAGGCGGGGGCCAGCGCCTCGACGCCCTACGAGCCGCGCACCATCGCGCGCACCACGACGTACGTCTTCTCGGCGGGGCGCACCGTCTTCGAGCTGATCGACGATCAGGGCCGCGCCCACGTCATGCAGTCCTGGAGCGCGCAGGTGACGCCGCTCGACGAGCCTGCGCTCCACGAGCTCGGGGCGCGACTCTCGCTGCCCTCCGGGTGGACCTACCGCGCGCGCGTCCTCAGCGCCGACCTGCGCGTCACGGCAGAGAACGGCTTCGCCACCGTCGTGCAGGACGAGTTCAAGAACTCGTACCAGCGCCTGCCATGACCGCGCAGTTTGTGCGGGACACGGCCGCGCCAAGTGTGCCGAACTCCGCAGGGCGCGCGTGATGCAGCCAAGCGGCGGCATGCGTACGCTCATCCTCCTCGCGGCCTTCACCTGCAGTGCCTGCGGAATCATCACCGGGAGCGGCCACGCGGTGAATGAAGCGCGCACCGTGCCGGCGTTCTCGCGCGTGAGCCTCGCCAGCGGCTTCACCGGCACCGTCGACCCCGGCATGCGGCGCGTGGAGCTGACCGCCGACGACAACCTGCTGCCGTGGCTCGAGACCGTCGTCGAGAACGGCA
>JBMORD010000375.1:0-3072 GCA_049322495.1 Myxococcota bacterium | reverse complement strand
CGCGTGCAGCCCGGCGCGGCGATCCACCCGCTGACCAACCTGCGGGTCGCCATCACCAACGATGTCCTCGAGGGCATCTCGCTCTCTGGCGGCTCGACCTTCGTGGGCGCGGCGACGCCCATCGACACCTTCCACGTCACGGCCTCGGGCGGCAGCCGCGCGCACGTCACCGGCCTCATGTCGCAGGAGCTGGTGCTCGACGCGTCGGGCGCCTCGTCGATCACCGTCGAGGGCAGCGCGAGCTCGGTCCACGCGGTCGCCTCCGGTGGCTCCACGGTGCTCACGCGAGACACGTCGGCCACGACCGCCAGCATCGACGGCAGCGGCGCCTCGAGCCTCACGGTGCGGGCGACGGGCGCCGTGAGCGGGCAGCTCAGCGGCGCGAGCCACCTCGTGGTGTTCGGCAACGGCGCCATCACGGTGAGCACCTCCGGCGGCTCGACGATCAGCCGCGGCGATCAGTGATCAACTTCCGGCCAATCCCCCTTGGAAACGGGCGTGGCACCCCCTACAACGCCGCCCGTCATGCGCACCCCGCTCTTCGTGGCCCTCGCCGCAGTCGCCGTGCTCAGTGGTTGTGAGAAGAAGACCGAAACGCCGAAGCCCGCGGAGCCGAAGCCGGCCGACGCGAAGCCGGCGCCCGAGGCGAAGCCCACCACCGGCGCCGACGTGATCCTCCTCGGAGAGGTCGGCTCGCTCACCGGCAGCGAGGCGGCGTTCGGCATCTCGACGCGCAACGGCATCGAGCTGGCGCTCGAAGAAGCGAACGCGGCGGGCGGCGTGAAGGGCAAGAAGCTGGCGGTGCGCGTGTACGACGACCAGAGCAAGCCCGAGGAGGCGGCCTCGGCCACCACGCGCCTCATCACCCAGGACAAGGTGGTGGCGATTCTCGGTGAGGTGGCGTCGTCGAACTCGCTGGCGATGGCCCCCAAGGCGCAGGAGGCGAAGATCCCCATGGTCTCGCCCTCGTCGACCAACCCCAAGGTGACCGAGGTCGGCGACTACATCTTCCGGGTCTGCTTCATCGATCCGTTCCAGGGCTACGTGATGGCGCGCTACGCCCACGACTCGCTCAAGTTCAAGAAGGTGGCGATCCTCACCGACAAGAAGAGCGCGTACTCCGAGGGCCTCACCGAGGTGTTCCAGAAGAAGTTCTCGGAGATGGGCGGCTCCATCGTCGGCGTCGAGGCCTACTCGAAGGGCGACACCGACTTCCGCGCGCAGCTCACCAACGTGAAGAAGCTCAAGCCCGACGGCATCTACGTGCCCGGCTACTACCAGGACGTGGCGCTCATCGCGGAGCAGGGCAAGGAGCTGGGCATCACCGCGCCGATGATGGGCGGCGACGGGTGGGACTCGGAGAAGCTCTTCGAGCTCGGTGGCCAGGCGGTCGAGGGCAGCTACGTGTCGAACCACTACTCGTCGGACGACCCGTCGCCGCGCGTGCAGGACTTCATCAAGAAGTACAAGGCGAAGTTCGGCGGCGTGCCCGACTCGCTCGCGGCGCTCGGCTACGACTCGGCGCGCGTGGTCATCGAGGCGCTCAAGCGCGCGCCCGACACCAGTGGCCCGGCGCTGCGCGCGGCGATCGCCGAGACCCGGGACTTCCCCGGCGTGGCGGGCACCATCACCCTCGACGAGAAGCGCAACCCGGTGAAGCCCGCGGTGGTGCTCAAGGTCGAGGGCGGCAAGTTCAAGTACGTCGACACCGTCTCGCCGTGATGTACGAGTTCATTCAGCACCTCATCAACGGGCTGGCCGCCGGCACCATCTACGCGCTCGTCGCGCTCGGCTACACGATGGTCTACGGCGTGCTGAAGCTGATCAACTTCGCGCACGGCGACGTGATGATGGTCGGCGTGTATGTGGGCTACGCGGTGGCCTTCCTGCTCGGCCGCGAGCACCTCGGCAGCCTCGGCGGGGCGCTGCTGGTGTTCGCCGTCTCGCTGGCGTTCTGCGCGGCTTTCGGCTTCCTCATCGAGCGCTTCGCCTACCGCCCGCTGCGCGACAAGCCGCGCCTCACCGCGCTGATCACCGCCATCGGCATCAGCTTCGCGCTCAGCTACGGCTTCCAGCTCGACTTCTCGGTGAAGGTCGGCGAGTCGGCGCTCACCGTTCTCCCTGGCGCGGCCTCGCGGCGGTTCCCGGCGATCATCACGCCGACCGAGTGGGCGGTGCTGGGCGATCGCGACGTCATCATCTGGAACTGGCAGGTCATCTCGTTCGTCATCGCGCTCGCGCTGATGGGCGGGCTGCAGTGGCTCGTGTTCCGCACGCGCTTCGGCAAGGCGATGCGCGCCGTCTCGCACGATCACCGCGTGGCCGGGCTGCTCGGCATCCCCGTCGACACCATCATCGCCGGCACCTTCATGCTCTCGAGCGCGCTGGCCGCGGGCGCCGGCATCCTCTACGCCATCAAGGACAAGTCGATTCAGCCGCTGATGGGCGTGATGGTGGGCCTCAAGGCCTTCGTCGCCGCCGTCATCGGAGGCATCGGCAACCTCCCGGGCGCGGTCGTCGGCGCGCTGCTCCTCGGCCTCTGTGAGGAGTTCATCGTCGGCTACACCTCGTCGAGCTGGCGTGACGCCGTGGCCTTCGGCTTCCTGATCGCCGTGCTGCTGATCCGCCCCGCGGGGCTGTTCGGCAGGTTCCAGGCCGAGAAGGTCTGAGCCTGCACATCAGCGCGCGCTCGCGTGTCAGCTGAACGGAGTCTCCATGCGCCTGCCCCTCGTCGTCCTGTCGTTCGTTCTTCTCTCTGCGTGCGGGTCACCGAAGCCCGCCTGCGGCCCCGACAACTGCACCGGCTGCTGCTCGGCAGACGGCGTCTGCCAGGGCGGAAACCAGAACGTCGCCTGTGGCGCGCAGGGGCGCATGTGCGACGTGTGCTCGTTCGCGCAGCACTGCGAGTTCGGCACCTGCTTCAACTCGAACCCGATCGGCGGTGGCGGCGGCAGCGCGACCGGCGGTGGTGGCGGCAGCGCGACCGGTGGCGGCGGCAGCGCGACCGGCGGCGGTAGTGCGACCGGCGGCGGCAGCGCGACCGGCGGCGGCAGCGCGACCGGCGGCGGCAGC
>JBMORD010000374.1:0-4882 GCA_049322495.1 Myxococcota bacterium | reverse complement strand
CCAGCTCCTTCACCAGCCGGTACGACTCGAAGGTGCTCCCCACCGGCGGCGGCTTCGCCTCCACCGACGTCACCAGCGCCGCGACCGGGTCGCTCCCCGTCTCCCGCCCCGCCATCAGCGCGCGGAAGCGCCCCACCACCACCGCTGCCAGCCCTTCATCTTCCGGTGTCATCGGCTCAGGCTTCTCTCACCGCCCCGCGAATTCCCCAACCGTGACGAAAGGAGCCGGCCCTCGCCGCCGCCCGCACTCCTCGCCCTCTCCTTTCGCCACGCCCTCCCCGCCGCCCTCGTCTCCGGCAGGCCCCGACCGCAACGCCGCCCTCCACCGCGCCCTCGCCGCCCTTCAGCCGCTGGAGACACCCCTCACACGCAATTCGTCGAAAAAGGCTGCAACGAAATCGACGTGGGGCTCAGCGCCCGCCGAACTTCCGTGGCGGTTGGCTGCGGAGGAAGGTCCAGATGGCGGTCAGCTCGTCGTCGGACATCGCGGCGTAGGTGTCCCACGGCATGAACTTGTCGAGCACGCGCCCGTCGGGCCGCTTGCCGGTGCGCATCACCGTCGCGAACTGCTCGAAGGTCCACTTGCCGAGGCCCGTCTCGTCGTCAGGCGTGAGGTTCGGAGGAATCGGCAGCCCCGGCGCGCCCGAGAGCTTGCCGCCTGAGAGCGTCTCGCCGTGGCAGCCCTGGCACTGGAGCCGCAGCACGTACTTGCCGAACTCCGGCTCCGCGCTCGGCTTCACCTCGGCCGGCTTGCGCGAGTGGTCGACCTGATCAGCGGTCGTCACGTCGAGCCACTCGAGCCCGTGCCAGATGTACGAGAAGGCGGTGATGTGCAGCGGCGGCGGCTGGCGATCGACCGGCGGCATCGACTTGATGAAGGCGATGATCTGCCCGAGGTCGGAGTCGATCATGTACTGGTACTCCTTCGAGTCCATGACCTGCGTCGGGTAACCATCGGGCTTGATGCCATGCCGCACGGTGCGCACCCAGTCGGCGTCGGTGTAGTTGCCCGTCACGCTGCCCTTCCCGCGCGTGAGGTTCGGCCCGTACACCGTGCCCAGCATCGCGTTCTCGAGGATGAGCGCGCCGCCGCCGTCGTCGCCGTGGCACTTCTTGCAGCCACGCGCGCCGAACAGGCGGCCGCCTTCCTTGATGCTCGCCTCGTCGGTGGGGATCGCCACCGCCGCGGGCTGCACGTCCCAATGGCGGTTCACCTTCGCCATGGCGCGGTTCCACGCCACGACGCCGATGACCGCCAGCACCGCCACCACCACCGCCAGCCCGAGCCCCAGCCACTTGAGCGCTCGCTTCACTTCGTCCCCTCGAGCGCGACGTCCTGGGCGATCTGTCCCATCGTCTCGGCGGCGTAGTGGTCGGTGAGCTGCGCGTACGAGCACTGCGGCCGCGGCTCGGCGCCGAGCCTCGTCTTCTCACGCTCCGCGTCCATGCCGAGCTCGAGCCACCGCGCGCCCGCAGCCTTCGCGCGCTTGAGCACCTGCCACAGCAGCTGGCGGTACACGCTCACCTCGCGCTCCACGCCGTCGAGGCCGGCCACCACCGCCACCATGCGCTCGCCGTTGCGCAGGCTCAGGCCCATCGCCACCGCGCTGCCGTCGGCCGGGCCTCCCGCCTCGGGGGCGAGGTGGAGCGAGAGCAGCTCCCAGCCCGGCGACTCCCACAGCCGCTCCATGATGTCCTTCGGGAGGTCGAAGGTGTTGAGGCGGCGCTTGCGGTCCTTCACCTTCTTGTAGAGCGCGTAGAAGTGGGCGAACTCGGCGGGGCTCGGCGCGGGGTCGACGCCCTTGCGCCACAGCTTGACGGTGAACTTCGGCTCGACGTCCTTCACCTCGTGGCGCACGCGGCGGCGGGTGCGGTTGCCGAGCGTGGCGAAGAACTCGTCTTCGGTGGTCCACGTCGAGAGGTCGAGCACGTGGCCGGCGAGCATCGGCATCTTCACCAGGCCGTGCTCGAGCATCGCCTGGTCGAACTCCGCGTCGCCCTCGGGCAGGTCGCGGAACACGAGGCTCGTCGCGCCGACCTCGCGCTGCACCTTCGCCGCCTCCTCGATGATGGCCGCCAGCGCCTGACGCCACGGCCCGCCGCGGTCGAGGAAGAGGTGGTTGCCTTCCGACAGCAGGCAGCCCATGCCCATCGCGCGCGAGGTGAGGAAGTACGGGTCGCTCGCGCGCTGCTGCTCGATGCGCTCGGACACCTCGGCGCGCATCAGCATGTCGTCCTTCCACAGCGCGTCGGTGAAGAAGGTCGCCGCCACCGGCTTCCCCTGGTGGCGCACCACGAAGTAGTGCCAGCCCCAGTTGCTCTCCGGTTCCGGGCGGTCGCGGAAGATGCGCTCGAAGGCGACCAGCGTGGCGTGGTTGAAGTTGCTGCGGTGGCCGACGAGCGCGTCCCACTCCGCGGCGTCGAGCGCGGCGGCGGACGTGTGGTGCTCGAAGGCGAGGTCGACCTTCGGGCCCACGTCGACCGCCTTGAGCGCGCGCACCATCGTCTCGCTGTGCTCACCGAGGTCGAAGAGGCGGCTGGTGCGGTTGAGTCGCGCGCGCTCCTGCTGCGCGCTGTGCACCTCGAACTCGCGCTCGACGTCGGCGCGCGTGAGGCCGACCTCCTCGAGCGCCTTCGGGTAGTGATGGCCGAGCGCCTGAGCGAGCGCGCTGAGGTCCTCGCGCGTGTGGTGCCGCGTGATGGACAGGCGCACGCCGGACCGCTTGAGCGGCACCGCGGGGTAGGTGGCGATGGTGAGGTAGAAGCCCTCCTCGGCCAGGCGCCGCACCACCGCGTACGTCAGGCGAATCGGCCCGCCCTTGATGAAGAAGATGGGCGTGGTGTTCTGCTCGAGCAGCGGCAGCCCGTGGCGCAGCAGCTCCTGGTTGAGGAACTGCACCTTCTCGCGGAGATCCTGCTGGAAGACGTCGATCTCCGGCGAGAGGTGAATCGCCGCGCTCGCCAGCGCCGCGCCGAGCATCGGGGGCTGCACCGGCCCGCCGAAGGTGAACGGCCCGCCGCACAGGCGCACGCGGTCGCGCAGCTCGGGGTCGCGGAACACCAGGCAGCCGCCGGCCGAGGCGTAGGCCTTGTTGAGCGAGGTGGCGAGCACCATGCGGTCGTGCCAGCCCATGCGCGAGAGGTGCATGCCGCGGCCGTGCTCGCCCGCGATGCTCATGCCGTGCGCGTCGTCGCAGTACAGGTAGAGGTTGGGGAACGCCGCGAGCAGCCGCTGGAGCTCGCCGATGTCCGGCAGATCTCCGAACATGCTGTAGACGCCGTCGAAGAGGTACCACACGCGCCGGTGCAGCGGCGCAAAGCGCTCGACGAGCTGCGCGAGGCCCGCCCAGTCACCGTGGCGCACCAGCTCGACGTGCGTGCCCTGCGCGCGCGCCTGCGTGGCGGCCAGCTGCACCGAGTGGTGCACCATGCGGTCGAGGAGAATGACGTCCTTCTCCTGACACAGCACCGGCACCGCCGAGAGGTGCCCCAGCGTGGTGGTGCTCGTCGGCAGCACGTAGGCGTCGAAGATGCGGCTCAGCCGCTCCTCGAGCTCGCGGTAGGGCGGCGCCGAGAGGTACGCGCGCGAGGCAGAGAACTGCGTGCCCCACCGCTCGACCGCGCGAATGACGCCTTCCTTCATGCGCGGGTCGGTCTCGAGCCCGAGGTACGAGCACGAGCCGAAGCTCAGCAGCTCGCGCCCGTCGAGGTGAATGCGCCTGCCGTCGAGCGGCGTGTCTTCCGTGTACTGGTGGAGGAAGCGCTGCTGCCTCCCCATGTTCATCACGTCGAAAATCGTCCCCTGCAGCTCCGATGCCTCCATGTACGACACTCCCCTTTGATCCCCCCGCCCGAGGCCCGGCCCCGCCGCGAAGGAATGAGAACCAACGCAAGACTCCAGCGTCTCGTCGCCGCGAAAACGGTGACGAGCCCCCGAGGACACGACGGTGATGTGAGTGGGTGAGACCTCCCGGTGAGACGCGCTACGGCGACCAGGTGATGTGCAGCATCGCCCCGGGCGGCGGCGAAGCGAGCAGCTTCACCTTGAGGTTCTTCGTGCCGATGATGGCCATCGAGGCCTCGAAGACGCCCTGGTAGTAGGTCGGCAGACCGAAGACCTCGCTGAGCTTCAGCTTGGCGTCGTTCTCGCTGAGGTCGAGCAGCGTCGCGGTCTGGTAGTTGTTGTTGCCCTTGAAGATGCGGTCGGCGCGCTGCAGGCCGCGCTTGGGGCCGATGAGCTTGAGCGCCGCCGCGACCGCCTTGCCGATCAGCCCCTCTTCGAGGCCCGTCACCGCGCGGTGGCCGAGCAGCCGCACCGCCTCTTCACGCGGCTCGTCGGGGTACAGCGCCGCCGCGGTCATCTCGATCCACCGGTGGAAGTCAGCGGCCGGGTAGCCGGGGCGCAGCGGCTTGTCGAGGTCGAGGCCCTCCGCGCGCAGCTTGTTCTTGAGGGCGGGCGTCAGCTGCGCGCCGACCCCCTTGATGAAGAGGCCTTCGATGCTGGGGGCGAACTCGATCTGCTCGGGGGGACGCACGTGCTTCAACTCCGGCTGCTGTGGGGGAACCCGACTCTACTCCATTCGGGGTACGTTCAGCGAACGTAGACCTTCGCCACGATGAACGGGGGGTGGAGGATGTCGGTGGTGAGCGCACCATTGAGCGCGGCGAGGCGGTACTCCTGATCGGAGGCCACGACGAGCGGGGCGACGCCGCCCACCGGGGGGAGGAACTGCGCGCTCACGGGGAAGTCGAAGAGCGTCGGGTCGTCGACCACCACGGTGCGCGCGCCGGTCTTGAGGTCGACGCGCAGCACGCGCTGGCCGATGGTGTCGGTGACGTAGAGGTGCGGGTCGCGCGACCAGCGGTTGAAGGCGAAGCCCTT
>JBMORD010000373.1:0-37097 GCA_049322495.1 Myxococcota bacterium | reverse complement strand
CGCCGTTGCCCGAGGCCCAGAAGTACACCACGCCCCTGCCGCCGCGGCCCTCGGTCGCGCCGCGCGTCACGCCCTGGAGCCACAGCGGGTCGGCGAAGGTGAGCAGGCCGGTGCTGTCCCACGCGTCGCCCCACGAGTTGTTGCTCACCGCCACCACGTCCATCTGGCGCGTCATCGCGTCGAGCTCGTTCGCCGAGGTGAGATCCTGCAGCAGGTTGAAGCTGCGCAGGTTCGCCCGAGGCGCGACGCCGCGCACGCCGACGCCGTTGAGGTCTCGCGCCGCGAGGAGGCCGGCGACACAGGTGCCGTGCTCCGCGAGCCGCAGCGCCGCGTTGCCGAGGTAGTCGTGGCTCATCGCCGTCGCGACGTTCTGCTTGAGGTCCTCGTGCGCGAGGTCGACGCCCTCGTCGACGATGGCCACCGGCACGCCCTGCCCCTTCACGCCCGTCGCCCACACCGGCTCGACGTTCACGTCCTCGTGGGCGCCGTTCGCGAGGTGCCACTGCTCCGAGAAGTACGGGTCGCTCCCCGTCGCGGGGCCGGTGGGCGTGCCTGACACCTCCGCGGTGAGCGCGCTCTCGTCGGCGCCGGAGATGGCCGACACCCGCAGGTAGTACGGCTTGTCGTTGACGAGCCCGGAGATGGTGAAGGGGCTCGTCACGCGGCGGAAGACGACGCGGCCCGGGAGCGTGTCGATGTTCTGCGCGGTGATGCCCGCCGCCTCGGCGAAGTAGATGACGCCGCTGCCGGTGGTCTGCGTCCACGACACGCGGAGCATGCCGTCGAGCGGCGTCACCATCACCCCGGTCGGCATGGGCAGGGTGGAGGTGGGCATCACGGTGACGGTCGCGCTCGCCGTCGCGTCGGGCCCGCTGGTGCCGCGGCAGGTGAGCGTGAAGGTGGTGGTCTGCGTCGCGACCAGCGTCTGCGAGCCGGTCACCGCCACTTCCCCGACGCCCGGCGAGAGCGAGCACGCGTCGGTGCCTTCGCTCGCCCACGCGAGCGTCACCTGGCCGTCGGGGGCGACGGTGGTGGGCGTCGCCAGGAAGCTCGTGATGCGCGGCGCGACGCGCACCGTCACCTGCACGCTCGCCGTCGCCCCGTTGCAGCGCAGCGCGTAGGTCGTGGTCTCGGTCGGGCTCACCAGCGTCGCCCCCGAGGGCGCCACCTCACCGCCCGGCTCGAGCTGACACGCCTCCGCGTGGGTCGACTCCCACGAGAGCTGCACCGAGTCGCCGCGCGAGATGTCGGGGGGCGTGGCGCGGAAGAAGGTGATGGCGCCGCCCTGCGGAGCGGGGGTGGGGCACCCCGCGAGCGCGAGCAGCAGCAGGGGAACGACACGGCGAAGAGGCATGTGGGCTGCCTAGCCGCCCGGCGCGTCGGAGCGCAACGCCACGCCGTCCACCGCCGCCGGCGCGGGCAGAGTGCCCCGCTCGCGCTGGAGGTGCACGCGCTCGGAGACCGCCGCGTCGACCGCCTCGCGGAAGGCGAGCCGCACCAGCGGCGGCGAGGTGACGAAGCGCGCGAGCCCGACGCCCACGAAGTAGAGCGGCGCGCGCTCGAAGGCCACCGCGGGCGCGAGGTCGCGCTTCATCGCCCACTTCGCGAAGGCGCCGACCCAGCGCGGGCCGAACCATCGGAAGCCCGGGGTGCGCTCGGTGCGCGCGAGCCACCAGCGCAGCGGGTGGGGCTGCGCGCCGCTCGCCTCGTCTTCCCACGCGAGGCCGCTGCGCCCCACGGTGAAGGTGCACCACCAGTACGCCGACCAGCCGAACATGAGCGGCGGCATCACGAAGTCGTCGAGGCCCAGCACCTTCGTCGCGAGGAACACCGGGGTGAAGGCGACGAAGCCGGGGAGCAGCACCAGCACCCCGCGCACCTTCTGCCCCAGCTTCTTGCGCAGCCACTTCACGTCGACGCGCACGCGTGGCGGCGCGGGCTCGTCGCCGTCGAGCCCCGCGACGGCCTCGAGGGCGCGGCCGATCGGCGCCTGGAACTCGCGCGTGAGGGCGAGCGTCGCCCACTGCGCCATCACCAGCGCGCTGAAGCCGAGCGCCAGCCACGCGAAGGCGTCACGCAGCGACGTCAGCCCGAAGGGAGCGCGCGGCTCGTCGGAGTCGAGCTCGACGCTCAGCTCCGCGTCGGCGCCGCGCCGCTCGAGGGTGCGCCGCTTCGAGACGGGCGCGTCACCCAGCGAGACGATGAGCGCGGCCAGCACCAGCACCGCCAGCGCCTGTGCCGCGATGACCCGGCGGAAGCGGTTCCACTCGGCGGGCTGCGCGCGCCGCAGGCCCGCGAGCAGCGTGAAGGGCCGCGAGAAGCCCGCCCACACCTCGCGCAGCGCGTTCACGCGGAGTCAGCGCCCGTGCAGCCGGTAGGTGTTGACGATGATGGAGCGGCCGCCGTCCTCCTCGCGCTCCCAGCCCGAGAGGACGAGGCCGTCGGGCGTCGCGTTGATGTTCTCCCAGCCCACCGTGAAGCGGTTCTCGGTGGTGGGCAGCGGCACCTCGGCCCACGTGCCGCCGTCGAAGTACACCGCGACGGCGTTCGAGCGGCCCACCGCCCACACCTCGCCGCTCGGCGTGACGTCGAGCTGCGAGAGCACGAACGACGCGGTGTACACGCTGTCGAAGCCGCCGTCGGGCATCAGCTTGAGGATGTGGCCGTTCTGGTTCCCGTCGTCACGCGCGACGACGTACACGTCGTTGCCGGTGCCATCGATCGAGCTGCAGCCGTCGTAGTACCAGGTGTCGATGAGGGTCGGCGCCGAGACCTGCGTGCCGTCCTCGCGGAAGATGACGCAGGCGGCCTGGTTGGTGCCGTAGTCGCCACCGACGGCGTACACGTCGCCCGCGGGCGTGCGGTACACGTCGTTGAGGTAGACGCTCTGCCGCGTGGGCACCGCGGTCTCGAGGTAGCCACCCGCGCGCGTCCAGTGGCAGATGACCATCGGGTAGCCGACCAGCCAGGCCTCGTCGGCGTTGACCGGGTACACACCGTAGTACCAGGGGTCGTTCACGCCGCCGTCGGGCGTGCGGCAGGCGTCGGCGTAGGCGGGGCTCCCGGAGCCGGTGCGGTGCCGCGCCGACGTGCGGTAGGTGTACCAGAGGTCGTTGAGGCCGGTGCCGCGCACCGTGCGCGCCTCGGTGCGGTTGTCGAAGCCGAACGCCTGCGTGAGGTTGGTCACCGTCGGCGTGCCGCCGTCGAAGAAGCGGAGCTCGTACTGGGTGTAGTTGGCGTTACCCACCGCGTTGCGCTCGAGCGACGCGTACACCAGGAAGCGGTCGAGCGACTCGGTGTAGAGGCCCGGCGCGACGACGTAATAGATGCTCGAGGCGTTGGTGTACTTGTAGTCGATCACCGGGCAGAGGAACTGCGGGCAGCCGGCGTCCATCGTGCCGCCGCCACCACCCGTCGAGCCGCCGCCGCCCCCGATCGTGCCTCCGCCGCCGCCACTGCCGCCGCCGGTGGTCCCGCCTCCGCCGCCGGTGGTCCCGCCTCCGCCGCCGATGGAGCCCCCACCGCCGCCCGTCGCCGCGCCCCCGCCCGTGCCTCCGTCGGTGCCGCCGCCACCGTCGGCGGCGCAGCGCCCCGCGTCACAGTAGGTCTGGTAGGCCGCGTCGAAGTTGAAGCACCCGGTCGAGGCGACCATCAGCAGCAGCAAGCCGAAGCGACGGATCATTCCTGTGCTTCTAGCAGAGCCCAGAGCGGCCGCTATGGAAGCGACGGTCACGCGCGGCGGAGCACCCGGCCGTCAGCGCCGACGGTGACGGCGAGGGGCACCAGCGTGACCCCGTACTTGTGCGCCAGGTCGCGCCGCTGCGAGACGTCGATGGCCACCACGCGCCGCCCTTCCCGCTCGAGGCGCGGCTTCACCTCGTGGCACTCGCTGCACAGCGGGTGGGTGAAGAGCACCACCAGGTTCTCCTCGGGGAGCACGCCGAGCTGCTCGAGGTCGATGCGCTCGAGGAGGCCCCCCTTCACCCCGCGCACCTTCGCCAGCAGCCGGTACACCTCGCAGCCGACGCACAGCCCGGTGGACACCGCCAGGCCGGCGAGCGCCGCGACGATGCCCCCGAGCACCGCCCCCACCGTCGCGAAGCCCGCGGCCCACGCCGTCGCCGCCGAGAGGAGGAAGAGCGCACCGATGAGGTTCGCGAAGCGCGGCGCGCGGCTGTCCTCGAGCTCGCCCTCACCGATGCGGGGCTGGAGCACCTCGAAGTAGAAGACGCAGGGCAGGCAGTACCGACGCCCGAACGCCACGCTGACCGCGAGCTGCAGGCCGAGCAGCCCCAGCAGCGGCCAGGCGCCGGTGAGCACCGCGAGCAGGCTGCCGGTCGCCACCACCAGCTGGTTGAAGCGCGGCGCGCGCGAGTCGATGACGAGCAGGTCCTTCCACGGGTCGGCACGACGGACGGGGTTCGACATACCGTCCACCGTAACGGACACTCATCCGCAATACAAGACGACATCCGTTAAAGCGGATGGGCGCTCCCTTGTGTCGAGGGGCGGTGGTGAGGCACATGGCCCGCATGTCGCGGCGTGTGCAGCTCCTCCGACCGAAGGAAGCAGTGAAGCTCGTCGAGGAGCCGGCGCCCGCCCCCGCGCGCGGCGAGGTGGTGGTGCGGATCGAGGCGTGCGCGCTGGGCCAGCTCGACTGGAACCTCCTGACGCTCGACGCGCCGCCGCGCCTGCCGCTGGTGCCGGGGCACGAGGCGGTGGGGGTGGTGGAAGCGCGCGGGCCCGACGGGTCGCTGGCCGTGGGGACGCGGGTGCTGGTGACGCCGCTCGCGGGGAGCTGCGGCCAGTGCCCGGCCTGTCTCGGCCACGACCCGCGGCACTGCGCGCAGGTGCGGTGGCGGGGCATGCATGCCGACGGCGCCCTCACCACGCACCTCACGGCGCGCGCCGACACGCTGGTGCCGCTCGAGGTGCCGGTGGGCGTCGAGCCGCTGCCCGCCACGCTGCCGGCGGGGCTCGCGGCGAAGCTGTCGCTCGCGGGCGGCACGCTGTGGACGGCGATGGGCGCGGTGCGGTCGCTGCACCTGCTCCAGCCGTCGCGGGTGGCGGTGTTCGGCACCGGCGGCGTGGGGCACCTCGTGGTGCAGCTCGCGCGGGTGCTGGGGCATGAGGTGTTCGCCGCCGACGCCGACCCGGAGCGGCTCGCCTTCGCGCTCGAGCTCGGTGCGCGCCGCCTCGACGGGCCGGTCGACGCCGCGGTGGTGTGCACGCCGTCGACGCAGGCGCTGCAGCAGGCGGTGCGGCTCCTGCGCGCGGGTGGGCGGCTGGCGCTCGCGGGCTCGAGCCCGACGGGCCGGGTGGACCTCGCGGTGGCGGACCTCGTGTGGCGCGGGCTCACGCTGAGCGCGGGGCTGCTCGGCACGCCGGCCGACCTCGACGAGGCGCTGGCGCTGCTCTTCGCGGGGAAGGTCGAGCCGCGCGTCGAGGTGGTGCCGCTCGAGGAGATCCCCGCGCGGCTGTGGGCGCTGCGAGACCTGGGCTTCGCCGGCCGGCTCGTGGTGCTGCCCTGAGGGCTCAGCTCAGCCGGTTGAGCCCGTTGAGCGCCGCCACACGGTAGGCCTCGGCCATCGTCGGGTAGTTGAACGTGGTGTCGACGAAGTAGCGCACCGAGTTCGCCTCGCCGGCCTGGGCCATGATGGCCTGGCCGATGTGGACGATCTCCGCCGCCTGATCTCCGAAGCAGTGAATGCCGAGGAGCTGCAGCGTCTCGCGGTGGAACAGCAGCTTGAGCATGCCCACGGTGTTCCCGGTGATCTGCGCGCGCGCCAGCGAGCGGAACATCGAGTGACCCACCTCGTAGGGCACGCCCTGCGCGGTCAGCTCGCGCTCGGTGCGGCCCACGGAGCTGATCTCCGGCGAGGTGTAGATGCCGGTGGGGATGTCCTGCACCAGGCGGTCGTCTGAGACGCCGAGCACCGCGTGGCCCGCCGCGAACCGGCCCTGGTCGTAGCTCGCCGACGCGAGGCTCGGGTACCCCACGACGTCACCCACCGCGTACACGTGCGGGAGCGCGGTGCGGTAGTGCGCGTCGACCTTGATCTGCCCGCGCGAGTCGGCGCTCAGGCCCACCGTCTCGAGGCCGAGATCGTGCGTGTTGCCGGTGCGGCCCTGCGCCCACAGCAGCACGTCGCTCTTGAGCCGCTTGCCGCTCTTGAGGTGGAGCACCACGCCGTCGTCGACGGGCTCGACGCGCGCGTACTCCTCGCCGTGCCGCACCACCACGCCCTGGTCGCGCAGGTGGTAGCTGAGCGCGTCGGTGATCTCGTCGTCGAGGAACGAGAGGAGCCGGTCGCGGCTGTTGACCAGGTTCACCTTCACGCCGAGGTTGCGGAACATCGACGCGTACTCGCAGCCCACCACGCCCGCGCCGTAGACGGTGACGCTCTCGGGCGTGTGGTCGAGCTTCAAGATGGTGTCGGAGTCGCGCACGCGCGGGTGCGTGAAGTCGACGTCGGGCGGGCGGTAGGGCCGCGAGCCGGTGGCGAGGATGATGTGCTTACCAGTGACGCGCGTGCGGACGCCCGGCGTGCCGCTGCTCACCTCGAGCGTGTTGGGGCCCACGAAGGTGGCGTGGCCGTGCAGCACCTCGACGTGGTTGCGAAGGTAGAAGTCGCGGCGCATCGCGACCTGCTTCTGAATGACGCCTTCCGCCTGCCGCAGCAGCGAGGGGAACGACACCGGCACCTGCATCGCGGCCTCGGCGAAGAGCGGCGAACGCCGGAACCGGAGCGTCTCGTTGATGATGTGCCGCAACGCCTTGGACGGAATGGTGGCCCAGTGCGTACAGCCGCCACCGACCTGCGCCGAGCGCTCGAGCATCACCACGCTCGCGCCGGCCTTCACCGCGCGCATGCTCGCGCCCTCACCCGCAGGCCCGCTGCCGACCACCACGACGTCATAGGACTTTTCGACTGCCACGCTGCCTCCCGGGACGCGCTGTAGCACAGCGACCGGCGCTCCCAGTCGGCTTCGTCAGCGCGTGAGGCACCGCATCGTCGCCGAGCCGTCGTGAATCCCGCGTGCTCGGGTGTTGCGGTGTAGAAGACAGCCCATGAGAACGCTCCTCGCGGTGACGGTGTTGTCGCTGACGGCCTGTGTCCCCATGCGCGAGGTGCGCGGCTCGAGCCTCAAGTACCTCACCACCGCGGGCGCGACGCTCGAGCTCGGCAGCCCGGCGGCGCAGGTCGAGCCGATGCTCGAGCAGCTGATGGGCGACCGCGGCTTCACGGTGACGAAGCGGGCGACGGCGAAGAAGGGCAAGGTGACGTTCTTCGCCGGCAACCGCGACCGCATCAACCGCCGCTGGCAGCAACAGCTCGGCAACCCGGTCTCGCGGGAGATCGGTTCGTGGTTCGCGGTGCGCGTCGTCTCGCCGACGCCCGAGAGCACCACGCTCGTCTTCTACGGCAAGCCGACGGTGCACGGCGCGGAGGGCTGCGGCGATGGCGACGGCGACCTGCGCGACGCCGACTACACCTGCCTCGACCTCCGCCTGCGCGCCGAGTGGTCGGGCTTCCCGCTCGTCGAGGGGCGCGAGGAGACACAGGTGATCAGCGCCATCATCGCCCTGCTCGGCGAGCAGTTCCCTCCCGCGCTGAAGTGACAGCTCGCCCTCGGGCCGCGCAGGTCTCCCGGCCGACGAGTCGCCCGGCACCGGCGCTGACTCGCAGCCCCGGAGGTCACTGCACTTGCGGTCGTGCAGGAAGGAGCGTCGCGCGACCGGCACCTGGTGCCGCTGGGACGGCCTCACCGGCGTGCCCGACAACTGGCTCACCTCGCTCCAGACGGTGCACTTCGAAGCCGACGACGGACAGCTCATCGACGCGAGCGGCGGCGACCTCCACCTCAAGCGGGCGACGCGCGGCCAGCTCGCAGGCGGGAGCTCTCCGGGCGACTGCGGCGGGCCGCCGCGCCCCGGCTACTCCGCGCCGTACCCGGTGATGCTCGACGCGAACCCGCTGTGCGAGGCCGCGTCCCCGCTGCGCGCCGGCCACGCAGTGGAAGGTGATGGCGCGCGTGCTGCGCTGAACCTCAGCGCGAACGCTGCGAGACGCGCGACATCGGCTCCGCGCTCGCCCCGTGGAGCACGGCGTGCGCCTCCGAGAGCACCGCGAGCGCGACGGCCGCCGGGCCCTCACCTCCGAGCGCGAGCCCCACGGGCGCGTGGAGCCGCTCGAAGGGCAGCTCCTGCGGGAGCAGCGCGCGGAGGTCCGCGGTGCGCTTGCTGGGCCCGAGCAGGCCGACGTACGCCGGCAGCGGCGAGCGCAGCACCGCCTCGACGAGGCGCGCGTCGTAGATGAGGTGGTGCGACATGACGACCACCGCGCAGCCCGCCTCGAGCGGGAGCCGGTCGAGCTGATCAGGCGCCAGCACGTGCGTCGTCGCGCCGGGGAAGCGCGCGGGGCTGGCCTGCGCCGGGCGGAAGTCGACCACGTGCACGTCCCACCCGAGGGTGCGCGCGAGCTCGTGCACCGGGCGCGCGTCGTGACCGGCGCCGCACACCACGAGGCGCCGCGAGGGCGTGAGCGTCTGCGCCCACCGCTGCCCATCGGGGAGCGTGAGCACCAGCTCCACCGGGCGCCGCTGCTCGACCACCTCGACGAGCGCCTTCGCGGTGGCGGAGTCTTCGAGGAACGGCTCGAGCAGCACGTCGACCTCACCGCCGCAGCCGAGCGCGACCTCGCCGTCGACCGAGGTGTCGTAGGTCTTGAGCAGCGGAGCGCCCTGCTCGACCCACCACGTCGCCTTCCGCGTGACGTCGGCCTCGAGGCAACCGCCGCTGATGCTGCCGGCCTGCCAGCCCTCGCGCGTCACGAGCATGCGCGCGCCGCGCTTGCGGTACGACGAGCCGCGCGTGGCGACCACGGTGGCGAGCAGCGGCGTCTCGCCTGACGCCCACGCTCTCCGCGCCGCCGCGAGGATGGCGGCCGCTTCGCTCACAGCTTCACCGCCTCGAGCACCGGGTCGATGGCCGCGGGGATCTGCACGCGCGAGAGCGGCGCGTCGATGTCCTTGAGGCCGTGACCGGTGGCGATGACCACCACCTCCGCGTCGCGCGGGAGCGCGTGGGGCCCCGCCTGCAGCTTCACCAGGCCGGCGAGCGCGGTGGCGCCCGCGGGCTCGGAGAACACGCCAGTGCGCGAGGCGAGCGTGGCCTGCGCGTCGAGGATCTCCGCGTCGCTCACCAGCACCGTGCGCCCCTGCGTCTCGAGGATCGCCCGGCGCGCCCAGTGCGCGTTGCTCGGGCACGACACCGAGATGGAGTCGGCGATGGTCTTCGGATCCGCCGCGCCGGCGTAGCGGCCGGTCTCGACGTAGCGGTGGATGGCGTCGCTCTTCTCGGCCTGCACCGCGAAGAGCTTCGGCAGGGTGCGGATGAGGCCGAGCCGCTGGAGATCGACGAAGCCCTTGTGCACGCCCGCGAGGATGACGCCGTCACCGGCGGAGACGAACACCGCGTCGGGCGCGCGCGCGCCGAGCTGCTCGAAGATCTCCAGCGAGACCGTCTTCTTTCCTTCGATGGTGAGCGGGTGGTACGCGGTGTTGCGGTTGAGGCCGCCGCGCCTGCTGGTGAACTCCAGCGAGAGCTTGAAGGCGTCGTCGTAGGTGCCGCGCACCGGCACCACGCGCGCCCCCGAGAGCACCATCTGCACCAGCTTCGCGCGCGGCGCCTTCTCGGGAACGAAGATGAGCGCCTCCACGCCGGCCGACGCCGCCACCGCCGCGAGCGCCGAGGCGGCGTTGCCCGTCGAGGCGCACACCACGCGGGCCTCGCGCAGCCGGAGCGCCTCGGCGACCACGAGGAACGACGCGCGATCCTTGAGCGAGCCGCTGGGGTTCTGGCCGTCGTTCTTGATGCTCAGCTTCGGCAGCCCGAGCGAGGCGCCGAGCCGCTCGGCGCGGACCAGCGGCGTGCGACCCACCACGAGCGGCGGGAAGTGCTTCGGCTCGACCGCGGTGATGAGCGACCAGTCGGGGCGCGCGGCGTCGAGACGCGCCACGTCGAAGACGACCTCGAGCACGCCGGTGAGCGGGATGCCGGGCCGGTACTTCGCGCCACAGTCGGGGCAGAGGTAGCGGACCGCGTCGCGCGCGAACTCCCGGCGGCACTCGGTGCAGCGGTAGATGAAGCTCATGGCCGGCGCACTCTACGACTCGACGCGGCATCCGAGCGCGACGCAATTTCTTCGCGGGGGCGCGCCCCACGCGAGCGGTAAGGTTCGCGCCCATGAAGATGAACGAAGCCGTCCTGGAGCGAGCCGCCGCGCTCTGCCGTGAGCGCAAGGTCATCATCCCCACGCTGGCGCAGATGCGCGACCCGGCGAAGGTGCCCGAGAAGGTGAAGCAGAAGCTCCCCGGCATCGGCCTGTGGGACGTCAACCCGCTCAACCTCTTCCGCATCACCTGGAAGAACGACGTGAAGAGCGGCGGCTTCGGCGGCGTGAACGCGTTCGAGATCCCGAAGGCCATCACTGGCGTCGACGCGCGCGTCATCGGGCTGGTCGGCAAGTACTTCCCCACCGGCGCGCACAAGGTCGGCGCGGCGTTCGGCTGCCTCGTGCCCCGCCTCGTCACCGGCGGCTTCGACCCCACCACGCAGAAGGCGGTGTGGCCGTCGACGGGCAACTACTGCCGTGGCGGCGCGTTCGACTGCGCGCTGCTCGGCGCGACGGCGGTGGCCATTCTGCCCGAGGGCATGAGCCGCGAGCGCTTCGAGTGGCTCAAGCAGATCGGCTCGGAGATCATCGCCACGCCCGGCACCGAGAGCAACGTGAAGGAGATCTACGACAAGTGCTGGGAGATCCGCCGCACGCGCCCGAACGACATCATCTTCAACCAGTTCGAAGAGTTCGGGAACCCGTCGTGGCACTTCCACGTCACCGGCCCCGCGCTGGCCGAGGTCTTCGAGCGCGTGAAGTCGCCGAAGGGCCGGCTCGCGGGCTACGTCTCGGCCACCGGCTCGGCGGGCACCATCGGCGCCGGCGACTACCTCAAGAAGCACTACCCCGGGATGCTCATCGGCGCCGTCGAGGCGCTGCAGTGCCCCACGCTGTACTCCAACGGCTTCGGTGAGCACCGCATCGAGGGCATCGGCGACAAGCACGTGCCGTGGATCCACAACGTGCGCAACACCGACGCCGTCATCGCCATCGACGACGAAGACACCATGCGCCTGCTGCGCCTCTTCAACGAGCCCGCGGGGCACGCGTGGCTCGCGAAGCAGGGCGTGGCGAAGGACGTGCTCGAGCAGCTCCCGCTGCTGGGCATCTCCGGCGCGTGCAACCTGCTCTCGGCGGTGAAGCTCGCGCGCTACTACGAGCTCGGCAGCGACGACGTGGTGCTCACGGTGTTCACCGATTCCGAGGCGCTCTACACCTCGCGCCTCGAGGAGCTGCGCGCCGAGCGCGGCGCGTACACCGAGGTCGACGCCGCGAAGGATCTCGATCGCCGGCTGCACGGCCAGAAGACCGACTTCCTCCGCGAGCTCGGCTACCGCGACCGCAAGGCGCTCCACCACCTCAAGTACTTCACCTGGGTCGAGCAGCAGGGGAAGACGAGCGAGGAGCTCCGCGCGCTGTGGGACCCGTCGTTCTGGGACGCGCAGTACGCCGCCGCCGCCGAGTGGGACTCGCTCATCGACGCCTTCAACGCGCGCACCGGCGTGCTGCAGTCACTCTGACCTCCGCGAGGGCTCATGGCGCACCTCCACCCGTACCCGCTGGGCCGGCTCGCCGCGCGGCTCCTCACCGAGCTCGACGGCGCCGGCCCGGTGCTCGACTTCCCCCGCGCGAAGATCGTCCGCGGCGCGGGCGGGCGTGACTTCTCGACCACGCTCCACGGGCACTCCGTCGCCACCCCGCTCGGCCCCGCCGCCGGGCCGCACACCCAGCTCGCGCAGAACATCGTGCTCGGCTACCTCGGCGGCTGCCGCGTCTTCGAGCTGAAGACGGTGCAGATCATGGACGAGCTCACCATTCCGCGCCCGTGCATCGACGCGCGCACCGTGGGCTTCAACGTCGAGTGGAGCCAGGAGCTGAAGCTCGAGCAGTCCCTCGAGGAGTACGTGAAGGCCTCGATGCTCCTCGAGCTACTCGCCGCCACCGGCAAGCTCGGCCTCGAGCCGGGCTTCGAGCGCTTCGCCTTCGACCTGAGCGTCGGCTACGACCTCAAGGGCATCCAGCACGAGCGGGTGCAGGCCTTCCTCCACGGCATGATGGACGCGACCCAGGTGGTCGATCGCCTCCGCGCCGAGCTGCCGAAGCCGTGGCGCGACTTCGCCTTCCGCACGAAGCTGTCCGACACGCTGACGCTCTCGACCTTCCACGGCTGCCCGCCGGGAGAAATCGAAGGCATCACCCGCTACCTCATGGAAGAGGTGGGGCTGCACTGCGTGGTGAAGCTCAACCCCACGCTCAACGGGCCCGTCGAGGCGCGCCGCCTCTTCAACGAGGTGCTCGGCTACCGCTACCGCATCCCCGACTCGGCGTTCGCCAACGACCCGACCTTCGAGCAGGCGGTGGAGCTCGTGGGCCGCCTCGAGCAGGTCAGCCGCCGCACCGGGCGCGGGCTGGGCGTGAAGTTCTCGAACACGCTGGTGGTCGAGAACGAAGGCGACTTCCTCCCGAAGAGCGAGCAGCACGCGTACCTCTCGGGCCAGCCGCTGCACGCGCTGGCGATGACCCTGGTGGCGAAGTTCCGCGAGGTGTTCGGCGATCGCCTCCCGGTGTCCTTCTCGGCCGGCATCGACAACCGCAACTTCCCCGACGCGGTGGCGCTGGGCCTCAAGCCGGTGACGGTGTGCACCGACCTGCTGCGCCCCGGCGGCTACGCGCGCCTCGCGTCGTACTTCGCCGAGCTCGGCGCGCGCATGGACAAGGTGGGCGCGAAGACGCTCGACGAGTTCATGCTCCGCGCGCACGGCTTCGTCGGCAACGACCCGGGCGCGGCGCGGCTGCACAACACCAGGCAGTACGTCGCGTCGCTCCTCACCAACAGGCGCTACGCCGCCGCAGAGAACGCGAAGCCGCCGCGCAAGGTGGGCACCCGCCTCGAGCTCTTCGACTGCCTCACCTGCGACAAGTGCGTGCCGGTCTGCCCGAACCACGCCAACTTCACCTACGCGCTCCCGCCGGCCACGCTGCCCGTCGAGAAGCTCACCCGCCAGGCCGACGGCTCATGGGCGCGCGCCTCCGCCCCGCCGCTGGTCATCGAAGAGAAGCACCAGCTCGCGAACTACGCCGACTTCTGCAACGAGTGCGGCAACTGCGACGTGTTCTGCCCCGAAGACGGCGGCCCCTACGTGCTCAAGCCCCGCTTCTTCGGCACCGAGCAGACCTGGAGCCGCGAGCCGAAGGGCGACGGCTTCCTCGTGCTGCCCGACGGCACCGCGCGCGGGCGCTTCCAGGGGCGCGAGTACCAGCTCGCCGGCGCGCGCTTCAGCGGCCCCGGCTTCGACCTCGACGTGACCGACCTCGCCGCCCCGCAGGGCTCGGTTTCCCCCGGAGTGGAGGTCGACCTCACGTACCTCCACATCCTCCGCTGGCTGCGCGAGGGCGTCGCCGCCCAGCCGCCGAACTACGTGAACGTGGCCGCGCCGGTTTCACTCTGAAACACATCGAACTGGGCGCGGTCTTGCACTGACTGGCGCCCCGTGACCGTCACGACCACCGATCCGCGCGCCCCGCTGCTCCCGCTCGACGGCCCGCCGACGATGGACAAGCCCGCCTTCCTGCGGCTGCTGCAGGAGCAGCGCTTCGAGGAGGCGCTCGCGGTGCTGGTGAAGCTGCGCCCGCACGCGCCGGACAACGCGTCCATCTCCCGCGGCATTCAGCACCTCAAGGACCGCGTGCTCGAGGACTACCTCGCGCGCCTGGGGAACCTCGATCGCGCACCGCGTCGCGCGACGCACGCGCGGCGGCTCACCGCGGAGGAGGCCTCCGTCGCGCGGCTGGTCGACGGCACCTCGACCCTCGGAGATCTCCTCGAGAGCTCGACGCTCGGCCGCCTGCCGACGGCGCGATTGCTCGCGCGGCTGCTCCACGACGGCGTGCTGACGCTCGCGGGCGCCGAGTCACACCCACACCTGCGGCTGGTCGCCACACCTCCTGCGCCAGCACCCGACTTCGACGCCCTGCTCGAGGAAGGCGCGGAGCTGCTCCTCGCCCGTCGCCTCCGCGAGGCCCTCGCCGTCTTCGAGCGCTGCGAGCAGCTCCGCCCAGAGCACCCGCGCGTGCGCCACAACCTCGAGCGCCTCCGCGACTTGATCCAGCGCTGATCCGCGTTGCACGCCGCCACGCTGGCGCATTCTCCAATTGCAGATCTGCAATGCGCAGGAAATGCGCGGGCCCCGGGTCGTCCAGAAAACGAGTGGACGCGCCCGGGCCGCCGGGGAAACTTCCACGGCGGGGGGAACGACGATGGGCACGCAGAGGTTGTGGTTCACCCAGGCGATCGAAGGGCTCTTCATCCGCGGGCTCGGAGAGCGGCTGACGCCGGCGGTGCGCGCAAAGATCCTCGAGGCGGGCATCGACCTCTCGCGGCTCGAGCCGGCGTACCCCATCGAGCAGGTCTTCCGCGGCGCGCGCTCGGTGCTGCCGCTGCTCTGGCCGGGCGTGCCGGAAGACGAGGCGTTCCGGCAGCTCGGCGTGGCCTTCATGCGCGGCTACGCGCAGACGCTGGTGGGCGGCGCGATGGTGCAGATGATGAAGCTCATCGGCACGCGGCGGACCCTCGAGCGCATGCAGAAGAACTTCCGCACCGGCGGCAACTACCTCGAGACGCGCTTCACGCCGCTCGGCCCGACGTCGGTCGAGCTGTGGATCAACGACGTGAGCGGCATGCCCGGGCTCTACACCGGCATCATCGAAGAGGGCGGGCACTTCGTCGGCACGAAGAACCTCCGCATCGTCGCGCAGCCCGACGCGCCGCCGGCGCACCTCTACCGCATCGACTGGGACGCATGAGGCCGGCGCGCAACACGGGGGTTCCCTCGCGCGCCCCCGGTGCTATTCGGAACCCGCCGTGTTGCCTCCCGTACTCCTGACGACCCCGCAGAACTGCGGCACCCTCGCCGCCGCGCGCTGCCTCGGCGCCCTCGGCTACCCGGTGTGGATGGCGAGCGACGCCGGGCTCAACGTGCCCGCGATGCGCTCGCGCTTCGTGGCGCGCCGGCTCGAGTGCCCCCCGCTCTCGCAACCCGACGCGCTGCTCGCGTGGCTCGTCGACTTCGGGCGGAAGAACCCGGGGGCGATCCTCTACCCCACGTCTGACGACTTCGCGTGGTTCCAGGCGGTGCACGCCGACGCGCTCGCGCCGCACTACAAGCTCTACGCGCCGTCGGTGAAGGTGCTCGACGCGCTCCTCGACAAGGACTCGATGAACGCGCTGTGCAAACGCGTGGGCCTCGAGACGCCGCCGTCGGCCTCGCCGCGCACCGACGCCGAGCTCGAGGAGGCCGCGCGCACGCTGCCGCTGCCGGTGCTCATCAAGCAGCGCACGCAGCTCTTCTCGAAGAACCGCGACAAGGGCGTGGTGGTGCACGACCGCGAGGAGCTGGTGGCGAAGGCCCGCGAGTACCGCACGCACTCCGACCGCGTGGCCGACGTCTCGGCGGAGCTGCCCGAGGCGACGCTGCCGGTGCTCCAGACCTACTACGCAGAGGGCATGGACCAGAGCCTCCAGGTCTCGGGCTTCATCGACGAGACCGGCGAGCTCTTCGTGACGCGCGCGGTGGCGAAGATCCTCCAGCGGCCGCGGCGCATGGGCCTCTCGCTGTGCCTCGAAGACGAGCCGGTGCCGCCCGCGCTCGCCGACGGCATCCGCGCGCTGTGCCGCGAGGCGGGCTACTTCGGCGTCTTCGAGCTCGAGTTCCTCCGCGTGGGCGGCCGGCACCTGCTCATCGACTTCAACCCCCGCTACTACCACTACATGGGCTTCTGCATCGCGCGCGGCATGCCGCTGCCGGTGTTCACCGCCCTCGCCGCGCGCGGCGAGCGGCCCGCCCTCGAGGTCGCGGTGCGCCAGGCGGTCGCCGCGCAGGGCACCGGCCCGAAGGCCTTCTGCTACCGCTCTCAGCTCGAGGAGATGCTCTTCCTCCAGGGCCTCGCGCGCACCATGTCGCCCGCCGAGGTGCTGCACTGGATCCGCTGGTACCGCACGCACCGGCGCGAGATGAACGACCCGATGGACGTGCCGGGAGATCGGCTCCCGCATTTCCTCGACCTCGCCAACTCGTTCGCGCACCACGCGCGCCACCCGCGCTCGTTCCTGCGGAAGATCGTGCTCGATCGCGACGCGTGAGCACGACGCCCGTTCCGTTCTGAAACACCGCGGGCGGCACAGCGCGTGAAGCGCAGCTGATCAGCGAGGGCTGATCGATGCGATTCCGGAACCGGTTGTTGCTGATTCTCCTCCCGGCGCTGCTGGGAACGGTGGTGCTCGGAGGGTGGAAAGCCGGGGAGTCGCAGCACACCGTCCGGTCGCTCGAGACCCTGCAGGAACGTGGCGTCGCGGCGCGGCGCGCAGGTGACGCCGCGCACCGGCTGCAGATCGAACGCGGCCTCTCGTCGGGCTTCCTCGCGAGCCGGGGCGCCTCGTTCTCGGGCGAGCTGCGGGAGGGCCGGGTGAAGAGCGACGGCGCGCTGCGCGACGTGAAGCCGCCGGTGGGGCTCGCCGCGCTGCGGGCCGACGTCGACGCGCAGCGCCTCGCGCCGCTCGCCTCGTTCCAGCGCTACACGGCGCTCATCGAGGGCCTGCTCACCGAGCAGACCCGGCTCGCGACCGACGCGGACGATCCGGCGGTGGCGCGGCTGGCGAACGCGCTCGACCTCCTCTCGCTCGCCAAGGAGAGCGCCGGGCGCGAGCGGGCGACGCTCAATGGCGCGTTCGCCGCCGGCAGGCTCGAGCCCGAGGTCTACGTGCGCTTCGTCACCGTCGTCGCCGCGCAGGACGCGTACCTCGCCCGCTTCGAGCGCTTCGCGAGCGACGCCGGGCGCGCCGCGCTCGCGCAGGAGCAGGGGGGCGAGGCGGTGAAGCAGGCGCTCGCGCTCCGCGCGCAGGCGCTCGCCGCGGGCTCCGGCGGGGCGCTCAGCACGCCCGCGAAGGACTGGTTCGAGGCCTCGACCCGCCGCATCGAGCGGCTGCGCGTGGTGGAGCAGCTCGTCGGCGCGGAGCTCGACGCGGCGCTCGATGGCCAGCTCGCGGCGGCCCAGCGCACGCGCGCGCTCGCCCTCGGGGTCGCGCTGCTGGTGACGGCGGTCGCGCTCGCGCTCGGGCTGTTCCAGTCACGCCAGGTGCTGGCGCAGCTCGGCGGCGAGCCGACGCACGCGGTCGAGGTGATGCGGCGCATCGCCGGCGGCGACCTCCGCGACTCGGTCTCGGTGCGCACCGGCGACTCGGCCAGCATCCTCGCCGAGGCGGCGGGCATGCAGCGCCAGCTGGGGGAGATCATCTCGTCGATCCGCGCGACCGCGGGCGCGGTGAGCCTCTCGAGCGGGGAGATCGCCGCCGCCACGTCGGATCTCGCCCAGCGCACCGCCGCGGAGGCCGCGACCGTGGAGCAGGCCTCGGCGACCCTGCAGCAGCTCACCACCGCGGTGAACCAGAACGCCGCCTCGGCGCGCGAGGCGCTCTCGCTCGCCGCCCAGGCCGCGGAAGCCTCGGCGCGCGGCGGGGAGGTGGTGCAGCAGCTGCGGAACACGGTTCAAGACGTGGACAAGGTCGTCGCGCAGGTGCGGGACATCGTGAGCACCATCGACGAGGTCGCGTACCAGACGAACCTCCTCGCGCTGAACGCGGCGGTCGAGGCCGGGCGCGCCGGGCCCGAGGGGCGCGGCTTCGGCGTGGTGGCCACGGAGGTGCGCGCCCTCTCGAGGCACACCGACGAGCTGGCGAAGCAGATCGGCGCGCTGATGAACGACAGCACGCGGCGCATCCGCACCGGGGTCAGCCAGGCCGGTGACGCCGAGCAGGCGCTCCAGCGCGCGGTGGCCGGCGCGCAGCGGGTCGACGGGCTGCTGCGCGACGTCGCGCGCGCCTCGGGGGAACAGGCGCAGGGGCTCACGTACCTCAGCCGCACGCTGGCGAGCATCGAAGACGGCACCCAGCGCAACGCCGCCGTCGTCGAGGAGTCGACCGCCGCCGCCACGTCGCTGCGCGATCAGGCCCGCACGCTCGAGCGCGCGGTGGAGCACTTCCGCGTCGCCCAGCCTGCGCCCGCCGCAGCGCCGGCGCCGCGCGGCTGGGAGCCCCTCGCTTCGGTGACACCCGCGAGCTGACCGCGCCCTGCTGGTACCTGCAGCGCCGTGCGGCTCACCGCCTCCACCAGCGCGCTGACGCGTCGCCGCGCCGAGGCGTGAAGACCTGTCCGGGCTGTGACACGCTCGCCGGGAGATGCGACCCCGCGCGAGCCCCGCCGTGCTGGCCGACGCCCTGAGGCGCACCGAGCCGGTGCACGACGACGACTTCGATGAGCTGCTCAGCGACGCGGCGCGCGTGCGCTCGCTGTCGTACTGGTCGAAGGTCGAGTCGGCGCAGCGCGCCGCGCAGCTGCTCGACGAAGCCGGAGCCCGGCGGGTGCTCGACGTCGGCGCAGGCTGCGGCAAGTTCTGCATCGTCGCGTCACTCGCGCTCGGCCGGCGCGTGTGGGGCGTCGAGCGCCGCGCGGTGCTGGTCGACGAGGCGCGGCAGCTGGCGCGCACGCTGGGCGCCGACGTGGAGCTGATGACCGGCACGCTCGAGACGGTCGACCCGTCACGCTTCGACGGCTTCTACTTCTTCAACCCCTTCGGCGAGTACGTGGCCGACGACGTCGATCGCTTCGACGACGCCTTCCCGCGCTCGTTCGACGGCTACGTGCGTGACGCGCGCCTCGTCGAGCGCTGGCTGCGCGCCGCGCCGCTGGGGACCGCGGTGGTCACCAACCATGGGCTGGGCGGCCGCATCCCCGCCGCGTACGAGCTCCGGCACGCCGAGCGCTGCGGCCGCCGCATGCTGCGCCTGTGGGTCAAGCACCGCGAGGACGACGGCGGCGAAGCGTGGTTCGAGGTCGAAGACGAGGTGGTCGACGCCCGCGAGCTCGCCGCCCTCGCCAACTCCCCCGAGGCCGAGCCGCTGGTCGCCGCCCTCTGCGCGCCCCCGCCCGTTCGCGACACCGATGTCCTGCCCTGACACGCGCGGCAGACCGGGCCCCCGCGCGCCGCTGTGAAGGAAGAGGGCGCAGCTCTTGCTACGACGCGCGGCCATGAGAGCCATCTTCCTGGTGTGTGTGGTCAGCCTGGGTGCGTGGGCGCAGGACGAGAGTCTCACTCCGCCACCGCCACCGCCTCCCGAGAGCGCCGTGGCGCCCGCCCCGGCGACGCCCCCCTCCACCGTCTCGCGCCCGCGCTCGCCTCGCAGCCCGGAGCGCCTCGCGCTCGAGAGCCCGGTGCCGCCCGGCTTCCACGAGGTCACCGCAGTGCGGAAGGGGATGCTCATCGCCGGGCTGGCCATCTTCGGTGGCACCTACGCGAGCTCGGTCTACATCGGCGCGATGAGCGGAGCGGCCTGGGCCTTCGTCCCGGTCGTCGGCCCCTTCGTGCTCGGCGCGCAGCTGCTCGCCAACCCCGGCGGCAGCCTCCCGTTCTTCTCGGGCATCTTCGGCGTGGCGCTGATGGCCGTGGGCGCGGCGCAGGCCGCGGGCCTCACCATGACGATCATCAGCCTCGCCGTGCCCCACCGGTGGATGGAGCGCGATCAGCCGGCGGCGACGCTGCGCCTCGAGCTCACGCCGGGCGGGCTCGCGCTCGCCGGCCGCTTCTGAGCATCACCACAACACCGACTGATCTTCCGAGACGCCGGGCGCGTCCTTCACCACCCAGGTGTGGCCGCCGAGCTTCAGCTCGCCGCTCCACAGGCCGACGGGCTGCTTGAAGCTGCTCTTGATGAGCTTCAGGTCGCGGAGCTCCTGGTGCGCGGCGATGGGGCGGAACTGGAGGTCGACCACGCCGTCGGTGGTGCGCACGTGCCACGGCGCGAAGATGTCGTTGGGGTTCCACGAGAAGCGCGCGCGCGCGAGCGGCACGAGCTGATCTCCGAGCCACAGCGCGTTCTCGTTCACGTCGTCGCGCGACTCGTTGAAGCCCTCGACGAGGTTGAGCCCGAAGGGCGTGCCGTCGTCGAGGCGGCTGCAGGCGAAGGCCCAGCGCCACGACGTCTTCCGCGCGAGGTAGCCGTGCGTGTAGTCGAGACCGCCCACGCCGCCGTCGAGCGAGTAGCGCCGGCCGTCGGCCTCGAGCGCACCGAACGAGAGGAGCCCCGCCCACTTCTGGGTGACGTTCACCACGCCGCCGTCGACGGGCGCGATGACGGTCAACGCCGGAGCCGCGCCGGCGGCGAGGAGCTCCCAGGTGAGCTCGAGCTTCGGCTTGCGCAGCGGCACCGGCACGCCGACGCGCACGTGCGCGTGGAAGCGCTCGTCGCCGAAGGTCCGCCACGCGCGCCACCGGCCGTCGAGCCGACGGAAGTCGACGTCGAGACCCGCGCCGGGGTGATCGCTCACCTTCACCATCGGCGCCGGCAGGCCCAGCACCCCCTCGTCGAGGAGCACGCGCCCCGACGCGTAGTCGAGCGCCAGCACGAAGGCGTTCGAGCTGTAGCCGAGGTCGACGACCGCGAAGAGCGTCGCTACCTCGCGCGTGGCCACGAAGCCGTACAGCCACTTCTTGTGCATGCGGAAGCGGTCGACGCGGTTGGGCTGGTAGCTGCCGCGGAGCCGCGTCAGGTCGACGACGTCGACGCCGCCCTGGTAGGTGCCGAACCGCGGCGCGCCACCCGCGTCTTCGATCGAGGGAGGCGCCGGAGGGAGCTTCGGGGAGGGCATGCCGGAAGAATAGAGACTCGGCGCCAGACGGCCAGCGCGCGCGCGCCGCCCTCGGATCAATTCTCTCTGAACTGTTTGCCGCTGCCCTGAAGAGGCTCGGCGCTACGCTCGGCGCATGTCGATGAACGAGCGGCTCCGGCGCGCCTGGCTGCGCCACCCCGTGGTGGCCTTCGCGCGGCACCGCAAGCTCGTGACGTTCTACCAGCAGCTCCTGGCGCTCGTCCGCGCCGGCATCCCGCTGCCTACGGCCTTCGAGCAGCTCACCCGCTACGCGCCCGACGCGCTGATGCGTCAGGGCCTCTCGTCGGTGGCGCGCGACGTGCGGGGCGGACTGACGCTCGGCGATGCGCTCCGCAAGCACGCCGCGCTGTTCGACGACGCGAACGTCGAGCTCCTCGCGTTCGCCGAGGAAGCCGGGAGGCTCGAGCCCGTGGCGGGGGCCATCATCTCGCACCTCGAGCGCGTGCAGCGGCAGCGCTGGCAGGCGGCCCTCGGCGCGCTGTGGCCGATGTACCTCGGCGGCGCGCTGGTCTTCGTGGGCCCGCTGCTCGGCGTCGCGCAGACGGCGAAGAGCGGCACGGGCATCGGCGCGGCCTACCTCTCGGGGCTCGCCAGCTCGCTCTTCGTCGCGGCGCTGGCGCTGGGCGCGGTGCTGGGGACGCCCTTTCTCGTCGCGGCGCTCGACCTCGAGACACGGTGGGATCGCCTGGTGCGCTCGGTGCCGCTCGTCTCGGTGCCGCTGCGCCAGCTCGCCGCGTCGCGCCTGGTGCTCGCGCTGGGTCTCGCGTCCGCTTCGGGCATGGAGGTGGTGCGCGCGCTCCGGCTCGCCGCCCGCGCCACGGTGAGCCCGGCGGTGCTCGCGGCGCTCCCGCGCGCGGAGGCGCGGCTGCGTGCGGGCGCGACGCTCACCGAGGCCGTCGGCGAGCTCGGCGTGCTCGATCGCACCTCGCTCGGCACGCTGTCGGTCGCCGAGACCACCGGCACGCTCGACGACGCGCTCGAGCGGATGAGCCGCGAGCTCGAGGCGTCGTCGCTGCGCGCCGTGCGGCTGCTGGTGCTGGTCGGCACGGGGCTGGTCGCGGCGGTGCTGCTGGTGAAGATCGTCGCCGGGTTGCTGGCGACGATCCTCGGTCCGGTGAAGACGCTCTACGACGCCGCCGGCTCGGGGAGCCTCGACGGCTGAGGCCCGCTCACACCTGGAGCTGACCTTCGAACTCGGAGATCTTGTGGCGCGCGAGCGCGAGGTTGGCGTTCGCGCGGTGGAGCGCCACGTAGATGAAGAGCGACCCCGCGGTCGAGAGCGGGCGGATGATGTGGTACTGCGTGTTGAGGCTGATCAGGATGTCCTCGATCTTCTCCTTGAGGCCGATCTGCCCCATCACCTTGAGCTTCGAGCGCACCACCTCGGCGTTGCCGGCGGCGGCGATCTCGATGTTGAAGCTGGCGTTGCCACCGATCGAGCCGAGCGACAGGCCCGACTTGTAGTCGACGACGCACGCGCCGATGGCGCCCTCGATCTTCATGACCTCTTCCAACGTCTGCTTGATGTTCACTGCTTCCTCGCTTCGATGAGTGCTGCGACTTCGGGTGGGACTACGACTGGGGGCGTGGCTCCTGGCGGAGCATCCACGCGTAGGCGACGGGTGAGCTCCCGCGGCTGACGACGAAGTGATCGGGCTGGCGCAGCACCGACCAGCAACGCGCCCCGCGGCGGAACACGACGAGCTCGTGGGGCGAGAGCGAGAGGACCTCCGCGCCCCGCGCGCAGAGCTCGAGGGCGCTGCGGAGCGTCGGGGTCGCGGTGCCGAGCACGCGGGCGGGCAGCGCCGTCTCGCCGACGCGCGCGACCTGGAGCACCTCGACCTGCGGAGGCGGGGCCTCCAGCTCCGGCGCCGGGAGGGCGTGCACGCGGCGGGTGAGCGCGCACACCACGTCGGTCAAGGCGAAGGAGATCGGCGGCGGGCGCAGGCTGCTCGGCGCCTCGTCGACCGAGACGAGCCCGCGGGTGATGAGGCGATCGAGCGACTCGAGCGAGTGGTCGAACAGCAGCTCGGCGAAGTGCTCCTGGCTGATGACGTCGCCCACCAGCGCGCTCAACGGCCGGCCAGAGCGCCGCGTCTCTTCGATGAGCCGCGCGCTGACGCCGACCTCCTCGAGGCGCCGCGAGAGGTAGCGGCGTGTCTGGCGCACCGCCGCCCACGACAGCCGCCCCTGGTCGAGGAAGGCCGTGCCCACGTCGTCGGCCGACTGGAGCTGGAGCAACGCCGGCCGTGCCCCCACCGCCGCCAGCGAGAGCGCGAGCCGATGGAGCGAGTCCGCAGCACGCTGCGTCGACGTCGGCGCTGGAGCGGGACTCACGGCGCGAGGTCCCGCACGGTCTGGTGCGCGAAGCCGAGCGCCGCGCCCACCGCCGCGTGCGGCCCCAGCCGCAACACCGTCGCCACGCCCGTCCGCATCACGAGCACGTCCACGTGCTGGCGCTCACCACCTCGAGCTCCTCGTCCTCCTCGGCGAGGTCGTCCTCGTCGAACAGCGGCTGCTCTCCCGAGCGCAGCACGCCGAGCACCTCGTCGACGTCGAGCTCACCGAAGCGCTCCCGCTCGACCCACCCGCGCTCCGTGCTGACGACCAGGGCGCCCGCGACCGCTTCGGGCACCATCTGCTGCGCTCGTGTCCACATCTGAGGACCAGGCGCTGCAACTTGAGGCCCGCTCTCAACATGCTGAAATAACGGGGCTATGACCGGCGCAGGTTCTGCGCCGTTGTTGCATTACGCCTCAAATGGTCTTGCAGGTCTGCAATCTTCAGCGCCCGCGACGGACCCAGCGCACCAGCCACACCGCGGCGAGGCCGGCGACGAGCGCGCCCACGCCGAGGGCCACGGGCGCACCGAAGCGCTGCCAGAGGAAGCCGGTGAGGAGCCCCGCGGGAATGGCGAGCGCCCCGAGCGTGCCGTGGTACGCGCCGAACGCGCGGCCGTGCTGCGTCTTCGGGACGAGCTCCTTGATGAGCGCCTTCTCGACCGGCTCGGTCAGCCCGGCGAAGGCGCCGTACACCGCGAGCAGCACCCACGCCTGCCATGCCGCGGTGGCGACGGCGAAGAGGCCGTAGCTCACCGCGTAGACGGCCCACCCCGCGAGGATCAGCCGGTGGCGGGGCACGGAGTCGCTCCAGGCTCCGCCGCGCGCCGACCAGATCATCTTCGAGACGTGCAGCACCAGCCACGCGGTCGGCAGCCACGCGGTGGGCACTCCGAGCTCCGAGGCCCGCACCAGGAGGAACGCGTCGGACGAGTTGGCGAGCGCGAAGAAGCCGAGGATGACGAGGAGCTCCTTGAGCCGCGGCGGCAGCGGCGCGTCGTCGGGCGGCGCCCCGTCGGCCCCGCGCTGCTCGGGCTCCTTCACCACGAAGAGCGAGGCGACCGAGAGCAGGCCCGGGACGAGCGTGAGCGCGAACACCGTGCGCACCTCGAGGCCGAGCCACAGGAGCGTGGTGGCCAGCAGCGGCCCCACCACGGCGCCGGCGTGGTCCATCGCGCGGTGGAAGCCGAACGCGCGGCCGCTCTCTTCGGCGCTCACCGCCCCGGCGAGGATGGCGTCGCGCGGCGCCGAGCGGAGCCCCTTGCCCACGCGATCGACCACGCGAATCGTCAGCACGTGCCACGGCGCGGCGGCGAGCGCGAGCAGCGGGCGCACCGCGGTCGCCAGCCCGTAGCCGGCGAGCACGAAGCCCTTCTTTCCCCCGCGGTCAGCCCATCGGCCCGACTGGTACTTGAGGAAGGCCGACACCGCATCGGCCACGCCCTCGAGCAGCCCGAGGAAGACCGGGCCGGCGCCGAGCGTGGCGAGGAACGCGGGCAGCAGCGGGAACACCGCCTCGCTGGCGACGTCGGTGAAGAAGCTCGTGAGCCCGAGCGCGAGGACGGTCAGCGGGAGCCGGGGACGCGAGGCCATGCGCGGCTTCTCGCTCATTCCCCCTCGGCGAACCAGAACTCGCCGAGCACCACGCGCCCTGCCGCGAGGGTCGCGCGCCGCCAGGCGCGGCCGTGCACGGGCGCGAGCGCGCTCCGCCATGCCTTCGCCTCGAGGCGGAGCCACCGCCAGTCGCCGCGGCCCTTCGTCTTCAGCGCCCGCATCGACCCGAAGGAGAGCGCCGCGGTCGAGCCCGAGACGAAGACGTACAGCGGCGCGGTGCCGTTCCACACCGCGCCGTCGGGCCCGCCGTCGTCGTGGAGGAGCACGTCATGCCCACCGTGGGGGTCGGCCAGCGCGCGCTCGAGCCACGCGCGCTCGTCGCAGTCGGCGGACGCGTACTTGTCGTCACAGGCGAAGCGCGCGACCACCTGCGGCGCGGGCGCCGCGAGCACGAAGAGGGAAGCGAGGGCGACGGCGAACATGCGGGGGAGCATGGCACCAGCAGTGTTTGCTTGTACCGCCGCGCCCGGGGCGCTGTGCTCCGCCGCCATGAACCCCTACGCGCAGCCCTTCGGGACGACCGGAACGCCGCAGCAGAACTCGAACCTCAACCTCGCGGGCATCCTCCTGATGGTGACCGGCGTGCTGGCGATCATCTACGCGCTGTTCTCGTTGGTGATGGCCTTCGTCGGCGACGACGGCTCGTGGGCGCTCAAGTTCGTGAACGACCCAGCGCTGCAGGAGAAGCTCCGCGACGCCATGGCGCAGCAGCAGAGAGGCGGCACGAAGCTCCTCAACGCCGTGTGGCCGCTGGTGATGATCGGCGCGAACTTCGTCGTCGTCTTCGGAGGACTGAAGCTGAAGAGCGCCCAGGCGTACGGGATCTCGATGGCCGCGGCGATCATCAGCACCATCCCCTGCTGCTTCAACGGCTGCTGCTGCATCACCTCGATGCCCGCGGGCATCTTCGCGCTCGTGTTGCTGCTCAAGCCCGAGGTGAAGGCCTCGTTCACGAGCTGAAGTGGCGGCGCTCTACTGCTCGCGCTGCAAGCGGTTCCACGACTCGGCGCAGCTCTGTCGCCCGCGCCGCAGGCGCTCGTCGGGGCCGATCACCCTCCCGGGCGCCGTCTTCCAGGGCTCGCGCTCGGGCTGATGTTCGGCTTCCCCTTCGGGGCGCTGACCCAGCACCCCGTCCCCTTCGGCACGGTGGTGCTCGTCACCGTCGGCCGCGTCGGCTGGTACCTCCTGCGCCAGCGCGAGTGACTACTTCGGCGGGCGCGTCGCGGCGAACGCGAGGCCCTGCGCGTTGAGCTCGAGATCGAAGTGGATGAGCTTGCGGTCCTGCGCGGTGAGCGAGAGGCCGGCGCGCGAGGCGGCGAGCTCGAACTCCTGCTCGAGCTGCCACTTGAAGCGCTGCTCGAGCGTGCCGCGCTCGTCGCCGCTCTTCGTGCCCTGCGCCACCAGGTTCGCCGAGAGCTCCAGCCAGCGGATGAGCTGTTCGGCGATCACCTGCACGTCCTCGAAGAGGCCGAAGTGCGTCGGGCCCACGGCGCGCGGCTTGAGGTCGACCACGCGGCGCACGCTCGCCACCGCGGCCTCGCCGTCGAAGTCGGTGGGCGAGGTGCTGGGGTACGCGAAGCGCGCCGCGCGCTGGAGCGCCGGGTACACCAGCCCGAAGGTGTCGCCGGTGAAGACCACGTCGCGGTGCACGTCGTGCACGACGAAGTGGTGGTTGGCGTGCCCGCGCGTGTGGACGAAGCGGAGCGGCGCGTCACCGAGGTGGACCTCCGCACCGTCGTCGAGCGAGCGCACCCGCGCGGCGTCGATGGGCTCGATGACGCCGTAGAGCGCGTCGAAGGCGTCCTCGCCGTACACCTGCTTCGCGCTCGCGACGAGCTTCGCGGGGTCGATCAGGTGACGTGCGGCCCGCGGGTGCGCGAGCAGCGTGGCGTTCGGGCAGGCCTTCATCAGCGCCGAGGCGCCGCCTGCGTGATCGAGGTGCACGTGCGTCACGATGATCCACCGCACGGCCTCGGGCGCGAGCCCTTCCTTCGCCAGCGCCGCGAGGAGCTTCGGCACGCACAGCGAGGTGGCGGTCTCGATGAAGGCGACCTCGCCGCCCTCCTCACGGAGGTACGACGCCGCGAGCTGCGGCATCACGTATTCGGCGTCGACGGTGATCAGGCGCGACATGCTCACTCCCCGTCGGCTTCGGACGCGTCGGACTCGTCGGAGGACGCGTCGTCGTCGCGACGCTTCTTCTCCTTCTTGCGCTCCTTCTTGTCCTTCTTCTTCTCCTTCTTGTCCTTCTTCTTGTCCTTCTTCTTCTTCTCGCCGTGGTCGTGGTCGTGCGGGTGGAGATCGCTGATCACCCCCACGTCGCGGAGCATCTTGCGCACCTCGAGGCCGTGCATCTCCTCCTGGGCGATCTGCGTGCGGGCGAACTCCTCGAGGTAGACGCTGCTGTCTTCCACCACGTCGAGGAGCTGCTTGTAGATGTCGAGGGCGGTGCGCTCGTGGGCGAGGCTCTCTTCGAGGATGTCCTTCACCGAGTGCTTGTAGCTCTCGGGGATCTCCGCGATCTGCAGCGTGGGGTGCCCGCCGAGCCCGACGAGGATCTCACCGGCGGTCTGCGCGTGGAGCAGCGACTCCGAGGCCTGCTGCTTCATGAACTGCACGATGGGGATGCGGTTCGGCCCCGCGACCATGAGCGAGTAGTGCGTGTAGCGGACCACGCCGGCCAGCTCGAACTCCATGATGCGGTTGAGCAGCTTCTGGGCGGCCTCGACGTCGAGCTCTTTCATCATAGGAGGCGCGTTGTAACGCCCCCCGCCGCGTCGATCACTTCGTCTTTTCCACCAGCAACTTCTTCTCGCGATCCGTCGCCACGCGCACGCCGAGGAGCTCCGCGCGGATCAGCCGGCCCGCGCCCCAGTCCTCCGCGCCGCCGCCGATGGAGATGGTCTCGCCCGCGGCCTTCTCGGTCACCTTGCCGACGCGCTTCACCTTGCGATCGATCTCCGTCTTGCCGAGCGAGAAGGCCACGCGCGCCGAGAGCCCGAAGCGGTTGGAGTCGCCCCAGGTCTTCGCCTCGGTCATCGACTTGATGGGGTGCTCGAACTTCACCGGCGGCGCGAGCCACACGTTCTGGGTGATCTCCGCGCCTTCCTTGGCGGCGGAGTTGCCCGGGTCGCCGGCCTTCGCGTCGGTCCACGCGAGCGCGATGCGGCCGATGGAGTCGGTGCAGTCGACGGTGCCCAGCACGTCGATGACGTACTTGCCGTTGGGCGCGTCGTACGGCGAGAGCGCCACCTGCACCGGGGCGCGGAGCTTCACGATGTACTTCTTCGCGCGGGCGGCGTCGGCGAGCTCCTTGCGGCGCGCGGCGTTGGCCTTCTTCTCTTCGGGCGTCGCGCCGGGCACGGGGCCGTTGGGGAACAGCGCCCAGAAGCCCTCCGGGCACGGCGACTCGGGCAGCAGCACCACCGCCTGGGTGTCGTCGTACGGCGGGTCGAGCTTCACCACCTCGGTCGGCAACGCCTCGAGCTGCTTGTCTTCCTTCTCGGCCTTCGCCTTCGCCTCGGCGGCCTTCTTCTTCTGGAGCGCCTCGAGCTGCTCCTGGGCGCGCGTCGCGCTGCCGCCGGAACCCGAGCACGCCGTCATCACCACCACGAAGCACGAGACGAGGAGGAGTCGCATGGGCGTGGGAGTCTGGCGCACCTGCACTCCTTCCTCCACCGCCACGGTGGAAGAGTGGCGCCGCATTGCACGACGGTGACGGCCGAGGGGCGAGTGGTGTTTGCTGCCGCGCCGCTCGTCGTCGCCCGGGGAGCTCCGATGTCCCGCCTCGTCCCGCTGCTGCTGGCCCTCGCGTCGTGCGCCACGCCGCGCGCCGCTGCGTCGTCGACGAGCGAGCCGACGAGCGCGCCCGGCGCGGTGCCGCCGCCCACCGACGAGGCGCTCGAGAAGGCGTGGGATCCGGCGCCCGAGAAGCCGGTGACGGCGCCGATGCGGCCACCGGAGGCCCCGAGGGTGGATCGCGCGCAGGGCTTCAAGCAGGCGCTCGCGGCAGGTCAGGCGGCGCTCAAGGCGAAGCGCCTCGACGACGCACGCACGTCCGCCGCGGAGGCGGTCAGGGAAGCCGCGGCGCTCGACGGTGAGGCGCGGCTGCAGGCGCACCAGCTCGCGCTCCGCGTCGAGCACGCCGCGGGCGACGTCACCGGCGCGACCGAGGCCGCGCACACCTGGCGCCGCGCATGCGGCCCCGAGAAGGCCGAGGCCTGTCGCGCCGCCGCGCTCTCGGCGCTGGTGGCCGCCGCGAAGCTCAAGGGCGCCGAGAAGGGCCTCGCGAAGGCCGCGCGCGCGCTCCAGGACGCGGAGGCGTGCGCGGCGAAGACCGACCGCGCGGCGAGACCGCAGCCCTGCGAAGCGGCGGCGGTCAAGCTCGCGCGCACCGGGAAGGACCCGTGGCTGGCGCAGCGCGTGCTGCTCGGCCAGGCGCTGCGCGAGACGAGCGAGGCGAAGCAGGCGGCGTTGCTCGAGAAGGCCGAAGGCGCCTGCGCCGAGGTCGGCTGCTCGGGCCTGCGACGCAAGGCGCTCTCGAAGCTCATCGCGCTCGCGCGGGCGAAGAACGACGTCGACGGCGCGGTGCGGCTGGCGCTGCGCGAGCTCGAGGTGATCGCCGCGCCGCTCCCCGAAGGCGAGCGCACGTGGGTGCGCACCGCCGTGCTCGAGCAGCTGTGCGTCTCGTACGACACCGCCCACGGCGCCGGGAGCTGCCGCGCCCTCGAGAAGAAGACGCTCGGCCGCTGGACCTTCCGCGACTTCAGCCGCGAGTCCGCCGGCACGGGCCTCTCGGCGGATCAGGTGCGCGCGGTGAACGACCACTTCGCGCCGCTGCTGCAGGAATGCCTCGGCGAGCAGGCGAAGCGGATGACGCCGCCCGACGCCGCGCGCTTCGACGTGCGCTGGGTGGTGTTCAACGACGGGCGCGTGGGCGAGGTGCACCTGAGGAAGGACCTCGACGAGTCGCTGCTGGCGAAGTGCCTCCGCGCGCAGTTCGAGGGCTGGCGCTACCCGCGCTACGAGGGCGAGTACCAGAACGTCGAGCAGAGCTTCACGGTGACCGCGGTCGAGCGGCGCTTCCGCTGATCAGTGTGCTACGAGGCCGGCATGCGCGCGTGGCTGTCCCTGTTCTTCCTGCTGCTGGCCTGCGGCCGGCCGTGCCCGCGCGCCGAGACGCTCACCAGCCTCGACGGCGGCGCGCTGCACTGCGTGCAGAACACCGACTGCCCGCGGCCCTCGAGCGTGCTGGTGTGCGGCCAGGACGAGGACAAGCTCCGCGACTGCATCGCGTGCACCGACAACCTCTGCGTGCGCTACCGCCCGGAGGCCTGCCCATGAGCCGCGCCCTCGCGCTCGCCCTCGCGGCGCTGCTGCTCGCCGGCTGCAAGAAGGACGACGCGCCGGCGCACCTCGAGAAGGCCCGCACCGCGCTCTTCGAGCAGAAGGCCGACGTGGCCCTCGCCGAGTACAAGCTGGCGCTCGATCTCCTCGAGCGGGACACCTCGCCGCAGGCGAACCTGTACCGTGCGCGCGCGCTCCGCGGCGCCGCCGACGTGTACGCCTTCCAGCTGGGTGACGCGAAGCGCGCGGTGGAGGTCTACCGCGAGCTGATCACCCTCTGCCCCGAAGCGCCGGAGACGCTCGAGGGGCGCCTGCACCTCGCCGAGCTGCTCTGGCACCGGTTCCGCGATCTCCGCGGGGCGATCGCCGAGTACACCGCCGCGCTCGCGCGCAACCCGCCGCAGTCGGCCGAGCTCAGCTACACCGTCGCCAAGCTGTACTTCGAGCTGCAGGACTACGAGCAGTGCGAGCTCGAGGCGGGCAAGGTCATCCAGAAGTATGAGACCTCGGTGTGGGTCGACGACGCGCTCTTCCTGCGCGGCATGGCGCTGGCGATGATGGGGCGCAAGCCCGAGGCGCAGCGCGTGTTCCTCGACCTCATCGATCGCTTCGCCGACTCGGAGCTGCGGCCGCACGCCCTCGTCGAGCTCGGGCGCCTCAAGGCCGACGCCGGCGAGCCCGAGAAGGCCATCGAGCTGTGGATTGCAGCGCTCAAGACGCACCCCACCCCGCAGGCCGTGCAGCAGCAGATCGCCCTCGTGCGCGGGCGGCTGCGCGCCACGACGCCCGATCAGGTGGGCGACGCGACGAAGGCCTTCGACTGGGACCGCTACCCCGTCTACGAGGGTCACGGCGAGGGCGGCGGGCGGCCCGTGCCGAAGACGTCTGCCGAGGCCGTGGGCGGCACCGCCGAAGAGGCGCAGCAGGAAGCGAAGATGCCCGTCGAGCCCTCGCAGCACCACGAGTGAGCGGCGTTCGGGGCTAGAGTCCGCGCCATGCGCTGGCTCCTGCTCGCAGTGTCCGCGGTGGTGTGCACCGGGTGTGGCGGCTTCAAGGCGGTCCAACGAGGTGAGTGGAAGCTGGTGTGGGTCGACCCCGCGCGCCGCGACGCCGAGGCGCCGCGCGAGGTGGTGACGCGCGAGCGCTACGAGTCGGAGGTCGCCGAGGGCAACCGGCGCGGCTGGGAGCCGCCGCCCGGCTTCGTCTTCCCGCTGCTGCACGAGGTGGACACCATCGGCATGCAGCCCGGCGAGGTGCAGGGCTTCCGCGTCGACGAGGCGACCGAGGCCGAGCTGTTCGTCGACGGCGCGACCGTCGAGGTCTTCTGGGGCCCGATGGAGAAGCGCGATGCGTGGAAGGCCGGCGCCGACGTGACGGTGCGCGAGTCGGCGCTGTTCCTCGAGGCGAAGAAGCCGGGCAAGGCGACGCTGCGGCTCATTCGCGGACCGCAGACGAAGGACGTGCCGGTCACGGTGCAGGGCAAGTGAGGCGCGCGGCCGCCGCGCTGGTGCTCCTCGTCGCCACGGGGTGCGAGCGCGCCCGCCTCGACCCCCGGCTGGCGGAGGTGACGACGCCGCTGCACGTCACGGTGCGGGTCATCGATCGCGCGGTGGTGAAGGACTGCAGCGGCGCGAGCGGCCTCGACTGGGTGGCGTGCCGGCTCAGCCGCGCCGAGCGCGAGGGGTGCGTGTACGTCGAGACCGGCGCCGCGGCGGACCAGCCGCAGGCCGCGGTCCCCGAGCCCCCGGTGGAGGAGAACACGTCGAGCGGCGGTCACCCGCAGGTGCTCGTCGGGAACTTCAGCCGCTGCTTCACCATCGAGCGAGAGGGCGTGCGGCTGCTCACGCACACCCCGCTCCGGAGGGCGAAGCTCCACGTCGAGGCCGGCGGGCAGCGCACGCTCGTCGATCTCGGTGAGTCGGGGCACGTGCTGTACTTCCGCGAGGGGCGTGTCTTCGCCGTCGAGCAGCTGTGGACCACCGAGGCCGCGCGCACCTTCCCCTTCGGCGCCACGCCCGACTGGACGAAGGTGCCCAGCGCGCTGGGGGTGCTCCACCTGGTGAACTTCTCGGTGAGCGACGCAGAGCTCGACGCGATGCTCGCCGAGACCCGCGACGGCGCGCAGGTGCTCGAGGAGTCGCTCCTCCGGGGGCTCAGCACCGCCGCCTGGTCGGTGGAGGATCTCGACCGCATGCTGCGCCGGCTCCCCGACGCCGGGCGCAAGCACGTGCGCGAGGCGCTGCTCGAGCGCGTGCGTCTCAACGACAGCCCGCCGGCGCTCGAGTGGTTCGAGTCGCACCCCGACGAGCAGCGCGCCGACTTCGTCGAGGCGGTGAGCGAGGCGGCGGCGCTCGACGCGGTCGACCCCGCGTTGATGCGGCTCCTCGCGCGGTTCGCGCCCGATCGCGTCGCCGAGCTCGCCTGCCACGGCGTCGAGCGGGCGTGGCTCGACGGCAGCGAGGGCTTCGTCGACTTCTCGATGGCGCGCGTCTCGTTCGCGGTCCTCGCGCGCCAGCGGCTCGCGTGCCCCTGGGTGCTCCCGGTGCTGACCCTCGCCCAGTGCAACCCCGCGCTGCGCTGCGACCCCGATCTCGACGACGAGCTGCCCGGGCCGCTCTGCTCCGAGAAGGACCAGCGGCTCGCCGTCGAGCGCGCGCTCTCGCTCGACGAGCCGACCGACGACGACGACGGACTCTTCGAGGAGGAGGGCTGGGGGCCGCTGCTCCTCGCGGCCGCGCGCGCCCAGGGGCCGCTCCCCGCCGACTTCGCGCTCCGCGAGGCCCGCTACACGTACACGCGTCACTACACCGTCCCCGAGGCGAACGCCGAGCTCGACCCATGCCGCACCCTCACCGAAGACGCGGCGCTGTGGGCCTGTCGCCTGCCGGCGAACATCACCCGCTCGCGCCGCGACGACTGCGCGCTCGTGGTGGACGACGCGCGCAAGACGCTGACCCTCACCGGCAAGCTCCCGCCGGAAGGCGACTGAGCCACGGTGCATTCTGCACCCATCACCCGTTTGAGGGACGGCCGCCGGCTGGCGCGGGTGTTGAATGAGCGTCAGCCGTGGCTGCCGAACAAACAATCGCAGGGCGAAGTCGAAGAACGCGGGAACAACCCTCGCTGGTGGTGACGGCCAGCCATGACGCGGCGTCGGTGGGCCGCGTGGTGCCGCTCTTGAGCGAGCGCCTGGTGCTCGGGCGCGGGCTCGAGGCCGACTTCAAGCTCGACGATCCGCGGCTCTCACGCCGGCACGCGGAGGTGACGCGCGTCGGCCTGGGCTTCGTCCTCGTCGATCTCCACTCGTGCAACGGCACCTTCGTCAACGGCCAGCGCGTCAGTCAGCACGAGCTCCGCGACGGCGACGGCATCCGCGTCGGCGGCAACGTGCTGCGCTTCCTCCAGGGCACACTGGAGGTCGCCCCGCCCGCCCGCTCCGTCGCCGACCAGCTCGCGCACGAGGTCAACAACCCGCTGGCGTGCATCCAGTCGAACCTCGACTATCTGCGCATCGCGCTGCTCTCGGGCGAGCTCTCGAAGGAGACGTTCGACGAGATCTACCTCGACTGCCTGGCGAGCGTGTCGCGCATCGATCGCGCGGTGAAGAGCGTGCAGCTCAAGGCCGCCGAAGGGTGATCAGAACTCGGCGGTGAAGACGAACGCGCCGCCGCCCGGGCGCGGCACGAAGGTGAGCTGCTGGAGCGGCTTCGGCGCGTCGAGGATGAGGCATACCACGCTGCCCACGAGGGCGAGCCCGCCGACGACGAAGCCGCTGACGGTGAGCGCCAGGGCGTCGTAGTAGCGATTCCGAAAGACGGTGAAGAGAGGCACGTCCACGTCCGTCGGGCCGTTGGGCCAGTTGGCCGTCAGCACGAACCGCGCGTTCTCCATCACCACCAGCCCCGCGATGCCGAGGCCGAGCCCCGCACCGCCGACGCCCATCAACCCGAGGCCCACCTTCGTGAGCGCGCCACGGCTGGTGGTGGCGGGCGGCGACTGCTGAGCCTCGAGGGGAGCGGCGGCGACGGCGGCGGCGACCAGGAGCGGAAACATGGGGCGCTGATGTACCCCGACACTCTGCGTTTGTCTTCAGAGCGGGGCAGTGCCAGACGGGCGCGCCATGGCTCCGGTGCTCGAGGTGGAGAACCTCGTCAAACAGTACGGCTCGCACCGCGCGCTCGACGGCGTGTCGCTGCGCATCGACGCGGGGGAGATCTTCGCGCTCCTCGGCCCGAACGGCGCGGGCAAGACGACCCTCATCGGCTCGGTCTGCGGGCTGGTGCGCAGGACCTCCGGCCGCATCGCCCTCTTCGGGGAAGACCTCGAGCGCGACCCGGTGTCGCCGCGCTACCGCGTGGGCCTGGTGCCGCAGGAGATCAACTTCGACCCGTTCTTCTCGGTGCGCGAGTCGCTGCGCATTCAGCAGGGGTACTTCGGGCAGCCGCGCGACGAGGCGCGCATCGACGAGCTGCTGGCGGCGCTGTCGCTCACCGCGAAGGCCGACGCCCAGACGCGCGCGCTCTCGGGCGGCATGAAGCGGCGGCTGCTGATCGCCAAGGCGCTGGTGCACCGGCCGAAGCTGGTGTTCCTCGACGAGCCGACGGCGGGCGTCGACGTCGAGCTGCGGCGCGACCTGTGGAGCTACGTGCGCAGGCTCCGCGCCGAGGGCACGACGGTGGTGCTCACCACGCACTACCTCGAGGAAGCCGAGGAGCTCGCCGATCGCGTGGGCGTCATCGACGGGGGGAAGCTGCTGCTGGTCGAAGAGAAGAGCGCCCTGCTCCGCCGCCTCGGCGAACGCACGCTCACCGTGCACTTCACCGCGCCGGTGGACGCGCTCCCGCCGGGCGCGGAGGGCACGCTGGGCGCCGGTGGCCGCTCGCTCACCTTCACCGAGCGCGCCGGCACGAAGACGTCGGCCGAGGTGCTGGCGGCGCTGTTCGCCGCGAAGCTGCCGGTCGCCGACGTGGCGATGCAGCCCGCGAAGCTGGAAGACGTGATGCTCCGCGTGCTCGCGGGGGAGGCCCGCCCGTGAACGTCATCGGCACCCGCACGCTGTTCATGAAGGAGGTCCGCCGCTTCCTCCGCGTGCCCGGGCAGACGGTGCTCCAGCCGCTGATCAGCACCTCGCTCTACTTCGTGGTCTTCGCGTACACGCTCGGCGGCCGGCAGAGCGAGGTCGAGGGCGTGCCCTACGCGAGCTTCATCGTGCCGGGCCTCGTCTTCCTCGGGCTGGCGAACAACGCGTTCCTCAACGCCTCGAGCTCGTTCTTCATCACCAAGATCCAGGGCACGCTGGTCGACCTGCTCGTGGCGCCGCTCGGGCCAGCGGAGCTGATGGTGGGCTTCATCACCGGCGCGATGGTGCGCGGGCTCCTGGTGGGCCTGCTGACCTGGGGTGTGGCGCTGCTCTTCACCGGCTGGCACCTGGTGCACGTCGGCACCACGGTGCTCTACCTGCTGCTCTCGGCCTGGGTCTTCTCGGTGCTCGGCCTCATCGCCGGCATCTGGTCGGAGAAGTTCGAGCAGGTGAACTTCTTCCCCACGTTCCTGATGATGCCGCTCACCTTCCTCGGTGGCGTCTTCTACTCGGTGCGGCACCTGCCCGAGCCGTTCCGCACCATCAGCCTCTTCAACCCGGTGGTGCACATGGTCGAGGGGCTGCGCGCGGGCATGCTCGGGCTCGACGAGGGCTCGCCGCTGGGCCTGGGGCTGCTGCTCGGCCTGGCGGCGGTCTCGACGGTCGTCGCGTGGCGGATGCTGCGCGTGGGCTACAAGCTCAAGAGCTGAGCGCTCACTCGCCGATGGTCTTCACCTGCACCGACTTGTTGCCCGACTGGTCGATGGCGACGATCTCCACCGAGCGCTGGCCCTTCCGCACCGGCACCTCGGCGCGGTAGTTGCCCGCGCCGTCGACCGGCACCTCGAGGCCGTTGATCAGCACCGAGCTGCCCGGGTCGACGTGGCCCTCCACCACGAGCTTGATCTGCGCCTGGATCGCCGGCGCGGTGGTGTCGACGATGACGGGCACGCGCGCGGTCGCCTCGTTGCCCGCCTTGTCCTTCGCGACCGCGACCAGCTCCTGGCGGCCCTCGGTCAGCTCGAGCTTCAGGCGGTAGACGGAGCCCTTGTAGAGCGGCGCGCTCTTCCCCGCGATGGTGACGCTGGCGATGTCCTTGTCGGGCACCTCGACGGTGACGAACTGCTCCTTCGCGTTGAGCGTCTGCTCGGGCTGCGGGTGGAGGAACGCGATGGTGGGCGGCTGGTTGTCGAAGGCGCCGTACTCGAACTGGTGCTTGCTGCTGACGAACTTGAGCCCCGGCGAAGGAATGGTGGCCAGCGACTTCGGCAGGTCGCTCACGTCGCCGGGGTACATCACGCTGAACACCGCGGTGCGGCCCGCGTGGCTCTTGAGCTGCGCGCTCTTGAGCTCGGCCACCTTGAGGAACGCCGCCTGGAGCTGGGTCACCATGTCGGCGTCGACGTCCTTCACGGTGAGCTCGACCTCCGTCGCCTCGAAGCGCGGCGCGGGCGCCTGGGACGGGGCGGTGGTGGCACAGCCGACGAAGACGAGGAGGGACACGAGGGCAGAGAGGCGCATGGCGCGCTGAATACGTCGCGCTCCGGGTGCGCGGACAAGAAATTCAGCGCCGGCCGCGCAGCCCGAGGTCGAGCGCGCGCGCGAGGCGCAGCAGGGCATCGAGCTGACCGAGGAACTGGGTCGGCGGCGCGGTCCACACCGCCGGTGAGACGCCATGCAGCGTCAGCACCGCGCCGCCCCACGTCAGCGCCGCATGGTCGAGCGGGAGCAGCCGGCCCCACGAGACGCCGGTCCCCGACACGAGCTCCCTCAGCCGCGCGCGAAGGCCCGGCTCGGGGGGGGGGCCGGCCGGCCGCGG
>JBMORD010000372.1:0-37130 GCA_049322495.1 Myxococcota bacterium | reverse complement strand
CAGGGCGACGCGTCCGTGGCGGTTCATCACCTGGAGCGTGTTGAGCACCCGGTCGCTCAGCCGCCCGCGGAACATCCGCTCCAGGCTGCGCGCGCGCTCGTCGTCGTCGATCGCCGCCGACGCCAGCCTCTCGCCCGAGGCGCGCGCCGAGGCGAGCGCGTTCTACCGGGCCCACCCCGCCTCGGAGGCCTGTGACGACCCGAGCCCCGAGCTCGCGCAGCTCCGCGAGGTGGTCTGCCGGCCCGGCAAGGAGGTCTGGCAGTTCCTCTGGGCCGAGCGCCTCGGGTGGTGGGGCACGTGGCTCGGGCTGTTCGCCTTCGCCTTCATCGGCGCGCTGGGCCTCCTCGCGTGGCGTCGACCCGGCGCCCAGTACGCGAGCTTCATGCTCGGCTGGCGTGGGCTACAGCTCATGGTCGCGGCCGAGACGTTGATGCAGGCGACGCTCGCGGTGTGGCTCTCGTACTGGGTCACCGCGCTGCTGATGAACGTCTACGTGCCCAAGCTCATCCTCATCATCGCGCTGCTCGCGCTGTTCGCGGTGTGGTCCATCGTGCGCGCCCTCTTCCGCGCCGCGCCGGCGCGCCTGCCGGTCGAAGCCGAGCCGCTGTCGGAGACGGACGCGCCCTCACTGTGGGCGCACGTCAGGGCGCTCGCCGCGCGCCTGGGCACCGAGCCTCCGCGCGCGATCGTGGCGGGCATCGACGACAACTTCTTCGTCACCGAGCAGGGGCTGGGCCTCGTCTCGGGGCAGCAGCTCGAAGGCCGGGTGCTGTACCTGAGCCTCCCGCTGCTGCGCGTGCTGTCGACGAGCGAGGCCGACGCCGTGTTCGGCCACGAGCTGGCGCACTTCCGCGGCGGCGACACCGCGGCCTCGGCGAAGCTGGCCCCCGCGCTGGTGCGCTACGGCCAGTACCTCGACGCGCTCGCCGAAGGTGGGCTCACCGTCCCCGCCGCGCTGGTGATGCGCCTCTACCGCGCGGTCTTCGAGCTGGCCCTCAAGAAGGAACAGCGCCGCCGCGAGCTCGTCGCCGACGCCGAGGCCGCGAAGCTCACTTCCCCCGACGACGTCGCGCGCTCGTTGCTCAAGGTGACGGGCTACTCGGCGTTCCGCACCGAGACCGAGCGCGCGCTGTTCGAGCACCGCGAGACGCACACCAGCGACCTCGGCCTGCAGGCCCGCATCGATGCCGGGCTCCAGGCGCACGTCACGTCGCAGGCCTTCCTCCAGGCGGTGAAGACCCTGCACGTGCCGCACCCGTTCGACTCGCACCCGCTGCTCGAGGAGCGCTTCGCCAACGTGAAGACCGCGGTCCGCGTGGAAGACGTCGCCCGCGCCTTCGACCGCAAGCCCGAGAAGACCTGGGCCGACGAGGTCGTCAGCGGCGCGGAGCTCGAGCGGCGGCTGTGGGCGGCCTACGAGGCTCGCTTCAAGGCCCAGCACGAGGTCAGCCTCGCCTACCGCTACCTGCCCGCGAACGACGCCGAGCGCGCGCTGGTGGTGAAGTTCTTCCCTGAGCAGCGCTTCACCAACAAGGACGGAGAGCTGGCGGTGAACCACGTCGGCGTGCGCACGCCCGACGGCACGCAGTTCGCCTTCCGCGACGTGCAGAGCGCGCAGATCGACGACGGGAGCTTCAGCACGCACCTCGTGGTGAAGGTGACCGACCCCACCGGCGCCTCGAGCACCGTGAGGATCAACCTCCGCGGCATGAGCCCGAACGCCGAGCCCTTCAAGGCCGCCTTCGCGAACTACTGGCAGCGGGATCAGGTCGCGCGCCGGTCAGCGGCGGCGGTTCCGCGCGATGATCGCGAACGAGCGTGAGGCGAGCTCCTCGGCGGTGAGGCCGGTGGCCGCGAGCTCGGCCTCGCCGAGCGCGCCACACGAGAGGCCGCGGAGGAAGAAGTTGAGCAGCCCCTGCCCGGTCGCCGCGTCGTCGAACACGTCGCCCGAGAGCGTCGCCTGCCCGAGCTTCTTGACGAAGTTCGCCAGCCGCTCCGTGGCTGGCCCGAGATTCTCGTGGAAGAACGAGAACACGGTGCCGTAGCGCGAGACGAGCTGCGCAGGGTGGAGATCCCAGCCCTGGTAGAAGCCGTTCGCCAGCGAGTGGCGGATGTCGTCGGCCGCGGCGCGCCACGCGGCGTGCACCGCGCGGCGGTTGTCGGCCTGCTGCGCTGGCGTGAGCTCGGCGCCCCGATGCACCGGCACGGGCATCACCGTCGTCGCCCCGTCGCTCACGAAGACGCCGGTGCCGGCGAACGCCACCTTCATCATCGACCGCGCGAAGTCGCACGCGGGGTGCTTCATGCGCTGCTCCGCGGCCGTGATGTCGAGCGCCGCCGTGTAGTCGTAGGTGCCGAAGTGCGCCGCGTGCAGCCGGCCCGCGCACGCGGCGTGGAGCCGCGGCAGCAACGCCCGCCCCTCCTCGTCGAAGAGCGACTGCGGCGCCTCGACCATCAGCTCGAGGCGCAGCGTTCCCGCGGGGAGCCCGTGCCGTCGCTCGAGCTCCACCGCAGACCTCGCGAGGAGCTCGACCTGCGTCACCGAGACGACCTTGGGGAGCGTCACCAGCAGGCGCGCCCCGACGTCCTTCCCGGCGGCACCGAGGAAGAGGTCGAGCGTGCGCACCGCGCGCACCCCGAGCTCCGCCGACATCGGCTTGACGCGCACGCCCGAGAACGCCGGCAGCAGCCCCTCGCGCGCCGCCTTCGCATACTGCGCGCCCACCGCGGCCGCGTGGCCGTCTTCCTCGTCATCGCTGCGGTGGCCGTAGCCGTCTTCGAAGTCGATGCGGAGGTCCTCCACCGGCTCGCGCTCGAGCTTCGCCACCAGCCGCGGGTAGACGCGCTCGGCCGTCGCGCGCGTGAGCCCCAGCGCCTCAGCCAGCGACGCCGCGTCGGGCGCGTACGTCGCCAGCGCCTGCCGCGAGAGCGCGCCGAGCTTCTGCGCCGTGTCGGCCTTGAAGAGGTGCGCCCCGCCGTACACCACGTGCACCGGCTGGCGCGCTCCCGAGTCCCCCGGGAAACGCGCGACGTACGCCTCCTGCGCCTTCGTCAGCTCGGCCTGCAACGCGGTCAGTTCATGGGCTTCCATCTTCACGCGGGCGTGTCATCGCAGACTCGCCGCGCCTTTTCTCTCGCGAGAATTACGCAGCGCGTTAGAGAAGGCGCGCCGTGACCAACGTCCTTGATGAACTGATTCAGCTGCTCTCCCTCGAGCGCATCGAAGAGAACCTCTACCGCGGGCAGAGCCAGGACCTGGGCTGGGGCACCGTGTACGGCGGGCAGGTCATCGGCCAGTCGCTCTCGGCGGCGATGAACACCGTGCCGGTCGATCGCCCGGTGCACTCGCTGCACGCGTACTTCCTGAGGCCGGGCGACGTGAAGGCGCCCATCGTCTACGAGGTGGAGCGCACGCGCGACGGCTCGTCTTTCACCTCGCGGCACGTGCGGGCGATTCAGCACGGGCACCCCATCCTCGAGATGTCGGCGAGCTTCCAGCGCGTCGAGCCGGGCTTCGAGCACCAGGCGGCGATGCCGACCGTGCCGCCGCCCGAGCAGGTGCCGACCGAGGCCGAGCGCTACAAGCCGTTCCTCCCGAAGCTGCCGGAGTTCGTGCACGCGATGCTGCTCGCCGAGCGGCCGATCGAGATCCGCACCGTCGACGAGCCGGATCCCTCGATGCGCGGCGGCCACCCGCCGGAGCGCCACGTGTGGTTCAAGGCGAAGCACGCGCTGCCCGACACGCCGATGCTGCACCAGGCGCTGCTCGCCTACGCGTCTGACTTCTCGTTCATCACCACCTCGCTCAAGCCCCACGGCGTGACCTGGCTGACGCCCGGCATGCAGGTGGCGAGCATCGATCACGCCGTGTGGTTCCACGCGCCGTTCCGCGCCGACGAGTGGCTGCTTCACGTGATGCAGAGCCCGCGGAGCTCGGGCGCGCGCGGCTTCGTCAACGGCCGCATCTACAAGCAGGACGGGACACTCGTCGCCTCGACGGCGCAGGAAGGCCTCATCCGTCGGCGCGAGAGCTGATCACCCGCTCAGCCGCGACTGGAGGCGCAGGTAGGCCAGCACGGGCACGGTGATCATCGGCGCGAACGTCAGCGTGCCCACCAGCGACGAGGTGGCCGCCAGCACGATCGCCGAGCCCGGCAGCGAGACGAACGAGAGGCCACCGGCGAGCCCCGCGGCAAAGGCCGCGTTCACCACGATGCCGATCCCTCCCGTCGCGAGGAACGCGAGCAGCAACGACACGCGGTGCCCCTCCGACAGCCCCCACGACTCGCCGAGCGCGTCGATCGGCCCCCGCCGCGAGGCCACCACCGCCGTCGCGGCGAGCGAGAACCCGAGCGCGAGCACGATGCCCGGGATGATCAGCAGCACCAGGCCGAACATCACCGCGATCGCGAAGACGACGTTGCAGAAGAAGAGCGGCACCGAGACCGGGAGCCCGGCGCGCAGCGCCTCGAGCGGAGTCATCGGCGTGCCCCGAGCGGCCGCGGCGAGCAGGCTGATCCACGACGCCTCGATGACGACGCGGAAGGCCGCGCTCACCAGCATCAAGCCCAGCGAGAGCGCGAGGTCGCTGCCGAGCAGGATGCCGCCGCGGGCGAGCGCCTGGGTCGCGAGGGCCTCGACCAGCGCGAAGAGCAGCACCGTCGGGAGGTAGCGCGTCACGATGCGGAAGCTGTCGGCGATCAACCCGCCCGCCGAGACGTCGCTGCCGAGCACCGCCCCGCGCCGCTCCGCGCACGCGACGCAGAGCTCCACGTCATCCGACCGGCAACCCTCGCAGGCGAACGAGCCACAGCGGGCACAGGCGAACGTCGCGGGCGCTTCGGGGTGAACCGCGCAGAGGGAGGACATCGGCGCAGCTTCGCACGTCAGGCCTTGAGCGGGCCCCCCGCATCGACCTTTTTGATCAGCGCCTTCGTCACGTCCTTCGCGGTGCCCCAGAGCACCGCGCCCTTGTCGAGCACCAGGTCCGCCTTCTCCTCCTTCGCCAGCTCGGCGAGCAGCGGCCGCGCCCTCGCGAGGAGCGCCTCCCGCAACCCATCGCGCTGGCCCTGGAGCTTCTGCAGCAGCTCCGCCTTCTCGGCGTCGGGCAGCTTCTGACCTTCCTTCCACGCCTTCTCGAGGCCCTTCGCGGCGTCCGCGCCCACCTTGCTGGTGTCGAGCAGTGCCGCGAGGTCGACGACGAGGACGGTAGTCATTGCGCAGCTCCGGGGTGATCGGGGTTAAGGTGTCGAACATATGCCTGTGAACGGGATTGGAAGTCCATCGTCGGTTCGTCCTCAGCAGCCCACCTCGGCGCCCAGCGCGACCACGCCGACGCCCGCCGCGCCGCCTCCGCAGGGCGGCTGGCAGGCCGGCAACGGCGGGCAGCGACAGGTCGACACCTCGGTCGGCGCGCCGACGGTGAGCGCGGCCGACGTGCAGGCGACGCTGCCCAACCCGGTGCGCCAGCAGCTCGAGGCGGCGCTCAACACGTACACCGCGCGCCTCGAGACCACGCTCAACCACGACGCGATGAGCATCGCCCGCGGCCGCACCCCGGTGCGCGAGGGTGACCCGCTGAGCGACGCCCAGCAGGCCGAGCTGCAGCGGGCCTCGACCGACTTCCTCGGCAGCATCCCCATCGGTGCGCTCAGCCCGGAGCTGGCCTCGTCGATCCAGTCGAAGCTCGCCGCGTCGGGCCTCGAGGTGCGTGACATCGCCAGCACGAAGCTCAAGGACCTCGGCTCGATCGGCGGGGACATCGCGCAGGATCTCGTGAAGGACCTCAAGCGCGACTCGCCGACGGCGTACTACTCGCTCGCGGGCGGGCTGGCCGCGGCGGCGGGCGTGGTGGCCTGGACGGGCGGGAGCGCGAAGCTCGCGAGCCTCGGCATCAAGCCCGAGCTCAAGCAGAAGTTCTTCGACGACGCCCTCGAGGTGAAGCTGCGCGGCAACTGGGACGCGCACTTCAAGAACTTCAACACCACCGCCACCGTCACCGGCCGCGTCGACCTCGGCACCGCGGGGCGCGTCTCGGGCTCGGTCAGCGCGAACTCGGCCAACGGCTTCGAGAACGCGCGCCTTCAGTACGACCTCAACCGCCCCAACCTCAACCTCTCGGCGTACGGCACCGCGAACGCCAACGGGCTCGAGAGCATCGGCGGCTCGGTCGTCTACCGCCCCAACGACAACCTCACGCTCTCGGGCGGGGTGAACCACAACTTCCAGACCGAGCGCACCACGGCCACCGCCGAGGCGGCGTGGAAGGTGCGCGAGAACGTCGACTTCGCCCTGTCGGCGAGCCACGACTCGGCGGGTGACTCGCGCGTCGGAGCGGGCCTGCGCATCCGCTTCTGAGCGCCGTGCGGCGAACGCTCGCGCTGCTGAGCCTCCTCGCGGCGGCGTGCCGCACGCCTGCGCCGCCGCTGCCGCCGGCGCCCGAGCCCCAGCCGGTCCCACTGCCCACGATGATCGAGGAGCTCGACGTCGCGCCCGAGCCGCGCACCATCGAGCTCACTCCCGACACCGCCTCGCTCTCGAAGCTCGAGCGCGCGCTGCTCCTCGACGGCGGCGTGCCGCTCGCCGACGCGCAGACCTTCCCCGAGCGGTACTCCGAGCACGACGGGGTGTTCACCTTCCGCGGCGGGCCGGCGCGCGCGGGCGGCGCGTTCGGCGTCATCCCCCGCAACCCGCACCGGCTCGAGGTGGCGTGGGTGGTGGGCACCGGCCAGAGCAGGGCGCCGTGGTTCGGCGGCTCGGGGTGGACCGGGCAGCCCGCCATCGTGCGCTGGCCCGCGGTGATGCGGCACTCGATGCGGCTGCTCGGACCGCTCCGCCAGAAAGACGACTTCGTCGAGGTGATCCAGGGCTCGCTCGACGGCAGCGTGCACTTCATCGATCTCGCCACCGGCAAGCGCAGCCGCCCGGAGCTCAAGACCGGCAACCCCATCAAGGGCAGCGTCTCGCTCGATCCCCGCGGTTACCCGCTGCTCTTCGTCGGCCAGGGCATCCCCGAGAACAAGCCCATCGGCCTGCGCGTCTTCGAGCTCATCGGCCACCGCGAGGTCTTCTTCCTTCCGGGCAGCGACAAGGACGCGCCGCGCCGCGGCTGGGGGGCGTTCGACTCGTCGGGGCTGCTCAACCGCGCCACCGACACCTACGTGGTGGGCGGTGAGAATGGGCTGCTGTACCTGCTCAAGCTCAACACCGACTTCGATCCGCTCGCGCTCACGCTGAAGGTGGCGCCCCAGGTCGCGCGCTACCGCTACCGCTCGCCCGGCAACGCGCACTTCGGCATCGAGAACTCGCTCACCGTGCTCAAGAACCTCGTCTTCTTCGCCGACAACGGCGGCACGCTGCAGGCCGTCGACCTGCGCACCATGACGCCCGCGTGGAAGTTCGAGGCCGGCGACGACACCGACGCCACGCTCGCCCTCGAGCTCGAGGACGAGCGGCCGAAGCTCTACACCGGCTGCGAGGTCGACAAGACCGGCCCGAAGGGCAAGACGTGGCTGCGCCGCCTCGACGCCCTCACCGGCACGGTCGACTGGCAGCGCTCGTTCGCCTGTCAGGGCGCGCTGACGCCGAAGAAGATCGACGCAGGGGTGTTCGCCACGCCCACGCTCGGCACCGGCGAGGTGGCCGACCTCGTCTTCTTCGTGCTCGCCCGCTGCCCGGGCCCGGAGAACGGAGTGCTCCTCGCGCTCGACAAGAAGACCGGCGCCGAGCGGTGGCGCTTCGAGCTGCCGCACTTCAGCTGGTCGACGCCCACGCTGCTGACCGACGAAGATGGGCACCCCTGGCTGCTCCACGGCGGCATCAGCGGCGTGGTGCGCCTCATCGACGCGCGCACCGGCGCCCTCGCCGCCTCGCTCCAGCTCGAAGGCGACATCGAGTCATCGCCCGCGGTGTTCGGCGGCCGCGCGGTGCTCGGCACCCGCGCGAACCGCATCTACGGCCTCGACATCCGCTGACGCACCGCGGCGTCCACCTGGCTCGCCGGTCGCCTTGCGTGTCCGCCGGGTGCTGGTGTCTGTTCCGTCACGCTCATGCAACAGCTCCGTGTCGCGCTCCTCCTGACGTCGTCAGTGCTCGTGTTGTCTGCCTGCCCGAAGCCGGGTGGAGGAGGAGGCGAGGTCGACGCCGGCTCCGGCCGCTGCGAGGTCGATCTCACGGCGACGGGGCTCTTCGCGCAGGCGGGCAGCGGCGCGTCGGCGGCGGTCATCGCCTCGCCCTCGCAGCTCATCGGCGGCGCGGGCGCGACGGGCCGGCCGGGCGACGTGCTGCTGCAGAACGACAAGGTGCGCGTCATCATCGAGCAGCCGGGGCGCACCATCGGGCCGCTCCTCTCGGGCGGCGGCATCATCGACGCCGACCTCCAGCGCGCCTCGGGCGAGCCCGGTCACGACGCGTTCGGCCGCATGGCGCTCTTCTACGCGCTGGGCCGGCTCTCGAGCGTGAAGAAGGTCGAGGTGCTCGCCGACGGCAGCAACGGGGGCCCGGCGATCGTCGCCGCCACCGGCAAAGACGTGCCGCACGATCTCCTCAACATCAAGTCGCTGGTGAACAACCTCGCGGGGCTCGACGTGCAGTTCGTCGTCGACTCGAGCGTGCCGCTCGCGCTGCGCACCACCACCTACTACGTGCTGTCGCCCGGCGAGTCGCGGGTGCGCGCGCTCACCGCGTTCTGCAACGACGGCGACTCGCCGGTGAGCTTCCCGCTCATCGAGCTGCTCGATGTCGGCGCCTTCGAGATCTTCAACCCCGGGCCGTGCAACGCCGGCCTCGGCAACGGCGTGCTCGACCCCAACAACGACTGCACCGCGGCGCCGTCGAAGTGGTTCGGCACGCAGGGCGATGGCGTGGCCTACGGCGTGCGCAGCGCCTCGCTCGCGGACCTCACGAAGCCGGTCGAGAAGAGCACGCTCATCGGCTACGGCGGCGTGGTCGGCAGCTTCGTCGAGGGCGAGTCGCTCTCGGGCATCCTCACGTGGACCAACCCCGACGCCCGCTCGCGCCCGGGCACCTTCGCCATCCGCGCCGGCCAGACCCGGAGCTACCTGCGCGACTTCGTGGTGGCGGAGGATCTCGCCGACGTGAACGCCGTGCTGCTCGCGTCGGACGGCGTCGCGACGGGCACGCTCGAGGTGACGGCCACGCTGCCGGGGGGAGCGCCGGCGCCGTACGCGCGCGTGAGCGTGCTCGACGCGAACGACGCCATGGTGGGGCTGATCGTCGCCGACGCCCGGGGCAAGGCGTCCACCTCGCTCGCGCCGGGCACCTACAAGCTGAGCGCCGCGCTCCCGGGGCGGCTCGTGGGGCCGCAGGTCACCGCGACGCTCGTCGCCGGCCAGACGACGCAGCGAACGGTGAGCCTCAATGAGGCGCACACCCTCACGGTGACGGTGAAGGACGCGGCCAACGCGCCGATGCCCGCGAAGCTGACCGTGCTGTGCGCGAGCGCGCCCTGCGCGTTCGACGTCGACACCTACAAGCGACACCTGCTGCTCGACGAGCCCGACTTCGGGGCCGCCGCCATCACCTTCGTGCCGCCGCAGGGCACCACCACGCTGACGCTCCCGCCGGGCGAATACGACGTGGTGGTCTCGCGCGGCCCGGAGTTCTCGACGTGGCCCGACACCTGGCCGACCTCGGGCCACCGGGTCGATCTCCGCACCGCCGACGCGACGGTGAACGCGGTGCTGGGCCGCATCGTCGACACCACGGGGTGGATGTCGGCCGACCTCCACGTGCACGCGGTGTCGAGCTCCGACAGCGCAGTGGGCAACGCGCTGCGCGCGGCGAACTTCCTCGCCGAAGGCGTCGACGTGCTGCTCTCGACCGACCACGAGTGGATCACCGACTTCGCGCCGGTGGTGCACGACCTCGGCGGCGACCCGTTCATGGCCACGATGATCGGCGAGGAGATCACCACCTTCTCGCACGGCCACTTCAACGCCTTCCCGCTCACGCGGAACCCGGAGATCCCCAACGGCGGGGCGTTCGATCACGCCGGCGGTGAAGACGGCCCGACGCTGCGCATGCCCCAGTTCTTCTCGGGCGTGAAGAGCGAGCACCCGGGCGCGGTGGTGCAGCTCAACCACCCGCGCGGCGGGAGCGGCGTGCTGACGCAGCTCAAGGTCGACACCGCCACGCTGCGCTCGCACGCGAAGCCGGAGGACTTCTTCATGGCCCCGGCCGACGACGCGACCGCCGACGACACCAGGCTCTTCGGAGACGGCTTCGACGCGGTCGAGACGGCCAACGGGCCGAACCCGAGCTACGGCATCCTCAACGACTGGATGACGTTCCTCTCGCGCGGCACGGTGCGCACCACCACCGGCGTCTCCGACACGCACCACGAGCTCTCGGACAACGGCGGCTACGCGCGCACCTGGGCGAAGGTGGGCACCGACTCGCCCGCGGCCTTCAAGCCCGCCGACTTTGCGGAGGCCATCCGCACGCAGCGCGCCTTCGTCAGCAACGGGCCGATCCTCAGCTTCACCGCCCAGAAGCTCGACGGGAGCGGCATGCCGGTGGGCCCGAAGGTCGAGATGGGCCAGACGCTGAGCATCTCGCCGGGCGACTCGGTGGAGCTCATCGTCGACGTGCAGGGCCTGGAGTGGATGCAGCTCAACCGCGTGGAGCTCTACTCGCACGCGCCGGGGCGCGAGGCGCTCAACGGCGCGACGAACGGCGAGTGGCCGGAGGGGCGCATTCTGCAGAAGCGCGACCTCGACCCGCTGATGCTGCCGGTGGAGGCGGTGCCGGGCTCGGCGTCGCTGCGCCGCATGCACGTCACCGAGCGCTTCGTGGTGCAGCCCACGGCCGACACCTGGTTCGTCGGCATGGCCCGCAGCACGTCGGGGCGCACCATGCGGCCGCTCCACGACGCTCGCCCGGCGGCCTGGTCGAACGCCATCCTCATCGACGCCGACGGGAGCGGAAAGTACGACGACTTCCCGCTCAAGCCCGGCCAGCCGCTCACCGCCGTGCCGAAGGCCGAGCCGCTGCGCGCTCCGCGGGTGCCCACCGAGCGCGAGTTCGTCGAGGGGCTCAAGAAGTTCCTCGAGCACGACCACGACTGAGCGTGGCCGGCCCGGGTCGGCGCTTCACTTCGAGAACAGCCAGTCGTTCATCGAGGTGCGCAGGTCGCGCGAGAGCTGCTCGCCGAGGAGCATCGAGAGCTTCGAGAAGACGTTGTCCTTCTGGGCCGACGTGGAGGTCGACGAGAAGAGGGCCTCGGTGAACTGCTCGACGAGCTGCGAGCCGAGGCCGTCGAGCTCCGCCGGGTTCATCGTCTGCAGCGACTGCTGGAACTGCGCGAGCTCGTTCTGGCGGCGGCCGATCTCCCCGTCGATGAGCGAGAGCTTCGCGCGCGCCTCGGACACGCCCGCCGGGTCGCCGCGCAGCTGCGCGAGGAAGAGCGCGCGCGACTCCTTCGCGTGAGAACCCTGCAGCTGCTCGTTCGACATCCCGCCGAGCTCGCGCTGGTACTGGAAGCGGGTGATCATCTCCTGGGCCTTGCGGTTGTGGAGCTGACCGTCGACGTAGTTCAGCTTCGCCTGCGCCTGCGCGGCCTTCGTAGGGTTCCCGGTCAGGCGCGCGTGGATGACCTCGAACTGGAGCTGCATGCGCATCGACTGGAGCTGCGGCGTCGACATCTTCTGGACCTGCGAGGTGAAGCCCGGGTTGAGCACGTTCGGCATCGCGCTCGACGTCGCGCCGTGGAGCACCACCGAGGTCGTGAACGAGTGCGGCGCGGCCAGGAAGCTGCTGCGGGGCGGAGGCGGCGGCACCGCGCGCGACGTGGTCGAGCTGGGAGGCGGCGGCGGCGGGCGGGCGCAGCCGGTGGTGCGGGGCGGAGGCGGCGGGGTACGGGGGCGGTATTCGGTCTTCATGGGGGTCTCCGGGGTGCAGCGAGGTGCACCACCGTTGAGCAGCCCCTGCGCCAGACGGTACACGAGCGTTTTCAACGAGTTGGAGACGTCTCCGTCCGTGAGAGCGGACGGGTATGGTGCCGCGCCATGAACCGCCTGCACCTGCTCCCGCTCGTCGTCTTCGCCGGCTGCGCGACCACCAGCTCGTTCGCCTTCTACCCGCTCGAGGAGCTGCGCGCCCTCGACGCCACCGCGGATCGCGCGGAGATCCTCACCCACGCGCTCGAGGTCGCGCCATCGAAGCGCAACGACGAGTGGCGCGGGGTGGTCGAGCGCGCCGCGATGGCCACGCTCGACACCGTGGAGGTCACCGATGCCGCGCGCGCGGACCAGGCGCTCGAGCTCCTCGAGTCGCAGCCCGCGAGGTTCCCCTTCCTCCTGCGCTCGGCGGGGTGGCTCTCGAAGCGCGCCGACGTGGGCGTGAAGGCCTTCCCGTGGCTCGCGCACCAGGGCGATCGCGGCGCGTGGCAGCGACGGGTGCTCGAGTTCGCGCGCGCCGACGCGGTGATGAAGGGGCTCGCGCAGCGAATGGCGAGCGAGGTGCTCCTCAAGCAGCTCATCGCCTCGACCGCCGCGCCGCTCTACGAGCTCGCCTTCACGCGCGAGGGCGACGCGGTGTGCGACTCGCCGACGGTGAAGGACATCGCGCTCGAGTACGGCAGCGACGGCTCGCCGTGGAAGGTCGCCCTCGAGAAGTGCTGGAAGCAGCTCGCGGGGCCGATGACCGAAGCGGCGAAGAAGAGCGAGACGCGCACCGGCCGGCTCAACCTCTGCGCCGCCATGGCGTCGCACGCCGACGACCCGCAGGTGAAGGCCGTCTGCGCCGACGCGCGCTGACGCGAGTGACGCCCGACCCGGAGAAAACCTGCGCGTGCCGCAGGCCGACGCGCACGGGCTGCGGCCGACGCTCCTCGCGCCGACGCCGGGGCAAGGCACGGCCGTTGCTGCCCAAAGCCGAATGCTCCAACGCACGCTCTTCGTCCTCGTCGTGTGGTCGCTCTCCGCCTTCGCCCAGGAGCCCGACCCCGAGCGCTACGGCGGTCTGGGGGGGATGCAGAACGCAGTCGGGCGCAACAAGAACGCCGACGAGCTGCTCAACGGCCAGGTCGGCCCCGCGATGCAGTCGATGCTGGGCAAGCGCAACCTGGTGCCCTGGAACCAGAGCGTGGTGCACACCAGGATCGGCCGCACCCGCCTCGTCGCTGGCGCGCTGGTCAAGAAGCTGAGCGACAACGAGCTGTCCACGCTGCTCACCGAAAACGGGAAGTCCTCGAACACGCCGAAGAACCCCTACGTGAAGCTCACCAAGGAGGGCGGCGCGAACAGCTACGAGATGCAGCTCGCGAAGAAGATCCAGGCGATGAGCGGCAAGGCGACCCCGGCCGACGTGCTCTCAGCGGCGCTCGACGTGTGCCACGACGACTACTGGCTCGCGACGCTCACCGCGCACAACCTCCTCAAGGAGGTCACCTACGCCGAGCGCACCGACGGGCACGCCTTCGTCGGGTGGACGAAGGGCGACAACACCGACGACCTCCGCATCGACCCGAAGAGCATCAGCGGGAAGCTCATCGACCTCCGCCCGGAGGGCGACAAGAACTTCGGCGACCGCATGGGGCCCTGGTACCACGCGTTCGGCCTCTTCTACGTCGGTGGGGTCACCAGCGGCACCGAGGCGCAGATCCTCTCCGACGTCGAGAACCTCACGCGCCTGCTCCGAGCCGGCAGCCCGCCCGACGAGGGCAAGGAGCGCGTCAACTCGTGGGCCAGCAGGCTCTCGTCGAAGCTCAACGGCGTCGTCGCCACGCAGTCGAAGGGCGAGGTGAAGGCGCCGCCGCGGGCCGCGCGTCCTCCCGCAGACCTCAGGCCGCTCTCGAAGGCTCAGCTCGAGGGATACGTCGACTCGCTCAAGGCAGAGCACAAGGCGCTGCAGGAGGTGCTCGTGGGGCTGCCACCCGGCGCCGACGCGCAGGGCAACGCCATCCGCGCCGAGCAGAAGGCGCTCTTCACCGAGGTGATGCGCCTCAAGAAGGAGCTCAGCGGGCGCAGGTGATCAGGCGAAGCCCTTCGCCGCGAGGAGCGCCTCGGGCCGCGGCGCCCGGCCCCGGAAGCGACGGAACGCCTCGGCCGCATCGACCGTGTTGCCGACGCTCATGATGGTCTCGAGCAGCCGCTGCGCGGTCGCGGCATCGAAGGGATCTCCGGCCTCCTCGAAGGCGCCGAACACGTCGGCCTGGAGCACGTCGGCCCAGACGTACGAGTAGTAGCCCGCCGCGTAGCCATCGCTCGAGAAGATGTGACCGAACGCGGGGATGCGGTGGCGCATCACGAGCTGCTTCGGCGCGCCGAGCTCGGCCATCGCGGCCTGCTCGAAGGCCTTCATGTCGAGCCTCGCCTCGCCCGCGAGGTGGAGCTGCATGTCGACCAGCGCGCTGGCCTGCGCCTCGGCGGTGGCGAAGCCCTGGTTGAAGGTCCGCGCGCGCTGCAGCCGCTCGAGGAGCGCCGGCGGGATGGTGCGGCCCTGCGCGTCGACGAGCAGCGCGAGGACCTCCTTCGTCTCGAGGTAGTTCTCGAGGAACTGCGAGGGCAGCTCCACGAAGTCGCGCGCGGTGTTGGTGCCGGACAGCGACGGGTAGGTCACGCACGAGAGCAGCCCGTGCAGCGCGTGGCCGAACTCGTGGAACAGCGTGCGCGCGTCGTCCCACGAGAGCGTCACCGTCTCGCCGGGGCCGGGCCTCACGAAGTTGGAGTTGTTCGAGACGAGCGTGCTCACCTCGCCGTCGAGGCGGTGCTGCTCGCGGTACGCGCTCATCCACGCGCCCGACTGCTTGCCCGCGCGCTGGTACGGGTCGAAGTACCAGAGCCCCACGTGCTGCGCGCCGCGCCGCACCTCGTAGACGCTCACGTCGGGGTGGAAGGTCGGCACGCCGCTCACGGGGTGGAAGGCCAGCCCGTACAGCCGCCCAGCGACCATGAACATCGCCTCGCGCAGGTGCTCGAGCTGCAGGAAGGGCTTCACCTCGTCGAGATCGAGGTCGAACTTCGCCTTGCGCAGCTTCTCGGCGGCGTAGCGGTAGTCCCACGGCTCGAGCTCCGGGCACTCGGCGGCCACCAGCCGGTGCGCCTCGACGACGTCGGCCTTGAACTGCGCGAGCGCCGGCGCCCACACCGAGCGCATCAGCGCGAGCGCGGCCTCGGGCGTCTTCGCCATGGTGTCCGCCAGCTGCCAGTGCGCGAAGGTCTCGAAGCCGAGCAGCTTCGCCCGGCGCGCGCGCAGCTGGAGGATCTCTGCCGCGATGGCGTTGTTGTCGCGCTCGCCGCCGTTGTCACCGCGGCTGACCCACAGCCGCCAGCCGCGCTCGCGGAGCGCGCGCACCGACGAGGTGGTGAGGACGGGCTCCATCGACGAGCGCGTATTGGCGATGACCCACTTGCCGGGCAGCTTGCGCTCGGTCGCCTCCGCCGCGGCCGCGGCGATCTGCGCGGCGCTCAGGCCCGCGAGCTCCTCCTCGCGCTCGAGGACGAGGCAGTCGTGCTCTTCGTCACCGAGCTGGTTCTGCGCGAAGCGCGTGAAGAGCGAGGCGAGCGCCTGGTTGAGCTTCGACAGCTCGGCCTTCTGCGCCTCGTTCAGCGCCGCGCCCTGGCGGACGAACTGGGTGTGCGTGACCTCGACCAGGCGGCGCTGCTCGGCGGTGAGGTTCGACTTCGCCGCGTCGCGGTGGACGGCCTGCAGGCGCGCGAAGAGCTTCACGTTCTGCGTGATGGCGTCGCGGTGCGCGGCGAGCTTCGGCGAGAGCGCCTCTTCGAGCTTGCGGAACTCGGGCGTCGAGCGCGAGCTGCTCCAGACGAAGAACAGCGTCATCGCCCGCTGCAGCGGCTGGCCCGACCGCTCGAGCGCGGCGTAGGTGTTCTCGAAGGTCGGCGCAGACGGGTCGTTCGCCAGACGGTCGATCTCCGCGAGGTGCGAGGCCATCGCCTCTTCCATCGCGGCGCCGAGCGCGGGCACGGTCACTTCGTCGAACGGAGGAACGCCGCCGAACGGGCCGCGCCAGGGAGCAAGCAGAGGATGCATGGCGTCGTCTTCTACCCCGCCGAGCGACGGGTGCCTGCCGCGTTCCACGCTGGCGCGCCCTGCCCCCACCTCGTAGATCCTCGCGTCCGATGCGACGACTCCTCGCCGTGCTGGCCCTCGCCACGTTCGGCTGCGCCACCACCGGCTCGACCACGAAGGGAAACACCATGAAGCTCACCTCCACGCCGAAGGCCGCGACGCTGCTGTCGAGCCCGGTGACGGACTTCACGAAGACCTGTGACGACACGCTCGCGCGCGCGAAGGCGGCGATCGCCGAGCTCAAGGCGCTCCCGCCCGGCAGCGACGCGAAGGTGCTGGCGCTCTACGACGAGGTGACCGCCGCGATGAGCAACATGGGCGCGCGCGCGGGCCTCGCCAAGGAGGTCCACCCCGACGCGAAGTTCCGCGAGGCCTGTGAGACCTGCGAGCAGCAGCTCGAGGCGTACAACGTCGAGCTCTCGCTCGATCGCGGCCTCTACGACGCGCTGGCGCGGGTCGACCAGAAGTCCCTCGACCCGGTCGGCGCGTTCTGGCTCTTCAAGACGCTGCGTGAGTTCCGCCGCGCGGGCGTCGATCGCGACGAGGCCACGCGCGCGAAGGTGAAGGCGATCAACGAGGAGCTGGTGAAGATCGGCCAGACCTTCGGCCGCAACATCCGCGATGACGTGCGATCCATCACCGTCGACCCGAAGGACCTCGAGGGGCTGCCCGCCGACTGGCTCGCGGCCCACCCTGCGAAGGACGGGAAGATCACCGTCACCACCAACACGCCCGACTACCTGCCGGTGATGATCTACGCGCGAAGCGGTCAGGTGCGCGAGGCGCTGTGGCGCGCGTACCGCAGCCGCGCCTTCCCGCAGAACGTCGAGGTGCTCAACGCGCTGCTCGCGAAGCGGCACGAGCTGGCGACGCTCCTCGGTTACCCGACCTGGGCGGCGTACGTCACCGAGACCAAGATGGTGAAGACCGCCGAGGCCGCCGCGGAGTTCATCGCGAAGGGCCGCGCCGCGACCGAGACGCGCGCGAAGGCCGACATGGCGATGCTGCTCGAGCGCAAGCGCAAGGACGTCCCCGGCGCCACCGTCGTCGAGCCGTGGGAGCACCAGTTCTTCGAAGATCGCGTGAAGGCCGAGTCGTACGGCCTCGACTCGCAGGCGCTGCGCGCGTACTTCGAGTACGGCCACGTGAAGCAGGGCGTGATGGACATCACCTCCACGCTCTTCGGCATCCGCTACCAGAAGGTGACCGACGCGGCGACGTGGCACCCTGACGTCGAGACCTTCGACCTCTTCGAGGGCGACACGCTGCTGGGACGCATTCACCTCGACATGCACCCGCGCGACGGCAAGTACAAGCACGCGGCGCAGTTCGGGCTGACCGTCGGTCGCGCCGGCAAGGAGCTGCCGGAGGCGGTGCTGGTCTGCAACTTCCCGCGGCCCGGCGAGCTGATGCAGCACAGCGAGGTCGAGACCTTCTTCCACGAGTTCGGCCACCTCCTGCACGAGATCTTCGCGGGGCGTCAGCCGTGGGCGGGCGTGTCGGGCATCCGCACCGAGTGGGACTTCGTCGAGGTGCCGTCGATGCTCCTCCAGGAGTGGCCCCTCGACGCCTCCGCGCTCAAGAGCTTCGCGAAGCACCACCAGACGGGCGCGGCCATCCCCGACGCGCTCGTCTCGCAGCTCAAGCGCGCGAAGGAGTTCGGCGTGGGCGTCGACACCCGCCGGCAGTTCTTCCTCTCGGCGGTGAGCCTCGCGTTCCACGATCGCGCGCCGGGCTTCGACACCACCAGGGTGCTCGAGGAGGTGCAGCAGCAGTTCCTCCCGTTCCGCCGCGAGTACGTGCCCGGCACCCACTTCGAGCTCGGCTTCGGGCACCTCGATGGCTACTCGGCCATCTACTACACGTACCAGTGGAGCACGGTCATCGCGAAGGACCTCCTCACGCAGTTCCGCGCGAAGGGCATGCTCGACGGCACGGTCGCCACCCAGTACCGCAAGAAGGTGCTCGAGCCGGGTGGCAGCCGCGAGGCGGGCGCGCTGGTGCAGGACTTCCTCGGGCGCCCGTACTCGTTCGAGGCGTTCCAGGCCTGGCTCGACGGGAAGTGACGCCGTGACCACCCTGCGCACCAGCGGAGACGTCTGGACCCCGACCGCCGAGGACACGCCCTACCAGCGCCTCGGCGGGAGCGAAGCGGTGAAGGCGCTCGCCGAGGCCTTCTACGACGACATGGAGCAGCACGAGCCGGAGCTCACCGCGGTGCACCGCCAGGACGCGCCGGGCAAGGTGAGCCGTGGCTCGCGCGACCGCTTCGCGCTGTTCCTCATCGGCTGGCTCGGCGGCCCGCAGGACTACACCGCCCAGCACGGGCACCCGCGGCTGCGCATGCGGCACGGCCAGGTGCCGGTGGGCACGTCGCTGCGAGACGCGTGGCTGCGCTCGATGAACCGCGCGATGGACGCGCGCGGCATCACCGGACCGGTGCGCAGCTTCCTCTCGTCGCGCTTCGCGGAGGTCGCCGACTTCCTGCGCAACACGCCGGGGTAGCGCCGCGCGCGCCGCCGCGGCTACGGTTGCCAGCTCGTGGATCGGCGGGGCCGGCCGTCGCGGACAAGATGACGAAACTCCTTCGTGGTGGTCTGGCGGCGTCGTTGCTGGTGGTCCTGCTCGCGAGTCGCCCCGTCGAGGCGTGCGGCTGCTTCGCGCCTCCGAGCGCGGCCGAGCCGGTGATTCAAGCGGGGGAGCGGATCCTCTTCGCGGTGCGTGACGGCAAGGTCATCGCGCACATCCAGCTCCAGTACTCGGGCGACGCGAAGGACTTCGGGTGGCTGCTCCCGCTGCCGTCGGTGCCGACGCTGCGGCTGGGCAGCGACGAGCTCTTCACCCGCCTGGCCGAGACGACCGACCCGACGTTCACCTCCGAGTTCCGGGGCAACGGCTGTCCGCGCTCGACGTCCGTCGGCTGTGGTGCGCGCGCCGCGCTGAACACCGGGCGGTTCGCGTCCGAAGGAGTCGACGCCGGAGCCTCGGTGCTCCTCACCCAGTCGAGCATCGGCCCCTACGACTACGCGGTGCTCCGCGCAGACGACAGGACGGCGATGTTCCAGTGGCTGGCGGACAACCGCTACTTCGTCCCCGCGGGCACCGACGACGCGGTCGGCCCGTACATCCACCCCGGCGCGTACTTCCTCGCGCTCAAGCTCAAGGCGGGCGCCTCGGCGGGCGACGTCACGCCGGTGGTGCTCGAGTACCCGTCGGCGCTGCCGATGATCCCCATCGTCCTCACGCGCGTCGGCGCGACGCCGAACATGGGCATCCAGGTGTGGCTCCTCGGCAACGGCCGCGGCATCCCGCGCAACTACCACCACGTGGTGATCAACGACGCGCTGCTCGACTGGCTCAACAACGGCCAGAACTACTCGCAGCTGGTGACCAGGGCGGTGAGCGCCGCGCCCGACAAGCACGCCTTCGTGACCGACTACGCGGGGCCGAGCGAGGTGATGAAGGACCAGCTCGTGCCGCCCGGGCGCTTCGGCACCGAAGCCGAGCTGGCGAAAGCCACGACGCCGGCGCAGTTCGTCGACACGCTGCTCCGCAAGGGCTTCATCGATCGCAGCGTCGCCGCCGGCTCCAGCCTCCCGCCGGCGGTGGTGCGGCTGCTGCTCACCGACATTCCGATGCCCGCGCCCCTCGCGGCGAAGGGCGTCTCACCGAACCAGTTCCTGCTCAACCTCGGCTTCTACCTGGGCGACTACCGGACGCAGAACCCGGACGACTTCACCGGCTGGACGCTCGCCTTCGACGCGCCGTCGCTCGCGCAGCAGGTCTTCGCCGAGTTCGTGACGCCGCTGCGAGAGGCCAACGCGCTCTTCGCCGAGTTCCCGAAGCTCACGCGGCTGTACACCACGCTCTCTCCCGAGGACATGACCGCCGACCCGGTCTTCTCGTTCAACCCCTCGCTCCCCGACGTGGCGCGCGCACACACCAGCTCGTTCGTCATGAGCTGCAACGGCAACACCTTCACCACCGAACAGGGCTGGATGGTCGAGGATCTCCCGGCGCTCGACGCCGCGCCCGCCGCGCTCCGCGTGGAGGTGCTCACCGAGGAGGGCGCCCCGACGGTGGTGGTCGACAACACCAGGGCGATCGCCGCCACGTTCAAGCGGGCCGACGCGCCGAACCAGGGCTGCACCACGGTCGACCCGATGAGCCTCGGGCTGCTTGTGCTGATGGCCGCGCTGCGACGCCGGCGAGCGTGAGGCGTATGGTCGGGCCATGAGCCCGAAGAAGAACGACGACGCCGAGACGCCGCAGCTCATCCCCTACCCGACGAACCTCGAGCCAGCGCTCGTCGCGAAACAGGTCGAGCGCGACGACGACGAGGAGAGCGACGAGGACGAGGACCAGGAGCAGGACGATGGCGACGACGCCGCCGACTCCGGGCGAACGGTCTCGTTCCTCCAGCCGATGACGCCGTCCGCGGAGCTGGCGCGCGTCGTCGGCCCGGAGCCGAAGACGCGCGTCGAGGTCGTGCAACGGCTGTGGAGCTACATCAAGCAGCACCGCCTCCAGGACCAGGAGGACAAGAAGATGATCAAGGCCGACGAGAACCTCCGCGCGGTGTTCGGCGGGCAGGACCGCGTCTCGATGTTCGAGATGACGAGCCTGGTGATGCAGCACCTGACCTGAGGAGCCGACGATGAGCACTCCCCGCGTAACCATCGAGCGCGACGGCGCCGTCCTGCTGATGGGCGTCAACCGCCCCGAGAAGCGCAACGCCTTCGATCTGGCGACCATCGAAGCGCTCGCCGCGGCCTACGAGGAGCTCGGCGACGACGACTCGTTGCGCTGTGGCGTGCTCTTCGGCCACGGCGAGCATTTCTCCGCCGGGCTCGATCTCGCGGAGGTCGGCCCCGCGGTCGGCGAGCGCGGCCCCGCGGCCCTTGCGGGCGGCAGGAAGTACGACCCGTTCGGCGTCTGGGCGCCGCAGGTCCCCAAGCCGGTAGTGATGGCCGTCAGCGGCATCGCCTTCACCCTGTCGATCGAGCTCGCGCTCGCGAGCGACGTGGTCATCGCCTCGCCGACGGTGCGCTTCCGCCAGCTCGAGATCGCGCGCGGCATCCTCCCGTTTGGGGGCGCGACCATGCGCGCGCCGGCCCGCCTCGGCTGGGGCAACGCGATGCGCTTCCTGCTCACCGGTGAGGAGTTCGGCGCCGCCGAGGCGCTCCGCATCGGGCTGGTGCAGGAGATCACCGAGCCCGGCCAGCACGTCGCGCGCGCCCGCGCGCTCGCCCAGCTGATCAGCCGCCAGGCGCCGCTCGGCGTTCAGGGCACGCTGGCCAACGCGCGGGTGTTCGAGAGCCGGGGCGCGGTCGAGGCGCGCGAGCACCTCCAGACACTGCTCGGCAAGGTGATGGAGAGCGAAGACGCCGCAGAGGGAATGATGAGCTTCGTCGAGCGTCGCGACGCGGTCTTCAAGGGCCGCTGACGGCGCTCACAGGCAGGTGCGCTTCGGAAGCACCAGCGGCGGCAGCGGCTGCTGGGTGAAGTCGAACGCGTTGAGCAGATCGTTCGCCTGCGCGTCCTGCGCGGCGGGGTCGAGCTCGTGGAGCGTCTTCGTCGAGCCCATGATCTTCTCGATGAAGCGAGGGATCGACGCCTGCTCCGACTGCTCGTGGAAGATGAAGCCGGGCCGCGCGTACGGCGAGATGATGATCAGCGGAAGGCGGAAGCCGAGCCCGTAGGGGTTGGTGGTCGGCGCGCAGCCGTACTGGCGCGGAGGCGGCACGTGGTCGTACCAGCCGCCGAAGTCGTCCATGGTGAAGAGGATCGCGGTGTCCTTCCAGTAGTCGCTCTGCATCACCTTGTTGATCTTCTGGACGGTCCAGTTCTCGCCGAAGCACACGCCGCCGACCTGCGGGTGCTCGTCGGCGATGTCCTGGTTCACGAGCCACGTCACGTCGGCGAGGCGGTGGTTCTCGACGTCCTTCTCGAACTCGCCTTCGTCGACGACGTTGGCCCACCCCGGCCCGTAGCGAATGCCCCGCACCGCGTTGAACATGGACCACACCTCGGGCAGCACGTAGAAGTTCGAGCCGTAGAACCGCCACGTCTTCCCGGGCGGCAGCACGTCGGGCACCGTGGGAATGTCGAAGCACGGGAAGACGTCCTGGGACGTGCAGCTCGTCGCGTCTTCGACGCTGATGCGCGTGTTCGAGCTCTGATCGCAGCCCCAGTAGGGGTGGATGATCGACGTGTCGGGGTTGCCGGTCGCCCACGCCGCCTGCGCCGCGAGCACCGCGAGGTGGCCCGGGAAGCTCGGGCCGATCATCTGCGAGAAGAAGCGGTCGGCGAGCGTGAAGTGGCGCGCGTAGGACCAGTAGTTCGGGATGTCTTCCTCGTGGTACTGCGCGTACGCGAGGTTGTCGCCGAGCGAGCTCGTGCCGGCGACGCGGTCCCACCCGTTCATCTGGCCGCCGTTCCAGTCGGCGATCCCCGCCGCGTGGGAGTGATCCATGTCGCGCAGGGTGTTGTCCGGCGCGCGGCCGCACTGACCGATGCCTCCGTCAGACAGCTTGTACGTCGTCGTGCCGTCGGCCCCGGGGAAGGTGCCGAAGTAGTTGTCGAACGTGTGGTTCTCTTTGACGATCACGATGATGTGCTTGATCGGGTAGCCGGCGTCGAGCGGCGAGCCCGCATCGACCGAGCCGGCATCGACCGCGCCCGCATCGTCCCCGCCCGCGTCGACCACTGCTGCGTCTGGCGTCTCTCCGCCGCCCGCGTCACCGACCTCGACCAGCGGGCGCTGCTGACAGCCCATCATCACCGCGACCAGTGAAATGACCGCCAGGACACGCATTCCCATGCGCGCTTCGTAGCACCTCAGACGTCGAGCAAGCGGGGCAGGACCACTTCCGCACCGCCGAGGAGGTTCTGCAGCTGCGGGAAGGGCCCCGGCTCGGGGTTGACGTTCACCATCAGCGCGCCCGAGACGTCGGCGCAGCGCACGGCGTAGCTGGTGATGCCCACCGAGAACGAGGTGCCGACGAAGACCAGCACGTCGGCGTCGTTGAGGGCCTTGCGCGCGCGCCACGACTGGTACGCGGCGTGCGAGTCGTAGGCCTCGTCGAAGAGCAGCACCAGCGGCCGCATCGGCGCATCGCAGTGCGCGCAGCGGGGGATGACGCCCTCGCGCAGGCGCGAGAGGTCAACCGCGCCCACCGGCGCGTCGACGCCCGGACAACCGCCGTCGCTCGAGCAGATGAAGCGATCGTGCCGGCCGTGGATCTCGATCAGACGCTCCTCGGGGTGACCGGCGAGGCGGTGGAGGCCGTCGATGTTCTGGGTGATGACGAGGTCGTCCGGACCGCGCGCCATCGCCTGCACCAGCGCGCGGTGGCCGTCGTTCGGCTGGAACTGCTTGAAGAGATCGCCGTGCGAGCCGAGCCAGAACTCGCTCCACCACGCGGCGGGGTCGTCGAGGAACTTCTGGCGCGTGCCCCACTCCATCACCGTCGTCGCCCAGATGGCGTTGGGGCCCGAGCGGTACGCGCGGATGCCGCTGGGCACCGAGAGGCCGGCGCCGCAGAGGTACACCACCCGGCGGGCGGCACGCAGTCGCTCAGCGAGCTTCATCGGGCTTTCTCCGGGGCAGCGGCAGGAACAGCAGGGGCGCGAAGACGAGGCTCTCCACCGCGAGCACGTACAGCCCGCGCAGAGAGAGCATGTCGCGGCCGATGGGCGCGACCGGCAGCGGGTTCCACGGGAAGAAGTAGCGGTGGTTGGTCAGCGGCCAGAAGAGCGCCACCCCGAGGCCACCGTCGGTGAGCGCGTCGAGCAGCGGGTGTGAGAGCACCACCACGGTGACGGCGAGCGTCGAGCGCCAGCTCCGCGTCAGCAGCCAGCCGAAGACACCGACCAGCAGCGCAAAGGCGATGGAGTGCGTCGCGCCCCGGTGGCCGAACGGCGCGGAGTACGGAATGCCGAACCGGAAGGCGAGAACGTCGAGGTCGGGCATCAGCGAGAAGGTGGAGAACGCCACCACCGACTTCCAGTGCAGGCGCCCATCATGGAAGCGCGCCACCGCGGTGCCGAACACGACGTGACCGATGCTCGCCATCTCACTCCACCCGATGCGCGTGGGCGTACACGTTCATCGCGCCCTCGCGGAGGAAGCCCACCAACGTCACGCCGAGCGCGTCGGCCATGCGCACCGCGAGCGAGGTCGGCGCCGAGATGCCCGCCAGCACCGGCACGCGCGCGGCGACGGCCTTCTGCACCAGCTCGAAGCTCAGGCGACCCGAGACCATGAGCGTCAGGTCGGCGAGCGGCACGGCCTCGCGGAGCGCCCAGCCGATGACCTTGTCGACCGCGTTGTGGCGCCCCACGTCCTCGCGCACCACCAGCACCCGGCCCTGGCCGTCGAAGAGCGCCGCGGCGTGGAGGCCCCCGGTCGTGAGGAAGGCCGGCTGCCCCTTGCGGAGCGTCATCGGCAGCGCCGCGAGCGTGGCGCGCGAGACGCGCGCGGACGACTCGATGGGGCGCGACGTGCGCAGTGCGTTCTCGAGCGTCGCCTTGCCGCACACGCCGCAGCTCGAGCTGGCGAACAGGTTCCGGCGGAAGCGCGCGAGATCGATCGGCCGGTGGAGGCGGATCTGCAGCACGTTCTCCTCCGCCTCGGCGTCGGGCACCACGGTGCAGTGCTGGAGCGACGCGACGTCGGCGGGCGAACGGATCATCCCCTCGGTGAAGAGGAAGCCGAGGCCGAGCTCCTCATCGTGCCCGGGCGTGCGCATCACCACCGCGACCGCGTGCCCATCGAGCTGAAACTCGAGCGGCTCCTCGTGGGCGACGTGATCGACGCGCTCGTCGCGGCCTCCGGAATGGAGGTGGATCAACGAGATGGGACGGGACAGGTCACTCACGGAGGCGGTGGTTGGGGACCGTGAGTGTACTTGCACTCTCGGCTCGAGTGGGGTGTTGAGCGGCCATGCGTCCGTCCCTGCTCTCCGCCGTGCTCCTCACCGCCTCCGTCGCCTCGGCGCAGGTCATCAGCACCAACACCACGTGGTCGAGCAACCAGGCGCTGTCGGGCGACGTGCGCGTGGAGCCGGGGGTCACGCTGACCATCAACGCCGGCGTCACCGTCACGGCTGCGGCGAGCGACGCGGCCAACCTCGGCACCGACAGCGCACGGGTGGAGCTCATCGTGCGCGGCACCCTCGTCGTCAACGGCACCGCCGGAGCGCCGGTGACGTTCACCAGCGCCGGCAGCGGCGCCGGAGCGTGGACGGGCCTCCGGGTCGAGAGCGGCGGAACGGCCACCGTGACGTCGGCGATCGTCGAGGAGGCCGTGGTAGGCCTCGACAACACGGCGAGCATCACCGTCTCGGGCTCGACGTTCCGCGCCAGCACCTGGGGCGTGCGCGCCAGCAGCGGCGCGAGCGGCACCGTGGGGACCAGCTTCTTCACCGGCAACACCTACGGCGTGTACGGCAACGGCGGCTCGGTGACGGTCGACCACGCGACGCTCGTGTCGAACGGCTACGCGGTCTACTCCGCGGCGAGCAGCGGCACGCTGACGGTGTCGAACTCGGTCGTCACCAACAACACCAGCTACGGCCTGTACCGCTCGTCGTCGGCGGTGACGATCAACAACACCAACGACGACGTGTGGGGCAACGGCACCAACTACTACAACACCTCCGCGGGCGCGGGCTCCATCTCGGCCAACCCGCTCTTCGTCAGCTTCGGCACCAACCACCGCCTGACGTCGAACTCGCCCGCGCGCTTCTCCGACTCGACCGGCGGTGACATGGGCGCCTTCGCGTACGGGGGCGACGCCACGCCGGGCCTCACGGGCACGCTGTGGGCGAACACCACGCTGTCGAGCGCCACGGTGACCGGCGATCTCACCATCCCGCCCGGCGTCACCGTGACGCTCCCGGCGGGAGCGACCCTCACCACCTCGACCAGCGACCTCATGCAGGCGGGCGACGACTCCGCGCGGGTCGAGCTGATCGTCGGCGGCACGCTGGCCGTCACCGGCAGCAGCGGCTCACCGGCCACGCTCACCTCGAGCGGCAGCGGCGCGGGCGCATGGGTCGGCGTGCGCGTGCTCACCGGAGGCAGCGTGCAGGGCGCGGGGCTCGTCGCCGAGCGCGCGACCACCGCCCTCGACTCGTCGGGCACCCTCGCCCTCACCACCTCGACCCTGCGCAACAGCACCTGGGGCGTGCGCGTCAACGCCAGCGCGAGCGGCACGGTGGGCACCACGCTCATCAGCGGCAACACCTACGGCGTTTACGGCAACGGCGGCTCGATCACCGTCGACCACGCGACGCTCGTCTCGAACGGCTACGCGGTCTACTCGGCGTCGAGCTCGGGCACGCTGGCGGTCAACAACTCGCTCGTCACCAACAACACCAGCTACGGGCTGTACCGCTCGTCCTCGGCGGTCGCGATCGGCAACACCAACGACGACGTGTGGGGCAACGCGACGAACTACTACAACGCGTCCGCCGGTGCGGGCTCGATCTCCGCCAACCCGCTGTACGTCAGCTTCGGCACCAACTACCGGCTCACCTCGAACTCGCCCGCGCGCTTCTCCGACTCGACCGGCACCGACATGGGCGCGTTCCCGTACACCGGTGACGCCACCAGCGGCCTCACCGGCACGCTGTGGAGCAACACCACGCTCTCGACCGCCACCGTCACCGGAGACCTCACGGTGCCACCGGGTGTGACCGTCACCATCCCCGCCGGGGTGACGCTCACGGCGTCGACCAGCGACCTCATGCAGGCCGGCGACGACGCCTCGCGCGTCGAGCTGATCGTCGCGGGCACGCTCTCGGTCACCGGCACCGCGTCGCTGCCTGCCACGCTGACCTCGAGCGGCAGCGGCGCGGGCGCGTGGGTCGGGGTGCGGGTGCTCTCGGGCGGCAGCGTCGCGGCCTCAGGCGTGGCCATCGAGCGCGCGACGACCGCCCTCGACTCGGCGGGCGCGCTGAGCGTCTCGACCTCCACGCTGCGCAACAACACCTGGGGCGTGAGGACCAACGCGGGCGGCAGCGGCACGGTCGGCACCACGCTGATCGCCTCGAACACCTACGGCGTGTACGGTAACGGCGGCTCGGTCACCGTCGACCATGCGACGGTGGTCTCGAACGGCTACGCCGTCTACTCCGCGTCGAGCAGCGGCACGCTGGCGGTCAACAACTCGATCATCACCAACAACACCAGCTACGGCCTGTACCGCTCGTCGTCGGCCGTCACCATCAACAACAGCTACGACGACGTGTGGGGCAACGCCACCAACTACTACAACAGCTCCGCGGGCGCCGGCTCCCTCTCGAGCAACCCGCTCTTCGTCAGCTTCGGCACCAACTACGCGCTCACCGCGAACTCGCCGGCGCGGCGCTCGGACAGCGCGGGGAACGATCTCGGCGCGTTCCCGTACGCTGGCGACGCCACCCCGGGGCTCACCGGCACGCTGTGGACCAACACCGCGCTCGCCACGGGCACGCTCACCGGCGACCTGGTCGTTCCCTCCGGGGTCACGGTCACCGTGCCGGCGGGCGTCACGCTCACCGCCTCGACCAGCGACCTCATGCAGGCAGGCACCGACAGCGCGCGCGTGGAGCTCATCGTGCGCGGGAACCTGGTCATCAACGGCACCGCGGCGTCACCGGCGCTGCTGACCTCGAGCGGCAGCGGCGCGGGCGCGTGGGTGGGCGTCATCGTCGAGGCGGGCGGCTCGCTCACCATGAACGGCACCACGATCGAGCGAGCCACCACCGGCGTCGACAGCGCCGCCTCGCTCGCGGTGACCGGGTCGACCTTCCGCAACAACACCTGGGGCGTGCGCACCAACGCCGGCGCCAGCGGCACCGTCGGCAGCTCGCTCTTCAGCGGCAACACCTACGGTGCGTACGGCAACGGCGGCTCGCTCACCGTCGATCACGCGACGATGGTCTCGAACGGCTACGCGGTCTACTCGGCGTCGAGCAGCGGCACGCTGGCGGTGAACAACTCGCTCATCACCAACAACGCCAGCTACGGCCTCTACCGCTCGTCCTCGGCGGTTTCGATCAACAACAGCTACGACGACGTGTGGGGCAACGCCACGAACTACTACAACGCGTCGCCGGGCGCGGGCTCGATCTCGACCAACCCGCTCTACGTCAGCTTCGGCACCAACTACCGGCTCACCTCGAACTCGCCCGCGCGCTTCTCCGACTCCGGCGGCACCGACATGGGCGCGTTCCCGTACACCGGCGACGCCACCAGCGGCCTCACCGGGACGCTGTGGACCAACACGACGCTCACCACCGGCACCGTCACCGGAGATCTCACCGTGGCACCGGGCGTGACCGTCACCATCCCCGCGGGGGTGACGCTCACCGCGTCGACCAGCGACCTGATGCAGGCCGGCACCGACGCGTCGCGCGTCGAGCTGGTGGTGCGCGGCACGCTCAGCGCCACCGGGACGATCGCCAGCCCCGCCACGCTCACGTCCAGCGGGAGCGGCGCGGGCGCCTGGGTCGGCGTCATCGTCGAGGCCGGCGGCAACGCCTCGCTCACCGGCCTGAACGTCTCGCGCGCCACCACCGCCGTCGATGCGTTCGGCACCGTCGCGCTCACCGACGTGGCGCTCACCGGCAACACCTACGGCGTCCGTCCGAACGCCGGCGCGTCGGTCACCACCACCCGCCCCTTCCTCTCGAACAACACCTACGGCGCGTACGGGAACGGCGGCGCGCTCTCGCTCGACCACGCCACCATCGTCTCGAACGCCTACGGCGTCTACTCGGCCTCGAGTGCGGGCTCGCTCGGCGTGACGAACTCCATCATCACCAACAACACGAGCTACGGCCTCTATCGCTCGTCGTCGGCGGTGACGATCACCAACTCGTACGATGACGTGTGGGGCAACAGCACGAACTTCTACAACAGCAGCCCGGGCACGGGCTCGCTCTCGGCCAACCCGCTCTTCGTCGCCCTCGGCACCAACCACCGCCTGACGACGAACTCGCCGGCGCGACTGTCCGACTCGACGGGCGGAGACCTGGGTGCCTTCGCCTGGTCCGGTGACGCGACACCGGGGCTGGTGGGCACGCTGTGGAGCAACACCACGCTCTCGGCGAGCGCCACGCTCCAGGGAGATCTCACCGTCGCGCCGGGCGTCACGGTCACCCTCGCCCCGGGCGTGGTGCTCACGGCACCGACCACCGACCTCATGCAGGCCGGTGACGACGCCTCGCGCACGGAGCTCATCGTGCGAGGCACGCTGCAGCTCTCCGGCACCAGCGCCAACCCGGTGGTGCTCACCTCGAGCGGCGTCGGGGCCGGGGCCTGGGTCGGCGTGCGCGTGGTCGCCGGCGGCTCGGCGACCGTGACCAACGCCACCATCACCCGCGGCACGACGTGCCTGGAGCTGTTCGGCAACGCCACCGTGTCGAACTCCCGCCTCAGCGGGTGCACCTGGGGCGTGCGCTCGAACACCGGCACCACGTCGTCGGTCGGCTTCACCGTGCTCGACGCGAACACCTACGGCGCCTACGGCCAGGGCGGCGCGCTCACGCTCGATCACCTCACGGCCTACGCGAACAGCTACGGCGTCTTCTCCGCGTCGTCGACCGGCTCGCTCGCGGTGACCAACTCCCTCTTCAGCAACCACACCGCCTACGCGCTGTACCGCTCGTCTTCCGCGGTGGCGATCACCAACTCGTACAACCTGCTCTTCGCGAGCGGGAGCGGGAACACGTACAACACGACGGCGGGCATCAACACGCTGACCGTCGATCCGCTCCTCGTCTCCCCCGGCACGGGTGACTTCCACCTCCAGTCGACGTCTCCCGCGCGCGGCGCGGGCACCAGCGCGAGCGATCTCGGCGCGTTCCCCTTCGCGCCCGGCCCGGTCGATCGCGTCGTGGTGGCGCCTGCCAGCGCGACGGTGGCTGCCGGAGGCAGCTTCACCTTCACCGCCACCGCGTACGATGCCGCCAACAACCCGGTGCCGTCGGCGGTCATCACCTGGACCGCGCTCCCCGCGGCGGGCGTCATCAACTCCACGGGCGTGCTCACCGCGTCATGCACGCCGGGCACCGTCACCGCCGGCGTCACCGCGACGTCGAACGGGCGCTCCGGGTCGGCGACCGTCACCATCACCACGGCGCCCATCGCGAGCCTGGTGGTGACGCCGTCGAACGCCACGGTGCGCTCCCAGCAGACGCAGGCCTTCACCGTCACCGCGCTCGACGTCTGCAACAACCCGGTGAGCAGCCCGGCCATCACCTGGTCGGTGACTGGCAGCGCTGGCATCATCGACGGCGCAGGGCTCTACACCGCGGGCTGCTCGCGCGGCACCTTCCCGATGGCCATCGTCGCGACCGCTGGCGCGGTGACCGGGCGCGCCTCGGTGACGGTCGACCCGGGCGTGCTCTCGAGCGTGAGCGTGAGCCCGAGCACGGCCACGCTGGCGATCAACGCCAGCCAGCAGTTCAGCGGCAGCGCAGCCGACGGCTGCGGCAACCCGCTCACCACGAGCCTCACGTGGACCACCAGCGTCACCGGCGCGAACGTCTCGACGAGCGGACTCTTCACCGCGGGCACGACGCCCGGAACCTTCACTTCGGGCGTCACGGCGACCGCGACCGAAGGGTCCGTCACGCGCAGCGCCTCGTCGAACGTCACCGTCACCGGCGGGGCCGTGGCGAGCGTGATGGTGATGCCGTCGACCGCGAGCCTGATGGCCGGCCAGACGGCGAGCTTCAGCGCGATCGCGCTCGACGCGGTGGGGAACGTCGTCTCGGGCACGCCCACCTGGAGCGTCACCGCGGGCGGGGGCAGCATCAACGCCAGCACCGGCCTCTTCACCGCCGGCACCACCGCCGGCACCTTCACCAACACCGTGCGCGCCACCATCTCCGGCGTGAGCGGCTTCGGCTCGGTGGTCGTGCAGCCGGGCGCCGTCACGCGCGTCGTCGTCTCACCCCCGTCGGTCACGCTGGCGCCGGGGGGCAACACCACCTTCACTGCCCAGGCGCTCGACACCAACAACAACGTGGTGACCACGCCCATCGCGTGGAGCGCGACGCCGGCGTCAGGGGCGATCACGCAGGGCGGCGTCTTCACCGCGGGAACGATGTCAGGCAACTACCCGGCCGCGGTGACCGCCACCGCCAACGGCATCAGCGGCACGGCGAACGTCACCATCAACGCCGGCGCGCTCGCCCAGCTCACCGTCACGCCCGCGGTGGCGACCACGCAGGCCGGCGGCACCCTCGCCTTCACCGCGAGCGGCCAGGACGGCAACGGCAACACGGTGCCCGTCATGCCGACGTGGAGCATCGTCGCTGGCGGCGGCACCATCTCGCCGTCGGGCGTCTTCGCCGCGGGCACGATGACGGGCACCTTCGCCAACACCGTGCGCGCAGAGCAGAACGGCGTCACCGCCTTCGCCACCGTCAGCGTCACCCCGGGCCCGCTGGTCCGCATCGACCTCACGCCGCCGAGCGCCGATGTGCTGGTCGGCGAGCAGGTCCAGTTCTCCGGCGCGGGCAAGGACGCGTTCGGGAACCCGGTCAGTGCCACCTTCACCTGGACCACCAACCCCAGCGCCGGCTCCGTCACGCCCAGCGGCCTCTTCACCGCAGGGATGACGGCCGGTGACTTCGCCGACGCGGTGCGCGTCACCTCGGGCGCGATCAGCGCGCAGGCGAGCGTGCGCGTGCGCGCGCCGATGACGATGGATGCGGGCGTCGACGCGGGCTTCGAAGACGCGGGGATGGACGCGGGCACCGAGACCGACGCGGGCATGTCGTCCGACGCGGGACAGGTCGAAAGCGACGCGGGGGGCATGACGCCCGACGCGGGGGGCAACACCTCCGGCAACCCGGGCTGCGGCTGCACGCAGATCGACGCGTTCGCGCCGCTGCTCGGGCTGGTGGTCCTCGCCCTCCGCCGCCGTCGGAGCTGAGCCGCGGACCGTGCCTTCCGACGCACTCTCTCGCATTGCCGGGCCCAGCCGTGGGTGACGTTGCACGCCTGCACGCGAGGGGCAGCGGGTGCGCACGGTGCCGGTGGTGCTGACGCCCGAGGCCCCGTGCCTCGACGAGGACGCCCGGCGCGCAGCTCGAGCGCTGACTCACCGAGAGAGGGCAGCGCGGAAGCGCGCGAGGCGGTCGCGCAGCGTGGGGCGATCGTGACGAATGCCGACCTGCAGCCGCTCACCGAGCGCGGCGCGCAGTCGGGCGAGCCCGACATCGGACACCGCGAAGTCTCCGCGGACGATGGTCGCCGCGCGGAGCTGGCACAGGAGCGCGAGCTCCGCGTCGCCGAGCTCCACGCCCGTGAGGCGCAGCGCGCGCAGCCCGGGCGGCAGCGCCTCGAGCACCCGCGCCGTCAGGGTGAAGCGCAGCTTTTGCGAGACATCGAGCTCCTGCAGGCCCGGCGCGCGGGTGCAGAGCGCGCGCAGCGTCTCCTCGTCGACGCAGGTGGTGCTCGCCGAGAGCGCGACGCGCCCGAGCCCTTCGTGGCGGCTCAGCTCGAGGAGATCCGCCGCCGGGAGCCAGAGTGCGAGCTTCAACTCCTCGAGCCGCGTGAACCACGGCGCGCCGCACATCGCGGGGAGCGAGTGGCTGGCGTTGAACAGCATCCCCTTCAACGAAAGCGTGCGGAGCCGAGTGAAGGGCACCTCGACGCTCAACGTCTCGAGTGAGGCGAAGGCCGGCATCTTCGCGAGGTGCCGCAGGTGCCGGCCATGCGCGTGCTGGAGCGTGAGGCTCCGCAGCGGCGTGCGCGCCACCACCCGCGTGCCCCGCAGGCCCAGTGCTCGACGAAGCCGCGCGTGAAGCGCACAGCCGCTCGATCCGACCGGGTCAGCGTCTGCAGCCAGTGCGCAGCGTAGCGGTCGAGCAGCGAGGTCGCGCGCCGCTCAAGTTCCTCGCGTCTCGCCCCTGCCGCACTCTCGAGGTCGCACTGCAGGGTGATGAACTCGCCGAGCGGATCTCCCGCCTCGAGCAGCGCGTCGGCATACACCCGGCGCGCGGACAGGTCGTCGGGTCGCGCCAGCACCTGATGCTTCAGCTGCTCGAGGACCGTGCGCGACATGCGGGAGGACGCCAGCGAAATGGCGCTCGCGCTCTCGCATCACCCCTCATCGGAATGCGCCCCGGCAAGTGCGAGGTGCTCGAGCGCATCGGCGGAGGCGGGATGGGAACAAGGCGCACTCCGCGGCGGCCGTCGTACATCGTGATGGAGCGCCTACCCTCTCGACTTGTGCCTCGCGTCGCAACCGGTGCCGCTGTCCGACGCCAGCCGAAGCCGAGATGACGGTCATGCAGCTCCGTTGAAGCACGCGCGCAGTGCGGACCACGGGCGCGCTACACTTGCCGCGCGGCGCAGCTGCCAGCGGCGCGGGGACCCCACGCGCTGCGTCGGCGAGTGCACTGCACGTGCAGCGCGAGTGGTAACCCGCTCGGTCGTGCCGACCGCAGCCTTGCGCCGCTCGAGCCCGCTCAGGGCTGCGCCTGCAGCGTCGCCACTCCGGCGCCGCCGGCGATCTCGTCGGCCTTCGCCTGCGTCATCAGCTCGAGCGAACCCGTCGAGCCCTTGAGGTGCGCGTTGAAGAACGCGACGGCGAAGTGGTTGATCAACGGCTGCGCGATGCTCGCCGGCGGTGACGTCGGGCCGCAGCCGTCCTCGAGCACGTTCCGCACGTTCGCCCCCGGGATGTCGAGCTGCACCTTGTCGACGATCGACGCGAGATCGAACGCGCAGAGATCCGAGAACGTGAAGTGCCCGCCGTGCACGATGTCGAGCAGCCACCACGGGCGCTCGAGCAGCGGAATCGTCGGCGCGATGTTGGCGTCCCACTCGAGCGTCTTGTCGTCGTGGGCGGCCTGAATGAGCACCGGGATGCCGAGGCGGACCGGCTTCGGCAGGCCGAGCCACGCCACGGCTGCGTCGACCGGCGCCTGCGGCACGATGGCCTTCACCCGCTTGTCCATCGCCGCGACGCGCATCGAGGTGAGCGCCCCGAACGAGTGCCCGGTGACGCCCACCCGCTCGAGGTCGAGCAGCCCGAAGAGGAAGTCGTCGCTCTTGAGCCGCTCGAAGCGCCCGAGGAGGTAGATCACGTCGGCCGGCCGCGTCTCGACGCCCACCGCGACGTTCTGGAGCTGCCCCCGCACCACGTCGTACAGCGTGCCGCCCTCGTGGTCCGCCGACGCCACCACGTAGCCGTGCGAGGCGAGGAGCACCGTGTAGTACGTCGACTGCCACCGCATCGCCGCCTGCCCGTGGCTGAAGATGATCAGCGGGAACTTCCCGTGCGCGCGCGTCGGCTCCGCGTCGCGCACCGCCGCCGTCTGCTGCAGCGGAATGGTCCCCACGCCGATCGCCGCCTGCTGCTCGGGCGTGAAGATGGGGAGGACGTCGTAGCCCACCGTCGGCTGCCCGCGCGCCGACTGCACCGCCGGGTACCAGATCTCCGTCACGAGCTGCCGCGGCGTGCCGTCGGGCTTGCGCCGGCCGGTGTCCTCGAAGGTCACCGTGCGCACGCCGACCGGGTACGGCCCGAACTTCGTGGGGTCCGGCGCCGCGGTCAGAGAGGCCTCCTCGAACGGGAGCTGCTCGACCGGCGGCGTCGACGCAGGGCCACAGCTCCACACGACCAGGGCGAAGACGCTTGCGCGCAGCAATCGGGGCATGGGGCCAGCGCATAGCGCGCGAACGCCCGTCAGTCAGCAGCACCTCACGTCGGGGTTCCCCGAACCCCATGGCGTGGCGTCGCCCCAGCCCGAGTGTCAACGGATCAAGACGTTGAGCAGGGCACGGCCGTTGAAGAGGGGCCGGTCTCTCTCGCCTGGGGAACGTGCATGCACACTCGTCGTCGCCTCCGCTCATGGGGGTTGGTCTTGTCGCTGTCGTGGTTGGCCTCGAGCGCCTGGGCCGACGAGCCGGACGGCGGCGCCGCGCAGGCCGCGCCTGAGCCCGCCTCAGCAGCGCCGGCGGAGGCGCCCGCCGACTCCGCCGCCGGCTGGGGCGATCTCGCGGCCATCTCCGCGCCGAGGATCTTCGAAGGAAAGCTCTACGGCTACATCGACTCGTACTTCGAGAACTCGTTCGGCGCACCGACCGGGCTCCTCGGCAGCGATGGCCGCCCCGCCTACACCGAGGGTGATTGGGGGTGGGACGTCCTCAACCTCCACGTGATGACGCAGGGGAGCATCTACGGGAAGTACCGCTTCTTCGTGAACATGGTCGCGCGCAGCGCCGGCGCGATGGGCACCGATCAGTTCGTCCGCATCCGCAACGCCTGGGTCGAGGCGCCGCTCTTCGGCAGCGCCCTCCAGGTGCGGCTCGGCAAGACCTACCGGCGCTTCGGCCTCTACAACGAGATCCTCGACGCGGTGCCCACCTTCATCGGCATCGAGCCACCGGAGCTCTTCGACCCCGACCACCTCATGCTCACCCGAACCACCAACGTCATGGTGCACGGCAGCTTCGCGCTCCCGAAGGTGACGCTGATGTACTCGGTCAACGCGGGCAACGACGAACGCATCGACAAGGCCTTTCCCATCGGCGGCGATCTGCGCCTCGACTACTCGGGCATCCTGCTGGTCGGCACGTCGTTCTACTGGTCGGGCGGCCCGGCCCAGAGCGCGCAGGCAGTGGGCGATGGAGCTCCGACCGGCGGCGTCGCCACCTGGATGAAGCAGGACCAGTACTTCGTCACCGGCGCCTTCGCGCAGCTCAACCTGAACCGGCTCCTGGTGCAGGCGGAGTACTGGTACGCGGGGCATGACGCCGAGCGAGACCGCGCGGCGGTGGCGCAGCTCGCGGAGGCCGGCCTCGCCGACTGGCAGCGCAGCCGCTACTTCGTCAACGGCGACCCCGCGCAGGGCACCACCGACGCGCGCGTGCGCTACGCGGTGCAGACCCTCTACGTGCGCGCCGGCTACCAGTTCGGCCTCGGCGACGAGACCACCCTGACGCCGTACCTGCAGTTCGACTGGTACCAGAACCCCGAGGCGATCCGGACGAAGAGCGTCGGCGGCGACAACGAGGCGGGGCGCGGCGATGGCGGCTCGTTCCTCAAGTTCACCGCCGGCGGCGTGCTCCGCCCCGTGCCGCAGGTCGCGCTCAAGGTCGACTACAGCGCGCACGTGTACCGGATCTCCGGCCAGACGGCCCTCGAGCACGAGGTGCGCGCCTCGCTCTCGTACCTCTGGGAGGTGCAGCCGTGAAGACGCTCTCTCGCCGAGCCCTCATGGTGGCGCTCGCCCTCGCCACGGTGCCCGCCGCGGCGCAGCAGCCCGACGGCAACCAGCTGGTGGTGGTGCTCCACGCGCGCAACCCGACGCGGAGCATGACCAGCGCGCAGCTCAAGAACCTCATGCTGGGGAACGTCGGCTTCTGGCACGGCGTCGTGCCGGTGAAGCTCTTCGTACGCCCCGCGAACACGCCCGCCGCGCAGACGCTGTTCGACAAGGTGCTGCAGCTGCCAGCCACGCGCTTCAACGAGCAGTGGACCGCGCGCCAGCTCGCCGGCCAGGGCATCGCGCCCACCATCATCGCCACGCCCGAACAGGTGATCGCCGAGGTGGCGAAGGTGCCCGGCGCCGTCGGCGTGATGCTCCAGAGCGAGGCCTGGAGCGTTCAGCTCACCGGCGTCAACGTCATTCCCCTCACGAACTGAGCCGCACATGGTCCGCGTGTCACTGAGAACCAAGTTGATGGGCATGCTGGTCGCGGCGTGCGCCGTCGTGCTCGTGGTCGCCTGCGGCGCCTTCGTCGTCTACGACCGGGACTCCAGCGGCAGGGTCAAGGAGCGCACGATGACCGTGCTCGCCGACACCCTGGCCGGGAGCTCCGCTGGCGCGGTCGCCTTCGGGGACCCTCAGGCCGCACGCTACGTGCTCGAGAAGTTCGCCGCCGAAGACACCGCGCTCGCGGCGGCGGTGTACTCGCTCGACGACAAGCGGCTGGCGAGCTGGGAGCGCACCCCGGCCGACGCGCTCCCCGACGACCTCGCCGGCGCATCGCAGCCCGGGCTCTCCGACACCCGGCTCACCATCCAGCGGCCGATCGCCTCCGACGGGAACCGGGTGGGCACG
>JBMORD010000371.1:2820-37722 GCA_049322495.1 Myxococcota bacterium | reverse complement strand
GTTCACGTCGAGCACCGCGTCGAGGCGCGCGACGACCTCCGCGTCGGGGACGGCGAGCGCGGCGATGACGGCCTCGAGGTCGGCGCGCGACGGGTCGTTGCCCTTGAGGTCGAAGGTGCGCAGGAAGGTGAGGTTGAAGTCGCTGAGCGTGCCTTCGTAGAGCCGGCCGTCGGCGTCGAGCCCGCGGCGGCGGAGGAAGTCTTTGTCGATGGCTTCGACGTGCGCGTACACGCCGAGGTCGGCGCCGTTGACCGTCACGTGCGCGAAGCTGCAGCGCGGCGCGAGCAGCCCGGCCTTCGTGAAGAGCGCGTAGCCGAGGCACTGGCGGACGATCGAGGGATCCTGCTGCGCGTTGTTGAGCGTCATCGCGTCCATGCCGTGCACGGCCTGGTCGTCGAGGAAGGCGTCGAACTTCAGCTTGAGCGACGGGCGGTTGACCGACAGCGAGCCGAGGAAGCCCTTCTTCTTCATCGAGGTGCGCGCGAGGCGCACGCCCTCGACCGTGGCGGTGCCCTCGAAGTCGGTGAAGGGCGACGGGAAGGGCTGCGCGGTGCAGTCGCCAGCGAGGAGCGTGAACAGGTCGCGCGTCTGGTTGCGCAGGGTGTCCCAGTCGGCGGTGGGCAGCTCGAGCCGTACTTCGATCAGCCGGTCGGGTGGGAAGAGCGCCGATGGATCTCCCGCGTCCGGAGCGCCCGCATCGCGACCGGTCTCCGTCGCGCCCGCATCGGGAGCGCCTGCATCGGGCGAGACGACGGGGGCAGGGCAGGCCGTCAGCAACGTGACCAGCGCGGCGGAGGTGAGTGTGCGGAGCATGGTGCGCTCGAGACACCGTGCTCCGGGAGAAACAGAAAGGTGGCGCAGGCGGTGGAGCGGCACGCGGTTAGCGTTGCACATGTCCAGGAAGCACGCGCCGCAGCGCCTGTCCACGCGCCTGGGGGTGGTGTTGCTCCTGACGCTGGCGACGTTTCAGGGCGCGGCGGTGGTGGCCTTCTCGGCGTGGGCGCGCAGCTCCTTCCGGGAGCGGGCCGTCATCGAGCTCGAGCGCTCGAACCAGCAGGCGGTCGACCTCATCGACGCCTACGCCTCGGGGCTGGAGCAGAACGTGGATCTGCTCGGGGCGCAGTTCGTTCAGCTCGTCGGGCCGCTCGAGCGCCTCGAGGCGCGCGTCGACGTCGCCGGCACGCCGCTGCCGGTGCTCCGGCGCGGAGATGGGGTGGCGAACCTCGACGACGAGCTGGTCGACCGCTTCACCGCCAGCACCGGCGCGGCCGCGACCGTCTTCGTCGCTGACGGAGACGACTTCTTCCGGGCGACGACCTCCCTTCGTCGCGGCGATGGCTCTCGCGCGCTGGGCACGAGGCTGGGCGCCGAGCACCCCGCGTGGAAGCTGCTGCGGGCAGGGCGCTCGTACACCGGGCGCGCCGCGCTCTTCGGCCGCGAGTACATGACGCACTATGAGCCGCTGCGTGACGCGAGCGGCCAGGTCGTGGCGGTGGCCTTCGTCGGCAGCGACTTCACCGATGGGCTGCGCGCGCTGAAGGACAAGCTGCGCTCGCTGCGGCTGATCCACGAGGGGCTGGTCGCCGTCGTCGACGAGCAGGGCCTGGTGATGGTGCACGCCCAGGGCCTCGAGGGAAAGAACGTGCTCGGGGTGACCGACGTGTCGGGGCGCCCGGTGTTCGCGCAGATGCTCGCGCGCCGTCAGGGGCGCGAGGAGTACGAGTGGGTCAACCCCACCGTCGGCGAGAAGCCGCTGCGCCGCCTCGCGGCCTTCTCGCCCTTCGAGCGCTGGGGCTGGGTGGTGTTCTCGGTCGCGTCGCTCGACGCGCTGGAAGAGACGAGCAACCCCTTCGAGGTGCGGCTGCTGCTGCTGAGCCTCGTGTCGCTCGCGACGCTGGGGCTGGTGCTGTACGTGGCGGTGTCGCGCTGGGTGAGCCGGCCCCTGACGCAGCTGGTGGCGGCCGCCGAGCGCGTCGCCGCGGGCGACTCCACCGTCGCGCCGCCCCCCGGAGAGGTCGCGGAGATCGCCCAGCTCTCGCGCGCGCTCGCGGTGATGGCCACGCACGTGCGAGAGAACCGCGAGCACCTCGAGGCGCTGGTCGCCGCCCGCACGCAGGAGCTGGAGAGGGCGCGCGACGTCGCCGAGACCGCGAGCCGCACCAAGTCGATGTTCCTGGCGAACATGAGCCATGAGATCCGCACCCCGCTCAACGGCGTGCTGGGCATGGCCACGCTGCTGCGCGAGACGGAGCTGACGCCCGAGCAGCGCGAGCTGGTCGACGTGCTGTCGACCTCGGGGCAGGGGCTGCTCACGGTGCTCAACGACGTGCTCGACCTCACGAAGATCGAAGCCGGGCGCCTGGAGCTCGAGGTGGCCGACTACGACTCGCATGCCCTCACCACGGCGGTGACGACGTTGATGTCGGCGCGCGCGAAGGAGAAGGGCCTCGCGCTCCACTGCGAGCTCGACGAGGCGGTGCCGCGCTCGCTGCGGGGCGATGCGGGGCGGGTGCGTCAGGTGCTGCTCAACCTGGTGGCCAACGCGGTGAAGTTCACCGAGCGTGGGCAGGTCGACGTGGCGCTGCGCCGGGCCGGCGGGCGGGTGCGCTTCTCGGTGAGGGACACCGGGCCGGGCATCGCGCCGGAGCTGCGCGCGACGCTCTTCCAGCCCTTCACCCAGGGCGACGCGAGCACCACGCGGCGGTTCGGCGGCACGGGGCTGGGGCTGTCCATCTCCCGCAAGCTCGTGGAGCTGATGGGCGGCACCATCGGCTTCACCAGCGAGCCCGGGCAGGGCAGCACCTTCTTCTTCGAGCTCCCGCTGGTCGAGGGCGCGCCGCTCGCCACCACGCAGACCACGCCGCAGCCCCACCGCGCGCCGCACGGGCAGCGGCTCCTGCTGGTGGAGGACAACCCCGTCAACCAGCGGCTCGCGGTGCGGCTGCTCGAGAAGCTCGGCTACCACGTCGACGTGGCGGTCAACGGCGAGGAGGCGCTGCAGGTGCTCCGCGGCGCGCGCTTCGACGCGGTGCTGATGGACTGCCAGATGCCGGTGCTCGACGGCTACGAGGCGACGCGCCGCATCCGCGCGGGCGCCGCCGGAGAGCGCGCCCGGGCGGTGCCCATCATCGCCATGACGGCCAACGCGATGCAGGGAGATCGCGAGCGCGTGCTGGCGGTGGGCATGAGCGACTACCTGAGCAAGCCGATCGACGTGAAGCGCCTCGAGGTGGTGCTCGGGCGCTGGTGCTGAGGCGCGTGGTAGAGAGCGCGTGATGCGCCTCCCGCTCGCCGCCCTCGTCCTCTTCGCCGGCTGTGGTCCGCGGCCCACCTTCGTCGAGCCGCCGCTGCGCCCCGACGTGCAGGTGAGCCCGGCGACGGCGGTCCTCACCTGGGAGAAGGGCATCAACGCCCAGACCACGCTCGTCGCGCGCACGCTGGGCACGGTGGAGGCGACGGCGCCCGATGGCGGGCTGGTCGTCGGCGACGCGCTCGGCGGAGGGCAGGTCATCGCCGTCACCGAGGGCACGACGTACACCGACAACCAGCTCCCCGACGGGTGCGGGCCGTTCGCCTGGCACCTCTGGAGCCGCGCCGCCGACGGCACGTGGGCGAAGAGCGCCGCGACGGTGCGCTCGCTGCGGGGCGCCCACACCATCGCGCCCACCGCGGAGGTGACGGCGCTCTCGTCGTCGTTCGAGGGGAACACGGTGCGCCTGTCGTGGATGCCGCCCGAGGCGTCCACCGCCTTCGAGGGCGTGACGGTGGTGCGCAAGCGCGGCAGCGCGCCGAGCTCGGTGCTCGACGGCACGTCGGTCTACAGCGGCCCGTCGTCGACCGTCACCGAGCCGCTGAGCGCGCTCTCGCCGAGCGCGCCGACCTACTACGCGGTCTTCAACTGCAACGCGTGCGGCAAGTGCGGCGCGAGCGCCCCGAGCCTCGCCATCAGCGCGCCGGGCGACGGCGGGGCGACGCTGTCCATCTCCGGGCTGAGCGCGCAGCTCTCGGCCGACGGCCAGCGCGTCGAGCTCTCGTGGACGAGCGGCGCGCCGACGGTGAAGGTGCTGCGCACGCACAACGCGACCGCCAGCGGCCCCCACGACGCGAACGCGGTGGTGGTCTTCGACGGCGCGGGCAGCGCGGTGGACGAGCGCGTGTCGGTGCTGCTGCCGGATCTGCCGCTCGAGACGCACCGCTACACGTACACCGCGTGGGGGTGCATCGGCGCGACCTGCAGCACCACGCCGGCCTCGACGCCGTTCCGCGTGACGCTGCGGCAGTCGCTGCGCGGCGGCGGCTACGCGCTCTACTTCCGCCACGCGACCGCGACGACCTGCGTCGACCAGACCTCGCTCGGCACGGCGAGCACCACCGCCTCGCCGAACTGGTGGAAGCGCTGCGACGCGAGCTGCGCGACGGCCACCGCCGCCCAGCTCACGCCCGCGACGGCCGATGGGCAGCTCGCCGCGGTGCGCGACTTCTTCGCCGACGCGGGCGTGGCGGTGAGCCAGGTGCAGACCAGCGAGTTCTGCCGCGCGGTGCAGACCGCGGCGGGCTTCTCGGTCGACGCGGGCATCGTCGAGACCGTGCCGGCGCTCACCTACTTCGTCTACGAAGAGAACAACCGCTGCCGCGACACCGCCGCGCTGCTCAACGGCATGCCCGCGGCGGGCACCAACCGCGTGCTCGTCGGGCACGGAGACTTCGCGTCGTCGTGCGCGGTGCTCGACTCGCTCGAGCCCGCGGAGGCGGCCATCTACAAGCCGCAGCTCGGCGCGCCGCCGCGGTACCTCGCGCGCGTCGGCGCTTCGCAGTGGGCCACGCTGCCCTGACCGGTCGCTACGGCAGATCCCACGAGGCGACGACCGAGCCGATCCACCCCGACCACGGCTGCAGCGCGTTGTCGCTGGTGAGCCAGGTGAACTCCACGCCCGCGCCGAAGCCCTTCGGGAGCAGCGCGAAGGCCGTGGCGGACACCGCGTGCGTCTGCGCGCGGGTCGGCGTGGGCACCCAGAGCTCGCCTCCGGAGCTGCCGCCGAGCCAGCCCGCGCCGCGCGCGCCGCTCGTGGTGGCGCTCCCCGCGGGCGTGGACACGAAGACCACGTCGCCGCCGGTGCTGAAGCTCCAGCCCGCGCTGAGCTCGAGCCAGGTGAGCGGGTGCAGCTCGAGCGACAGGCTCACCTCATGGTTCGCGGTGGTGAAGACTGGATCCGCGGCGACGCGGTAGAGCCAGGCGTAGCCGCCGCGCACGTCGAGCCAGTCGAGGGGCATCGCCCGGAAGAAGGCGCGCGCGTCGGCGCGTGGGCCGCTGCGCGTGGGGTCGCTCAGCAGCGTGTAGCCACCGACGCCCGAGACGCCGAGCCGCAGCCACGGCACCACGCGCAGCGAGGCCGCCGCCGAGCCGACGAAGACGTGGCTCGTCAGCGCCTCGAGCGTGACGGGCATTCGCCCGCGGTACAGCACGAGCCCGGTGAGCAGGAGCCGCTCGTCGAGCAGCGCGAGGCCTCCGCCGACGTGCGCGGTGCCGTCGACGAACAGGCCTCCTTCGGGCTGCGCCGAGCGCGTGACGTTGCTGTCCCACGTCGCGCTCGTGCTCGCGCCGGTGATGAGCACCGGCTGCGCACGCGCGGTCACCGCCGTCAGCACCGCGAGGACCAGCGCTCGGCGCCCCATGGGTCACCTCAGCGACGGCCGCCCATCATCTTGCCGCCACCACCGCCGCCCTGCCGGGTCTGGTCGTGGAGCTGGCTGCGCGTCTGCGCGCCCGAGCCGGTGCCGTCGCGCAGCCGCAGGCGCTTCTGCGAGCCGTCGCAGGTGCCGGTGCACGCCTGGTCCTTCAGCTGGGTGCGGGCCTGCGTCTGGGTGCGGAGCTGATCTCCCGCGCCGGCTCCGTTGCCGTTGCCGGCCTGCGCGAACACGGGGACGGCGAACAGCGACGCGAGCATCAGGGTCTTCAGGGTCTTCATGACTTCTCCTTTTCCGTGCGGGTCCGGCCTGCCTTCCGCACGTCAGGAGAAACCCGCCGCTCGCGCCGCGGTAGCGGGGTGCGACAACGTGCCGCACCCTCAGTCTTCGAGCACGGCCTGCACGAGGTGGCGGTGCGCGTCGATGAAGGTGCGGTGCACGAAGCCGCGAACGAACCACGGCGCGGCCACCCACGCCGTCTCGATGAGCTGGCCGTCACGCACCTCGAAGCGCACCTCGATGCGCACGCCGGGGAAGGACCAGCCCGACAGGCGCACGCGCTGCGGGTGAGCGTCGAAGCGCGTCGCGCGCCCGCGGTAGCGGTTGGAGATCCGCAGCAGGCCGCCGAGCACCGGCACCTGCTCCACCAGCGCGAAGTCGATGACGTGCACGCCGTGCTCGTGGCGCTCGCCGGTCGGCTCCACGCGCGTGAGGAGCGGGTGCGTGGTGAGCATCTCGCTCGGCGTCGACAGCCGCTCGACGACGCGCGCGACGTCACGCACCGGGCCGGTGACGAAGCGCACGCGGCAGGTGGGGGAGATCGGCTCGCCGTCTTCGGGCGGCGCCTCGTCGTGCTCGGTGACGGCGACATCGACCACCTCGAAGACCTAATCGCGACTTCTGTTGAATGCCCGGAGGCCTCGCGTCAGGGTCCCCCCCATCTTGATCCGCAAGGTCGCCGCCGCCGCGCTGCTCGTCGTCACCGCCGCCGTCCTCTTCCTGTACCTCTCGTCGCCGCTCGAGCCCGCCTGGTGGGAGCCGCCCGCACACAGCCCGCTGACGGGCGCGTACGCGCCGAACGACCGCCTCACGCCGGTGGAGTGGTGGGCGAAGCAGCTGGTCGGCCCCGAGGCCATCACCCTCAACACCGACGGCACGCTGCTGGCGGGGCTCAAGGACGGGCGGGTGGTGAAGCTCAAGCTCGGCGTCGACGAGCCGGAGGTGCTCTTCGACACGAAGGGGCGCCCGCTGGCGATGGCGTGGCACCCCGACGGGCGGCTCATCGTGTGCGACGCGCACGCGGGGCTGCTGGCGTACTCGCGCGACGGCAAGGTCGAGGTGCTGGCGACGACGTTCGGCGGCGTGCCCTTCCGCTTCGTCGACGACCTCGCCATCACGAAGGACGGCGTCATCTACTTCTCCGACGCGTCCGCCCGGTTCTCCATCGAGGGTTTCACCGAGGACCTCATCGAGCACCAGTTCACCGGTCGGGTGCTGCGCTACGTGCCCGCGACGAAGGAGCTCGCCCTGGTCGCCGACGGCTTCGCGTTCGCCAACGGCGTCGCGCTCTCGGGCGACGAGTCGTACCTCGTGGTGTCGGAGACCGGCTCGTACCGCCTGTGGCGGCTGAGGCTCACCGGCGAGCGCGCGGGAAAGAAGGAGCTCTTCACCGACTCGCTGCCGGGCTTCCCGGACAACGTGCGCTGGTCGCCCTCGCGCCAGGGCTTCTGGGTCGCCATCGGCAGCCCGCGCAAGGCCATCATGGACGGGCTCGCGCACTGGCCGCGCGTGCGCCGCCTGGTGGGCGCGCTGCCGAAGTCGCTGCAGCCGAAGCCGGCGCGGCACTCGTACGTGCTGCTGGTCGACGCGAACGGCAAGCCGGTGGAGTCGTTCCAGCGCGACGCGCCCGACAGCTACTCGCCGGTCGCCTGCGCCACCGAGGCCGACGGCTGGCTGTACCTCGGCAGCTTCGCGCGTGAGGGCGTGGCCCGCTTCAAGCTGCCCTGAGCGTCACCACCACTCCTGCACCAGCGGCGCGGTGAGCTTCCCGCGCGTGAGCTGCGCGAGCTGCTGGGGCTCGAGCGGCGGGAGGATGAAGTGGTTCGGGTCGTCGGTGTGCGGGCGCACCACGATGCGCGCGACGCAGCCTGCCGGCACGTGCACCAGGGCCTCGCCGAGCCGCTGGAGCTCGAGGTCCATGCGGTTTCCGACGCGCACCACCAGCAGGCCGTGATCGCGGAACGGGCGGTGGAAGGTGAAGCTGCCGAGCGTGACGACGTCGAGCGAGCGCACCGACTGGTCGACGAAGAGCTGCTGCATCGCGCGCGGCTGCACGCTCGGGCTCAGCACCTCGAGCTCGCGCAGCTTCGGGAGCGCGCCGAGCACCGCCGGGAAGTCGAGGCCCGGTTCCCAGTGACAGGTGAGCCTGGTGAGCGGGAGCCCGGCGAGGCTCGAGGCCGTCGCGCCGACCCGCGCCCGCAGCGAGGTGAGCCGCGGGAGCACCGCGAGGGCCTTCGCGAGCGTCTCGTCGATGACCCGCGGCAGCTCGAGGTGCTGGAGGCCCGTCAGCGGCGCGAGGTGCTCCTCGGCCGGGCAGTCACGCATGCTGAGGTTCAGCCACTCGAGGTTCGCCGCGCCGCGGAAGGCGGTGAACTCGAGGCGCTCGTCCCACGTCTGGGGAGAGACGGACAGCCGGCGCAGCTTCGGGAAGCGAGAGAGCTCGCCGCCGTTCGGGAGGAAGCGGAGGCTGACCTCTTCCCACGGGAGCGGGCCGTCGAGCGCGCCGAAGAGCTCGAGGTCGAGGCCCTTCACCGTCTTCACGTTGACGAGGTGCTCACCCTGCAGGAGCGCCTTCGCCGTCTTGAGCGCGAAGCGGCCGCGCTCGAGCCCGCTCACGGCGTGCAGCAGCCGCAGCGCCGGCTCGCCGGTGATGAGCTTCGCGGTGCGCGGGTCGAGCACCATCGCGTCGGGGAAGCCGCGGTCGAGGTGGCACTCGCCGCCCTGCGACAGCGGCAGCGCCCAGCGGCTGCGGCGCTTCTGGTCGCGCAGCAGCTCCCGCTCGCGCAGGCGCTGCTCGGGCGTGGCGGCGCCGCGGGCGCGCGCGAGCTGGAGGTTGATCAGCTCGCCCCGCTCGTCGCCGCGCTCGATGAGGGTGTCGGCGAAGACCAGCCGCGGGGCGTCGTCGTGCGGGGCGGCGTAGATGGCCGAGAGGAGCGCGTCGACGCTCTGCTGCGCCGAGCGGGTCGAGTGCTCGGCGCGGCGCGTGTCGCTCTGCTCGGCGTCGAACAGCGCCTCGAGGGCGGCGAGCTGCCGCTCGTGCGCGGCCGACAGCGGGCCGGGCTTCACCTCATCGAGGCCCTCGGCGGTGCGGCGGAGCAGCGCGGCGACGAGGTCTCCCACGCTCGTCTCGAGGATGCCCTTGTAGCGGTGCGAGAGGTCCTCCAGCGCGCCGCGCACGCGCCGGTCGCCCGACTCGGCGAGCACCTTCGCGCACGCGCGGAAGAAGGGCAGCGCGGTCTGCGCGCGGAAGGGCGGCGCCTCGAGCATCGCGAGCACGCCGGTCACCACGCGGGGGTCGTCGCGCCGCGCGAGCAGGGTGAGGCGCTCGATGGCGGTGGCCGACTTGCCGGTGCGGATGGCGGCGAGCAGCCGCGGCACGTCGAGCACGTCGCCCTTCTCGAGGAGCTCGAGCCACGCGACCTGGTCGGCCTTCTTGCCGCTGGCGCCGATGACGGGGCGGCCGGCCGGCCCGAGGGCGCGCGCGGTGGCCCACTCGGCGATCGCCGCGAAGCGCGGGTGCTTCGTGGCGCGCCACCCGACGATCGCCTCGTGCAGCGCGTCGAGCGGCTCCATGGGTCAGCGGCCTCCGAGCGCCGTCGCGGCGAGGCGCGGCGCTGGCGCCGGCGGTGGCGCGAGCGGGGCCATGCGTCAGAAGTCCTCGAGGTCGCGGATGCGCTGATCGAGATCTGCCTGGAGGCTCATGTCGCGGCGGCCGAGCGGCGTGGTGAGGGCGCGCTCCCAGGCGGCCTTCGCGGCGGCCTTGTCACCGCGCCCGGCCTCGGCGTCGCCGAGCGCGACGAACGCGGCGGCGTAGGTCGGGTCGAGCCTGACGGCCTCGCCCAGCGCCGAGACCGCCTCGGCCCAGCGCTTGCCCTCGAGGTACAGCTTGCCGAGCGAGAAGTGGCCCATCGGGCTCTCGGGGAACTCGGCCACCATCTGCTTGAACATCGCTTCGCGGTCGCTCATCGCGGAGCCACGTTGCCACAAGCGCGCCGGCCGTGGTGCTCCCGCGGGAGGTGTGCTTGATGTGCGGCGCGTGCGGGGTCTCCTCTTCGTCAGCGCGCTGCTCGTCGTCGGCTGCTCGCTGACGCCCATCCCCGACGTGACGAGCGAGTGGCTCGAGCCGTGCGAGCCGAGCCTGCGCGACTGCCCGGTGACGTTCCAGCTCAAGGCCGGCACCGAGCGCACCGCGGAGCTGCGCGGCGACTTCCGCGATGGCGGCTGGGTGGCCGGCGAGCCGATGACGAAGAGCGAAGACGGCGGCACCTGGAGCGCGACCATCACCGCCGGCTGGGGCTCGTCGGTGCAGTACAAGTTCTTCCTCGACGGCAACCGGTGGATCCTCGACCCGGCGAACCCGCGCACCACGCCCGACGGGAAGGGCAACACCAACAGCGTGCTCGAGGGCGTGAGCTGCGCGCGGTGGACCTGCCGCTGATCACCAGCGCCCGACGAGCGCCGCCGAGCCGGGGCCGGGCACGAGCGCGACCTCCGGGGGCTGCTTGCCGAGCCACCACCACCACAGCCCGATGGCGGTGACCGCGCTGGCGATGCCGATGCCCAGCGAGACGTCGGCGGCGACGAACTCGCGCTGAATGGCCTGCACCTCGGCCGGGTTGCACGTCTTCGTCGCGGCGCACGGCTGCGTGAGGAGGCGATCGAGCTTGCCCTTGCCCGACAGGCCGAGCCCGGCGAAGGCCACGCCGCCTGCGAGCGCCACGCCGCTGAAGATCATCGGCAGCGTGGGGAAGGTGGCCTCGAGCGCCGGCGGCTCGGTCGGCTTGGTCACCGCGAGCGGCGCGGGCTTCGTCTCCGGCTCGACCTTGAGGGCCACCGGCGCGTCGCTCTTCAGCTCGAAGGTCAGCACCCGGTTCTTCTCGCCCTGCACCACGATGACCTGGCGGACTTCCTTCTGCGTTGCGACCTCGACGAGCAGCTCGTGCGCGCCCGGCTCGATGTCCTGCGGGCGGCCGGTGAGGCGCTCGAGCCAGGGCTTCCCGTCGACGAGCACGCGCGCGTCGGGCCGGTCGACGCCGTTGAGCCGCACCACGACGATGAGCGAGGGCGTGGCAGAGAGCACCTCCTCGAGCCACCGGGTGCAGTCGGTGCGCACCAGCTGCGGGCAGGCGGCGTCGGCGCACCGCTCGAGCGCCTGGCGGGCGGTGAAGAGGGCGCCGCGCTTCCACGCCTCCTGGCCGGACACGCTCGCCGAGACGCACTCCTGCACCGACGGCGGCGCGGCGTGGGCGAGCACGCCCGAGGCGACGATGAGGAGGAGCACCGCTCTCACGCGGGCGCCTCGTAGCACGCGCAGGCGGTGGTGGCTCGGCGCTGCGGTCACCTCGAGCGACACCCGCAGCGTGTTGGCGAGCGCCCGTACCTGGGATGGAGCAGCAGCGAGAGGGTGAGCGTCGCCCCGAAGGCGAGCGAGCACCAGCGTTCGAGGACCAGCCCCAGAGGATGACCGTCGCCCGGTGTCGCCACCGGTAGAAGACCAGCGAGCCGCCGAGCAGCAACGCCAATCGCAACCACTGCCAGGGCGCAACCCGATACACGACGAGCAGCGCGACGACGCGTGGCGCGACGACGCGTGGCGGGCGGCGGGGGCACTGCGCGTGGCGGCGAGCGATGTCGTTCGTCTCGCTCGGTGTTCAGCGGCGCTTCACTCGAGACACTCGACTTTGTAGCGCTTCACGCCGGACGCATCGATGACGTAGGGCGGATCGCACGCCTTCTTCTTCGCAGCCTTCGGGACCGGCGCCTTCGCGCGAACACCGGCGTCGGGGACGGTTGGCGTGCCGGCATCGAGCGGTGGGCCCGCGTCGACGACAGGCACCTCGACGCCCGCATCCGGCACGAGCACCTCGCTCCCGGCATCCGGGCGCGCTGCGTTCGACGTCCGGGAGGAAGCGAGCCACCAGGCTCCGCCAGCGGCGGCGAGGACGGCGGGGATGAGCAGCCACACGCGCCGCGACTGACTCGGCGCGACGACGCGGGGAGCGGCGGGCGTGAGCTCGACGCGCTCGAGCGCCTCGATGGCCCGGGACCGCTCGGCGAGCTGCTCGCCGGCGAGGGACTGCACCCAGCTCGCCAGCTCCGCGGCGCTCGCGACGCCGGTCGCCTCGAGCTCGTCGGCCATCGCGGCGGCGGTCGGGTAGCGGTCTGCCGGGTCGCGCTGCAGCGCGCGGTCGAGCACGGCCTGGAGCGCGGGCGCGTCGACACCGAGCGAGGCGAGCGTCGGCACGCGGCACAGCAGCACCTGGCTGAGGAGCGCGGCTTCGCTCGGCGCGTCGAAGAGCTGCCGGCCGGTGAGGGCCTCGAAGAGCACCACCCCCGCGGCGAAGACGTCGGAGCGGCGGCTCGCGTCGCCGTGCACCTGCTCTGGCGAGAGGTACGCGAGCTTGCCCTTGAGCTGGCCTTCCCTCGTGCCCTGCAGCCGTCCGCGCGCCCGCGCGATGCCGAAGTCGAGCACGCGCGGCACACCGTTCGAGTCGACCATCACGTTGTGCGGCGAGAGGTCTCGGTGCACGAGCTCGAGCGGGTGCCCATCTTCGCCGCGCGCCTCGTGCGCCGCGTGGAGCCCGCGCAGCACGCCCGCGAGCACCGCGCTGACGATGCGCGTGGGCAAGGGGCCGGTGGCGCGCGCGCGGGCCAGGAGCTGGTCGAGCGACGCGCCGTGCACGTACTCCAGCACCAGGAAGAGCTCGCCCTGGTCCTCGATGACGTCGAGCGTCTGCACCACGTGCGGGTGGTGGATGCGCGAGGTGACGCGCGCCTCGTCGATGAGCGTCGCGCGCGCGGTGGCGTCGCTGGCGAGCGCGGCGTGCATGCGCTTGATGGCGACCGTGCGCTTGAAGCCGACCGGCCCGCTGAGCAGCCCGAGGTGAACGCTGGCCATGCCTCCGGAGGCGATCGGCGGGCCGAGCGCGTAGCGGCCGAGCGAGCGGGGTGGAGGCGCGACACTCATCGAGGTGCCTGCATCCTCGCCCAGAGCGGGAGCCTGCCCAACGAATGGATGTCAGACCCGGCGAGAAGAGCGGGGCTGGCGACGCGAATGGTCGCGTCGCTACATTCAAGGGGAAGGTCGCCGTCGAGAGTCGATGGGGGCGTGTCGCAGAGCAGGTCGACATCCGCGAGGTGAAGGTCGACGAGGTGAGCGTGAATCGGGCGCTCATCGAGCTGGCTGTTGGCCAGAAGCAGATGCGCGACGAGCTGGGCGAGTTCTGCGGGCGGCTCGACTCGCTCGAGAGGCAGTTCGTCACCGGGGTCGTCGAAGTTCGAGCGTCGCTGCGCGACATCGCCGATCGCATCAGCTTCACGACGAGCGCGATGATGGAGGCGCTGAAGCAGAGCTGATCAGAGCGCGTGCTTCTTGAGCAGGCGGTTGATGTAGCTGCGATCGAGGCCCGCCGCGTCGGCCAGCGCGCCCGCGTTGCGGCCCACCTTCGCGATCAGCGCCGCGAGGTACTCGCGCTCGAGGTGACCCGTCCATCGCTCGCGCAGTTCCTTGAAGGGCACGGCGACGTCGACGGCGAGCGGGTTGGCCGGCGCGGCCGCTGACGAGGGCGGAGGCGCACCTTCCACGCCGCGGATCATCCGCAGCGCGCGCTCGAGCCCGAGCGCCGACACGCGCTCGGCGAAGCTCTTGAGCTCGCGCACGTTGCCGGGCCACCGATGGGCCAGCAGCTGCGTCATCATCGCCTCGTCGAGCTTCACGTCGGCGGGCAGGAAGTGGCGCAGCAGCAGCCCGAGGTCGCCGGGGCGCTCTCGGAGCGGCGGCACGTCGAGCGGCAGCACCGACAGCCGGAAGAAGAGGTCTTCGCGGAACTGCCCGCGCGCCACCATCGCCTCGAGGTCGCGGTGCGTGGCCGAGACGAAGCGCACGTCGACCTGCCGTGGCTCGGTCTCGCCGACGCGCCGCACCGTCTTCGACTCGAGCACGCGCAGCAGCTTGGGCTGCATCGCCAGCGGCAGCTCGCCGATCTCATCGAGGAACACCGTGCCGCCGTGCGCGGCTTCGATCGACCCCTCGCGCGCGGCGATGGCGCCGGTGAAGGCGCCGCGGGTGTGGCCGAAGAGCTCCGCCTCGAGGAGGTTCTCCGGCAGCGACGCGCAGTCGACCACCACGAACGGGCCCTTCGCCCGCTTCGACGCGGCGTGCACCTCGCGCGCGACGAGCTCCTTGCCGGTGCCGGTCTCGCCTTTGATCAGCACCGACGCCTCCGAGACCGCGACGCGCGTGAGCTGCATGAAGAGCTCGCGCATCGGCTCCGAGCGGCCGAGCAGCGCGCCGAGCCGATCTTCCGGCCACAGCGCGACCTTCGCCGGCTCGACGAAGGTGATGGTGAGCTGCGTGTTGCCGACGCGGAAGCGGCCGTCCTGCTCGAAGCGCACGCGATCGACGCGCAGCGAGTCGACCCAGGTGCCGTTGCTGCTGCCGAGGTCGCGCAGCCAGACGCCGCCGTCGTCGAGCTCGAGCTCCGCGTGCAGCCGCGAGACCTTCGGGTCGGCGAGCAGCACCTTCACGCCCTCGGCCGCGCCGATGACGACCGTCCCGCCGCCGAGCGGCACCGACTGATTGCCCCAGCTCAACGTCGCGCCGCGCCGGAGCCGGGTGAGGTTGAGCGGCAGCGAGTGATCCAGCTCGGTCTGCGGGGCGGGCAGTCGCACGCCCCAAGGCTACACGCCTCGCAGCCAGCCGTGCCTTCAAAGTCCCCCGACCGGGTGCGAAGGTCGGCCGATGCACCGAGCCGTCCTCACCTTCACGGTCCTCTCGACGATGGCGCTCGCCGCGGAGCCCGGCCGCGTCGAGCTGCGCGACCCCGCCGGCGACGACCACGGTCCGGGCCGCTACACGTACCCGACCGATGCGGCGTACCTGAAGGGCAGCTTCGACCTGCTCGCGCTGCGCGTCCGCGCCGAGGGCGACGACGTGGTGTTCGAGCTCGAGGTCGCCGCGAAGCTCGAGGACCCGTGGCGCCTGGGTGTGGGCTTCTCGCTCCAGCACGCGGTGGTGTTCCTCGACGTCGACGGAGACGCGCGCAACGGCCAGCGCGACGGCCTGCCGGGACAGAACGTCGCGTTCGCCGAAGGCCACGGGTGGGACCGCGCGGTGCTCATCACGCCCCACACGCCGGCCCGCGTGCAGAAGGAGCTCGAGAGCAAGGCCAGCGCCCTGGGCACGAGCGTCGTCGTGCCGGCGCGGGTGAAGGGCTCGGGCCGCGTCATCCGTGCCACCGTGCCGCGCGCACAGCTCGCCTCGAGCGACCCGCGCCGCTGGCGCTACCAGGTGACGCTCGCCTCGCAGGACGGCTTCCCGAGCGGCAACAGCGTGCTGCTGCGTCAGGTGAACGAGGCCGGCGGTGCGCACCGCTTCGGGGGCGGCGACGACGGCCAGTGCGACCCGCAGGTGCTCGACGTGCTGGCGGGCCTCGCCGTCGGCGCGAGCGGCGAGGTGAAGGCCCAGGCCGAGCAGCTGGCCTTCGAGTGCGACGAAGCCGGCGAGCCGCGGCGCCGCGCGACCCTCCGGCTCATCGCGCTGCCCTGAGGTTCAGCCGAGCGCCGCGAGCGCGGCGTCGTAGTTCGGCTCCTGGGCGATCTCCGGCACCTGCTCGACGTAGAGCACCGTGCCGTCACCATCGAGCACCACCACGGCGCGCGAGCACAGGCCCGCCATGCCGCCGTCCTTGATGGTGACGCCGAACTTCTGCGCGAAGTCGCTGCGGAACACCGAGAAGGTGCGCGCGTTGGTGATGCCCTCCGCGCCGCAGAAGCGCGACTGGGCGAACGGCAGGTCCATCGAGACGTTGAGCACCGTGACGCCGGCCTTCTCGGTCGCGCGCTTGTTGAAGGTGCGCACGCTCGTCGCGCACACGCCGGTGTCGATGCTGGGGAAGATGTTCAGCACGCGCTTCCCGCTGATCGACGACAGCGCCACGTCCTTCAGGTCGGGGCCGGTGAGCGTCGCGTCGGGCGCCTTCGAGCCCTTCGCGGGCAGCGTGCCGACGGTGTGGATGGTGTTTCCCTTGAGGGTGATGGTGGCCATGGGCTTCCTCTCGCGTGAGGTGGTGTGGCCGCCTCGTACGACCGGGCCGCGGCGTTTGCCACTCCTTCGGCGCTACACGCCGCGCGCGTCGGGCTCCCAGACGTACTTGTGCTGCTGGAGCTGGAAGCGCACCGGGAGCCGATCCTCAATGATCCACTCCGCGAGCTGCCGCGGGTGGAGCTTCGAGAAGACGGTCGAGAAGAGCAGCCCGAAGGGCCGCTGCGTCAGGCGGTGCTCGGCGATGAGGGCGCGGCTCCACTCGTAGTCGGCGCGCGAGCCGATGACGAACTTGAGCTCGTCGCGCTCGTCCATCGAGTCGAAGTTCCGCAGGTCGTTGCGGTCGGCCTCACCCGACGAGGGCGTCTTCATGTCGACGATGGCGTGCACCGCGTCGGGCACCTCGCGCACGTCGATGGCGCCGCTCGTCTCGAGCAGCACCGTCAGGCCCGCGCGCAGCATCGACTCCATGAGCGGGTACACGCCGGGCTGCAGGAGCGGCTCGCCCCCGGTGAGCTCCACCCGCGGCGTCTTCATCGCCAGCACCTGCGCCAGCACCTCGTCGTTCTTCATGCGCGTGCCGCCGCGGAAGGCGAACTCCGAGTCGCAGTACGAGCAGCGGAGGTGGCACCCGGTGAGCCTCACGAACGCGCACAGCAGCCCCTGGTGCGAGCTCTCGCCCTGCAGCGAGAGGTACAGCTCCTTGACGACGACGGAGTCGGCGCCGGCGACGCGGCGGGGCTCGAGGTGGGGGCGTGCGGCAGGCATGACTCGCGCGGGCCTGTAGCACCTGTCCACCGAAGAGAGCACTTCTCCTGATCTCCGGTGAGGTGGCGGGGGACCCGCACTGCCGCGCCGAGCAGGCGGTCCTTACAGTCGTGAGCCGGGGGATCAGCGTGCGGAAAGCGACCTACCTTCTCGGCAGCAACACCGACGAGCGGCTCGAGCGCCTCGTCTCGACGCTCGATGCCATCGATCAGGGGCTGCAGATCATCGGCGAAGACTGGCGGTACCTCTACGTGAACGCCGCGGCCTGCAACCACGGGCGCACCACGCGCGACGAGCTCCTCGGCCGCACGATGATGGAGGCCTACCCCGGCATCGAGAACACCCCGCTCTTCCACCGCCTCAAGGAGTGCATGCAGCAGCGGCTCAAGGCGAGCTGGCTCAACGAGTTCACCTACCCCGACGGGATGAGGGGTTGGTTCGAGCTGCGCATCGAGCCGCACCAGCACGGGCTGATCATCTTCTCGAGCGACGCCACCGAGCGGAAGCTGCTCGAGCAGCAGTTCCTCCACGCGCAGAAGCTCGAGGCGGTGGGGCGGCTGGCGGGCGGCATCGCGCACGACTTCAACAACCTCCTGTCCATCATCCTGAGCTGCACGCAGCTGGTGCTCGACGAGCTGCCGGCCGACAGCGAGCAGCGCGAAGACCTCACGCAGGTCTACGGCGCGGGCGAGCGGGCGGCGGGGCTCACCCGGCAGCTCCTCGCGTTCAGCCGCCAGCACGTGATGCAGCCGCGGGTGCTCGACCTCAACGAGGTGGTGCTGGCGCTCACGCGCATGCTGCGCACGCTCGTGGGCGAGCACATCACGATGACCGTCGAGGCGAGCCCCGCGCCGCTGGTGATGCGCGCCGACGCCGGTTCCCTCGAGCAGGTGGTGATGAACCTGGTGGTGAACGCGCGCGACGCGATGCCGTCGGGCGGGCAGCTGCACGTGCGCCTCTCTCAGGCGTCGATGTGGGCGGTGCTCGAGGTGCGCGACACCGGCGTGGGCATGGACGAGAAGACCCGCGAGCGCATCTTCGAGCCGTTCTTCACCACCAAGGAGAGCGGGCGCGGCACGGGGCTCGGCCTGTCGACGGTGTTCGGCATCGTCTCGCAGATGGGCGGCGACGTGAGCGTCGAGAGCGCCCCGGGGGCCGGCGCCACGTTCCGGGTGCGGTTCCCGCTCGCCGCCGGGGCCGCCCCGCTTCCGGGTGAGGCGCAGGCGCCGGTGCGCGCCGCGAAGGAAGGCTCGGGCCGCGTGCTGGTGGTCGACGACGAGCGGGCGGTGCTGTCGCTGGCGTGCACCATCCTCGAGAGCGCCGGCTACGAGGTGCTGCGGGCGTCGTCGGGCTCCGAGGCGGTGCTGGTGGCGTCGACGGCGGGCCGGCTCGACCTGCTGGTGACCGACGTGGTGATGCCGGGCCTCAGCGGGCGCGAGCTGGCCGACGCGCTGAGGCAGCAGCGCCCGGAGCTCAAGGTGCTCTACATGTCGGGCTACGCGGACGACGGGGTGCTGCGCCAGCGCGCGCTCGACGCCGGCGTGGAGCTGCTCGACAAGCCGCTGCTCCCCGGCCCGCTGCTCGAGCGGGTGGCGCGGCTGCTCAGCGCTTGAAGAGGCCCTTGAGCTTCGACCAGAAGCCGCCGGCGCGCTTCTCGAGCTCCTCGTTGCGCGACTTGTTCACCGCGGCGCGCTTCTCGGCGCTGATGCCGAGGCGCTGGGCGATCTCCTCGGTGGTGTAGCGGGTGGCGAGCGTGGCGCGCACCACCTGCCGCGTCTTGAACTCGCGCGCCTCGACGCGCAGCACGCACTCGGCGTCGAGCCCGAGGGTGATCGCCACCTGCACCGAGCCCTTCGGCCCCTTCGGCAGCCCGGAGATGGTCACCGCGCCGAGGAACTCGTTGCCCGCGACGTTCGAGTCTTCGCCCTGGAAGACCATCACCTCGAGCTCGGTCTCGTCGTCCTTCTGGGTCGAGAGGCCGAACGACTTGGTGGCGGGCAGCGGCGTGTTGCGCTCGATGAGGCGGTGGAACTGGCCGCCCGGCCGGCCGAGGCCGATGGTCATCGGCACCACGTCGATCAGCACCAGGCTCGACACCTTGTCCACCGTGCCCGAGTAGAGCGCCGCGCCGAGCGCCACCGCCTCGTCGGCGTTCACCGAGGCGTGCGCGGGCTTCTTGAAGACCTCCTTCAGCTTCTCGCGCACCATCGGCATGCGGCTCATGCCGCCCACGAGGATGATGTCGTCGACCTGCGCGGGCTTGAGCTTCGCGTCGAGCAGCACGTCGTGCACCGCGTGGATGGTGCGGTCGACGAGCTCGCGGCAGGCCTCCTCGAGATCGGCGCGGCTGATGGTGGTGCGCAGGTCGAGCGGCTTGCCCTGGCCGTCCATCTCCAGCATCGGGAGGTGCACGTCGAAGGTCTTCTGCTCCGAGAGCGCGACCTTCGCCTTCTCGGCGACCTCGGTGACGCGCGAGAGCGCCACGCGGTCGCCCGAGAAGGGCCGCTTGTGCTGCTCCTGGAAGCGGCGCAGCAGCAGGTCGACGAGCTGGTTGTCGAAGTCGGTGCCGCCGAGGAAGACGTCGCCGCCGGTGGCGAGCACCTCGAAGACGTTCTGGTCGATCTTCAGCAGCGTGGCGTCGAAGGTGCCGCCGCCGAGGTCGTAGACCAGCACGGTCTTCTTGAGCTCGCGGTTCATGCCGAAGGCGAGCGCGGCGGCGGTCGGCTCGTTGAGCACGCGCTCGACCTTGAGGCCGGCCATCGCGCCCGCGCGGCGCACCGCCTCGCGCTGCGGCTCCGAGTAGTACGCGGGGCAGGTGATGACCGCGCGCCCGACCGGCTGCCCGAGCGACTGCTCGGCCATCTCGCGGCACTCCTTGAGCACCAGCGCCTGCACCTCCTCGAGCGAGAGCACCTTGTCGCCCAGCTTCACCGCCGCGCGCCGGTCTCCGCCCTGGACGATCTCGAAGTGCGAGCGGTCGCGCACCTCCTTCACCGTCGGGCTGTCGTACTCGCGGCCCACGAGGCGCTTGGCGCCGAAGATCGACTGCGTGGGGTTGAGCACCAGCTGCGACTTCGCGCGGTGGCCGATGAGCAGCCGGTTCTGCGCGGTGAGCGCCACCACCGAGGGGATGGTGTTGTAGCCGTCCTTCGAGGTGAGGATGATCGGCCGGCCCTTCGTGAGCACCGCCACCGCGGAGTTGGTCGTGCCGAGGTCGATGCCGATGACCGCGCCGGTCGCCTCGGCGGCCTTCACGTCCTTCAGGTAGACCGGGCCCTGCGTCGCGGGCGCGGGCGGCGGCGGCTCGGCCTTCTTCGCGTCGAGCACCACCGGCGCGGCGGGCGGCGGAGGCGGCGGTGCTGGCGGCCCGCGGCGGATGGTCGGCAGCGCCGGCTCGGCGGGCGTCGCCTCGAGCTCGATGTCGATGCCCGCGTTGGGCGGCTCACCGAGGAGCGCGTCGAGGTCGAGGGCGACGCCAGCGGAAGAGGGGAGCGGGTCGGCCTGCTCGAGGGGCTCGAGGTCGATCGCCACGCCCGAGTCGGACGAGGCGGGTGCGTCGAGCTCGAGCTCCACCTCGCGCGGGGCGGCGGGCGTCGCGCCCAGGAGCTCGTCGAGATCGAGATCCACCGCGCGCGACGGGTCGACGTCCGCGGAGCCGGCGAAGAGGTCACCGTCGTCGATCGGCAGCTCGAAGCCATCGTCCGCTGCGGGCTCGACGGGCGACGGCGCGACGGGCGGCGCCGGCGGAGGAACGACCGGCCGCGCGACGGGCTGGGCGACGGACGCGAGCGGCGGCACCACGGGCGCGATGCCGGGCGGGGCCGGGGCGCGCGGAGGCACTGCGGGCGCGACGGCGGGCACCGGGCGCGAGGCGAGCGAGGTGGCGAAGCTGAAGGGCTCGTCTTCGTCGACGGCCGCGGGGGCGACGAGCGGCGCGATGGCCGGAGGCGGTGCCGGAGGTGGCGGTGGCGCGGTGGGCGCGCTCTTCCCCAGCATGCGGTCGACGAGCGCGCGCGAGGCGGGGTCGAGCGTGAGGAACTCGAGGCCCATGCCGGCCGGGCCGGCGGGGTCATTCTCGCCGCGCGTCCACCGCACGATGGCGGTGCCCTGCAGCACGCGCTGCCCGTCGGCGATCTCCACCTTGAACGAGAGCTCGGTGCCGATCGGCTTCGGCTCGCGCGTGCGGATGAACATCCCGCCGTCGGAGAGGTTGGTGGCGTACTTCGCGGCGAACTCGTCGAGGCCCTTGTGGGCCAGCTTCACGAGGAGCCCGACGAGCTTGCGCTGGGTGTTCCGGTTCTGCTGCACCCGACGAGTATGCAGGGCGTCGCCGGCCGGCGCGAGAATGCTGCGACGCGGTGTGGGTCCAGGTCCGCCCTCTGTTCAGCGGCGCGGCGCGTACCAGCAGACCACCGCGCCGTTGCCGAAGGTGCGGCTCTTCGTGAGCGTGAGCGGCAGCGGTGAGACGCCCTCGAAGAGCGTGCGCCCGGCGCCGAGCACGAGGGGGTTGATGACGAGCTGGTACTCGTCGACCAGCCGCGCCTCAGTGAGCGCCGCGCAGAGCCGGCCGCTGCCCAGCACCACCAGCTCCGGGCCGTCCTCCTGCTTGAGCGCGCGCATGCCCTCGACCGCGTCACGCATCAGCCGCGTGCCCTTCCACGTCGCGTCCTTCAGCGTGCGCGAGAACACCACCTTCCGCGCCGCGTTCATGCCCCGCGCCGTGTCGGGGAACTGCTGGGCCGCGAACTCGGTCGGCCAGAAGCCCGCCATGAACTCGTAGGTCACCCGCCCGAAGACCAGCTCGCCGCCGCTGCCCGAGTTGCCCTTCACGAAGTCCTGCCACTCGGCGTCGTCGTGCTTCGCCCAGCTCATGTCGCCCTGCGCGTCGCAGAAGTAGCCGTCGAGCGAGACCTGATTGAAGACCTTGAGTTTTCGCATGGTCCTTTTTTAGGACTAAACGGATGCCGAAAACAAGTGGGTGGTAGGAAGGCGGGGTATGTCGAGTCTCAGGAGCTATGGCGACCCGTGCGGCATCGCGCGGGCGCTCGACCTCGTCGGCGAGCGGTGGTCGCTGCTCATCGTGCGTGAGCTGTGCTTCGGCCCGAAGCGGTTCAAGGAGCTGCGCGCGGGGCTGCCCGAAGCGAGCCCCAACGTGCTCTCGCAGCGGCTGCGCGAGCTCGAGGGCGGGGGCGTCATCCGCCACCACGAGGGGCGGGCGACCTACGAGCTGACGGAGTGGGGAAGGGAGCTGCACCCGCTGCTGGTGCAGCTCGGCCGCTGGGGGGCGCGCTCGACGGCGAAGCGGGTGGGGCAGCTCAGCCTCGACGCGCTGATGGTGGCCCTCGAGGCGACCTTCGTGCCCTCGCTGGCGAAGGACGCGCGGGGCGTGGTGCAGCTGCGGCTGGCGGGCGAGGCGTTCCGTGTCGACCTCGCCGACGGCGCGCTGACCATCGCCCGGGGCGACGCGCCGAACGCCGACGTGGTCATCACCGGTGACGCGCCCACGCTGCGCGCGGTGGTGTTCGGCGACGTGAAGCTCGCCGACTCGAAGCTCGAGCTGACCGGGGAGCTCGGGCTGGGGCGCCGGTTCCTCTCGTGCTTCCGGCGCCCGGCGTGACGCTCAGGGGCAGCCGCGGCGCGCGAGCGCTTCGAGCGCCTGCTCGCGGTACCCGTCGCCGTCGACCGCGAAGTCGAGCACCTGGCGCAGCGCTGCGCACGAGTCGGCGTCGCTCAGCTCCCGCGCGCGCGTGGTGCAGACCACGGTGGCCGCGCGCAGCAGGTCGAGGTGGCCGCGGTCGAACTCGAGGCCCAGCTTCCACGCGAGGCACGCAGCGCGGAAGTCCTTCCGGTCGGCCAGCCCTCTGCCCTTCTCATAGGCGGCGCTCGCCAGCGCCTCGTTGGCGCTGCGGCGGAGGTACGACGTGCGCACGGCGAGCGCGCGTCGTCGCTCCTCGGGGTTCAGCTCGTCGGCGCGGGCGCCGAGCATGAGGCGCTCGTCGAGCTCCAGCGCCTGGCGGAAGCGGTCCGCCGCGCGCTCGACCTCGCCGCGCAGGAGGTGGGACTGACCGGCCTCGAAGAGCGAGATGGCGTGCTGCAGGTCGCCGAGCAGCGCGCGCGCCTCGTCGTGGGCCGCGGCCTTCGACATCGTCTCGAGCACCTTCTGCAGCGTCACCGGCGCCTCGACGAAGTGCCCTTGGAAGTACTGGCCGAGGGCGCGGCCGAGCTCCGGCTCGCTCGAGCGCTGAGCGAGCTCGCGCATCGCGAGCGCGGCGGTGTCGGGCTCTGGCGGCGGGGACTCGAAGGCGGCGATGCGCGGGCACTCCCACGGGCCCACGCCCGGCGTCTGGTGCTCTCGCGCGCGGAAGAACGCGAGCAGGGTCGGGTCTGACGGGCGCCAGTCGGTGCGCGGGTTCAGCGGCCCCTCGAGCTTCAGCTTCATCCACTGAGGCACCTCCCAGTCGGCGGGCGTCATCGCCTGGCAGGCCAGCCGCGCGGCCACCTCGCAGCGGCGCGCGGCCTGCGCCCACTGGCCGGCCTTCGCATACGTCTCGCACTGGCGGCTCGTCGCCTTCTTCACCGCGTCGAGCGGGGCGCGCGCCACCTGCCTCGCGCGGAGGAAGACGTCTTCACAGTCGCGGTCGATGGCCGCGAGCGCGTCGAGGGCACGCTCGTCCTGGCCGTGCTCGAGCAGCGCGGTGGCCATGTCGAGGTGCGACTGGCAACGGTGGAGGCGCTCGACGCGGCTGAGCTCCTCGCGCGCGCCCCGGTCGAGCGGCTCGAGCTCGACGGCGCGGTGGCACGCGGCCTCGGCGCGCCCCCAGTCGGGCGAAGGGCCGGTGGCGAACGTGCGGCACTCCGCGAGGAGCTCCTCGAGGGTCGGCTCGAAGGGGGCTGGCGCGCGCGCGATCGCGGGCTGCGGTGCGGGCGTCGCCGGGCGGTTGAGCTGGACCGCCACCGCGCCGAGCAACGCGAGCAGCGCGAGGGCGGCGAAGGCGAAGGCCAGCGGCTGCTTCGGGTTTCCCGCCCGGGGCTCGGAGAGCGCACGGAGCGCGCGGGCGGCCGCGAAGAACTCACCGGGCCTCAGGCGCCACAGCGAGCGCCGCCGGTGCGCGGTGAGCGCGGCCGTCAGCCAGGTGACGGACTCGGCGGACAGCGGGGCCGTGGTGCGCTCGGGCTGCGGCCGGGCGAGGAGCTCCTTCGGCGCAAGCGCGCGGTTCGGCTCGTCTTCCTGCGACTGCCAGAGTGACTGGAGGTCCATGTCGCTCATCGCCGGGTCCTCTCGTGGAAGGTGCGGGTGAGGGCCGCCTTGATGCGGTGCACGCGCGTCGCGACGTTCGACGGCGACAGCCCGGTGACGTCGGAGATGGCCACCGCGTCGAGCCCCTCGAGCCAGAGCAGGATGACCTGACGTTCGAGCGGCGGGAGCTGGTGGATGAGCGCGCGCAGCCGCTCGAGCGCGAGCTGGCGATCGACGGCGGCCTCGACGTCGGCGTCGGCGTGCACCTCGTCGAGCTCCACGAAGCGCACCCCCGCGTGGCGGATGAGGTGCGAGGTGGCGACGTTGTGCGCGACGCGGAAGGCCCAGGTGCGCAGCGAGCAGCGGCGGTCGAAGGTCTCGAGGCTCCGCCACAGCGCCGCGTGGATGTCCTGCACCAGGTCGCGCCGGCGCTCCGGGTCGGCCTCGTAGCCGCCGGCCAGACGGCCGAGGGCCGCGCCGAACTGCTCCGCTGCTTCCCGGTAGAGCCCGTCCCGATCCATGCGCAATCGCGACTGACTGAGGGGTGTCACCGCTTGCATGCCCCGTCAGTCGTCGGGCGCCGGACTTTCTTACACGGGGCTCACAACGACAGGGTGACGGTGCGCGGCTGGCCCTGGCTCAGCACGGTGACGGGCACGGTCGAGCCCGGCGGGTGGTTGGAGAGCGTGAGCTCGACGCCGGTCGCGTCCAGCGCGGTGACCGGCTTGCCGTCGACCGCCACCACGAGGTCGCCTGGTTGCAGGCCCGCCTTCTGGCCTGCACCGCCGGGGGCGAGCTGCTCGATGCCGGGCACGAGTGGCGCGAAGAGGATCCCGTGCTTGCCGCGGGGGCCCGGCCGTCGGCGGACGAACTCGAGCTCGACGTCGACGGTCTGGCCGCGTGGAACGTCGATGAGCTTCGAGCCGCTGCTCATCAGGTCCGAGCCTCCGAAGCAGGTGATGGCGACGTGCCCGGCCGGCGCGGGATCCTGCTCGAAGCGGCCGTCATCGTCGGTCCAGGGCGCCGCCTCGAGGGACCAGTTGGTGATGCCCGGCCGCTCCCCCGCGGCGAGCACGAGGTGACAGACCAGGTCGGGTATCGGCAAGCGGCTCTCGTGGTCGATGACGCGCGCGCGCACCTTCCCGGTGCCGTGGCTGGTCATGGTGAGCTTCTTCACCTCGCCGTCCGCGACGGTGACGCGCTGGGCGTCGCCTTCCTGGTTGTCCATCGCGGACACGACCCAGGTGCCGGCCGGCACGGTGAGCGAGAACGTGTTGCCCCGCACCTGGCCCGCCACGGGCTGCGCTCCCGGCCGGTGGGCGTACACCACAGGCGGCTGGCCGTACTCGACCAGGGTGCCCTCGATGCGGGCTGCGGGGTGGAGCGTGATCGTGACGTCAGTGGCCCCCGCGCTGGCCTGGGTGATGGCTTCATCACCTTGTGTCGAGCGCGCACGGAGCGCCCACGGCCCGGCGCTGAGATCCTCGAAGCGGAAGCGACCTTGCGCGTCGGTGAAGACCTGAGACGGCGAACGGTAGGCCCGGAAGTCCGGTTGCTCCCCTGGCGCCACGCTCTGGACGCGAACGGCGGCGTCGACCACGGGGGCCCCGCTCGGGTCGAGCACGCGCCCGGCGAGTTGCAGCTTCTCGACCTTGACCTGCAGCCGGATGCCCTCGACGTGCGAGCTGCCGTCACGGAGCGTCACCGCCTCGAGGCGCGTGCCCGCGGCAGGCTTCGCGTTGACGCCGGGTTTGCCCGAGGGGAAGACCTCCGGGGTGTAGGCGCCGCCGCCCGTCATCTGCGTGCAGCGAAAGTGTCCTCGTGCGTCGGTGGTGTCGCGGCCCTGATCTTCTCCCGAGTCGATGGTGTACATCACCAGCGCGCCCTCCAGCGGGGCGCCGCGCTCGTCGACGACCACGCCTTCGATGGTCGCGGCGCTTTCCAGCTCGAGATCGAGCTCCCGGTCCTCTGCTTCCTTCAGCGTCACCTCGGCCAGCACGAAGGCCCCCACGGCGTCGCTGCTCGCGACGACCTGAAGCGGCCCGCGCGGCAGCCCCTCGATGGCGTACCGGCCGGCCGCGTCGCTCGTCGCCTCGAAGGCCTGCTGCAGCAGGGTGACGCTCACGTGCGCGCCCGCGACCGGCTGGTGCTTGCGTGTCACGAGGCCGTGGAGCGAGGCCTGATGCACGACCTCCAGCTCGACCTCCGCCCCATCGGCGGTGGCGGTCCACTGACGGGGGCGCTCGACCTTCCATGGCGACGCGGTGAAGACCTGCGTGCCGGCCATGACGCCTTCGAGCACGAAGCGTCCGTCGGCCTGACTGAACGCGTCGACGCTCTGCCCGCTGGCGACCGAGAACGCCGTCACGTGCGCGCCCGCGATGGCCTGGCCTCGGCTGCGGACGACGCCGCGGACTTCGAGCCCGCGGCGCACGCGCAGCGTCACCTCGTCGTTGGTGGTGCCGACCGCGGCGCCAACGACCTGCACGCCGCTGCTGGCGCCACCCTCGGCGCGCGCGGAGAGCTTGAACGTGCCCGGCGCGACCGCCAGACGGAAGCGTCCGCTCGCGTCCGAGAACGACGAAACGCTGCGTGGGGTGTCGTCCGGCTGGAACCGCGAGGGGTACGCGGAGACCAGCGCGTCGGGGACCGGGGCTCCGCTCGCCGCGTCGAGCACCACGCCCGCGATGAGCGCTTCGGGGCTGAGCAGGAAGTCGCGCTGCATCTTCCCCGACACCCAGATGCTGGCCTGCATCGGACCGTACCCCGGCGCCTCGATCCGCAGCGTGCTCTGGCCGCGCTCGAGGCACAGCTCGTAGCGGCCCTGGGCGTCGACGCTGCTGCCGGCGCCGAAACGAGGGCGCACGGTCGCCGAAGGCACCACGCCGGCCCCCGAGTCGAGCACTCGCCCGCTCAGCGTCGCGTCGCAGGTCGACGACAGGCGGAGCTCGAGCGCGTCGGGGCGGGGCTGGCCCTGCGGGTTGCGCAGGTCGAGCAGCTCCACGTGCGCCGCGACGCCCGGGCGCGAGGCGCTCACCGCGAGCTCCGCCGGGCGCTGCAGGCCGAAGTCGAAGCTCCCGTCGTCGGCCGTCCACCGCTCCTGCGGCTCGCTCGACTGGGCCTGCAGGCTGAGCAGCACGCGCGCCTTCGCCACCGGCGCCCCGTCGAGCAGCACGCGGCCCGCGACGCGCCGCGCGGGTGCACCCGGCTGGAGCATCCACAGCGGGATGCTCCCGGCCGCGCGCTCGACGTCGGGCGTGCCAGGCCGCGCGCCCCGCGAGCTCTCGGCAGCGGTGGCCTTCGCCTGGGCGTCGCCCGCCTCGCCGCGCGCCGTCGTCGACGGCCACCACCACCACCCCAGCCCGACGCAAAGGACCGCGAGGGCAACCACGACCAGGTGTTTCGCTTTCATGAGCAACGCTCCGGGCACGAGGGAGAACGGCGAGGTCTCGGGCTGCGCGAGGGGCAGCAGCAGGGCGCCCCAGCGCTGGCGTTCGCCGAAGCGCGCGTCGAGCTGCTCGCGGAGCGTGTCGATGCCCTGCTTGAGCCTCCAGCGCACCGTGCCCGGCGGCGCACCGATGCGCTCGCCGATGGCCGTCGCGTCGAGGCCCTCGTAGTAGCGGAGGAAGAGCACCGTGCGCGTGGGCTCCGGCAGCTCGGCGACGAGCGTCGAGAGGAGCCGCTGCGTCTCGAGCCGCTCCAGCACCGCGTCGGGCGTGGGCGGCGCCTCGGCCTCGAGCGGCTCGAGCTCGCGACGGAGCCGGCGCGTCGTGGTGCGGTGCTTCAGCGCGGCGAGGTTGCGCACCACGCCGCGGAGCCACCCGCGCTCGACCTCCGCGTCGGTGCGCAGCGCGGCCTCCCAGGCGTCCTGCGCGAGGTCGTCGGCGTCGTGTTCGGAGACGAGGGCGCGCGAGAGTCGCCGCACCCAGTCGGCGTGGGCGAGGGCGTCGGCGAGCTCAGGGCGTGAGGGCGTCATGGGCGTCGCAGCAAGGTTGCCGTGGCACCTCCAGGTGTTGGGAAAAGGCTCGGGTCGGGCTCAGGTGTTGGCGCGGCGGCGCAGCCAGTTGAGCAGGTCGATGCGCGTCACCAGCCCGAGGAACTGCTCACCGTCGACGACGATGGCCACCAGCCCGCGCTCGAAGATGGGCATCAGGCTCTTCACCGGCGTCTTCGGCGTCACCGTCTCGAGGCGCGACGTCATCACCTCGCGCACCGGGCGCTTGAAGCCGCCCTCTTCCACCGCAGCGAGGAGCAGGTCCGACTCGTCGATGAGCCCCACCAGCTTCGGGCCGTCGAGCACCGGGAGCTGCGACACGTCGGCCATCTTCATGCGCGCGTGCACCAGCGCCAGCGGGTCGTCGGGCTGCACGCTCACCACCGCGCCGGCCTCGGCCTTGCGCCCGATGAGGTCGCGGAGGTCGCCGTACGCGACGCTCTGCATGAAGCCCTGATCCGCCATCCAGTAGTCGTTGTAGGCCTTCGAGAGGTACTTGCCGCCGGTGTCACAGACGAAGGTCACCACCCGCTTCGGGGTCTTCTGCTCGCGGCAGTAGCGCAGCGCCGCGGCGATGAGCGTGCCCGACGACGAGCCGGCGAAGACGCCCTCCTTCTTGAGGAGATCGCGGATGACGCCGAGCGCCTCCCCGTCGGGGATGGAGTAGGCCTTCTTCGTGCGCGAGAAGTCGCACACCGGCGGCACCGCGTCCTGGCCGATGCCCTCGACGAGGTACGAGCCGCCCGGTGAGGGCTTGCCCTCGTTGACGATGCCCGCCAGCGCCGAGCCGACCGGGTCGGCGAGCACCATCTCGCAGCCGGGGATGGCCTTCTCGAAGTAGCGCGACAGGCCGGTGAGCGTGCCGCCCGAGCCGACGCCCGCGACGACCGCGTCGATCTTCCCGCCCATCTGCTCGAAGAGCTCCGGGCCGGTGGTCAGCTCGTGCGCGAGCGGGTTGGCCGGGTTCTCGAACTGGTTGATGAAGAAGGCGCCGGTCTCCTTCGCGATGCGCCTGGCCTTGTCGACGTAGTACTCGGGGTGGCCCTTGCCCACGTCGCTGCGGGTCATCACCACCTTCGCCCCGAGCGCCTTCACGTGGAAGATCTTCTCCTGGCTCATCTTGTCGGGGATGACGAGGGTCAGCTCGTAGCCGCGCCGCGCCGCGACCAGCGCCAGCCCCAGCCCGGTGTTGCCCGCGGTCGCCTCGACCAGCTTCGTCTGCTTGCCCGGCGCGAGGTGGCCCGCCTTCTCGGCCGCGTCGATCATCGAGATGCCGATGCGGTCCTTGATGCTGCCGCCCGGGTTCTGGCTCTCGAGCTTGAGGAAGAGCTCACAGCACCCGGTGTCGAAGTTCTTCACCTTGAGCAGCGGGGTGTTGCCGATGAGCGGGACGATGGTGTCGAGCGGAGCAGGTGCGTTCACCGCGCCAATGAGTCACACCCCGCGCCGGAAGGGAAGCGGCGGCAAACGACGCGCTGCGACGCAGCTTCTGCGGGGCCGCTCGCGGCACTCCGTCGGTGCAGGCGGGCCCATCGTTTGCTCGACTGGAGACCATGGCGAACAGGAAGAAGGGCGCGCGGCGCGTGTCGCAGGGTGACGTGCCGCCGACGCTGACCGAGGCGGGGGTCGAGAGCTTCACCATCGAGCAGGCGAGCGCGGCGGCCGACGAGGCGAAGGCCGCGGCGATCCGCGACATCCTCGAGAACACCAACCCCGCCGATGCCGTGCGCATCTTGAAGGGCGTGCTCACGCAGCAGGAAGGGCTCCACAAGCTGGTGCGCAAGGCGGCCGACAAGGAGCTCGCCGACAACTGGCAGCAGGGCGGCTACCCGTACAAGAACCTGCTCTCGCGCAAGACGTACGAGCGGCAGAAGTACCGGCTGCAGGTCGAGCTGCTCAAGCTGCAGGCGTGGGTCAAGGAGTCGAAGCAGCGCGTGCTGGTGCTCTTCGAGGGCCGCGACGCGGCGGGCAAGGGCGGCACCATCAAGCGCTTCATGGAGCACCTCAACCCCCGCGGCGCGCGCGTGGTGGCGCTCGAGAAGCCGACCGAAGAAGAGCGCGGCCAGTGGTACTTCCAGCGCTACGTGGAGCACCTGCCGACGGCGGGGGAGATCGTCCTGTTCGATCGCAGCTGGTACAACCGCGCGGGCGTCGAGCGCGTGATGGGCTTCTGCCGCGACGACGAGTACCAGGAGTTCATGCGCCAGGCGCCGGAGTTCGAGCGCATGCTGGTGCGTCAGGGCATCCACCTCTTCAAGTTCTGGTTCTCGGTGAGCCGGCGCGAGCAGCAGCGGCGGTTCCGCGAGCGGGAGCTCCACCCGCTCAAGCAGTGGAAGCTCTCGCCCATCGACAAGGCCTCGCTCGACAAGTGGGACGACTACACGCGCGCGAAGGAGGCGATGTTCTTCCACACCGACACCAGCGACTCGCCGTGGATCGTCATCAAGAGCGACTGCAAGAAGAGGGCGCGGCTCAACACCATGCGCTACCTGCTGCACCGCCTCGACTACGAGAACAAAGACGCAGAGCAGATCGGCTCGGTCGACCCGCTCATCGTCGGGCGCGCGGCCGTCATCTTCGAGCGTGGCGAGCACACGCCGACGCTCGATGGGGTCAAGAAGTAGCGTCCACGACGCAGAAGTCCGCCTCCCGGCCACGCCCGCGGAGCGCGACCTTGATCTCCTCGACCCTGAAGAGGCGGCCGAGCGCGGCCGCTCCGCTCCGCGCTCGTGGCTCCAGGCGGGTGCTGCGTCGCCACCGTGGTCGGATGGCCAGGCGTTTGGCGCCATCCGACCATGGTGACCCCTCGGACTCCCCCCGCTGCGCGGGAGTGAATCCCGCTACCGGAGCGCCTCCATCACGCGGAAGGACAAGAGAGCTGATCAACGTCGGCGCCCGGCTCCGCTGGTCACCGGCGACGAGAAGGCCGGCGACAACGCCATCGCGCTAAAGAGCGCCACCGTCGGGCCGTCTGGGTCCACTGCACGGTGGTGGCGTCGCCGCGTTGACCTCATGCAACTGTGTTCTGGTAGACACCTCGTTCGATTGAGACCTCTGCCACACCATCGGGTCCGACCTTAATGTCGACGCGAGCATCACCGAGTCTCATCCACCAAGTGTCGTCGTCCATCTGCTCAAGGTGGAGCCACTGGTCGACAACCAACTCGTCGAAGATGCCGTCGTTTTCGGCCTCAATCCTGCGCTCTCCGTCCTTGGCGAGAAAGCGCCATCTCGACCCTGGCCTGTTCGCAGTCATTGATGAACTCCTATTTGACGTAGTATCACCATCATCTCCCTCGACCTGGAACCCACTCGGGTCCGTATGCGTCATTGGGGAGCTCCACACATACGAATAGCGATTGAGCGCTTGCGCCATTGACTGCGAGACAGGGTCGGCGCTCAAGAACCGTGCGAGTCTCTGATCATAGAGGCGCCCGCGCATATTCGTGATGCCGTGCTCAAGATCAAGAGAATGCCCCGTGAACCCATAGGCCGAACGCGTGAGCGAACGGTGTCGCAACTGCCCACGGCGCGCACCAAACGGTTCATGCTTCGCTCGTTCAACAGGACGCGGGCTCCCGTTGACGACTGCGGTAGTTGCATCAGGATTTCCAAGGTGAACGAGACCACTGCCAGAAGCACACCCCGCCTCCGTGCAGCGCGCCCCTCGCGCCCAGCCGCCGCGCGTTGGTGCCGCCGAACCGCCTGCACCTCGAGCCGCTTGAGGAGCCGCGGCTGCTTCACCACCTGGAAGCGCGCCCTCATCGGGAGGCTCAACGTCCACCGGTGCGCCACGCGGGGGAGCTCCTCCTCCAGCTGCAGCGCCCGAGCGGGTGAATCACAACCTCACGTTCGTGTTCGTCTACACCGTGCACTGAGACTGTCGACTGAGGTCCGCGGTTCTCGACGCCCCTCGACCACGCATTGACTCCAGTGTCGCTCAAGTCGAGCAACGCCCTTTGCCAGCGGTCCCGCTCAGGGCGTCAAAGAGAACAAACATGTTCCAGACTCACACTTCGCGGTCCTGCGAACACATTCGACGCCGTTAGACAAACAAGACAAATGGGGGCAAGGGACGCCCCTGACATCATCCTCGTATTGTGTTTTTTGTGAAGCCAAGACGGCGACTTGGCAAAGGTCAATACATGCCGGCGGCGTAACAAGCATGCAGTCGCTTGTCGTGCCACAGTTCTTGTTGTGCTTATTTGTGATGTCATAGCTGACCGTCGAGATGTACGGTCGCCTCTCCTCAACGCAGTCAATCAACCCCGCGTCAGTAACTTGATGCTGGCCGCACGACATGAGGGCGAGCAAGAAAATGCAAGGCGGACGCATGTGAAAAGTAGTCAGGGCGATTAGCCGGCGTCCCGCGTGAAGCCGGAGTTTGACTTTGAGCGTTCCGGTTGTTCGGGGATCTCGCCGAGATTGATTTTGAACATGCACGTACCTGAGTTGCACACAGGAATGCGGGGAGCACAGTCCGCGTTGCGTGGCGCAGCGACAGTGAGTTCGTCATCGCAGACGACGCCGCTGACCTCGGTCTGGTAACTCGCAGTTCTTGAACGCATGACAGAAACGCCGCACAGCGGAACGCAAGCGCGAGGCAGCACAATCTCGCAGTCGCTGCTGTTCGTGCACTGCTTGTTGTGTTTGTTGACGATTCGGTACGAGACGTTTCCGATGTAGTCTTGTAATTTTGTGTTGGTATCCCCTGCAAGTACGTAGGTGGAGATGAGGAACAAGCAGAGCAGAAAGACAGGGCTCAGACGGAGCATTGATGAAGTCCCTTTCTACTGATTAAATACTGCTCTTGCCGGAGCGCTCACTAGGAAGCCATCGTTTGCTCGATGAATTCTGGGAGGGGCGTGAATCGTCTGGCCAACGAAGTAACCAGGTTCGACCTCGGCCGACCCATTGTGATCTATTTTCACTCGAGCCACGACGAGGGGGCTGGCGGCGCCGCGGTCACGCCAACTAACAAGCAGCCGGTCTGGCGTCTCAAAAATGAAATCAACCCCGTAGCTGTCGGTTGTAACCTTCTCCAAGGCTCCATTCGCGAGCGCAACGTTCCAATTCAAACTGGGCGTGCCAACGCCGTTGAGGCCGAATTCTGCCACATGAATGCGCGAGTACGGCTCCGAAGCGTTTGAGTAGACAATTGTGCAAAGTTCTGTCTGCTCATTGCAGTTGAGCGCAAAGCTGTCAGAAGTCACAAGCTCCTTCCGAGAGTTTTTGAGTTGACCTTGAGGAACCCAAGTGTGGCCGTCGAACGAGGTTGCTATGTTGATTTGCATCGTCTGCGCACGCGCGTACGCGAGGACGAACATCTTCTTCGCCTCAAACCAAGTCAACGTCGGCGAGACTGTTGTCTCATCATCCAAGGAGGTGAAAGTCCATGCTTGTCCGTCGTATAATCCGATGCGGACGTCATGCGTGTAGTTGTCGACTTCAGGCCACGCGATTACTTCAATTTTGCCGTCGGTCGCGTGCGCAGGTGTGCGGGCCGACATCGTTTGGTAGGGCCAAGGCACTCTGTTGGTAAGTCGTGCTTCTGACGTTCCACCGCCGCGGGGTGCGAGGAAGAGCTCGGTTACCGATCCAGCCGAGTCGGTGAACTCATAATGACCAACCGACTTGTACCCAGAGCGAGAAGACCTTACTCCGAGCGAACTGTTGAATTCCAAAATCTTAACGTCCAGCAGTCCGTCGCCCGCTGCCGTGCGAACGGCGAAGACGTCGTCCACGGACAGTCCGTCGGAGCTATCGTAGGACATCTGGGCGAGATTGGCCTCGGGAGCGTCGAATTCATGAGAGAGCCCGAACCCGTGACCCATCTCGTGGGTCATCCACCGCTGCAGGGCAAAGAGCACAGAGCCGACCGTCGAGTATGTTTCAGACCAAGCATACGCCTTGTAGACCCGTTGAGAAGGAGGCAGGGATGCTGAGCAAATGACATTACCAGCGGAATCCAAGCCTTGTTCAAAGGTGCCGCCCATAATTGCAAAGTATCCGGCAATTGGCGTCTGCTGGACGCTAGGCCTAGCAAAGCCGGCTCCGACGCGGCCATCGCATGGGTCCCCCCCGAAGGCTGGCTCAGCACGAGCCTCGATATGCCCTAACGGAATCGCGAGGATGTTAGTGGTACAAGCACCAGACAGTACGCTGCCAAAACGAATTCGGAAGTCCGCCCCCGACCCTGTTTGCCACTCATTTGCAGCCGATACCAAGTGGCCTAGTGCAGCCTGTGAGCTAACTGATGGTATTTGCGCCGCGTAGTCGTCGACGCAAAAATCCACGCGCATCACCGGCCAAGTAGGTGAGCTTGTAGCCGGATCTAGCTGGTAATTATACTCAAAGGCGCTTGCACTTGCGGCAAGCAGAGCACACACTGCGACAAACGGAACGCTTCTGTTCTGCATATTCACGCCTCCCACCCTTAGAGCACCCAGAGTAAGCGGCTGCGATGCGCGTCGTCAAGAGCCCCCTGATTGTATGTGCTTTTCGTATGTGGCAATCTCGAAGAAACACGGAGAGCAGAACTTAGCACTACTACGTCAGATCGCCTGACCGCGCGAGCCGCCGAAACGGGAACTTGCCGGGGACGAAGCGGGCGATGAAGGCGCCTTTCGACTCGGTGGCGAGCAGCGCCGAATAGGCACGCCGAGGTACTCGTATGAGAGCCCGTTGCGGAACCCGAGCATCAGCACGAGCTCGTCGGGGTTGAAGGGGGCGCCGAAGCCCACCAAGGCGAAGGCTCAAGGCGAAGGCTCCGAAGGCTCAAGGCGAAGGCTCAAGGCGAAGGCTCAAGGCGAAGGCTCAAGGCGAAGGCTCAAGGCGAAGGCTCAAGGCGAAGGCTCAAGGCGAAGGCTCAAGGCGAAGGCTCAAGGCGAAGGGTGA
>JBMORD010000371.1:0-2720 GCA_049322495.1 Myxococcota bacterium | reverse complement strand
CGAAGGCTCAAGGCGAAGGCTCAAGGCGAAGGCTCAAGGCGAAGGCTCAAGGCGAAGGCTCAAGGCGAAGGCTCAAGGCGAAGGCTCAAGGCGAAGGCTCAAGGCGAAGGCTCAAGGCGAAGGGTGAGCCGATCTGGCCCCGTTACGACCCACCGTGGAAGCCGTGGTACCTCTGCACCAACGAGATCCAGCTCGAGGTGACGATCTAACTAATTGGACGAGGGAGATTGAGGACCGGAGTTGCCCTTTGGTGGGTCGATCTCAAGCCAAACAAGTTCGATATCGAACCCCGGATTGCTTCCTTTGAACTCGGCAACACTTGTTGCGATGGCCGACCTCAGTCCGGCCGCTCCGAGCGAAACAGGAGCTGATTTCCCACACCACCCAACAATATACAGACCATGCGTCCGAGTCGTTCCACGCATGTAGTTCATGCCAAGTTGGTCGTTTGCGGCCGTCGGCGTTCTGCTGTCATCCGACCACTTGATTTCCAATGGGACCTCACTCGAAGCACCCAAGTCAGGGTATTGCACGCGGACACGCAGATCGACGCGGCGATTGAGTGGCATCCACGATTCTCGATCCACCACACGACCTGGCATCAGGTCGTTGAGTCGGCGGCACAGATAGGCCTGAAGAACGTCCTCAAGTGCATGGTGCTTCTTCCAACCGCGCGGGAAGAAGACGATGAGGTCTTCCGGGATATCCAACCTAATTCTGGAAAGGACCTCACGGACTACACGGAACAAATCTGCCGCGGTGCGTGCGAGGCGATATTCACGGAATCGAATGATGCTCAGAAGTTTCGAAAGAGGGAGCCCTCTGTTGAGCGAATTGCGCCTCGACAGCGAGGTCGGACTTGGTGGTTCGCCAGGCGGCACTCCATCTATGACCTCCTGCGCTCGTTTCTCGGCATCACGGAAGAGCAACCATTGGCGGAGTCTCGGAGCAGTCGCCGCCAGCGCTTTGAGAATTGTCATCCCGTGAGGGGTGTTCGACTCTATCGTCACGGCAACCAAGCGATCGCGCAATTGGATTAGGTGGTCGTCTGCGTCAATGATGTGAGCTTCGCCGCTGCGACGACGCGGCTCCTCAGTTTCTGGAAAATGCTCGAACACAAGTTGCAATAGATCGGTGCGCGACTCTTCCGCCCATGTCCCAAGGGGGATCTTGCTCTGCTCGAAGAAATCGAAGGCGTCCGCAATATCCAGTAGTGCTTGACGTCCGCGTTTCGCAGCATCGGACTGGAGTGCGGAGACCCCCTCGCTGCTTGAGAGTTGCATCAAGACCTTGATCGCCGCTGAACGAAGTTGTCGACTGGTGCCTTCGCCGCGAGCCCACTCCCTTGCAACCGGAAGCGCAAACTCTGGCGCGTGCTTTACTAATACACCTACGAGGCGCGCCCGTGCTCCGGCCGGAAGATCGACCTCACCGAGTAACTCTGCGGAACGGGCCGCCAAACCTTGCTTCCAGAGTTCAACAGGCGCGCGCACCGCCGCATGGAGACCATCGCTATCTTCGAGCATTTCGCGGCGAATCCAGTTTCGAAACGACGTAACAGCGATCGATGGAAAGACGCGTGATAGATCCGCTATCACATCGTCGTTTTCTAGTAGTCGCAGTAGCGTGGGAAACCACCTTGCGACCGTTGGCTCATCGAATGACCGCGCGCCAAATCGCCGCAGCGCCTCCTCGATCGCAGCGCCTTCAGTTAAGACGGCACCTGGAATCGTGTTTCCGGACGGAATCACCGACGGCTGGACTGAGGTGACCAGTCGTTTCAGTTCATCTAGGAGTTCCTGCTGAAACTCCAGAGGAAGCGTGTCGAAGCTGCCGTCGAGGTTCTCTGGGCGCAATCCGCCATCTGAGAATGCGAGCCACCCAAGTGTTTGTAATCTTGCACTTGGGTCCGTCCGGTTCGCCAAGCTTTGGCGCAAAGCATCCTCAAGTGGGACACGCTTGGGTCGACTATGAGCAAATTTTTCCCTCGTCGCGGACATCTCACGCTCTGACGCCGCAATGGATGCCTCGACTGTCGATATGACTGAAGCGGCGCGCGAACGCAGTATCTCGACTGTCCGTTCAAAATCGGCCGTCGACCGTGCGATACGGTAGATGTCCATCACGAGCCGTTCCGACGGGCGTTCCTGCCTTTCAAGAAGACCAAGGAGAAATGCCAAGTCCTCCTGTTGAAGGCTGAAACTGATGTGGTGATCAAGCTTGAATTCCTCACCGGTTGCGAGCCAGGCGGCGTAGATTGCGCGACGCACATCTGGTACGCGAGCTAAGATGCGCTGCCAGTTGTCAAGCGATTTGAATTGCTGCGCGGTTGCTGCGTCATGAATTGCTTTCGTCACTCGATCGGCGTGCCCGATCGTCAACGAAGTTGCGAGGAACTCACATGCCTTTGTGACAAGAAGCGAGTGACCATCGTATTCGCCTTGGTGCTCCAAGATGTACAGTGCCGTTTCTACGGTCAGGCGCTCGGCGATCTCATACTCAAGCAGTGCGCGCATATCGACAATGCCGAGCTCCCTGCGCGGAGCCAATGCGAGCGCGTCCTGGACCGAAATTGTGCCCAACAGAAGCCCGCTACCCCTGAGATCACTTGAGTAGGGCCTCGACGTGACGGTACCAGCTGGCGATCTTCGCATCGGAAAGCTGGGCGCGGAGGCGACGCAGGGCTTTCAGCAGCTCGGGCTCCGTGTCGATCGCCAGCT
>JBMORD010000370.1:0-37873 GCA_049322495.1 Myxococcota bacterium | reverse complement strand
CTCGTCTTCGGTGGCGGCGGCGGCGATGCGGCCGGCGTACCGCGCCTCGGTGTCGCGGATCGCCTGACGGGTGGTATCGGCGATGAGCACCATCGATGAACCCATCACCCCGAAGCTCAGCAGGCGGAGCCCGTTCGCCGTCAGCACGCCTCCCATGCGCGCGAGGGTCCCCGCGATGGGCACCAGGGCGAGCATGTCCAGCATGAGCTGGGCGTCCATGCGGAAGGTGCCGTTGTTGATGCGGGTGAGCACCGAGTCGACGGTGAGGGCCACGGCGGCGGCGGCGGTCGCGACCTCCAGGACGAGCACCGTCACCGGCGCCAGCGTGCCGCCCGAGCCCACGGCGAGCACCAGCCCGCCCACCACCGCCACGCCGGCCAGCACCTTCTTGGCGGGCTTCTTGGCGTTCCAGGTGTCGATCACCACCGTCTTGACGCCGGTCGCCTCCTTGAGGCCGATGCCGAGCTGAATCGTTCCGTCGGGGTAGTCGTTGTACCAGTGCCAGTCGCTGGCCATGGCATCGATGGCCTGCTTCTCCGCCTGGGCGTAGCCGGTGGCCTCGCTCACGCTGGCGTCGGCGGTCGAGCTGCCGGAGTGCATGATGGGCTCGTTCGACAGCGAGAGGTCGTACGCCGCCACCGCGTACTGCGCGCGCCCGTCGCTGACGCCGACCCGGCGGCCAGTCATGGTGACGCGCACGTCGAGCGTGCTGGAGTTCTCGCGGTTCACGAACACGCCCGACACCACGTAGTCCAGGCCCTTGCCCACCTTCGCCTGGAGCGCCTGCAGCGCGGCGATCCGCTCGCGGTAGAAGGTGAGGTACTCGTCCTTCTTTCCGCTCGGGAGCTCGGAGCTCTTCTCGATCATCCCCATCTCGAAGGAGAGCCGCTTGAGCTCCTCGTCGATGGCCGCGGCGCTGCCCGGAGCACCCGCCTTCACCTTGAGCTCGCCGGCGGCGTCGCGCTCGAACGCCTTCCCGGGCTCCGTCCCCACGTGCTTCGTCTCGAAGGCGCCGGTTCGCTTCTTCTCCTCGGTCACCGCTTCGAAGGTGACGCTGCGCACCGGCTTCACACCGTTGCGGAAGTAGGCGCTCGAGAGCTCCACGCTGACGGTGTGCGTGCCCGATTCCTTGACGCTGAAGGAATAGGTGTTGCTCCCGCCCTTGAAGAGCGGGCCTGTGTCGACCACCGTCGAGCCTCTCTTGATGGTCCACGCGAAGTCGACGCGGTTGACGAAGGGGTAGTAGTTGTAGAGCTTGCCTTCCTCGTCGCCGGTGAAGCGAAAGAGCCCCTTCACCTCTGCGCCGGTGACGACGGGACCCTGTTCCCCCTGAAGCAGCACCTCGCCCTCGGGGTCGAAGAGCTTGCGGACCACGCCGTCCTCGCTGCCGCCGCTGCCACCAGTCCCCTTCCCCTTCTTGCTCGAGACGCCGTAGCTGCCAGCCTGCGGCTCGACCTTCGCGTAGGTCTTCCCGTTCGCCTTCATCCACTGATCAGCGAGGACCTGCGCGCTGGGGAGGATCTCGATCGACAGCTGCGCGGTGTCGGCCGGGTTGTCTTTGCCCGGGTCCTTCACCCACGAGAGGCTGGCGGCGTTGGCGGTCGCGCAGGCCTCCACGTCTGCCTCGGTCACGCCAACGAACGCGAGCCTGACGTAGAGCTTGAAGCACTCGGCCAACGGGTTCTTCCAGCTCTTGAGCGTGGCGCCGCTGACCTCGAAGACGAAGCTTCCCTTCTCCTTCTTGACGTTGACCTGCCCGGCCGGAGGCGTCACCGGCGCCGGGCCCTGCCCTGCTGCGCCCTCGATGGTGAAGCGCCCGACGAGGGGCGTCTTCCCCGCAAGCACGTCATCCGCCGCGCGGTGCGCGTCCTGCTCGGCGGCGTCGGCGTTGGAGGGGTCAGGCGAGTAGCCCAGCACCGCCCCGCCCAGCGCGTGCCTGCCCAGACCACCATTTCCCCCGCGCGCCTGAGCCACATGCGCAAACTCGTGGGCGAGCATGTGCCGGCCAGCGCGCGTCTCGGGAGCGAAGGCTCCGGGCGCGAAGCCGACCTCCCGGCCGTCGGTATAGGCGTTCACGCCGAGGGCGCTGGCACGGCGGGCGCTCGTCTCATCTTCGCGCAACGTGACCCCGGCGAACGAGGTGCCAAAGGCCCGCTCCATGTCCCGGAGCGCCGCGTCGGCACGGTCCACCTGTCCGGGGGCGACGAAGCCGGGTTGACCCAGCGCCATCTGAAAGTAGAGCGCCCCCGGTCCCGGTGCAGACGTCGCCGAGTCCTCCCGGGCAGGCGACGACTCGCGCTCCTGCTCCGGGCTCTTCGGCTTCTCGCTCGTGCGCAACGCGGCCCCCCGCCACGGAGACCCTAATGGAGCGACGCCCGACTGCCGATGGCTCCATCTTCCGAAACAGGGGAGGCGCGCTGCCGGCGCTCACCTGAACGCCGCGACGAGGAAGTCCCACGTCGCCGCCACGCGAGGCACCTTGCGCAGCGCCTCGTGCGTCACCAGCCACAGCTCGTCCACCGGCAGCGACGCGGTGTCGGCGACCAGCGCGCGCGACAGTCTCAGCGGCGCGAGGTCGAGCACGCTCGCGTACGGCTCGGGAATGAGGGCGGCGCCGAGACCGCTCCGCAGCGCGCTCACCTGTGTCTGGAACGAGTTGGTGCGCAGCAGCGGCGGCGCCTTCACGTGCCCTGCGAGCCACCGCGCGGCGTGCAGGCGGGCGAGCTCGAAGCCCCAGCCGACCCACGGCACCTCGTCCCACGCGCGGAGCCGCCCCCACGTCGCCACGCACGCCGGGCTCGCCATCGGCACCCACTGCGCCTTCGTCAGGAGCTGCCGCACCAGCGGCCCGCCGCTCGGGCGCACGGTGCGCACCGCGAGGTCCGCCTCGCGCCGGGCGAGGTCGACCTGCCGCGTGCTCGCGTCGAGCTCGAACCGCAGCTTTGGGTGACGCGTGACGAGCCGGCTCAACACCGGCGCGACGAACGCCTCGCCCACGCCCGGCGGCACCGACAGCGTCACCACGCCCTCTGCCTCGCGCTCGAAGCCGTCGAGCTCGCGCGTGAAGGCGTGCGAGGCGCGCTCCATCTCCTCGGCCGACGGGAGCAGCCGGTGCGCCGCCGCGGTGGGCTCGAGGCCGGTGCGGGTGCGGTCGAAGAGCGTGACGCCGAGCGACGCCTCGAGGCGCACGAGGCGGCGGGACGCGGTCGAGGTGTCGAAGCCGAGCTGCGCGCCGGTGGCCGCGAGCCGGCGCGTGCGCATCAGCGAGAGGAACAGCCGCACGTCGTCCCACGGGAGTGCTTGCATTCGCGCAACCTCGGCTTGCCCTGATGCGAGTTGAGCTGCACCGGTGCAATGCGCATCCTGCCAGTCATGAGCAACCAGCGCTTCGTCGTCTTCGGGGCCGGGCAGGTGGGAGGCGAGGTCACGCGGCAGCTCCTCGCGCAGGGGCATCGGGTCCGCCAGGTGCGGCAGTCAGGAGGAAGCCACGAGTCGGGCCCGCTCGAGGTGCGCGCGGGCGACGTGAGGGACCGCGCCTTCGCCGCCGCGTGCGCCGACGGCGCGAGCGCGCTGATTCACTGCATCGCGCCGCCGTACCACCGCTGGGGTGAGCTCCTCGCCGCGGTGAACGAGGGCGTGCTGCACGCCGCGACGACGAGCGGCGCGCCGCTGGTGGTGCTCGACAACCTCTACGCCTACGGAAGGCCTGACGGCGCCCTGACCGAGGGTCACGCGGTGCGACCCTGCAGCCGGAAGGGAGCGCTGCGGGCGCGCGAGGCGGAGAAGCTCCTCAGCGCGCATCGCGAAGGGCGCGCGCGCGTGGCGCTGGGGCGCGCGGCGGACTTCTACGGTCCGGGCGTGACGCTCACCGCGGTGTTCGGCGAGCGCTTCTTCGGCCGCCTCGCGAAGCGCCAGGGCGCGGAGTGCTTCGGCCCGCCGGAGCTGCCGCACAGCTACTCCTTCGTGCCCGACGTCGCCGCGGGGCTCATCACGCTGGCCACCGCCCCGCGCGCGCTCGGCGAGGTGTGGCATCTGCCCGTCGCTCCGGCCGAGCCGACCGCCGCCGTCGCCGCGCGCTTCGGCCGCGAGCTGGGCTTCGAGGTGAAGACCTCGCGCGTCCCCGGCGCCGCGCTGCGGGTGATGGGCCTCTTCGTGCCCGCCGTGAAGGAGCTCCTCGAGATGCGCTACCAGTGGGAGGCCCCCTTCGTGCTCGACGACGCGAAGTTCCGCGCGGCCTTCGGAGCGCAGCCGACGTCGCTCGACGAGGGCGTGCGCGCGACCGTGCGCTGGCTGACGACGCGCGGGTGAATGCAGTATGCAGCCCGCATGCGTACGTGGTGGGTGTCGCTGGTGGCGGTCGCGGGGCTGGGGTGTGCACACCGGTTCGAGTGCACGGCACACGGCGGCAGCGTGGTGCGGCCTGCAAGCAGGGCGCGCACGAGGCGTGCCCGCCCGACGCCGGCTCACCGCCCTGACCGGCGAGGTGCGCGGCCCGCCTCGTCGCGTTACTCCCGAGCGTGCTCCGTTCCACCACGCAGGACGCGCGACTCCTCGAGCAGGCCTGGCGGTTGCCGAGCGCGCAGCGCTTCTCGCCCCTGCTCTCGCAGAGCGTGCTGAGCATCTGCGGGCCGACCAGCGCGGCTAACGTGCTGCGCTCGATGGGCGTCGACCGGGGGAAGAACCCGTTCCCCCGCCTCGGGCTGCGCCCCATGTCGCTCGACCAGCTCGCCGACGAGTCGGCGGAGGTCGTCCCGCCCGGCTGGCGGGTGAGCGTCGTGCGCCCGCCCACCGTCGCCGCGCTGCGCGACGAGCTGCGCGCGTCGAACTCGCCCGCGCGCCGGTACATCGCGAACTTCTCGCGCGCCCCGCTCTTCGGGCGCGGCGGCGGCCACCACTCGCCGCTCGGCGGTTACCTCGAAGACGCCGACCTCGCCTTCGTGCTCGACGTCAACGCCGGCTTCGGCCCCTGGCTCGTGTCCACCGAGCGGCTCTTCGCCGCGCTCGCCACCACCGACCGCGGCGACGGCAGTCCCCGCGGGCTGGTGCGCTTCGAGCGCTGACCCTCACTGGCAGACGCCGTTGGTGCAGTTGTTCGACGTGCACTGCGTGCTGTACGTGCACTTGCTGCCCTTGCCGTTGCCGCGGCAGCAGCCGTCGGTGCAGTTGTTCGAGCTGCACTGCGTGCTGTACGTGCACCGCGCGCCGAGGTCGTTGCCGCGGCAGTAGCCGTCGGTGCAGTTGTTGGTGCTGCACTGCGTGCTGTAGGTGCACGCCGCGCCGCGCGCGTCGCTGCAGACGTTGCCGGTGCCGCCGCCGCCCGAGGTGCACTCGCCGTCGCGCGCCGCGGTGCGCGTGCACTGCGAGGGGTCGTGCGTCGCGTTCGCCGCCTGCGTGTCGCAGCTCGTGTGGCAGGTGAAGTCGGTGAGGCCGCACGCGTCGTGGCACGCGCCGACGTCGAAGCCCGCGCACGCGTCGAAGGCCTGCTTCGTGCCGCACGCGTAGAAGGCGCCGTTGAGGCAGCAGGTCCCGCCACCGCCCGACGACGAGCCGCCGCCACCACCACTGCCGCTGCCCCCGCCGGTGCCGCCGCCCTGCCCGCCCGCACTGCCGAGGTCGTTCTGCGCGACGCACGCGCCGTTCACGCAGAGCTCGAAGCCGGTGCAGTCACCGTTCTTCTGACAGGTGCCCGCGGTCGGTCCGCAGGCGAGGAACAACGAGGCCAGCACCGCAACGACGTCGAAACGCTTCATGGTCCGTTCTCTCTTCGGAGTTCGAAAGCGCGAAATGCGCTTGCGGGCCGCAGACAGCCGGGCCTGGCGCAGGTCTCACGTGAGACTTCGCGGCGCGGCGGTTGTCTGCGCGTTGCCGCGTCCCGGCAGAAAGGCTGTATTCGTCATGTGCAGACCGAGTTCGACCAGTTCTCCGCCCGCGCGAAGGCGGCGCTCGGCTTCCTCCCTCCCGACGAGCAGCTGCGCGCGTGGGTGGAACCGATGAGCGCGCTCGCCGCGCTCGACCCCGGCGTCGCGCTCGCCTGCGGCCTCTTCCACCAGCAGCCCGAGGCGCGGAGCTGGTTCGAGCAGCACGTCGCCCCGCGGGTGCGCGGCGCGCTGCAGAAGGCGGGCGCGTCGTCGGTGGAGGTGGACGAGCTGCTCCAGGCGTCGCTCACCCGGGTGCTGGTGGAGAACGGCGGCGAGCGGCTGCGCCAGTACCGCGGCCACGGCACCTTCCCCGCCTTCGTCATCACCGTCGCGCTGCGCCTCTTCACCAACGCGCGCACCGCCACCACCCGCGAGACGTCCGACGACGGGCTGGCCCGCATGCCGGCGGCGCTCGACCTCGAGCGGCACCTCGCGCGCAGCCAGAACCGCGCCCACTTCGCCGAGGCCTTCCGCGCGGCGCTCGAGGCGCTCCCGCCGCGCCAGCGCACGCTGCTCAAGCTGAACCTCGTCAACGGCTCGTCCATCGACGAGCTCGCGCCGATGTACCAGGTCAGCCGCGCCACCGTGGCCCGCTGGCTCGCCCAGTCGCGCGACGCGCTGCGCGCCGAGACGCTGCGCCGGCTGTCCGCCACCACGCGGATGGAAGGCGACGACCTCGAGGGGCTGCTGGCGAGCCTCGAGAGCGGCTTCGACCTCAGCCTGCGGCGCTTCATCACCGAGGCGACGCCCGCGCGTGGTGACGAGTGAGCACCCATCCCCCCGAAGCAGAGCTGGCGGAGCTCGCCCAGGGCGCCGTCGACGGTGAGCGGCGCGAGCGGCTCGAGGCGCACCTCGAGGCGTGCACCGAGTGCCGCGGCCTCGTCGCCTCGCTCCTCAAGGCGCTCAACCCCGAAGTGGAGCCGGGCCCGCACCGCGGCCAGGTGCTCGGCCGCTTCGTGGTGCTCGAGCCCATCGGCGCGGGCGCCATCGGCGAGGTGTTCTCCGCGTGGGACTCGGTGCTCGAGCGCGCGGTGGCCCTCAAGTGGCTCTACCCCTCGCTGCTCGGCGCCGAGGGCTCGCAGCTCCGCGAGCGGCTGCTCTCCGAGGCGCGGGCGCTGGCGAAGGTGCAGCACCCCAACGTGGTGTCGGTGTTCGACGTCGTCGAGTGGGGCCGCTCGCACGTCATCGTGATGGAGCTGGTGCCGCACGCGAAGACGCTCCGCCACGCGGCGCAGGGGCGCGAGTGGCGCGAGGTGACGCGCTTCTACGTCGAGGCGGCGCGCGGGCTCCTCGCCGCGCACGCGGCCGGCGTGGTGCACGGCGACTTCAAGCCCGACAACGTGCTGCTCGGCGAGGGCCGCGTGCGGGTGTGCGACTTCGGCCTCTCGCGCGCGCTCGACGCGGTGCTGCCGCCGGGCTCGCCCGCCGACCGCCGGAGCACCTCGGTGTCGGGCACGCCCGCGTACCTCCCGCCGGAGCGCTTCACCGGCGCGTCTGCCAGCGCGCAGACCGACGCCTTCGCGCTCTGCGTCTCGCTCTGGGAGTCGCTCGCCGGCCGCCACCCCTTCGAGGCGCGCGAGCTGCCCGCGCGGCTCGAGGAGATGAAGAAGGGTCCGCCGCCGCTGCCTGTGGCGAAGCAGGTGCCGGCGCCGCTCGAGGCGGTGCTCCGGCGCGGGCTGTCGTTCGAGACCTCGGCGCGCTTCCCCTCGCTCGAGGCGCTGCTCGCCGCGCTCGAGGCGACGCTCGCGCCGCGCCGCGCGTCTCAGGCGCTCGCCGTGCTGGGCGTGGGGGCCGCGCTGGTGCTGGGCACCACCGGCTTCGCCGGCTACCAGTACCGCACGCAGTGTGACGACGCGGCGGTGCCGGTGGCGACCGCGTGGAGCTCTGCCCGGCGCGACGCGGTGGCCGCGGCCTTCGGGAAGACCGGCCACCCCGCCGCGGCAGACCTCGCGCGCGCGGCGACGGCGGTGCTCGACGGGCTCGCCTCGCAGCTCGGGCAGACCCGCCACGAGGCGTGCGTGGCCACGGCGTTCCGGGGCGACTCCGACACGCTGCTCACCGCGCGGAACGTGTGCGTCGCCCGCCGGCTCGCCGACCTCGACGCGCTCGCGCGCACGCTCGAGGCGGCCGACGCGAAGACGGTGGAGCGCTCGGTGCTCGCCGCCGAGACGCTCGCGCAGGCGCCGGGCTGCCTCGACGCGGCGGCCCTCGGGCAGGTGACGCCTCCGCCGCGCGCGAAGCAGCAGGAGGTCGACGCCGCGACGCGCCGGGTGGCCGACGTGCGCGCGCTCCGGCTGACGGGCCACGTGAAGGAGAGCCTCGCCGCCGCGCCGGCCGCGGTGGAGGCCGCCGAGGCCGCGGACTGGAAGCCGGTGCTCGCCGACGCCGAGACCGAGTGGGCCAACGGGCTCGAGCGCCAGGGGAAGTTCGACGAGGCGCGCCCGCGCTACCACCGCGCCTTCACGCTCTCGCTCGCGGCCAACGACTTCGCGCTCGCCTTCGCGGCGGCGGTGCAGCTGGGCTTCCTCGAGGGCTACGACGCCGGGAAGCTCGAGGCCGGCCACGCGTGGCTCGTCGTCGCGCAGGGGCTCATCGCGCCGGGGCGGCTGACCGGCACCACCGAGGCGCTGCGCGCGGAGAACGCCGAGGCGGCGCTGCTCGGCAAGCAGGGGCACTTCGCCGAGGCGGTCGAGCGCTACCAGCGCGTCGCGAAGGCGCTCGGCGAGACGCCGTCGCTCAACCTCGCGCGCCTGCAGAGCAACCTCGGCTCGGCGCTGCGCGAGGCGGGCAAGGCCGAAGAAGGCCTCGCGTGGCTCGAGCGCTCGGCGAAGATGATGGAGGCGGTGGTGGGCCCGCTGCACCCCGACCTCGCCGCGGCGGCGAACAACCTCGGCAGCGCACTGTCGGACCTCGGCCGCTTCACCGACGCGAAGCCGTGGTTCGAGAAGAGCCTGCTGATCCGCGAGCGGCACTTCGGCGCCGAGGGGCTCCCGCTGGCGAGCACGCTCTACAACCTCGGCGAGCTCGCGCTGCGCACCGGCGACGCCGCCACCGCCCTGAAGCAGTACGGCCGCTCGCGCGCCATCGTCGAGAAGGCGAAGGGCCCCGAAGACGACGACGCGTGGGACGCGCGCCTGGGTGAAGGCCTCGCGCTCCAGGCACTCGGTCGCCACGACGAGGCGCTGGCGCTGCTCGAGCGCGTGCTGCCGGCGCTCGTCTCGCACCAGTTCCCCGCGTGGAACCTCGCCGAGGCGAAGCTGGGCATCGCCACCTCGCTCCGCGCGCTCGGCAGGGAGCCGCAGCGCGTGCGGTCCCTCGCCGCAGAGGTGCTGACGCTCGAGGGACCGCGCCACGACCGCCAGCGCGCGCGCGCGAAGACCCTGCTCTGACGCGTCAGGCGGCGCGCGAGACCGACCAGCCCCGCGCGACCCGCACCGCGCCCAGCGCGGCGCCGACGAGCGAGAGCGTCACCAGCAGCGCCGCCAGGAGCAGGCTGTTGAGGGCCTGCGTCGCGCACGCGGTCATGATGGTGCGCACGTCGGCCGGCGCGGCGTTGGCGAACGCCTTCACCATGCCGGTGAGGCCCCACATCGTGCCGAGGAAGCCGGAGAAGAGGCTCAGGCCGCCCAGCGAGAGGAGCAGCGGCACGAAGCGCCGCTCCGGACGCGCGGCGATCAGCCCCGACACGCCCAACATCAACGCCCCGAACAGCATCGTCGGGTACATCGTCCAACCGCCTTCGAGGAACAAATCGCCCATTTTCCCGCTCCCCTGGTGTGAGGTGCGGCTTCGGACAACCACTCCGCGCGGGAGTTCCCGGGCATTTTCATTTGAGAATCCCGCTCGCCGACCGCAGACAGCAGCCCATGAGCCAGCCCACCCACCTCGTCACCGGCGCCACCGACGGCATCGGCACCGCCACCGCGCTCGAGCTCGCCCGCCGCGGGGCGCGCGTGCTGGTCCACGGCCGTACGGAAGAGAAGGCCCGCCACGCCGCGACGACGCTGCGGGAGCGCCTGGCGGACGCCACCTTCGAGCCGGTGTGGGGCGACCTCTCGAGCTTCACGCAGGTGCGCGCGCTCGCCGGCCAGGTGGCCTCGCTCGCGCCGAGCCTCGACGTGCTCGTCAACAACGCGGGCGTGTTCATGAACGAGCGCCGGCTGTCGGGCGACGGCCACGAGCTCACCTTCCAGGTCAACCACCTGGCGCCGTTCCTCCTCACCGCGCTGCTGCGCCCGCAGCTCGAGGCCGCGCCGCAGGGCCGCGTGGTGAACGTCTCGTCGATCGCCCACAACCGCGGCCGCGTCGATCTGGACAACCTCGAGGGCCAGAAGCGCTTCGACGCCTACGGGGCGTACGCGCTGTCGAAGCTCCTCAACGTGCACTTCACGCACGAGCTCGCGCGGCGGCTGGCGGGCACGCGCGTCACCACCTACGCGCTGCACCCGGGCGTCATCACCACCAAGCTGCTCAAGGCGGGCTTCAACATGGCCGGCGCCAGCGTCGAGCGCGGCGCGGCGACCAGCGTCTTCTGCGCCACGGAGCCCGGGCTCGCCACCGGCCGGTACTTCAGCGACGCGCGCGAGGCGAAGTGCGCGGCGCACGCCGATGACCCGGCGCTGGAGGCCCGCCTGTGGGACCTCTCAGCCCGGCTCACCGGCGCGGCCTGACGCTCACTGGCAGTACTTGCAGAACGTGTCGCACTTGTTGGTGCTGCACGACGAGTCGTTCGGGTCGCAGCAGCTCGAGCCCTTCTTCGGCCCCTCGGTGCACTGACAGGCGCCGTTGATGCACTCGTGGCGCTCGTTGCAGGTCTGCGACGTGGTGGTGGTCGTGGTGCTGCTCTCAGGCGCGCCGCACGCGAAGAACGAGAGCGAGAGGGCAGCGGCGAACAGGGAAACGCGAAGCATGATGGGGAACCTTCCGGGGTTGTGAGGAGACTGCGTCGCGAAGACAGGACGACCCGACGCAGGTCTCATGAAATCGACGGCGGCGGGCAGATATTCATGCCGATTGGGCCCCGGCCTTCCACATTGTCGGCGGCGACGAAGAGGAGCACCCTCGCCACATGAGATTCCTCGCGGTGTGCTACGCGGTGCTCGCCATGACGTCGCTCGCGGCCAGCCCCGAGACCCTCGACCGCGTCGCCAAGCGACGCATCTTCTTCGGCCACCAGTCGGTCGGCGGCAACGTCATCGACGGCCTGGGCGACGTCTCGGGCGGCAAGCTGACCATCGTGCTCGGGCGCACGCCGGAGGTCTTCGACGCGCCCGCCTTCGTGCACGCGCTCGTCGGCCGCAACGAGGCGCCGGCGACGAAGATCGCCGACTTCGAGAAGGCGCTGGACGACGTCGGCGGCCGGCCAGACATCGCCTTCTTCAAGTTCTGCTACATCGACTTCGCCGCCAGCACCGACGTCGAGAGGCTCTTCGCGGACTACACGGCGGCGATGGAGCGGCTCCGCGCGAAGTACCCGAAGGTCACCTTCGTGCACGTCACCGTGCCGCTCACCATCGTGCAGGGCGGCGTGAAGGCCTGGGTGAAGAAGCGGCTCGGGAGCGCGCCGTGGGGCGAGCAGGAGAACGCGGTGCGCCACCGCTTCAACGAGCTGCTCCGCACGAAGCTCGCCGGCCAGCCGCTGTTCGACCTCGCCGCGGTGGAGTCGACGCGGCCCGACGGCAGCGCGCAGCGCTACGAGCTCGGCGGCCAGCAGGTGCCGATGCTGGTGCCCGAGTACAGCGACGACGGGCAGCACCTCAACGTCGTGGGGCGGCGGCGCGCGGCGGAGGCCCTCCTCGAGTTCCTCGCGAAGCTGCCGTGAAGTGGCGCCGCCTCGAGCTGTGGCGCTGCGCGAAGGTCGGCGCGCGGGTGGAGGTGCTGGGCGACCTCTACGTCGTCGGCCGCGGCCGCGTGGAGCTGGGTGACGACGTGCGCCTCGACGGGCGGGCGGCGGCCATCGAGCTCCGCACCGGGCCCGGCGGCGTGCTCAAGCTGGGTGACGGCTGCGTGCTGCACCACGGCGTGTCGCTCGAGGCCGAGGAGCGGGTGGAGCTCGGCCCGCGCTGCGAGCTCCACGCCTTCGCGAAGGTGATGGACAACCACTTTCACCCCGTGCACGGCGATCGCCTCTCGCGCCCCGCGTCGAAGCCGGTGACGCTCGGCGAGGGCGTGGTGCTCGGGCCGCGGAGCATCGTGCTCCCCGGCGCGCAGCTCGAAGACGGCGTGGCGCTCGGCCCCGGCGTCGTCATCAGCCGGCGCGTGCGCGCCCACACCGCGCTCTCGGGCGCGCCGCCGCGGGTGGTGCCGCGAGGCTCGCTGCAGTTCGACCTCGAGGCGGAGCCGCCCCGCGCGAGCCCCCGCCGCACGCTCGGCGCGCTGGCCACCATGGGCCGCGAGGAGCTCGCCGGGCACCTGCCGACCGCCGAGCGGCTGCTGCGGGTGCTCGACGTGGCGCGCGGGCGGGCGCGGCTGCGCGGCTTCACGCTCGGTCGGCGCGTCTTCGTGCGCGGCGAGCTCGAGGTGCAGCGCGAAGGCAACGCCTCGGTCGGCGACGGCACGATGTTCCTCGGTGGCCCGGTGCCGAGCGCGCTGCGCGTGCGCCGCGGCGGCGAGCTGCGCATCGGCGAGGGCTGTCAGATCAACTACGGCGTCACCTTCGACGCGACGACGGCGGTGCGGGTCGGCGCGCGCTGCATGTTCGGCTCGTACGCGCGGCTGGTCGACGACGCGCGGCCCATCGTGCTCGAGGACGACGTGTGGGTGGCGCACGGCGCGGTCATCCTCCCCGGGGTGACCATCGGGCGCGGCGCGGTGGTCGCCGCCGGCGCGGTCGTCACCGCCGACGTGCCGGCCGGCATGCTTGCCCTCGGCAACCCGGCGCGCGTGATGAGCCAGGCGCTGAGCGGCGCCTGACCGCGCAGGGCTTGCGCCAGAGAGGTGGCGCTCGCGAGGCGAGCCGGGCGGTTACCCCTTCCCGGGGAGGCACCCGATGAAATCGCTCGTCGTCGATGACGACTTCACGCACCGGCTCCTGCTGCAGCGCTTCCTCTCGACGACGGGCGAGGTGCACATCGCCGCGAACGGCATGGAGGCGGTGGCCGCGGTGCGTCTGGCCCTGACCGAGGGCGCCGGCTACGACCTGGTGTGCCTCGACATCATGATGCCCCAGCTCGACGGCCACAGCGCGCTCGAGCAGATCCGCGAGCTCGAGGAGCAGTTCCACGTGCCCTCGGCCCGCGAGGCGAAGGTGGTGATGACCACCGCGCTCGCCGAGAAGCGCCACGTGCTGGAGGCCTTCCGCGAGCAGGCCGACGCGTACCTCACCAAGCCCGTCAGCCGCGAGCGACTGCTGGGCTTCGTGCACGAGTGGAAGCTCGGCTGATCAGTGCAGCCGCTCGCCGCGCGCACAGAGGTCGGCGAGCTGGGCGATGCGCCGGGCGCGGGTCTCCGGCTTCTTCGCGGTCATCACCCGATGGAGGATGGCGTAGCGGTTGGCGCCGTCGAGGGCCTCGAAGAACTTCAGCGCCCCGGGCCGCTCGCGCAGCGCGGCGAGGAGCTCCTCCGGCGGCCGGGCGTTCTTCGGTGAGTCGTAGGCGCGGTCCCACCGGCCGTCCTGCTTCGCCGCCTCGACCGCGGCGCGCCCGGGCGGCTTCATGCGCCCCTCGGCCTCGAGCCGCGCGACGTGCTCGCGGTTGTTCTTCGACCACAGGCTCTTCGGCCCGCGCGGCGTGAAGCGCTGGAGCCACCACGCCCCGTCGAACGAGGCCTTCACCGCGTCGATCCACCCCCAGCACAGCGCCTCGTCGAGCGCCTGGGCGTAGGTGACCGACTTCGCGCCGGCGCCCTTCTTCGCCAGCTTGAGCCACAGGCCGCTCGCCTTCGCGTGGTTCGTCGAGAGCCACTTCGCGAAGGCCTTCGCGTCGGCGAAGGCGCGCACCGGCTCGCCGTTCTTCGTCTCCATGCCCGCTTCAGAGCACGAGACGGCTCAGCGCTCGAAGCTGAACACGTCGGGCTTCGACGAGCGGAACCAGCGGAGCGTCGCCGACCGCACGCCGTCGCGCTTCGTCACCGCGAACGCGGCGTACTGCTGCTGGTCGGTGTCGACGTTCTTCACCAGGTACACGTGCCCCTCGAGGGCGCGCACGAAGTCGTCGCAGCGGCTCACGGTGGCCGGCACCGACGCGATGGGGATGACGCCGAGGTCTTCGATGCAGCTCCGGTCGTCGGTGACGAGGTTGACGCGGAACGCGAGGTGGTCGGGGCTGAGCCGGTCGGGGATGAGGCTCAGGTCCCAGTCGTTGTTCACCTCGCCGTGGTCGACGGTGGTGGCGTAGCGGAAGCTGATGACCGAGTCGTAGAAGTCGGTGTCGATGGTGTGCGGCGTGAGCGTGGCTTCGTCGGTCCACGGCTCATCGACCGGCACGCAGCCGCAGCTGCCCTTCATGCCCGTCGGAGGGTCGAGGTGCGCCTCGAAGTCGACGTCGACGCCGGTGCAGCCGAACAGGCCCGCCGCTGCCACTGCCGCGAGGAGGGGTCTCATGCCGGCCTTCGTTGCCGGGCCGCGCGGAGGCGATCCAAAGGTCAGCGGCGCGTCAGCGCAAGGCTCGGCTCGCTCGAGAACCTCGCTTCGCACGTCGCCACACCCTCGCACCGCACCACGCCATGCTGGCCTGAGGCGAACACGGAGAGGGTCCCCGGCCCAACGAGCGTCCATGCGTTCGCGGGGGGAATCTGAAATCGCAGCCTCGACCCGGAGATCGTCACGGCGGAGCCCGTGGCCAGGACGTCTCCAGTCGTACCACTGGCGGCCGTGGAGAACGTGACGACGACGTCCGGGCTCAGCACGTCAGTCGCAGGCGACCATTCCAGCTCGACGAAATCGCCGGACTGAACCGTCGTCGACGCCGGCGCCACGAGGGTGAGCGTCGGCGCAACGGTCTGGAACTCAGCCGTGATGGTGCTGCTCGCGTCCTTGAAGACGAAGGTCGTGGATGCGTTCTGCGCCGGTCGCGCCGACCACTGCGGGAACGCGCAGTCGTACTGCGTGGTGGAGAATGGAGGCCTCGAGCTCACGAGGTGACCCGCCTCGACCTGGCTGAGCACCATGTCATCCTGGCTCGCGTTGACCGCGGAGAGGACAGGACATGCTGCTGGCGGGCGCACCTCGTGCTGGAGCGTGAGGGAGCCCAGCTGCTGCATCCAGAGCAGATTCGTGGAGCGCGAGCCAGCGAGCGAAGTCTCGCTCTCAGCACAGGAGGCCGCGAAGAGAAGCAGTACGGCAATGGATGAAGGTCGCATCAGATTCACAGCCTCCCTTGCGAACCAGGGTGGATTGACGTCTTGAGCGCGACCAAAGCAGCGCTCAGAAACCGGTGATGCGCAGCGAGAGGCCGAGCCGGCCGGCGGCGATGGGCGAGAAGCTCACCACCGGCCCGGTCTCGACGATGTGCGGCTCTTCGTCGCGGAAGAAGCGCGCCGCCCCGACGCCGAGCCCGACGCCCTGGAGCAGGCCGCTGGTCAAGAGCAGCGCGCGATCGAGCGGGTCTTCCGTCTCGCGCGCGACGAGCAGGGGACCGACGAGCGGCGCGGCGAAGGCGAGCGTCCGCGCCTCGAGCTCGGAGGTGCCGGTGAAGAGCCCCTTCGCCTGCGTCAGCACAGCCTCGAGGTGCGCGCGGCTCTGCGGCACGTACCAGGTCGCGCCGAGCATCCCGCCGACGTCGAGCTGCGTCCGCAGCGTCGTGCGCTCCAGCGTCGGAGGCGTCGAAGCGAGCACGGTGGCGAGCACAAGCAGCATGCAGTCTCTCTCAGCACGCGGGGTGCCTGACGCAACCCCGCAGGACCGCGGGACTCCCCGTCGGCGTGGTGTGCAACCTCCTGCACACCGTGTGTAGCGCAAGGGCGCGTCGGATCCAGTTGATGAGGGTCAGGCCTCCGTGCGCTCCTGCGGCACCGGGCGCTTGCGCACGAAGAACCGGTACAGGCTCGGCAGCACGATGAGGGTCAGCAGCGTCGAGCTGAACAGGCCGCCGACCACCACCGTCGCCAGCGGGCGCTGCACCTCGGCGCCGGGCCCCTGAGCGAGCATCATCGGCACGAAGCCGAGCGCCGCGACGAGCGCGGTCATCAGCACCGGCCGCACGCGGTTGTGCGCCGCCTTCGTGGCCGCCTCACCCGCCGCGAGGCCGTCCTTCTCGAGCTCGACGATGCGCGAGAGCAGCACCACGCCGTTGAGCACCGCGATGCCCGCCAGCGCGATGAAGCCGATGGCCGCCGAGAGCGAGATGGGCATCTGCCGCGCCGCGAGCGCGATGAGGCCGCCGACCGCCGCGAAGGGCACGTGGCTGAAGATGATGATCACCGCGTTGAGCTTGCGGAACGCGGCGAGCAGCACGAGCACGATGAGCACCAGCACCGCGGGGATGACCACCGCGAGCCGCTTCTTCGCCGCCTGCAGCGACTCGTACTGCCCGCCCCACTCGAAGCGCATGCCCACCGGGCGCTGCACCTGCGCGTTGACCGCCGCCTCCGCGCGCTCGACGACGGTGCCGAGGTCGGCGCCGCGCACGTTGAAGCCCACCATCAGCCGCCGCGCGCCGTTGCGCCGGTTCACCTGGCCGGGCGCGTCGCTCTCCTTCACCTCGGCCACGCGCTCGAGGGGCACCACGCCGCCGCCGGGCAGCGGCACCGGCGCCTTCGCCAGCTCCCACGCGGACTGAATGCCGCCCTGCTTGAGCATCACGGGAATGCGCACCACCCCGCGGTAGGTGAAGCCCACCTCGCGCCCCTGCCGCGCGGCGCGCACCGTCTCGAGCACGTCGCTCGCGTCGAGCCCCACGTTCGCCGCCTCGAGCGGCCGCGGGCGCACCGTCATCAGCGGCACCGCCGGCGGCGCGAGCACGCGCACGTCCTCCGCGCCGGGCTCCTTCGCCACCACGTCGCGCACCTGCTCCGCCACGCGCATCAGCTCGCCGAGGTCGTCGCCGTACACGCTCACCACCACGTCGGTCACCGAGCCGCCGAGCAGCTCGTTGAAGCGCATCTGGATCGGCTGGGTGAACGAAGGCTCACCCTTCTCGCCGCTGCGCTGGAGCGCGACCTCGAGCTCCGCGATGAGCGCGTCGAGCGTGAGCCCGGGGCGCCACTCGTCGCGCGGCTTGAGGCCGACGAACACGTCGGCCTGCTCGAGGCCCATGATGTCGGTCGCCACGGCGGGGCTGCCGACGCGCGAGACGACCTGCGTCACCTCGGGCGCGGCGGTGCGCACCACGCGCTCCATGGCCAGCGCGTCGGCGACCGACTCCGAGAGCGAGATGTCGGGCCGGCGCGTGGTCTGGATGACGAGGTCGCCTTCGTTGAGCTGCGGGGTGAACTCGGTGCCCGCGCCGTGGAGCAGCACGCTGCCCACCACCAGGCCGATCGCCGCGAGCACCGCCACCATCGCGGGCCGGGTGCTGAAGGCGCGGAGCACCGGCGGGTAGAGGTGCTCGACGAGCCGCATGAGCGCCGGCTCCTTCTCGGGCACGTGCTGCGCGCGCAGGAAGAGCGCGGTCGCCGCGGGGATGAAGGTGAGCGAGAGCACCAGCGCGGCGGCGAGCGCGAAGACCACGGTGAGCGCCATCGGGCGGAACAGCTTGCCGTCGGTGCCGCTGAGCGCGAGCACCGGCACGTACACCAGCATGATGATCAGCACCGAGAAGAACACCGGCTGCGCGAGGCGGCCGGAGGTGTGGCGGATCAACGTGAGCTGGTGCTCCTCGTCGCTGCGGCGCCCCTCGTGGCCGAGCACCGCCAGCGCGCCTTCGACCATCACCACCGCGCCGTCGACGAGCAGGCCGAAGTCGATGGCCCCCAGCGACATGAGGTTGCCGGGAATGCCGAGCACCGACATCGCCGCGGTGGCGAAGAGCATCGAGAGGGGAATGGCGGCGGCGACGAGGAGCCCCGCGCGCCAGCTCCCGAGCAGCAGGAAGAGCACCACCATCACCAGCAGGCCGCCCTCCGCGAGGTTCTTGCCCACGGTGCGCAGGGTGCCCTTCACCAGCACGCTGCGGTCGTAGATGACGTCGAGCTTCACGTCGGGCGGCAACGCCCCGCGCACGCGCGGCATCGCGGCGTGGAGCTGATCCATCACCTCGAGCGCGTTCGCCCCGCGGAGCATCTGCACCATCACGTAGACGACCTCGCCCTTCCCGTTCCGCGTCGCGGCGCCGAGGCGCACCTTCTCGCCAGGCCGCACGTCGGCCACGTCACCGATGCGCGTGAGGCGCGGCGTGCCGTCGGCCTGCCGCTCGCGCGCCACCACGCCGAGCGCGAGGGCCTGCTCGTCTTCGGGCAGCGCCTGGCCGCGGAGCAGCACCTGCCCGTCGCCCGACGGGAGCGCGGCGCCGGCAGCGGTGCCGGTGGTGGCCTCGACGGCCTTGCCCAGCTCGCCGAGCGAGAGGCCGCGCTGCGAGAGCCGCATCGGGTCGGCGATGACGTCGAAGGTGCGCTGCGCGCCGCCCCAGGGGTTCACCTCCACCACGCCGGGCACGGACTTGAGCAGCGGCGCGACCTGGAGCTGCACCACCTCCTGCAGCTCCGCGAGCGAGCGCGCGTCGGAGCTCACCGCGAAGTGGAAGATCTCCCCCAGGCCGCCGGTGACGGGCCCGAGCTCGACGGACTGCACGGTGGGCGGCAGCTCGAGGGAAGAGAGGCGCTCCGAGACGAGCTGGCGCGCGAGGTACACCGGCACGTCGTCTTCGAAGACGAGCGTCACGGCAGAGATGCCGTAGCGGGCGATGCTGCGCTGCTCGACGAGGCCGGGCGCGCCGCCGGTGGCGACCTCGATGGGGCGGGCGACGAAGCGCTCCATCTCCTCGGGCGTGAGGCCGGGCGCCGAGGCGAGCACCAGCACCTGGTTGTTGGTGAGGTCGGGCAGCGCGTCGAGCTGGAGCCGCACCGCGAACACGCCCGCACCGAAGGCGAGGGCCAGCACCACGCCGACCACGGCCCACGCGTTGTCGACCGAGGCGAGGACGAGCCGGCGGATCATCGCGGCTTCACCTCGTCGGAGGTGGTGAGCGCGCCGCGCACCAGGCAGTCGAGCTGCTCGCAGCGCACGACGTCGACGGGCACCGGGCCGTGCTTCGTCGCCACGGTGGCCACGCCGTCGACGCGCGCGATGGTATGCGCCGCGACGCGGAACACCGCCACCGCGCCGCCGCCGCGCACCACGACACGACCGAGCGTGCCCGCGGGCAGCTCGCCGCCGGGCTCGAACCACGCGAGGTAGGTGCCATCGCGCGCGTCGGCGATGGGCGCGCGAGAGACGAGCGTGAGCGGCACGCGACCGGTGGTGCCCACGAAGTCGTACTGGCCGTCGGGCACGACCTGGGCGAAGCGGGCCTCGACGCGCACCGGGCCGGCGCTGGCGAGCTGCACCAGCGGGCCGGCCGACGGCTCGCGGCTCTCACCGATGGACGCGGACAGCGCGGTCACCACCCCGCTCACCGGCGCGCGCAGCGAGAGGGCGCCGGAGCCACCGAGCAGCGACGCCGCCTCACCCTCGCGCACGCCGGCCGAGAGCAGCACGGCGCGCGCGGCCTGGAGGTCGGCCTTCGACTCGGCGACGCGCGCGGCGGCCTCCGAGACGTCGAGGCTCTTCGCGAGGCCGTCGGCGCGGAGCTGCGCGAGCTGCTCGTGCCGCTCGGTCCACGCCTGGAGGCGCACCCTGGCGCCCTCGAAGCGGCCGGCGGCGTCGAGCGCCTCGGGCATCACCACGTCGACCAGCGGCGCGCCGGCGTCGACGACGTCACCGGGCCGCGCGCGAATGCGGAGCACGGTGGCGCGCAGCGGGGGAGTGACGACGGTGGTGGCGCCCGGGCCGGCGAGCACGCGGGCAGGCACCTCGAGCGCGGGGGCGTCATCAGCGGCGCGGACCGGCAACCACTGCTCGGCGGCGGTCGCGCCCTCAGGCTGCGACTTCGGCTGCTCCTTGCAGGCGGCGACGAGCAACATCGCGCCGAGCAGCCAGGAGGTGGGCGCGAACGACCTCTGACTCATCGGGACTCCTCCAACTCGCGGGCGTGGGCGCGGGCGGCAATGTAGCGGGCCTCGGCGACGACCGCGGCGATGCGCGCGGCGAGCGCCTGGCGGCGAAGCACGGTGAGCTCGAGCAGCGTGGCCTCGCCCTGGGCGAAGCGCTTCGCCTCGAGCGCGGCGGCCTCGGTGGCCGCGGGGAGCTGCTGGCCCTTCACCACCTCGAGCGTCTCGGCGGTGTGCTCGAGCTCATGACGGACGAGCTCGAGGCGGATGTTGGCGCGGCGCTGCTCCTGGGTGAGCTCGCCTTCGAGGCGGCGGACGGCGGCCTCGTGCGCCGTGGCCTCGCGCGCGCCGTGCTCGAGCAGCGGGAGCGTCACGCCGAGGCCGACGTTGCCGAACCATTGATCCGGCGCGTCGTGGCCGCCCTGAAGCGAGACCTGGAGCTGGGTGGCCCACTGCGCCTTCGTCTCCACGGCGCGCTCGCGCTCGGCGCGCACCTCGGCTTCGGCGACGAGCACGCGCGCGTGGCGGCGCGGGTCGAGCGTGACGCCCGAGGTGACGAACTCGGGGAGCGGCCCGTCGGCGAGCGCGATGTGGTCGAGGCCGAGGAGGTCGGCCAGCGCGGCGCCGGCCTCGACGCGACGCCCTTCCCACTCGAGGTGGAGCGCGGCGGCCTCGGCGGCGAAGGCGCGCGCGGTGGCGAGCTCGACCTTCGTGACGCCGCCGGTCGACTGGGCGTGCTCGAGGCGGGTGATGAGCTCCTTCGCGGCGTCTTCTTCTTCGTGCGCGGCGTCGGAGGCGGCCTGCGCGGCCCAGGTCTCGAGCCAGAGCTCGGCGACGGAGATGCGGCGCTCGAGGCGCGTGAGGCGGTGCATCGAGCCCGCGACCGAGGCCTCCTCTTCGGCGACGGCGCGGCGGGCGCGGGCGAGGCCGCCGAGGTTGAAGCTCTGCTGGAGCGTGAGCTGGCCCTCCAGCCCGGCGCCGTTGGTCTCGGTGCGGTAGCCGGGCTGGAGCGTGAGCTGCGGGTTGCTGGTGAAGACGGAGTTGAGCCGACCGAGGCCGTCGCGGCGGATGCGGGCGGCCTCGGAGGCGCCGGCGACGTCAGCGGCCGCGTCGACGCGCGCGAGGGCGTCGGCGAAGCGGATCGGTGTCCCGCCCGGAGCCACCGGCGTCGCACAGAGAAGGAGAGGCACCAACACCCACATGCGGGCGCAAGGTACGCAGCGCGTCAGAGAGGCGCCTGTGAGGATGATGAGAGTTCTCTCATCGTCCTGTTCCCTCACCGGCCAGTCGCCGCTGCCTGTTCCTGTCCATCGTGTTCGCCAGGGTCCGCAGCACTCCGGGAGAGTTCAACTCGTAGGCATGCAGCGAGCGCTCCTGGAGCGCTGCAGCCTCGGTCGTCCGGCCCTGCCTGAACCGGAGACAGGCGATGGCGCGGAGACTCTCCTGATACGGCGCGAGGAAGTCGAGCAGCTCGACGAGCTTGTCGATGTCGGCGCTGCCCAGTGATGGCTGTCGCATCGAGACGGCGTCGAGCAATTCGACCGCGAAGACTGCGAAGAGATCGCGATCAGTTTCCGCGACCCGGTACACCAACGCGGCGGCAGCCACGAGATCTTCGAGAACGCCGCTCGAGTCGTAGCGCATGATCGCAGCCAGAACCGCATCCTCGTCGAGCGTATTCATGCTCGGTTCAGCGCCAACCGATGCGTTGCTCGGAGTGAAAGCAACTCCTTCGTCGCGTCGATCGAACGAGCCTGGAGGCGGGCGGCTCCTTCAGCGTCCCCCAACACGAAGCAACGATACAAGCACCCGGAACACCTCCCTCGCGACTCTCCAGCAGCCCACACAATCGCTCCACCAGCGGCCTCCGCCACAAGGCCATTGCCGACTCGCCGTCGATCAGACAAAGCAGCCCCTCTCCAAGAGGAGCGAGTTCTGCTCCGCCTTCAAGCGCGAGAACACAGTCGGCCGCCCGATCAAGCTCTTCGGCGCGTCTGGTCATCCTGAAACTCAGGACGGCGTCGAGCGCAACTTCGGCTGCATCAACGGGCGCCCGCATCGGCTTGTTCTCACGGCACTCGGAAGAAGCGCACTGTTCCGCCGCCATCGGCAAGCCCGAACTCAACCTGACCTGCTCCGACTTTCCAGACGCTGTTCATGAACGTGACTGGCAGCTCGTCGCCACAAGCGAATCGATGCGCGACTCGCGCGGTTCGATCCGTCACCGAGACCACTTCTTCCTCAACAAAGCACGTGGCGGCGTCCCCAGCGCGAACGCGCCAGCGCGCACCCACGACGACAGACTCGGGGAGCAACGTGGTCCCCGAGCCACTCTCGAGATTCCCGGTAGCTGGATTCACCAACATGATCGACGAACGAAAGGCGCTGTCTTGAAGCCACTGGTCGATCACGGCGCTTGGCTCATCAACTCCAGGAGACTCACCTGCGTCGACGGCCCAAACCCGAGCGGAAATGACCAGTGGCCCGCGTTCGTCCGTGGCAACCAGCGATTCTGCGCGCCCCCCATTTGGTGCGTCCGCGTACACCGACACGTAGCGTCCGGTCGAAGGGAGAAACTGACGGGCATGCAGGACGCAGCCCCCTGCAAGGCACAAAACCAGCGACGCAGCACCCACACGTACTAGCGGCATCCGAGCTCTCCTCCTGGCTGCGATGGCATGATCGTCCTGCATTCCTTCTGGCATCGCTCGATCATCTTCAGAATGTTCTCGATACACTCTTGGAGACCTCCGCTGGCGGCCCTGCCTATGCACGTTCGCTCCATCAACCGTCGGTATTCGGCGCTTCGGCACCTCTCGATGCACTTCTTCATCTGAGCAGAGTCGTCGTAGGGGATTGGCGTCCCCGTCGATACGCCGCGGCGAGGAGGAAGGGTCCATGGGTCATACGGTGACAGATCAACTCTTGGAGGTCCGATCTCACCGCCTTGCGGCTGAAAGTTGCCGAGGTTATCGGGGCAGTCGGGGCCCACGCATGCGACGTCGTAGAGAAATCCTGTCGAGTCGGTCCAACGCAGCGGGTTGTTCGCGGCGTATGGATAGATGGGAACCGCCATACCACTTTGGGCCATCAATCGTACGTACGATGGCGACTGGAGGAGTGGTTCAGGAGAGAGGTATCGTCCAGTCTGCGGATCGAAGAAGCGGTTCCAGTTCTCATGGAAACCAGTCTCCTCGTCGAAGTACTGCCCGGGCAGTCTGACAGGTGGCCACCACGCATTCGCCTCACGCTCGGACCGGAGGTACTCGATCCGATCTACGGAGACACCGAACATTGGCTGCGACTGCCACGCCCCACTTCTAAAGCGAATGCTCATGGGGCCGTAGCCGTTCTTTGACGACTCCGCCCAGAACGTGTTGACCCGGCCCATCTTCGGACCGCATTGCCCGCCAGACAGCGAGCACCGCTCGAGCGCCGACGTGAGCGGCTGAGCATTCGAATCATCCTCGAGCCAGGCGTCGTCGCTGGGTTCGACATCAACCGCGAAGAAGTGGAGCCGCGTCCGCACCTCCGTCTCATCCATCGCCCACGGCGCATGCGTGAATCCAGTCACCAGATTCCGCTGGAGCTCGAAGCGCGGGCCATAGGGGTGATCCGTTCCCGCCACAAGGTCGACCTGGTTCACACTCCCGTAGGGGTCGCTTTCGCCAACACCGGCGACACGCATGCGCTCGTCCAGCATCACCGCCACACGGCCTTGCGCGTCGGACACGGGATAGAAGAAGCCGCACGCGCTGCCGACGGTCACGCCCGTCGGCGTCACACTTGAACCATTGCGACCACAATCGCCCTTCTGGTCGTCGAGTCGTCGGTAGTTCGAATCGAGCAAGCCACGAACAACCACCAGAGGCCGCCCATCGAGCCAGATGTAGTCATCGACTGGGTGCGCGCTCGGGCTGAAGACCTCGTCGTTCCCGACGTCTGTCATCAGCTGAGTGCCTGCGAAGAAGAACTCGTCGCGATTCCCGCTCGGGTAGATCTTCAGGCGACGGCGATTCTCCGCGTCGTAGTAGTACTCGTAGGTGCCGAACTCGTTGGAGACCGTCTTGTAGACCGTCTCGTAGCCACCATTGGCCATCGCATTGGCAGCGCTGAGTTCCTCCGACCACAAGTCGAACTGTCCGAACATCGCATTGCGGCGCGCGACCTCTCCATTCGGACCAAGCGTTCGGCGCTCGATCTGCTGTTCGGCGTACAGAGGGGGTGGCAGCGGATCGAACGACTCAATCGTATAGGAACGAGTCCCATCCCGTTCGTCATACGAGTCGAGGATCTCCCGATACATGACTGGGACAGGCGACGTCTTCACCGGCGACAGCGTCTGCCCGAGCCAGATCGACGAAAACTCCTCCCAAGGGGTAAGCGTCGCAGGCAGGCGCGGGGTCGGTGTGCCGTAGAACCGCGGCTCGCTTCGAGAGCCGGGAACGAAGCGGTTCGCGTAGCCGAGCATGCCGTTCCCGTAGGAGCGCGACTCGATGAGCGGCTCCGCCCCCGAGAGCAGACAACTCGTCGTCGAGACGAGCTCCTGCTGCTGGTACTCGTAGCGAGCGCTGAAGACATGCCGGCCTGAGTAGCGGTCATCATACGAGAGCGACCCGTCTCGCTTGACGAGCAGGGCTCGCGGTCGCCCGGTCTTGTCGTTCGAACCGAGCGTGTCAGGCCCGTCGTTCTGAGCGAGGTCGCACTCGGCGGTCGCCGACTGAGTTGTTTGTCCAGGCCGGTATTCGACACTCGCGACCTCAGCGCCGACCGTCGATTCGAGCTTGTAGTACGCGAGACGGCCGAAGGGCTCCCAGTGAATCTCAGAGACGACCGCAGTCGGAGACTGCCAACTGCCGGAGGTGAAGGTCGAGGCGAGAATCGAAGAAGGTCTGCGGGAACCGAAGTCGTATTCGTATTCGATCGTTCGGCCGAACGGGTAGCGGATCGACAGAGGAGAGCCGTCAGCCCGATACTTGAACGACCGCGACCGCGACGCATCGCAGTTCGGCTCGTTGCGTGGGCGGACGATCTCCTCGCTCACACGTCCAAGCCCGTCGTACTGGAACCATGTCTCGCCCGTCGCGTCGGCGCGATAGGCGAGCTGCCCCTGCCTGCTCCTGGTGCTGCACGCGGTGGGAAGCTGACACCACGAGCCGCAGCTGCTGATGGACGGTTGATCCCAATCCTGGACGTACAGCGTCTCTCGCGAGGAACCGCTCACCCGCTCCTGCCTCATGATACGGCCCGCGCCGTCTCGGGTGGTCACGAGCGCCGCGGAGGAGGCCCGCATCTCCGGAGTCTCGCGGACCACCTCGTTGCCCATGGCGTCGAATTCCCAGCGAGTGACGAGGGGCGAACCGGCCTTCAGCCACACGCGCGACTCGATGGTGTTGCCGAAGTCGTCGGAACCGTAGCCAAGGCGCTCTGTCATCGCCGGTGTCAGCTTGATTCCGTCCAGATTCCCCGCTGCGTCGTAGCTCGGGTAGACCGTGCCGCCCCGAGGCCCCACGATGGACTTGATGCGACTGCCCTCCCACTCGACCGCGGTGCAGCGCGGATCGACCGGGGAGTTGGAGCCCAACGGCTTCCCACAGAAGGCCGGTGGGACCCACGCCCCCTCTCCTTCGGCGAAGCCGACACGCCGGTGCTCGGCATCGAAGGTCGCTACCGACACGCCACCAGCGGCGAGCTCTCCGAGGGCCTTGAAGGTGAGATCACCTGCCGGGGTCGACTCCTGTCGCTGAACCTGGCGCACGTCACCGTCAGCATTGATGGCCTCGGTCTTGATGAGCGAACCATCGTCAGCGTACGAGAAGAGCACGGCCTCACTCGGCTTCGAGCCTTCGGTGTTGTTCGAGATCGCCAGCGCGGTCAAACGCGTGGACAGAGGCCCGGTCCAGTCACAGCCCGACATGGCTGAATACGGCCGGAAGCAGTAGGTGATCGTGTAGCCGTCGGGCGTGGAGATGCTCGCCAGCTTGCCGCCGTTATAGGACAGCTGCCAAATCTTCCCGTCGCGCGTGACCGACGACAGGCGCCCCAGCGCATCGTAGCTCAACGTAGAAACATCTCCGTTCGGCGCCTCGACGCGCTGAGCAGCGTGTGGGCTTTCCCGAGTCTCAGTGAAGTCCGAGTAGGAAGTCGTCAACGCTGCGCCACACGTGACAGTGCCGGCTGCGGTGGTCTCTGCGTTCGGGAAGAGCTGTTGCGCGACGACTGCTCCGGTGGCGTCGTAGACGGTTCTCGCGATGGAGTACTTCTTGCCACTTGCGCACTTCGTCGCCTGCTCATCACCAACGAAACACGGACCGTGAACCTCAACGACGCGGTCCTGTGCGTCGGCGACGCCAGCACCAGCACCGCACGACGGCGTCGTCCGGTAGAAGGTGCCCACGACGCGTTCGACGGGTGACCATGCTCCACCCGAGTACGTCGTCGTAAGGCCACGCGTGAACTGAGCCAGCAGGATGTTCTTCGCGAGGTTCCACGAGTAGGTCTGCACAACCTTGGCCGCCGGCGCCACGGAGTTCGTCGTCACCGTCCCCACGAGCGGAGTGTTGCCCGCCCCCCAGACCCAGGTGTAGTGATGAGGATTGCCCTCATCATCCGTCGTGGAGTCCACCACCTTCGGGACACTCGCGTTCTGGCTGGAAGTCCACGAGGTCGGCAGAACTCTGCCTCCTCTCGTCACAGCACTCTGATGTCCGTCAGGCCCGATGCTCCAGGCGATGGGAGCCAGCGAATTCGACGTGACGCGGAAGTCTTCGCTCGAGTTGAACGAGCCAGTAACGGAGTAGGTCTGCGCTGGGGCGGTCGTGCCGGTGCCGTCGCCGATCAACGAACCGCTGCGCGACCAGGTGATCTGAGAGGCAAGACAAGAGGTGTTCGGCGCACATCCCACGCTCACGAATGACTCACGAATCGGGAGGGAAACACCATCCACCGACTCCTTGATCTTGCTCACACGAGACTGGCCATTGAAGCTTCCGTAGAGATGTTCGATGCGAGCGCTCCCGTACGACTTCACGACGAAACTTCCGTTGGTCTCGGGATACTCGTATTCCTCGTCGAAGACAGAGGCCGACGCAAAAAATGGACCACCATGAGCACGACTCAACCCTCCATTGGGTCCATACTCAAACAGCACGCCGAAAGAATTCGGAGGCCAGATCACGCCTGAAGCTGCTGGATAGCTGATCTTTCGCAACAGGCACTCGCCAGCTTGGCCGCGGATGTATCCGAACCCAAGCGTGTACGAACCGACCTGCACCCGATCGATAACGAGCCCTCCACAACCCGAATCGTAGGCCCCATTACCGAGCGGCATGCCATCGGAGTAGATGAGTTGTGCGATAGCCGATCGGTTCGCAGACACGGTCATGTCACGAATCGCGGTCAAGTAAACAATCGAGCCATCGCGGAGACCATACTCGAATCTCCGATTGCCGTCGTAGAGCACGTACCCGGTCGTCAGCCGCTCGAGTCTCGCACCAATCTCCTGCGCAGCCAGGTCGCCGTCCATGAAGCCGACGGCGGTAGAACTCGAGAATCTGAGCACGCGTCCATTCGTGTGACGCACAATGACTTTGTATCCATTCTCGCGCACAAACGAGAATAGCGAGTGCGACCAGTTCACGACACTCGAGTCTGACGAGCTGAACCCAAACGGGGGAACAACATCTTTCACGCCATCGGCACGACGCCACTCGGTCTCAGAGGAAGTGTAGAAGCGAGTGAACTCGAAGCGAGACTCGATGCTCTCGAGCGAGATGTCGACATGGCCATGCTTGCTCACGCCGCTCTCAACATCCACCGGATCGCCGACATCGCGGTCTCCGCCGGCCTCGCCGAAGCCGGGGGCGCGACAGACACCGTGATCCGCGGGCGTCTTGGCTGGAGCGCCTCCGCCACAACGACTTCGCCGCACGCAGGTCGGCAGGTTCTGAATAGAAGTGCCACCGGGTCCCCGCCGAATCGGACCGGCGCCGGCTACGCAGATGGAATCGTCACACTCTCCACTCCCGCACGAACCACCCGGATTGGAGCACACCGATGGGCAATCATAGATGGCGATCGTGGTCAACTGACAACTCGGCCCCTGCCCGTTACCATATTGACAGTGAGGCCCCTCTTTCACGCAACCAGTCAGATCGCATCCACACGCATAGCAACTATTGTCATAGTTCACTGGAAAACAAACCTTGACCTGTCCCGCCTGCGACGAGAGCGACCCGAGCAAGACAGCCGCAAGCACACCTCTATGCCAGTGGCGCATCTCACAAGCCATTCGACTCATCCCGCCTCGCCGATCACCAACACTCAAGACGCAACTCCTTTCCACCATCCAGCAAGCCTGCCCCCATCACGAAGCGACTGGGTGAAAGATCGCCAAAGAGCCACTGATCGGGGGCGGCCTCGCTGAACTCGTACTCCCGACGTATCGAGGTACCAATGATCGAGTAGCGGAGCGAGCCGCCGATCGATTCGCCCACAATGACGGCGTCCCTGCCGTCAACGGCGCCGAGCAACATCCACTCCGACTCACTGCCGAATTCGTGAGTCGCGCCAGTCGCGAGAGCGGTCTCGTAGCGCAGCAATCGCTTCCCTTCCGCACACCACAGCGACGGCGCGCCTCCGTCGGCCCCCACCAGTTTGCAGGAACCGCGCGCCGAGACGGGGACGACTTCCATCGGCGCCTGCGGACTCGCGACATGGCAAATCCCTTGACCGCCATCAGTCGTCGAAACTAGGAATTCTGTTCCATCAGCCGTATCGGCAGCGTCCAGACAACCGGTGACGCTGTCTGGCATCATTCGCGTTGTCATCGTCCGGTCGTCGAAGAAGAGCATGCGCGTCGCCGCTCTCCAGGGCACAATGGACCCCACCCATGGTTTCAGACAAACCCTGATGCTGCGACCGGTTGGATGACGTGCCGCGACGACGCCGAATGACTCCTCATCCGCAAATGTTGCGATCAGGGTCTCGCGGCCTGCTCTCAACCCGTCGTCGAACTCCACCAGGTAGAGCGGATGGACACCTGTGTTGATACCTGTGTTGCTGATGCCGGTAATAAGAAGCACCCATCGAACACCGTCTGGGTGAAACCAGAGGGGCCCACGAGGGGCCGTGCCCAACGGCTCCGCCTGTGGCCACCAGAACTGCCGAAAGCTGGAGTCGGCAACCAGGACGTACGGAAAGACGTAGTCACCACGCCCTGTCGGATACACTTGGCCTTGGACAAACATGCCCGTGAACGAATCCAGGTGCACCATACGCACTTCCGGGACACAGCCCGCGTCCTCGGCGGGCCTCTCGGTCACGGGAACAAGACAGCCAGAGAGCAGCGCAGCGAGAAGGGCAGACCTCATGGGCGAAGACACCAGGCCTTCGCGCTGTTCGGACCGGCGGCACCGCATCGCCAGCCTTCTGGACACGGCGTGACGCTCCCGCACGGTTGAGTGCAGAACGGCGGGGATGTGACGCGAGCACAGAGCCCCGTGGCGCAATCGCCTCCGCTCACGCAGGACTCCCCAAGGCCCCTCGTGGCGAGTTCGCTCACGTTGCTCGCCGGACCAAACACGACCGGCGCCTCAGGAGCCTGCCGCTCACACCCGACCAACGCCACTGCAGCCGACAACAGCCAAGAGGCCGCACCAAAGTTCCGAAATCGCATGTTGTCCTCGTCTGACGAGACAGGACGGGTGCGAATCACGACCTCTGCGCTGCCGTTCGCACCCATCACCACCCTCCAGAAGCGCGATCTCTCGCCCCAACCCGCGAATGTCAACGTCGCCGTGGCCCTCGAGCGCGTTGCGGGGTCGAAGAGACATGCACCTCCGCGTCCTCGCCCTCTCATCCGTCGCCCTCGTCGCCTGCGGCGGCACCACCCCTGCCCTCTCCGGCTACACGGCGGGCACCGCCACCGACACCTGCCCGAGCGGCGACAAGTGGACCTCCGGCACCAGCGAGAGCCCGCTGATGAACCCCGGCTTCGCCTGCCAGGCCTGTCACCTCGGCCAGAACTTCATGGGGCAGAACCCCGGCGGCAAGCGCGAGCCCGAGAAGGCCTTCTTCTTCATGGGCACGGTGTTCGACGTGGTCCGCGGCGACGACCTCTGCGCGCCCGCGACCGTCCCGACCGACGCCGTCGTGGAGATCCTCGACACCAACGACGTCGTGCAGCTCACGCTCCCCGTCAACGCCGCCGGCAACTTCTACTCCTCGAGCACGAGCGCCACCGTCCCCGTGCCGTACAAGGCGCGCGTGAAGGCCAACGGCAAGGTGAACGCGATGGCGTCTGCGCAGTCGAGCGGCGACTGCAACACCTGTCACACCGCCGCCGGCGCCAACGGCGCACCCGGCCGCATCTTCTTCCCGCAGTGACGGCCAACCCCCGAACTGATCCACGTCAATTCGCGGCACGGGCCATCGACTAGACGCGGACCTCTTCGACGAGGGAGGCCGCATGAACGAGCTGGCCCGGGAAACCCGGGAGCTGCTGTCTTCAGCGCTGCACCACCCCGACGGCGTGGCGCCGCTGTGGGAGGCCCACCTCGAGAGCGCCGCGGCCCTCTACCAGGTCAGACCGTCGCGCCTCGAGGCGCTGCGTCGCGAGCTGCCGGTGATGCTCTCACCCGAGCAGTCGCGCGCGCTCGCCGCTGACGCGCCCCCGCCTCCGGCGACGACGAGCGCCGAGCAGCGCCCGGAGAATGCCCTCGACCTCATCGCCCTCGCGGCGCGCCAGCCGGCGGGGCTCGAGCTGCTCCGGCACGCGCCGCTCGAGACCGCGGCCATTCTCTTCGGTGCGCACGTGTTCGACGTCGAGACCGCGCGCACGCTGCTCGAACAGGGCGTCGTCGCCCGGGCCTGATCAGGAGAACGACATGATGACCAACCTTCCGAAGGACGTGGTGATCGGCGAGTGCTGGGCGCGCGACGGGCTGCAGAACGAAGAGCGCGTGGTGCCCACCGAGGCGAAGGTCGAGCTGATCACCGGCATGGTCGACGCGGGCATCACGCGCATCGAGGCCACCAGCTTCGCGCACCCGAAGTACCTCCCGCAGTTCGCCGACGCCGAGGAGGTGCTCCGCCGCGTGCCGCGCCGCCCCGGCGTGCACTACCGCGCCATCTGCACCACCGAGCGCGCCGTGGAGCGCGCGGTGCGCTCGAAGGCCGAGGGCTTCGGGGTCGACGAGCTCGCCTTCGTCCTGTCGGCCAGCGACACCCACAACCGCGCCAACGTCGACATGAGCCAGGGCGAGAACATGCGGCTGCTCGAGAAGCTCGCCCGCCGCGCGCTCGACACCGGCCACGAGGTGTTCGGCTGGGTGCTGTGCAGCTTCGGCTGCCCCATCACGGGCGACGTGCCGGTGATGGACGCGCTGCGCATCGGCCAGTGGTGGAAGAACCTCGGCGCCCGCTACATCGGCTTCGGCGACACCACCGGCTCCGCCAACCCGCGCCAGGCCGACGAGTTCTTCACCCTCGCGCTCGACCGCGGCTTCACGCCCGACGAGACGGTGGTGCACTTCCACGACACGCGCGGCTGGGGCGTGGCCAACAGCCTGGTCGGCCTCACGAAGGGGCTGCGGTACTTCGACAGCTCGCTGGGCGCCATCGGCGGCCAGCCGAAGACCGGCGCCGCCCGCTACGACCGCGGCCACACCGGCAACACCTGCACCGAGGACCTCGTCGGCATGTTCGAGGAGATGGGCGTGTCGACCGGCGTCGCGCTCCCGAAGCTGCTCCACCTCGGCGCGCGCGCGGAGCAGGTGCTCGGCCGCCGGCTCCGCTCGAACTTCCTGCTCGCCGGCCCGTCCCGCACGCGGGCATCGCGTGGGACAAGCAGCGCGGCATCCTCGAGGCGCCCGTCGTCGCCACGCCGGAGCCCGAGGCGCCGCCCACCGCGCGCGCGTGACGCTTCGCTGATTTTCGTCAGTCGCCGGCACCTGAGCGCGATCAACTCGCCGCGCTTCGACGCATATATTACCCGCCAGTAGGTTACCCGTCGGTAACCACGCGGGAGCGAGGGATGAACGAAGAGGAGCGGAGCTGGCAGCGCCTGGCCCAGGCGCTGCGGAAGAGCGATGGCCTGGGCGTGCTGTTCGAAGGGTGCGGGGCGACGCTGCGGCGCGTGCCGTTCCGCTCGCGGCGGGGCGACTGCCTGCTCGGCCACGACGCGTACCGCTGCGAGCTCCACGGGCTCGACTTCCCCGGCGAGGCGAGCAGCGACAGCCCGCCCGACGCCGCGGTGCACGAGAACACCGACTTCCACGTGCCCGTGCTGCACACCTCGGGCGGCGCCCCGGCGCGGCAGCTGGTGGTGGTGCTCAACGGGCTCAACGAGCGGAGCTACGCGCGGTACCTCCCGTGGGCGTGGAACGTGTGGAAGGACACCGGCGCCGCAGTGGCGCTCTTCCCGCTCTCGTTCCACGTCAACCGCGTGCACCCCTCGTGGGCGCGCGGCCTCGACGGCTTCCTCTCGCGGCGGCGCGAGCTGGTCGGCAACGAGAACGCGCACCTCTACAACTGCGTGCTGAGCGACCGGCTGGGGCTGCACCCCGAGCGGCTCTTCTGGGGCGCGGTGCAGAGCTTCGGCGACGTCGTCGACCTGGTGCACGACGTGCGCGCCGGGCGGGTGGAGGGCGTGGCGGCCGACGCGCGCGTCGACTTCCTCGGCTTCTCGGCGGGCGGGTACATCGCGCTGGGGCTGCTGCTCGCCGACGAGACGGGCCTCTTCGCCGACAGCCGGGCGCTGCTCTTCGAGTCGGGGGCGGCGATGCGCGCCAACCACCTCTCGACGCGCCTCATCATGGACCTCTCGTGCGAGGTGGCGCTGCTCAAGCTCTACGTGCGCTTCACCGCGCGGCTGGCCAACCCGCGCCTGGCCCACTGGCTCGCCGAGCACCCCGAGGGCCGCTGGTTCCGCGCGCTGTTCGGCGACGAGCGCGAGCGCGAGCGGCTCGAGGCGCGGCTGCGGGTGCTGGCGCCGCGGCTGCTCGCCATCGCCAACTCCAACGACCAGGTCATCCCCGCGGGGATGATCTTCAACACCCTCGGCGGGCGGCACCGCGACACCGGCGTGCGCATCGAGGAGCTCGCGCTCGGCGTGCACGAGCACCCCTTCGTCTGCGCCGACTACGAGCAGCGGGATCGCCGCTTCGTGGTCGAGACGCTCGACGAGGCGCGCTTCGGCGAGGCCTTCACGCGGTTCTCGGCGCTCGCCGCGGCGTTCCTGCGCTGAGGGCTGCCAGTCCCCGGGTGGGGCCTCGCGGTCCCCACCTCCGCCGTCCGCGCCGCTCGTGCCGCCGGTGGAACGAGCCTTGCTCGACGAGCGGGCACCATGAACCTCCGTGCCTGTGTCGTCGTGTGCTGTGTCGTGTCGCTGAGCGCCTGGGCTGACGACGAGAAGGACTGCCAGAACGAGTTCCGCATCACCAACGCGCGCTGCCCGGAGATGCTCGCCGGCCTGAGCTGTCGCGAGACGCGCGAGAAGGTGGGCGAGGCCTACCAGCGCTGCGGCGACGAGTGGGAAGCGCGCAAGGCGAGGAACGCCGCCGCGGCCGCCGAGCCCGCCGCCCCAGCGAGCGAGCGCGCGTCCACCGGAGCGTCGTCGTCGTCGGGCGAGCCGAAGCCGTCGGGGTCGCTCAAGGCCGGCCAGGGCGTCGGGCGCCGCAAGTGCACCGCCTCGTCGGGAGGGGTGGACATCGAGGTCACGTCCGGCCGCACCGTGGGCGTCGCCACCTGCAAGTCGGCCATCGAGGCCGAGTACCAGAAGCGGCTGTGCGCGGGAAAGAAGGGCCAGCGGCTCGCGTACACGTGGCAGTTCGCCGACACGACGGGCAACGACGATCTCCGCTGCCGCTGAGCGGGCTCACTCGTACGGGTTCTTCTCGTCGACCGACAGCTCGCCGGGCTTCGGCTTGCCGGGCTTGCCGCTCCTCTTCCGGGGCGTGCCGGCGTCGACCTCCTCCGTCGGAGCCACCGCGACCGCCACCGGCGAGAGCACCACGTGCTCGGTGCGGTCCTTGTCGAGCGTCACGCTCAGCGTGGTCTCGGTCATGCCCGCGGCCATCACCTTCACCTCGCGCGTCGAGCCGGCCTCGCCCTGGAGCTGACAGGGGTTGCAGCCGAGGTCGACGCCGCCCACCACGATGCGCGCGCTGGCCGGCTCCGCGGCGATGGTCACCACCACCGGCTTCGGCGCGACCGGCCCGTCGACGGCTGCCGGCTTCTGCGGCTCCTGCGCGGGGGCGGGCGGCGGCTTGAGCGCGACCCACGCGCCGACGCCCACCAGGCCCAGCACGGCGACGCCCGCGAGCGTGGCGGCGATGACCACGCCGGTGTTCGACTTCGGCGGCGGCGGCGCAGGCGCCGGGGCCACGACCTTCTTCGACCTGGCCCCCGAGCGCGACGGGCGCGACTCCCGGGTCGGCTCACCGGCGGGCACGCGCGGCGACGACGGCGCGGTCTTCGTGCGCTTCACGCGCGGGAGGTTCGCCTGGCTCCCCGTCGACGGCGTGGGCGCCAGGGCGGCCTCGCGCGCGTGGGCCGCCGCGGCGGAGAAGAGCGCCGAGAGGTCGTGCTCCGGCACCAGCTTCTGCAGCGCGTCGCGCACCGCGAGCGCGTCCTTCGGGCGCTTCGCGCGGTCCTTCGAGAGGAGCGCGTCGACGAGCGCGCACAGCTCGGGCGGCAGCGTGGGCTCGTGCGTCGCCAGCGGCGCGGGCGTGTCGTGGAGGATGCGCGCCAGCACCGCGGTGTCGCTGCCCGTGCCATGCGGGAGCTTGCCGCTGAGCAGCGAGTAGAGCACCGCGCCGACGGAGTAGAGGTCGGCCTCCGGCCCCAGGTCGTGCTCGCCCAGCACCTGCTCCGGCGCCATGTAGCGCGGCGTGCCGATGGCCGTGCCGGTGCGGGTCAGCCCGCTGCTCTCGCCGAAGCGCGACACGCCGAAGTCGAGCAGCTTCACCAGCTGCGGGCGCGCGCACACGAAGATGTTCGCCGGCTTCACGTCGCGGTGGATGACGCCCGCGCGGTGCGCCGCCGACAGCGCCTCGAGCACCGGCACCATCACCCCGATGGACTCCGCCACCGTGAGGCGCCCGCGCTCCTTGACCAGCGAGCGCAGCGTCACGCCCTCGAGGTGCTCCATGACGATGAAGGGGTCGCCCTCCTCCGTCTGGCCCATGTCGAGCACGTCGACGATGCCGGGGTGGCTGATCACCGCCGCCGCGCGCGCCTCGAGCTCGAAGCGGTGGCGCACGTCGTCCTGCTCGGCGATCGACGCGTGGAGGATCTTGATCGCCACGCGGCGCCCGATGGCGAGGTTCGTCGCCTGGTAGACCGCGCCCATCCCGCCCTCGCCGAGGAGTCCTTCGAGCTCGTACTTGTCGGCGATGATGGTGCCGGGCGGGAGCTGCGTCGATGAAGCCATCGTCGCCCCGCACTGTACCCGCTGCGAGAGACGCGCGCGCTTTCCGTGGGTGGCGAGTAGGCTTTGACTCTCCACCGGGGGCACTCATGCGGCAGCTGGTCGTCGTTCTCGTTCTCTCGAGCGTCGCGGCGCTCGCGCAGGTCTGCCCGCCCGGTCAGTTCGGGCCTCCGTGTCAGCCGTGCCCGGTCGGCACCTTCAGCGCCATCAGCGGCGCCTCGAGCTGCTCCCTGTGCACCGCCGGCACCTTCACCGCCGTCACCGGCTCGACGAGCTGCACCGCCTGCACCGCGGGCACCTTCGTGTCGACCAGCGGCGCGTCGAGCTGCCAGCTCTGCAGCGCGGGCTTCTCGTCGGCGTCAGGCTCCTCGACCTGCGCCGCGTGCAGCCCCGGGCTCTACGCCCCCACGTCGGGCTCCCCCGCATGCCTGAGCTGCGCCGCGGGCACCTTCGCCAGCACCTCTGGCTCGAGCACCTGCGCCAACTGCCCCGTCGGTCGCACCTCCACCTCCGGCGCGGCGAGCTGCACCGACTGCCCCGCCGGCACCTTCAACGCCACCGCCGGCGCGCCGTCGTGCACCAGCTGCTCCGTCGGCCGCTACCAGCCGGCGACGGGCGCGAGCACCTGCCTCCTGTGCTCGGCGGGCTCGTTCTCTGCTTCGCCCGGCGCCAGCACCTGCGCCGGCTGCGCGCCCGGCACCGTGCAGCCGAGCTCCGGCGCGTCCGCCTGCGTCGGCTGCGCGCCGGGTACGTTTCAGCCCAACACCGGCAGCACCGTGTGCACCCAGTGCAGCGCGGGGACGTTCTCCACCGGCAGCGCCGCGGCGTGCACCAGCTGCGCTCCCGGCACCGCGCAGCCGAACCCCGGCTCAGGGGCCTGCCTCGACTGCGCGCCCGGCACGTTCCAGTCGACCTCCGGCGCCAGCGTGTGCCTCGCGTGCGCCGCCGGCACCTTCGCCGACACCACGCGCGCGACGACCTGCGCCACCTGCGCGCCCGGCACCGTGCAGCCGAGCTCAGGCTCGTCGACGTGCGCGAGCTGCGCGGCGGGCTCGTTCCAGCCGAACGCGGGTGGCACGGTGTGCGCGCAGTGTCAGCCCGGCACCTTCGCGGGCAGCGGCGCCGCGAGTTGCACCTCGTGCGCCGCCGGCACCGCGCAGCCCAGCGCCGGCGCGGCGAGCTGCGTCGAGTGTGCGCCCGGCTCGTTCCAGGCGAACACCGGCAGCACCACGTGCGCGCAGTGCCAGCCCGGCACCTTCGCGCGCGACGCGGGCTCCGCGACCTGCGCGAGCTGTGCGGCGGGCACCGTGCAGCCCAGCGCCGGCGCGGCGAGCTGCGTCGACTGCGCCCCCGGCACCTTCCAGGCGCTGACCGGCGCGAGCACCTGCGCCCAGTGCGCGCCCGGCTCGTTCGCCGACAGCCCACGCTCGGCGAGCTGCGCCGCCTGCGCCGCGGGCACCGTGCAGCCGAACGCCGGCGCGTCGACGTGCGTCGGCTGTGCGGCCGGGAGCTTCCAGGCGACCACCGGCGGAACCGTCTGCGCGCAGTGCCAGCCGGGCACGTTCGCCGCGAACACCGGCTCGGCGACCTGCGCCAACTGCGCGCCGGGCACCGCGCAGCCGGCCAGCGGCTCGAGCACGTGCGTCGGCTGCGCCGCCGGCCAGGTGCAGCCCTCGAGCGGAGCCAGCACCTGCCTCGACTGCCTCGCCGGCTCCGCGTCTTCCGGCTCCGCCACCATGTGCAGCGTGTGCCTCGCGGGCACGTTCGCCGCGAGCCCCGGCAGCGCCACCTGCCTCGCCTGCCCCACCAACACCTTCTCTGACGACGGCGCGACCGCGTGCAGCGCCTGCCCGCCGCCCCAGGCCTCGCCGACGGACTGCGTGCGCAGCGCGTGTCAGGGCGGCGTCGCGGTCTCGGTCGCCGACGACTCGGAGACACCTCCACAGGACAACGTGCCCTGCACCGCGGAGGTCTGCATGGGCGGCATGGCGCGCTCGATTCCCAACGACGCCGCCTGCGAAGACGGCGACCCGTGCACCGCCAACACATGCACCGTCACCGGCTGCGTGAGCGCGGCCGTCCCCAACTGCGTCGCGGATGGCGGCGTCGATGGTGGCGTTGACGGCGGCAGCGACGCGGGAGTCGATGCTGGCAGTGATGCAGGTGCGGAGGACGCCGGGGCTGCCGACGCTGGCCCGATGATGGCCGCCGATGCGGGCTCCCCCGACGCAGGTCAGGGCGACGAGACGACCGGCGGCTGTGGCTGCACGTCGCTCCCCGCCCCTGCACTGTGGCTCGCCGCCGTCGCGCTCGCGAACCTCAAGAGGCGCCGGCGCTGAGCGCGGTACGTTCACGCCTGGCGCTTCGTGCAACGGAGGCCGAGCGAGTTCCTCGGGAGCGCAGGCGCATGTGCTCGTCTGCCAGCAGCCCTTCGACGCCGCAGCCTGCACGGTCGCAGCGCTCTCCGTCGCGGCGCTTCGCGAGCGTCGAGCGATTGCCTCGG
>JBMORD010000369.1:0-37903 GCA_049322495.1 Myxococcota bacterium | reverse complement strand
GCGCGACGGCCGAGGAGAAGCGCGCCAACCCTGAAGGACAGGCAGCGGCGGCGCAGGCCCGCACGAAGGCCGCGAAAGCCGCCGGGCCGCCCATCACCCCGCCCCGCCCGCCGAAGCCCTGACGCGATGCGGTCGACGTTCTGCACGGTCCTGCTGTTGGCCACCCTCTGCTTTGGCGCGGAGGGCGCGGACGCGCACGTGCTCGTCGGCGCGAGGGCCTTCCGCGAAGGCGACTGGGCGCGCGCGCTGGTCGAGTTCCGGGTGGCCCTCAAGCTCGGCGCCGAGCCGCGCGTGCACTGGTACGAGGCCGCGGCCCTCGCGCGCGCCGAGCGCTACGAAGAGGCGGCGGCGGCGTTCCAGCGCGCCAGCGAGCTCGCCCCCGAAGGACAGGACGCGCTCTTCGGCTACTACCGCGCCCTGGCGTGCTTCGAGGCGAAGCTCTTCGCCTGCGCGCTCGAGGTGACGACCGCGCTCGAGCGCACCGCCGGCCCTCGCGTCCAGACGCAGCTCGCCGCCATCTCGAGCGAGACGAAGCAGCTGCTCGCCACCGAGCCGCCGAGGGAGAGCGTCGACACGTGCTTCGCGCGCGCAGCGCAGGCGCCGAGCCCGGAGCTCCGGAGGCTGTGGCTCCGCGAGGCCGAGGCGCTCGCGAGCCGGCGCGCGGATCGCCACCGCCTCGACGAGGCCCGCCGCCTGCTCGCCCCGCCCAACCGTTGAGAGTCTTCATGCTCGTTCGTCGTCTCGCGCTCTGCCTCACCGTCGTCCCGCTGTTGACTGGCTGCCCCGGAGAGCTCACCTCGGATGCCGGCGCCGACGCCGCGCTCACCGGCTGCGAGGGCGCCGCGCCCGCGACGCTCGACGAGCTCTTCCCGCAGTACCTCGCGGGCGTTCAGCCCACCGGCTGCACCGCCGGCTGCCACGGCCAGGGGCAGGGAGGGCTGGCGTTCACCAGCGCCGAGTCGTTCCACGCCGCGACCGTCGGAAAGAAGGCAGCCAACGGGCACACGCTGGTCGAGCCCGGCAACGCGCTCGCGAGCGAGGTCTATCTGCGCCTGCTGCCATCGGCCGCGGCACGCATGCCGCTCGGCGGAGCGCCCTTCGACGACGCCGCCCTGGCGAAGCTCGCGGGGTGGATCTGCGCGGGTGCTCCCGCTCCGAGCGGCGCCGGCGATGCGGGCTCCGACGCAGGCACGCCCGAAGACGCGGGCACGCTGAGCCTCACGAGCTTCGCGCCGCTGTCGGGCGTGGTGGGCACGACGGTCACCCTCTCCGGGACGGGCTTCTCTCCGAGCGCCGCGAGCAACACCGTGCGCTTCGGCAGCGTAGGCGCGAGCGTCGTGTCATCCACCGGCTCCACGCTGGTGACCCGCGTGCCCGCAGGCGCCGTCACCGCGCCCGTGTCGGTGACCGTCGCCGGGAGCAGCGCGACGAGCGCCACCGACTTCGTCGTCGAGCAGGGCAACCCGACGCCGCAGCTCACCACGCTCGCCCCGTCCACCGCGCTCGTCGGCAGCGCCGACCTGCCCGTCACCGCGACGGGCGACGGCTTCGTCGACGGCGGGGTGATCCGCGTCGACGGCACGGCGCTCCCGACCGTCATCACCTCAGCCACCAGCCTCTCGTTCACCCTGCCCGCGGCGGCCCTCGCGACGGCGGGCGTGCGCCAGCTCACCCTCACCACGCCCGCGCCCGGCGGAGGGACGAGCGCCCCGCTCGCCTTCACCGTCGCCAACCCCGCGCCGACGGCCTCCAGCGCGTCGCCGAGCACGCTCATCACCAACGGCGCACCGGTGACGGTGCAGGTCTCTGGCAGCGGCTTCGTCGCCACCACCACCGCCACCTTCGATGGCGCGGCGGTGACGCGCACCGTCACCTCGCCCACCACGCTCGAGATCGCGGTGCCCACCGTCACCACCGACGGCAACCACACGCTGACGGTGAGCAACCCCGCGCCCGGCGGCGGCAGCGCGAGCCTGACGCTCACCTCGAGCACCGTGACGCTGCCCACCATCAGCTCGCTGACGCCCAGCCCCGCGCCGGCGAACACCGCCTTCAGCCTCACCGTCGGCGGCGCGAACTTCACCTGCACCGCGAGCGGCGCGCGCGTGCTCTTCGGCGCGAGCACGCTGACCCCGACGTCCTGCGCCGGAACCCAGCTCGTGGTGAACGCCCCCGCGACGGCGGCGGGCACCGTGCAGGTGCAGGTGCGCAACCCGAACATGGACCTCTCGGCGGCGGTGCCGCTGACCCTCGTCACGCCCAACCCGCTGCCGACGCTCTCGACGCTGACGCCCTCGAGCGCGAACGCGGGGACCGCCGGAATGATGGTGCAGGTGACGGGCACCGGCTTCGTGAGCGGCACGGTGGCGACCTGGGCCGGCGCGGCGCGGCCGACCACGGTGAGCAGCGCGACGAGCCTCACCTTGAGTCTCAGCCTGAGCGACCTCTCGGCGCCCGGCGTCTTCGACGTGGCGGTGGTGAGCCCCGCGCCGGGCGGCGGCACGAGCACCACACTGCCCTTCACGGTGGTCGCGGTGAACCCCGTGCCGACGCTCACCTCGCTCACGCCGGCCTCGCTGGTGACGGGGAGCGGCGCAGCGACGGTGACCGCCACCGGCAGCAGCTTCGCGCCGGGCGCGACGGCCAGCTTCAACGGCTCGCCGCGCAGCACCACCGTGACGAGCAGCACCTCCCTCACCTTCTCGCTCTCGTCGGCCGACGTCGCGACCGGCGGGCTCTTCCCAGTGACGGTCTCGAACCCCGCGCCAGGTGGCGGTACGAGCAGCTCGGTCTCGCTGGCCATCGGCGCGCCCACCCCGACGCTCAGCGCGGTGACGCCGTGCGGCGTGCTGGCCAACACCGCCGCCACGCTCACCGTGACGGGCAGCGGCTTCACCTCGAGCAGCGTGGTGCGCTTCAACGGCACCGCGCTGGCCACCACCTTCGCCAGCAGCACGACGCTCATCGCGACCCTGCCCGCCTCGATCGTCGGCAACGCGCCCGCCCTCGGTGGCGCCGCGACCCTCACCGTCAACACGCCAGCGCCCGGCGGCGGCACGTCGAACGCGCTCACCTTCGGCGTGGCCGCGACGAACGCGACGCTCGCGGGCCAGGTGCAGCCCATCTTCACCTCGAGCTGCGTCGGCTCCGGCTGCCACGGCACCGTCAACGCGCAGGGCGGGCTGGTGCTGACGAGCGGCAACGCGCGCGCCCAGCTGCTCGACGTGATGTCGACCGGCTGCGTGGGGAAGCTCCGCGTGGTGGCCTGCAACCCCACGCGCGCCGGCAGCGTGCTGGTGGACAAGATCCTCGCGACGGGGGCCAACCCCGCCTGCGCGGGCTCGGCGATGCCGAAGGCCCAGCCGCTGACGGCCGCCGAGAAGCAGGCCATCGTCGACTGGATCGCCCTCGGCGCGGCGCCGTGAGCCCAATCACCGCCGCCCGGAGTAGAAGCGACGCGTGCTCCCCGTGCTGCTCACCCTCCTCGGCGCTTCTCCCTGCGCAGAGGTCCCCTCGGTGGAGGCCGACGCGAAGCTGGCTGCGGTGTACGCCGAAGAGGGCCAGCGGGAGTTCGACGCAGGCGCGTGGGACGCGGCGGCCGTCGCCTTCACCTGGGCGCTCGCCTACGCGCCGCGCGACGCGCGCACCGCCGAGCTGCGTGCCCGCGCCTGTGCGCGCCGCGCGACGGTCGCCATCGACGAGGTGCGACGGCTCCTCGATGCGCGCCGCTGGCTCGACGCGCTGCGGGAGCTCGAGGCGCTCCCCGAGGCGCCGGCGGCGACCCGGGCGCTGCTGCGCGGCATCTGCCTCTTCGAGCTCGATCGCGATGACGAGGCCGACGACGCGCTCGGCCTCGCGATGAAGGACCCGGCCCACGAGCGCGAAGCGCGGACGCTGCGCGCGCTCCTCGCCCTGCGACGCGGCGCCAACCGCGCGGCCGAGGCGGAGCTCCGGGCCCTCGAGGCGGGCGGCCTCTCCACGCCGCTCACCAGCCTGCTGCGGCAGGCCTCGCGCGGCGGGCGGCTGTTGCTCCGCGGCTCCGTCTTCGGAGGCGTCGACAGCAACCCCGAGCTCGCGCCCGGCCTCGCGCTGAGCGACGGCTCGCCCGACGGCTTCCTCGCCGCCACGGCCCTCGCCCAGTGGACCCCGCTCGGCCCGGTGAGCCCGCTCGCGCGGGTCGCGCTCGGCGCGCGCGAGTACGCACAGCACCCGAAGCAACGCACCGCGAACGTGGTCGGCAGCCTCGGCGGTCAGCTCGGGCGCGGCGGCAACCGCGTGGCGCTCGACTACTCGCTCGAGGCCGGGCTCTTCGGCGCGACCCCGTGGTCGGTGGCGCACGGCCCGCGCGTCGAGGGCTCGCTCCAGCTCCGGCCGGTGCTGCTCTTCGCGTCGTGGACGCTCCGCTTCCAGCGCTTCCTCCCCGACGACGTCGCGGCCTTCTCCGGTCTGCGGCAGGACGTCGAGGCCGGCACCTGGGTGGCGCTCCCCGCGGGCTTCGCCGTCGAGCTGGCGTGGGAGCTGGTGCGCGACGAAGCCTCGCTCACCGAGCTCTCATCGCTCGAGCACGGGCCTCGCCTGGTGGTGGGCTGGCAGCGCGGCCCGGTGCGCGTCGGAGCCTCGGGCACCCTCGACTGGCGCGCCTACGACGCCCGCGACGCCGACCTCGGCGTGCAGCGGGCAGATCGCCGGTTCCGTGGCGGCCTCCGCGTCGACGTCGACCTCGTGTCGTGGCTCGGGCTCTTCGTGATGGGCGACGCGAGCGTCGTCGAGTCGAACGTCTCCAGCGTCACCTCGGTGCGCCTCACCGCGTCGGCCGGCGCGCAGCTCTACGCGGGGGTCTTTTGAGCGGCGCGCGCTTCGTGAGGGGCGGACCTGTCGCGGTCCTCGCGCCAGACGACCGCCGCCTCCGGCAAGCAGCAGCCGAGCCGACGCACCGCGGAGATCTCTCGAGCCAGGCGCTCCTCGTGAGGGGCGGCGCAGCCGCGGTCCTCGCTCCAGACGACCAACGACGCAGTGACGCCGCGCGCGGCCCGACGCGCTGTGGAGGCGTCTCGAGCCGCGGGCTCTTCGTGAGGGGCGGCGCAGTCGCGGTCCTCGCTCCAGACGACCAGCGACGCCGTGACGCCGCGCGCGGCGCGACGCGTCGTGGAGGATTCTCGAGCATCCGCGCCGCTGCGCTCCTCGTTCCAGACGACCACCACCGCCCTGAGACGCGCCGAGCACTCCCGAGCCGCGCGCAGCTCACCGCGGCCCAGCGCTCCACGGAGATCCGGTGAGCCGCGCCGCGCCGCTGCTCCTCGCGCTGGTCAGCCTGGCGTTCGGGCTCCCCGCGACGTGGTGGCTGGGCACCGAGGCGCAGGCGGCGGTGCGCCAGCTCGTGCTCGAGCAGCTCGACGGCGTGGGCGCGGCGGCGCAGGTGACGGTGCACCCGCCGCTCGACGTGGCGACGCTCCGCAAGCTGCGCGACGCGGCGGAGCTCGACGAGGTCTCGCTGGTCACGCGCGGGCCCGCGCGGCTGCTCGACGCGAGCGGTGCGGGCGAAGGGCCGGTCGATCTGCTGCGCCTCGACGCGAGCCGCCTCGACGCGGCGCTCGCCGGCCGGCGCCAGACGAGCGTCGACTACGACCTCGGGGGCCTGCCCTTCGCGGTGGGCTACGTGCCGGTGACGCTCGACGACGGGCGCGCCGCGGTGCTGGTGCTCGAGGCGGGCAGCCGCTACGCCGCCGCGGCCACGCGCGTGTCGCGCGCGAGGACCATCGCACTCGGCAGCACGCTCTTCGCGTCGCTGGCGCTCTTCGGCCTGGCCCTCGCGTGGAGCCGGCTCCAGCGGCGGTGGCGCGAGGCGGCCTCGGCCGCGGCGTTCGGCAACGCGCTCCAGCGCTTCGCGGCGATGGCGGCCCACGAGGTGCGCAACCCGCTCGCCACCATCCGCGCGCTGCTGGAGCTCTTCCGCGAGCGGCGCCGCGCCGTGCTCGGGCCCGATGGCGAGCGCACGGTGAGCGACGTGCTCGAGGAGGTCGAGCGCCTGCGCCGCCTCACTGACGACCTCCAGGCGCTGTCCTCCGCACGAGCGCTCGAGACCCGCCCGGTGGTGCTCGAGGCGCTCGTCGCGCAGAGCGTGGCGCGCGTCACGGCGACGGCGACGAAGCTGTCGGTCGCGGTCCCCGAGGGACGCACCGAGGTCGCGGCGGATCCGCTCCGGCTGGGGCAGATCGTCGACAACCTCCTGCGCAACGCGGCCGACGCGCGCGCCGACGCGACGGTGACGGTGACCGTGCGCCCCGACGGCGACCAGGTGCGGGTGTCCTTCTCCGACGACGGCCCCGGGGTGTCTCCCAGGCTCGCGGAGCGCCTCTTCACCGCCTTCGAGAGCACGCGAGAGCAGGGCCAGGGGCTGGGCCTCGCGCTGAGCCGGCGCTTCGCCGAGCGCATGGGCGCGACGCTCGAGCACCGCCCGACGCCGCGCGGGGCGACGTTCGTGCTGACCTTGCGACGCAGTCCAGGTGACGAATGACGACCTCCATCCTGCTGGTGGACGACGAGGTGAAGCTCGCGCAGGTGCTGGCCGACGTGCTGAGCGACGAGGGCCACCAGGTGGTGCGCGTGCCCGGCGGGCGCGAGGCGCTGGTCGAGCTCGCCGCGCGACCCTTCGACCTGGTGGTGACCGACCTGAAGATGCCGGGTGTCGACGGCATGGCGGTGCTCGCCGAGGCGCGCCGACGCTCGCCGGCCCCCGCGGTGGTGATGATGACCGCGCACGGCAGCACCGAGTCGGCGGTCGCCGCGATGAAGGCCGGCGCGACGGACTACCTGCTCAAGCCCTTCTCACTCGACGAGTTCCGGCTCCGCGTCGCGCGCGCGCTCGAGGGCCGCGGGGCGTCGGTGCGCGAGGGCCGGCTGCTCGATGCCCTCACGCCGTCGCTCGTCGCCCACAGCGCGAAGATGAAGGCGGTGCTCGAGGCGGTGGGGCGCGCCGCGGCGACCGACGCCACGGTGCTGCTGACCGGCGAGAGCGGCACCGGCAAGAGCCAGCTCGCGCGCTGGCTCCACTTCAAGAGCCGTCGGGCCAGCGCGCCCTTCGTCGAGGTGCACTGCGCGGCGCTCTCCACGAGCGTGCTCGAGAGCGAGCTCTTCGGGCACGTGAAGGGCGCGTTCACCGGCGCCGACAGCGCACGCGAGGGGCACCTCCGCGCGGCCGACGGCGGCACGCTCTTCCTCGACGAGATCGGCGAGGTGCCGGAGCCGGTGCAGGTGAAGCTCCTGCGCTTCCTGCAGCAGCGCGAGGTGGTGGCGGTCGGCGACACCCGCCCGCGGACGGTCGACGCGCGCATCGTGGCGGCGACCAATCGCGACCTCCCGCGCGCGGTGAAGGAGGGCCGCTTCCGCGAGGACTTCTTCTACCGGCTCAACGTCTTCACCGTCGAGCTGCCCCCGCTGCGCGAGCGCCGGGAGGACATCGTGCCGCTCGCCGAGGCGTGGTTGCAGCGCAAGGGGCTCCCGCTCGACAAGCTGTCCCGCGGCGCGCGCGACGCGCTGGTGCGCCATGACTGGCCGGGCAACGTGCGGCAGCTCGAGAACGCGCTCGAGCGCGCTCTCATCTTCGCCGGCGAGGGGGAGCTGTCCGAGGCGTGGCTCGAGCCGCCCGCGCGCACGAAGCACGACGTGGCGGAGCTGCTCGTCGAGGGCTTCGATCTCGATCGCTTCGAGCTGTCGCTGCTCCAGGCGGCGCTGGAGCGCGCCGGGCAGAACAAGACCGTCGCCGCGAAGCTCCTCGGCATCAGCCGGCGCCGGCTCTACTCGCGCCTCGAGAGCCTCTCGCGGGACGAGAAGGAGAGCTGAGCCCCATCCCGGGGTAGGCTCGCGCGCCTGAAGAACCGACGCCTGACCCTCTTCGCAGTGCTGAGCCTGGTGGTGAGCTGCCAGCAACAGGCGTGTCCCTCGACCGCGGGGGGCACGTGCGATCCGCGCAACGCGAACTGCCCGGCGAACTACTACTGCGCCGCGGCGGAGATCTGCACCCGGCGCTGCGAGCAGACGAGCGACTGCTGGGTGAAGGTCGAAGACGGCTGCCGCTACACCACCCTGCCCGGCCAGCGGCTCCCCGACGGCGGCGTGTTCGTCGAGACGACCGAAGACGGCTTCTGCCCCGAGACGAAGGCGATGCTCTGCCTCGACGGCTACTGCCAGCGCGACGCGTGCGCCGACGGCGGCTGCGACTACGACGTCTACGGGCCCTCGCCGTTCAAGGGCAACCGGAGCCAGGGGCCGAACGAATGAGCGCGCGCGTGCTGGCCATCGTCGCCGTGCTGCTCACCTCGGCGTGCGGCGCCTTCGCCGTCCCCGGGCGCGCCTGCCAGAAGCACGAGGACTGCTCGGGCCTCAAGGACGGCTACTGCTCGCGCGCGGAGATCTGCACCCGCGAGTGCAGCGACGCCGTGCCGTGCCCCGAGAACGCGAGCTGCCGGCCCATGGGCCAGCGCACGGTGTGCCTGCCGACCTGCACGGGCGACGACGGCTGCTTCAAGGGCTTCTCGTGCACCGACGGCGTGTGCCAGCTGAAGGCCCCGCTCGAGCCGCTGCCGCGGTGAGCGGCCTCAGATGGCGCCGGTGCCGCGCTCGCCGGTGCGGATGCGCACCACCTGCTCGAGCGGGATGACGAAGATCTTCCCGTCACCGACCGAGCCGCCCTGCTCGCTGCGCGCGCCGGCGACGATGGCGTCGATGGTCTTCTCGACGTAGCCGTCGTTGACGCACACCGTGATGCGCGTCTTCTGCACCTTGCTCGCGCGCACCTGCTGACCGCGGAAGAGCTCCACCTCGCCCTCCTGGCGCCCGTGGCCTTCGACGGTGTCGACGGTGATGCGGTAGTGGTCTCCTTCGTCGAGCACCTTCTTGAGCGCTTCCTCGACGGACTCCAGCCGCTCGGGCCGGATGACGGCGACGATCATCTTCATGGCCCTCACGCTACTCCGGCTTCGACGCTCCGTGTCATCGACGCTATGGAGCCGCCATGCTGCTCCACCACGAGCTGGTCACCGCGCCGGGCGCGACGCCCTCGAAGGCGGTCATCTTCCTCCACGGCATCCTCGGCAGCGGCGCCAACCTCCGCAGCCACGCGAAGAAGCTGGTGCAGGTGAAGCCGCACTACGCGGCGGTGCTGATGGATCTCCGCGCCCACGGCGCCTCGCTGGGGGTCGAGGGGGCCGACACCGTCGAGAGCTGCGCGCGCGACGTGGCGCAGACGGCGCGCACGCTCGCGCTGCCCGTGGCGGCCATCGTCGGCCACTCGTTCGGCGGCAAGGTGGCGCTGGCCTTCGCGAAGGAGCACCCGGAGGTGGAGAACGTGGTGACGCTCGACTCCGCGCCCGGCCCCCGCCCCGACGCGCGCGGGAGCGAGACCACCGCGCAGGTCATCGCGCTGCTCGAGTCGCTCCGCGGGCCGTGGCCGACGCGCGACGCCTTCACGAAGGACGTCGAGGCCCACGGGCTGGGGCGCGGCATCGCGCAGTGGCTGGCGATGAACCTCGAGCGGCGCGACGACGGCTTCCACTTCCGCCTCGAGCTCTCGCGCATCCGCGCGCTGCTCGACGACTACCTCCAGGTCGACCTCTGGCCGCTCGTCGAGCGCTCGGCGCACGAGCGCGCGGGGCCGGCGTTCCACCTCGTCATCGGCACGCGCTCGAAGGTCTATGAGCACGCCGATCTGGTGCACGCGCACGTGCTCGAGTCGGGCTCCGGCGGCCACGTCACGGTCGATCTGCTCGACGCCGGCCACTGGGTGCACGTCGACGACCCGGGCGGCGTGTCTGCGGTGCTCGAGAAGCGGCTCTGATTCGGCACCGGGGAATTCCAGCGCGGCGCCTCGTTGACGGGGCATGACCAGACAACTCCTGCTGGTGGTGTCGCTGTGGTGCCCCCTGCTCGGCTGCGGTCGCGCCGACGAGCCCGAAGAACGGCCCGCGCGTCGCGACGATGGGCTGTTGATCGTGCTCCCGTCGCTGGTGCTCGAAGAGAGCACCGAGGTGGCGCCGCCGCCGGCGCCGAGCATCCCGCGGCTGGCCCTCGAGCCGCAGATCTCCGGCGCGGCCACGCTGAGCGACGCGGCGACCGCGAGCTGGGGCCTGCCGATCTTCAGCCTCTCGCCCATCACGCTCGAGGGCGGGGTCCTCACGCTGCGCGGCACCAGCGGCGCCGACGTCGCGGCGGTCTCGATCGACCGGCTGACCGGCACGCTCCGGGCGACGGTCAACCGCACGCAGGTCAGCTCCACGCGCGCGCTCATCACGAAGATCGTCTTCACCGGCGGCGACGGCGACGACACCTTCACCAACGCGACCGACCTCCCCTGCACCGCGAACGGCGGCGATGGCAACGACACGCTCCAGGGCGGCACCGGTGACGATTTCCTCGTCGGCGGCTACGGGCAGGACACGCTCCGCGGAGACCTCGGCGACGACACGCTGTGGGGCTCGGGCGGCTCCGATCTGCTCTTCGGCGACGACGGCGAAGACGTGCTGTTCGGCCACGGCGGAGCGGATCAGCTCAACGGCGGCAGCGGTCGCGACACGCTCAACGGCGGCAGCGGCAACGACACCCTCAGCGGCGACTCCGGCCAGGACCTGCTGGTCTCCGTCGGCGGCGGCACCGACACCCTCACCGGCGGCTACCAGTGGGACAACTTCTGGGTCGACGCGAGCGACACCATCACCGACCCGTCGGCCAACGAGACGACGCTCGGCTACGTGCACGTCATCACGTCGTTCCGCGCCATCGGCGGTGCGGCGGTGGGGCTCGAGGCGATGGGCGAGGACCTCCCCGACCCGGCGATCCGCCCGAGCGAGAGCGGCACGCTGCAGGACTTCTCGAGCTACCCGCTCTTCGCGAGCGCCGGCCCTTCGAAGGACGACGTCTTCCAGGGCTCGACCGGCGACTGCTACTTCATGGCGCGCCTCACCGCCTTCGCCGACGCCGACCCGGAGTTCATCCGCAAGGCGATCGCCCCGCTCGGTGATGGCTCCTACGCGGTGCGCTTCGTGCGCAACGGCGTGCCCGACTACGTGCGCGTCGACTCGGACCTGTGGGTGAAGGGCGACGGCACGCTGGTCTACGCGAAGGAAGGCCAGGAGGGCGCGCTGTGGGTGCCGCTCATCGAGAAGGCCTTCGCGGTCGCGCGCAGGGACCAGAACAGCTACGCGTCGATCAACGGCGGCAACGGCACCACGCTCTCGACGCTGCCGCACACCACCGAGACCACCACCATCGACGACGGGCTCACCGACGTCGCGACGCTGGCGTGGTTCAACCAGGGGCAGCCCGGCGGCGCGGTGAAGACCACGCTCACCGGCAGCGTGAAGCTGCTGCTGCTGGCCATCGACGCCGAGCTCGACTCGGGCTCGGCGCTCATCACCGGCGCCCGCTCGGGCCTCTCGAACGCCACGCCGATCCAGCTCGATGACCCGGCCACCGACGGCAACGAGAGCACGTACCGCCGCGGCCAGCACATCTACATGATCGACCACGTCGAGTTCGACGCGAACGCCAACCCGACCGCGCTGGTGCTGCGAGATCCGTACGGCTCGTACCGCACCGTCAGCGACCCGGTGCGGATCCACTTCTGCATCGGGCGCGCGACGAAGCTGAACTTCTGACGCGCGCTGCGCGGCCGCCTCCGGGGACGGCCGCGCGTCGCCGCGCTCCGGGTTCTGGGTCGCTCCGGGCCGCGACGCGGTCACGACCGCGTCGTCCACCGGCCCTGCGCTCACGGCGTGAAGTGCGACGCGGCCTCGAGCTTCTGCGCCGCCTCCCAGGCCTTCTGCCCGAGGAACAGTGGGTCCGTGCCACCGGGCGGCGGCGGGTTGGGGCTCGGGGGCGGCTTCCCAATCACGAGGATGACGCCGTGCGTGAAGTCCAGATCCAGCGCCACGCTCAGCTGCGCCTCCCGGGCGAGCTCCGCCAGCAGGTCATCGAGGTCCCGAGTGCGGCTGCCGCTGCCGAAGAAGGCGCAGTTGCCGCTGCGCGCGTCGAAGCCCCACGCGTAGAACCGCGTGGCGTCTCTGGGGTCCTGCATCACCACCACCTGCGAGCTTCGAGCGGTGCGCGGGAAGAACGAGACGCCGGCGATCAACCAGCGCCGCACGTCAATGGGGGTCGTCGGCAGCGTCAGCGCATCTCGGCGCTCGCCCACCGGCGCCTCCGCAGTCGGCGGCGCCTCCAGGCCGCACGACGCAAACACCACGGCCCACAGCATCAGCATCAGCAGTCTCATGTCGCTACCCCCCGTGGGTCAGTCGAAGACCAGCACCGAGCGGACCCAGGACGCGCGGGGCTGTGCTGCCAGAAAGCGGATTCGTTCGTCGCGGACCGCGGTCGCCGGCGACTGGCCCGACCGCAGACGCGCCGTCAGCGCCCTGAAGAAGTCCCGCGCCTCGGCATCGGGGAGCTCGACCGGCGCGGCGATGACGGCCCGCGCCCCGGCGATCAAGAACGCCCGAGGCAGGCTCCACGGCTCGTGAAGGTAGGGCGCCACCGAAGACGCGTGACAGGCCGCGAGCACCACTACCGGCGCTGCCTCGAGCTTCGCCGACCGGAGTTCCGTCGCAGAGAGCGAGAAGTGGCCCTGGGCGTCGGGGGCGAGCACCAGCGCCGCCGTGTCGGCCTGAGCCGGGTTGACGAGGCCGTGCGCGTGGAGCTCGACGAACGAGGCAGTGCGCATCGCCTCGAGCACGCGTCCTGGCGTCGCGGCCGAACCCGTCAGCTCCTCGTCTCCCTCGCGCGGAACATCGACCCAGCGCCCGACGCGCGGCAGCCGCAACGACGGCGGGGTGCTCACATCATGCACCACGAGGCTCCGCCCGCCGGCGCTCGCCGCGCCAGCCTTCGCGCCGCCCGCGTAGGACCACGCGACGTCGTCCGGCAACCAGCCGCTTCTCCCATGCAGCGGGTAGCTGGCGAAGACCGCGAGCTGCTCGCAACCGCCCGCCACGCCCCGCGCGAGCGGACCGACGACGGTCGAGAGTTCTTCGAGGCGCAAGCCGTCGGGCCGGCGCTCGCCGAAGGGAAAGCGGTGAGCGCGCCCGCTCTCGGACCCCGACGCGTCTCGCGCCGCCGCGACCACGCGATTGTCCTGCACGTCGACGATCAACGCACACCGCCTCGGCATCTCGCGCCCGAGCTCCTCCGCGGTGAGCGAGAAGAGGGTGCCCCACTGCCCCGCCTCCCCGGCGGCGGTGCGCAACAACCCGAAGCCATGGGCCCACACCTTCTTCGGCGCCGCGTCGGCGTCGCTCGCCTCCTTCGCCGCGGCCAGCGCCGCGCGGAGCTTCGCGGTCCCCCTGACGGCGTCGCGATCGATCCACGCTCGCCCCTCGATGTGCTCGAGCAGCATCTCCTCGGACGGCCCGAGCGCGGTGCCGCGGAGCGCGGCGACCGCCTCTTCGAAGCGCGCCGCGTCGCCGGGCCGAGGGTCGAGCCGAAGCAGCTCGGACAACACGCCGACGCCCACCACCGAGAGCGGCGTCGTGCACGGCTTCACCGCGTCGAGCGCTGCGCGCGCAGCGACCGGCTCGAGTGAGACCAGCTTCAGCGAGGCGAGCGACTCGCCCACGTAGGCCTGCGCGTCACAGTCAGCGGGGAGCCGCAGCGTACGTTCCTCGAGCAGGGCGATGCTGAGGGCCGCGGCGTTGCGGAAGCGGGCAGCGTCGGCGAGCACGTGGAGGAGGCGCAGCTCAGCGGCGAGCTCACCTTGATCGCGAGCCAGCTGCATCGCCTCGCGCCCCGTGGTCGCGGCTTCGACGACGCGGTGTTGGCCAGTGTAGAGCGCGGTCAGCTGCTCGAGCGCCTGGAGCGCGCGGTGCGTCGCGCGGCCCTGGCGTGCGCGCACCAGCAGTTCGATCAGGCGCTCCTCCTGCTTCGCAGCGTCACCAGCCGCGCCGAAGCGCCTGGCCTCCTCGAGCTCGACGGCGAAGGGGAGCCACGGGTCGCCGTCGGCCTGCACCGCCGCGACGTAGTCCTTCCAGGCCGCGTCGAGCTGCCGGCCCATCGGCGCGGCGAAGACCAGCCACGGCAGCGCCTTCGCGCGGCGGAGCTCCTGCACGAAGGCCGCGGCCTCGGCGCCCAGCCCCTGCGGCGCGCCCGGCAGGCTCGGCGCGTAGCCGGTGCCGCGCAGCGCGAGGTAGTAGTCGATCATCAGCCGGCGGAAGCGCGGCGCGAAGCCGGTCCGCTGGCGCGGGTCGAGCGCGGCGTGCCGCTCGAGCGCCTTCATCGCGGCGTCGCCTCCGAAGAGCGCGTCGAGCTCGCGCGCCACGGGCTCGAGGCCGCGCACCTCGTCGGCGGTGGCCGCGCCGAGCAGCGCGTAGCGGAAGTTCATGCGAGCCCACGAGGGCATGGCGCGCACCGCCGTGGCGGGCATCGGCCGGCCCTCGAGGACCATCGTCGCGCCCGCGTCGAGCGCTTCCTGCGTGCGGCGCACGCGCTCGCTCCAGGCCGCGTCGAGCGCCTCGGCCCGCCGCCGCGCCTCGGCGCCCCAGCCTGCGGGGTCCAGCGCGCCCAGCTTGCGGAACGCCTCCGCCGCGACGCGCGGGAGCTGGAGCCGCTCGAGCGCCAGCGCCCGGTTCCACGCGGCCTGCGGGAGCTGCGGCGAGAGGTCGAGCGCGTCCTGCGCCAGGGCCAGCGCCTCCTCGTCACGCCCTTCGACCAGCGCCACCGCAGCGAGGTCGCTGAGCACCTCGGGGCTCCGCGCGAGCGCCTCGAGGGCCTCTCGCGCGCGCACGCTGCTGCCCGAGAGGAGCCACGCCGACGCGAGCGCGCGGCGATCTCCCGCCTGCTCGAGCGTGGCGAGGGTCGCCGCCGCGAGCGGCTCGGTCTGCAGCCCCGCGGCGCGCGAGGGCTCGTAGGGCCGCCAGGCGTCGGCGACGGGCCAGGTGATCCGCGCCTCGAAGGGGCGGTTGGCGGCGAGCGCCACCGGGCTGGCGGTCTCCGGCGCGCGCAGGGCGAGCCACCCGCCGATCGACAGCACGGTCGTGGCCGCGAGCGCGAGCGGCGCCAGGAAGCGCCCGCGCGCCGAGGGGCCCGGCCTCGCCGCCGCCGGCTTCGTACCCGGGGTCACCGCGTCGATGGCCGAGAAGTCGCGCAGGTCCTGCTGGCACTGCGGGCAGCTCGCGAGGTGGCGCTCGAAGGCGGCGGCGTCCTCCGCGCTGAGTTCCCCATCGAGGAAGGGCCCGAGCTGTTCGTGGGGATCAACCAAGGGAGCTCCTCCCGGCGGTGGAGGTGAGGTGTTCGCGGAGCAGCCGCCGCGCGCGGAGGAGCCGCGTGCCCACGGTGGCGCGAGGAATGCCGAGGCGCTCGGCGATGGCCTGGTAGCCGAGGCCCTCGCGGTGGAGCGTGAAGACGGCGCGGAACTCGTCGGGCAGCGCTGCCGCGGCGGCCACCACGTCGGCCTCGCTGAGCGTGGCCCACAGCGGCTCGGGCTCGTCGCGCGAGGGCGAGGGCACGTCGACCCCCTCGAGGCTCTGCGGCTGCAGGTGCCGGCGGCGGCAGCGGTCGAGGAAGAGGTTGTTGAGGATGACCGTCAGCCACGCCTGCAACGAGGTCTTCGGGTCGAACGCCGCCTGGTTGCGCAGCGCGCGCTCGACGGTGTCCTGCACGAGATCCTGCGCGTCGCTCGGCGAGCGCGTGAGGCGGAGCGCGAGCTGGTGCAGCCACGGCACGCACTCCGAGACACGTTGCTCGATTCCCCCCACGAGACGGAGCACCACGGCCTTCTGACTTTGGCGCTGCGGTCTGTCAACGAGGGTGACGAGGCTCACGCCCGCTCAACGAGCTGCCCTCGGAATATTCCCGGGGCGGCCGGCGCGGGAACTTTTCGGGCCGCCTTCGTTGAGCGTCTCCGAAAGGAAGGCCACCATGAAACAGCTCGTCTGCAGTGCGTTGTGTCTGCTCGCGCTCGGGTGCATGAACGACCCGCTCAACGGCACCGTCGTGTCGGACCCCGTGAAGGGGAAGTCGCTCACCGCGCAGGGCTTCTACCCGAAGCCGTCGATCCCCATCGAGGTGCAGGTGCTCAAGACGCCGGCGAGCGACCCGACGGTCGCGGCGAACTGGGAGCTGCTCGGCACCACCCTCAGCAGCACCACGCCGCTCAACTGGAACAGCACCGACCCCATCTACTCGTGGTCGAAGTCAGTGGTGCCGGTGCCGTCGAACGCGACCGCGGCGCAGCTGCTGCGCTGGCCGAGCGGCAAGCTGGTGCGCCTGCGCGCCGTGGCGAAGGACCCGACGGGCGACCGCACGCTGGTGGTGTTCGACGAGGCGACCTGGAACAACTGCTTCGACGACCACGTGAGCGAGAGCTGGTCCGACCTCGGCCTCGCGTGCGCCTCGCCCTTCAGCCCGGTGGCGGTGGTCTCGAGCCTGTCGAACCCGGCGAACGCGCCGCACGACTACCTCGGCAAGAAGGGTGACGTCACCCCGCTGCAGACCTCGCAGTACTACCTGTCGATCAACGCGCCGAAGGACCTGCCGACCTTCAAGTCGACCTACGGCTTCCCCGCAGGCGAGGTGACGGCGACGTACTACAACGACGCCGACCTCGGCTTCGGGCGCGAGATGCACTGCCGCTCGTTCCTCACCCTCGCCGGGCTGGGCGTCGCCTGCTACGTGCGCAACTACGGCAACGCGACGGGGCAGGCCAACTTCCCCGCCGACCCGACGTCGGCGCTCAACCTCGCGACGACCGGCCACGGCTACTTCGCGACGGTGGCGATGGTCTACACGCCGCCCAACGGCAGCAACGCGGTGAAGTTCATGGTCTACGGCCCCGAGTCGACCGGCGAGAAGCTGGCGACGACCGCGCAGCTCGACGGCACCGGCGAGCACGTGTCGATCCCCAACAACTGCCTCTCGTGTCACGGCATCAGCAGCACCGTCGGCACCTCGTCGGTGCCGCTGCCCAACACCCCGGTGGTGAGCTCGGGCGCGCGCTTCCTGCCGTTCGACTTCTACACCTTCAAGTTCTCGACCGCGGCGGGCTTCACGCAGGCGGCGCAGGAGGACGACTTCGAGAAGCTCAACCAGCTCGTGGCGCTCACGCCGATGACCACCGCGACGTCCACCTTCCTCAAGGGCATGTACGGCGGCGTGATGCCGGGCGCCGCGGGGGCGACGCCGAACGACCGCTACGTGTTCCCCGCGTGGGACACCAACAAGACCGACCGCACCATCCACGAGGGCGTGATGAAGCCCTTCTGCCGAGGGTGCCACCTGACGAGCACCAAGGCCTCGCTCGACTTCGACGACCCGGCGGAGTTCAGCGGCGACTACGCGTGCAACGCCAGCCACGTCATGCCGCACGCCCAGCACGTGCTGCGGCGCTTCTGGAACAGCGGGGCGCGCGCGTACCTCTCTCAGCGCTACGACCTCGCCGCGTCGGGTGACTGCTCGCCCTGAGCCGTCACCAGGGTCGTCGCCGGGCTCAGCGCTCGCGGCGCTCGTACTCGGCGACGACCAGGCTGCCTCCGGTCGGCTTCTTCACCACCCGCACCGAAGACAGCGCGTCGGGGGACAGCGAGCTCAACGCCGGCTGCACCCCCGCCGCGAAGCCCGGCCCCGCATCGGACACCTCGACGCGCCAGCCGTTGTCGCGGAAGAAGACCGACGTCACGCCGCCCTTCCCGTGCTCCACCGCGTTCGAGGCGAGCTCGGCGACGGTGAGCGAGAGCGTCGTGGCCTCCTCGGGCATGAAGCCCGACCGCAGCGCCACCTCGTGCACCTCGAACGCAGCCGACAGCGCCTGCGCGCGGTTGAAGCAGTCCCACACCTGCGCCTGAGGTGGCCAGGGGGAGGAGCTGGAGAAGGAGGAGCGGAACGCGTCGACGAAACCCATGCGCGCCGCCGCTCAGCGAAGCGTGTGCCACGGAGGTTCCACGCGGGGATCCAGCCGGTTGCCGCGCGACGTTGCCGCAGCACTGCACTGCTGCATTTCACTTCTGCAACCGACTGTCCGCGTTGAAGGCAGCGTCGAGGGCGCGCAGCTGCTCCGGCGTGTCGAGGTCGGCCGCCGCCTCGGGCAGCTCGAGCGCCGTCACCTGCCCCGCGTGCGCCCGCAGCCACGCCCGGGCGCCTGAGTGATCGGGCAGCTGGCGCAGCACGTCGACGAAGCGGGCGCCGAACCGCGCGGGGACTCCCAGCGCGCCGTCGTAGAAGGCCGCGACGACCTCGCCGGGCGCCTCGAGCAGCGCGCGCAGCTGAGCCGGCCCGACGCGCCATTGATCGACCAGCCACACCAGCCCCGCTTCGCCCTCGCGCAGCGCCGCGGCGCCGGCACGGAGCGACGCGCCCGGCCCGCGCGCCCACGCCGCGCAGGTGACGAGCTCGACGTCGAGCCCCGCCAGCGGCTCGGCCAGCGGCACCGCGCCCTCGACCACCACCACACGCGCGCACCCGGCCTCGAACGCGAGCCGCGCCGCGCGACGCACCAGCGGCTCAGCGTCGACGCGCACGAGCTGCTTGGGCTGCCCGAGCCGGCTGCTCGCACCTGCCGCGGGGATGAGGGCCACCGTGCTGGACATCGCGAAGCGGTGACTTACCCGTAATGCATGTTCCGGTGTCCGTCGTGTGGAGCCTTCAACCGAGTCCCCTCCCAGCGCCCCGAGGGCGCGCCGACCTGCGGCCGCTGCAAGGCTGCGCTCGACCTCAGCGGCAGGCCCCAGGAAGTCGACGCCGCGGGCTTCGAGCGCGCGGTGGCCAGCAGCCCGGTGCCGGTGCTCGTCGACTTCTGGGCGCCGTGGTGCGGCCCGTGCCGCATGGCCGCGCCCATCTTCGAGCAGCTCGGCCGCGAGCAGGCGGGCCGGCTGGTGGTGCTCAAGGTGAACACCGACGAGAACCCGGAGCCCTCCGCGCGCCTCGGCATCCGCGGCATCCCCACCTTCGTGATGTTCAAGGACGGGCGCGAGAAGGCCCGGCAGGCCGGGGTGATGCCCGCCGCCGCGATGACTCAGTGGGTCGCGCGCAACGCCTGAGCCGCGCGCCCGTCAGAGCACCACGCGCCGCAGCTCCGAGCGCGCGACCGCGAGCCCCTTGCGCCCCTGGGCGAGCAGTCGATCGTTCAGCGCGAGGAGCCGCTCCGCCATCTGCTGCGCGAGGTTGCTGGCGACCTTGAGGGCCGCGACGTCGTGCGTGGCGATGAGCTTGCGCATCGGCACCACGGGCAGGCGCAGCACCGTCACCGGGCAGATGGCGCGGATGGTGGCCGAGCGGCGCGCGGTCTGACTGAAGAGGCTCAGCTCCCCCAGCGCCGCGCCGGGCCCGAGCTCGGCCAGCACCCGGTCCTCGCGCGACACCTCGACGTCGCCCTCGAGCACCACGAAGAGCGCGTCTGACGTGTCGCCTTCCTTGAAGAGCACCTGGCGCGGCGCGAGCGTGCGCACCTCCGCGAGGTCGAAGAGGCGATCGAGCTCCTGCTCGTCGAGGCCGGCGAAGAGCGAAACGGTCGTCAGCTTCTGCCGCAGCCCGAGCATGGGGAGATCCCGCCACCACCCGGCGCGCGCGTCAAACTGCCGGCTGCGCCTCGAGCGTCAGGTCGTCGACCCCGTGCCGCCAGGCCACCAGCACCCAGAGCAGCAGCGAGAGCGGCACCAGCGCCAGCAGCACCCAGAACGCCACGAAGGTCGCGAAGCACCACGACGACTTCGCGAGCACGAAGAGCCCCGAGATGGCGAGCCCGGCGAAGACCAGGCTCCCGCGGGTGCGCAGCGTCGCGCTCGCGCCCGCCCACCCGCCGACCACCAGCAGCGCGAACAGCCCCAGCCACGAGCCGCCGCTCAGCAGCTGCATCAGCACCGTGAGCGAGGTGAGGAAGACGTACACCCCGGCGAGGGTGACGTGCGCGATGAGCCGCAACAGCCGCATGCCCGGAAGACGCGCGGCGCGGGCGACGATTGCCGCTCAGCCGAGCGAGAGCGGGAGCGAGCGCAGCCGCTGGCCGGTGAGCGCGAAGACGGCGTTGGCCACCGCGGGGGCGATGACCGGCACGCCCGGTTCCCCCACGCCCGAGGGCGCGGCCTCGTTCTCGCGGATGAAGGTCTCGATGCGCGGGCTCTCGGCCAGCCGCAGCGGGGCGAAGTCGTGGAAGTTCGACTGCTCGACGCGGCCCGCGGCGAAGGTGATGCGCTGCTTGAGCGTCGCGCTCAGCCCGAAGAGGGCCGCCGACTCGAGCTGCGCGCGCACGAGGTCGGGGTTCACCACGCGGCCGCAGTCGATGGCCAGCACCAGCCGCTCGACGACGATGGCCCCGTCCTGCACGCGCACCTCCGCGGCCGCCGCGGCGTAGCTCGAGAAGCTCTCGTGCACCGCGAGGCCGCGCCCCACGCCGGGCGGCGGTGGCGTCTTCCACCCCACCTTCTCGGCCGCCAGCTCCAGCACCCAGCGGTGGCGGTGGTGCCGCGCGAGCAGCGCGCGGCGGTACTCGAAGGGGTCGACGCCCGCCGCGTGCGCCAGCTCGTCGACGAAGCTCTCGGTGGCGAAGGCGGTGTGCGAGTGGCCGACGCTCCGCCAGAACATCACCGGCACGCCGGTCTCGACGTGCAGCGCGTCGACCGCGAGGTGCGGCAGCTCGTACGGCAGCGAGTCGACGCCCTCGAAGAGGGAGTTGTCGCGGTCGCCGCCCATGAAGCTGCGCCCCAGCGACGCGGCGAGCCCGCGCAGGAACGAGCCGCCCACCGCCGCGCTCGCGAAGTCGGGGATGACCTGGTCGATGATGCTCTGCGAGGCGACGCGGTGGTGCCACGCGAGCGGCCGGCCCTGCGCGTCGAGGGCGCCGCGCACGCGATGCAGCGCCGCTGGCCGGTACGGCGAGTGGCGGAGGTCGTCTTCGCGCGTCCACACCACCTTCACCGGCGCGCCGATGGCCTTCGAGACCTCCGCCGCCTCGAGCACGTAGTCCTGCGAGATGCGCCGCCCGAAGCCGCCGCCGACCCACGTCTGGTGCACCTTCACACGCTCGAGCGGCACGCCGAGCAGCCGCGAGACCTGATCTGCGGCCACCATCGGGCCCTGCGTCGGCGCCCAGATCTCCACCCCGTCGTCGCGCACGTGCACCGTCGCGTTCTGCGGCTCCATCGGCGCGTGGGCGAGGTACGGCGCGAAGTACTCGGCCTCGAGCACCCGCGTCGCGCGCGCGAGCTCCGCGGGGGCGTCACCGACGTTCTTCACCCGCCGGCCCGTCGGGCCGCGGGCGGCGGCCTCGAGTCGGGCGCGGTGCGACGCCGAGTCGAAGCTCGCCAGCGGGCCGTCGTTCCACTTCACGACCAGCGCCTTCGCGCCGCGCAGCGCGTGGAAGGTGGTCGCGCCCACCACCGCGACGCCGCGCGAGACGGGGACCACCTGCACGTCGCCGAGCGCCTTCGTCGCCGCGTCGTCGATCGACGCGACCGAGCCGCCCGGGACCGGCGAGCGCACCAGCACCGCGACCTTCATCCCCGGCACCTTCACGTCGAGGCCGAACTCGGCGCGCCCCGTCACCTTGAGCTGCGAGTCGACACGGGGAATGGAGCGGCCGACGAGCGTGAAGCCCTTCCGCTTCGGCTCGACGTCGGGCACGCGCAGCGTCGCCGCCACGCCGGCCACCGCGCCGTAGCGCAGGCGTCGGGCGCTCGGGCCGTGCACCACCGCGCCGTCGTGGGCGTGGCACTCGCCCTTCGGCACGCCCCAGGTCTTCGCCGCCGCGGCCACGAGGAGCTCGCGCGCCACCGCGCCGGCGCGGCGGTACGGCTCCCACGACACCGCGGTCGAGGTGCTGCCGCCGGTGAGCTGAAAGCCGAGCGCCGGGTTGTCGTAGCGGCGGTCGTTGGTCGCCAGCTCGAGGCGGAGCAGCTCCGGCCGCACCTCGAGCTCCTCGGCGACCAGCTGGGCCTGCATGGTGGCGGTGCCCTGCCCCATCTCGACCGACGCGAGCACCAGCGTCACCACGTCGTCGGCGCCGATGCGCAGCCGCGCGTCGGGCATCACGCTCGAGAGGTCGGCGGCCCCGGCGGGCTCCGGCCACACCTCGAGCAGCAGCGCGCCACCGGCGGCGGCGCCGGCCTTCAGGAAGCCGCGTCGCGAGAGCTTCACTTCGCGGGCTCCTCGGCGATGGCCGCCGCGAGGTCGACCTGCTCGGCCTTCGCCAGCTCCGCGGCGCGGTGGATGGCGGCGCGGATGCGCGGGTACGTGCCGCAGCGGCAGAGGTTCCCGCTCATCTCGCGGTCGATGTCGGCGTCGGTCGGCTCGGGCGTCTTCGCCAGCATCGAGCTGGCCTGCATCAGCTGGCCGGGCTGGCAGTAGCCGCACTGGGGCACCGAGAGCTCGCACCACGCGCGCTGGCACGGGTGGAGCTGCTCGGCCTTCGCGAGGCCCTCGATGGTGCGCACGCGCTGGCCCTCCACCGCGCCCACCGGCAGCACGCAGCTCCGCGTGGCGGTGCCGTTGAGGTGCACGGTGCACGCGCCGCACACCGCCATGCCACAGCCGTACTTCGTGCCGGTCAGCCCGAGCACGTCGCGCAGCGCCCACAGCAGCGGCATGTCGGCCGGCGCGTCGAGCTCGACGGGCTTCCCGTTGAGGGTGAAGCGAATCATGGGCGCATGAGTGCGTGCCGGCGGCGCACTTCGCAACCTGCAGATGAAATCCACCCGGTCGAAAACTTTCGGCTCCGGCTGCTACAGGCATGATGCGCGCTCGTTCGCCGCCGTTTCCTGAACCCACCTGACGTGGAGGTTGCAGTGAGCTGGACTTCGACCGCCGTGGTGAAGAAGCAGACGGAGTGGACGGTGACCGTCGAGTCGTCGAGTGGCGAGTCGGCGGAGCTGAGCTACCCCAGCGAAGCGCAGGCGCGGTACTTCGCGGCGGTGCTCTCGCTGGGCCCGACGTCGCTGCCGAAGCAAGCCATCGTGCGGGCGCTCTCGGCGCTCGGAAAGTCGTGAGTTGAAAGCCCGGGCGCGTTGGTCTTCAACGCGCGGCCATGGCTGAGCGGAAGTTCCCGTGGAAGTGGGTGGTCATCGGCGGCGGCGCGCTGCTGCTGGTGGCGCTGGTCGTGGGCTACCTGACCGCGATGCGCACCGTGGTGCAGGCCTACTACCGCGCCGAGTACCAGCCGGCCGAGCTGAGCGCCGCCGAGCTGGTCGACGGCCCGGCGAACTTCCGGCTCACCGACGTCACCTGGTACTCGGAGCCGGTGCCACTCGGGGCCACGGTGAGCCTGCGCATGCTCGCCGCGCAGCAGGGCCGCGTGGAGCCGCGCAGCGTCATCGACTTCTGGACTGGCGCGACCTGGGGCGCGACGCCGATTCCGCAGCGCACCGGCTTCTTCCCCGGCCAGGACGCGGAGCCGGGGCTCCTGCGCGGCGCGACGGCGCTGGGCTTCACGCGGCGCTACCTCACCACCGACGACCGCGCGCTCTTCGTGAAGGCGCTCAAGCACTTCCTCGCGAAGGGCCGCGCGGTGCGGGTGGCGGTGGATCGCGCGATGCTGCTCGAGCAGAGCGGGCTGGTGCCCCACAGCCTGGTGCTCGTCGGCTACGAGGGCGATCGCTTCGAGTACTACGAGCCGTGGTGCGACGAGCCGGCGCGCTGCGCGCACGCCCTCGAGCGGGAGCCCGGGACGGCGGGCCTCCACGTGCCGGCAGAGCGGCTCGCGCTGGCCTGTGAGTCGCTCGCCCTCGCGCTCCAGTACCCGTGGAAGTACCAGCTGGTGGTGCTCGAGAAGGACCCGGCGGCCCCCGCGCCCGCGCTCGAGAAGACGCTGCAGCAGAACGGGAGCGCCCTGGTGGGCAGCAAGGGCCGGGGCCCCTCGCTCGGCGTGCCGCTCGTCGAGTCGGTGGCGAAGGCCCTCGACACCCACGGGGAGGGCGTGGTGACGCCGGAGCTGCTGCGCGGGGTGAAGACGGCGGCGGCGGTGCGGCGCGACGACGCCGAGGCGCTGCTGCTGCTCTTCCCCGGCCGCACCGAGCTGGCGAAGACCGCGGAGGCCCTCGACTCGGCGGCGAAGCTGTACGGTGAAGCGGCGACCGCGCTCGAGGCGAAGCAGCTCGAGGCCGGCGTGCGTGCGCTGCGGGCGGCGGCGCAGGCAGATCAGCGCGCGGGCGAGGCGATCCTCGTGCTGCCCAGCCGGTGAGGGACGACGCATGCCGAAGTGGCTCAAGGTGGTGCTGATCATTCTCGCGGCGGCGCTCGGGCTGTGCTGCCTCGGCAGCGGCGCGGCGTACGCGTGGCTCTACCGCCACAAGGACGAGCTGAAGGACGCCGCGAAGACCGCCAGCCAGGAAGGGCGGGCCTTCGGCAAGCTGCACGACGCCGAGGGGTGCGTCGACGACGGGCTGCGGCGGCTGCGCGCCCAGCGCGGGCTCGTCGAGCAGGCGACCAACCGCATGTTCCTCCAGGCGTGCCTCGAGGTGGCCGCGAAGCCCGAGGGGTTCTGCCGCGACGTGCCCGCGCGCACCGACGTGGTGGCCATCGCCACCTGGAGCGTGCAGCGCTGCGCCGCGAAGGGCGCCGCCGGAGATCAGGACTGCGCGCGCCTGATGCAGGTCGTCCAGCGCGCGTGCACCGGCGAGTAGGCGCTCAGTCCCACTCGTAGAAGAGCGTGAAGGACGACGGCGGCTGGCGCTCGACGCGCACCCGGGGCGTGACGCGCAGCCGCTCGAAGATGAAGCCGAGGATGCCGACGCTGAAGTACGGCGAGATGCCCGCGGGGTCGGTCGCGTCGAGGCGCACCGACTTCTCGCCGAGCTTCGTCGCCGAGAAGAGCATGTCGCTGCGACCCAGCTTCACGAAGCGCGGCCAGCGCATGAGCAGGGTCATCGGGTTGAGCAGCGGCAGGGTGGCGAGCACCATCTTGCCGCCGAGCGTCTCCTGGAAGCCGCGCGAGAACTCGTAGCCCACCTGCCTCGTGCCCTCGTCGGCGTCGAGCCGGGGGAACCAGTGCTGGCGCGTCGCCTCGAGCACCTTCGCCCAGGTCGGCGACGGGTACCTCGGCTCGAGCCGCTTCAGGTCGACGCCGAGCGCGGAGAGCGCCCTGGTGAGCGCCTCGTCCGCCGGGTGGGCGCGGAAGAGCCCTTCGATCATGCTCCCTTCGGCGCCCGTGGCAGAGGCCTGCAGTGGCTCGCTCATGACCGGACTCTACGCCTCGACCTCGACCCGCGGGCGATGACGAGCGTCAATCACCACGCGGCCATCACGCCGAGCAGGGCCTGGCCGCCGGGGTTGCTGGCGACTCCACCGGCGAGGTCGGTCTGCCCGGTGACCGTGAGCGACAGCCGCCAGAGGTCGGTCAGCTTCCAGCTCGCCCTGAGCGTCACCGCGTGCAGCGTGCCGAGGTCTTCGGTGTACACGCCGAGCTGGTACGAGAGCTTGAGCGTCACCGGGCCGAGCTTGCGCGACACGCGGGGCCGCGCGGTGAAGCGCAGCGGCAGCACCGGCACCCCGTTGCCCACCTCGCGCCCGAGCGTCACCAGCGAGAAGTAGCCGACGCTCGAGGGCGCGGCGGCGTCGTAGAGGTAGTACGCGAGGTCGACGCCCAGCTCGGTGCGGCCGAAGAGCGTCGCGGTGTAGCCGGCGCCGAGGCGGCCCTGCTCGAGCGGCGTCGAGAGGCCGCGCACCAGCGGGCACACCGGGTACGGATCTCCCGTCGCGCAGGCCGACTCGAGCACCCGGCCGGCGAGCGTGTTCGGCACCGCGAGCTTCTGCCCCACGCTGAAGTGCGTGAAGCCCAGGCTCACGTCGACGGTGTGCTCCACGTCGGACAGCGGGTTGATCGTCCACAGGCCGTTCCACAGCGCGCCAAGGCTCCAGGTGCGGCTGCCGACCACGAGATCCACCTGCCGGCCGGCGGGCCCCACGGTGGTGGTGGCGTTCGACTGCTGCACCGGCGGGCTGCCGACGACCGAGAGCGTGGTCATCAGCGAGTCGGTGGGCAGCCACAGCACGCCGAGGTTGAAGAGGAAGATGTTCGACCCGGGGCTGAACGACTCGCGCGTGCGCGTCGCGAGGTCGCGCGTGTAGAGCAGCGTGCCGAGCAGCGACCAGCGCTCGTTGACGTCCCACGAGCCCGAGGCGCCGAGCGAGAACGAGCCGGCGCGCGGGTTGTTGGCGCTGGTGGTGGTGAGGGTGCCGCTCAGGTCGACCGACACGTCATGCGCGCGCGCCGGCCCCGCCCACACGCCGAGGCTGACTGCGACTGCGAGGTGAAGCGCGCGGGCGCTCACGAGAGTTCAACCCGCGCCACCGCGGGAAGTTGCGCTCAGCCGTGGATCGACATGCCGACGATGAACGCCAGCCCGAGGATGAAGCTGGCGACGACCAGGCCGACGGCGGTGTTCTGATCGACCTCGAGCTCCTTGTGCACGTCGAAGGGCAGCAGCTTGCGCACCACGAAGAAGCCCGCCACGAAGACGAGGATGCCGATGGTGCTGAAGAGGAGCGACGCAACGGCCCCCCGGATGAGTGCGTCCGTGTTCATCACTTGCCTCCCATGAAGCCGTCGTGCCAGCTCAAGATGCCCCCCGGCGCGGTGCGCACCGAGGCCGGCAGCTCCCCGCGATCGTCGTCGGGGAATCGATCCATCCGCGTGACGTGCAGCGCCGCGTAGGCGAGCACGAGGATGCCTCCGAAGTACTTCATCGCGCGCTCCTCATTCGTCGTCGTCGTTCTTCGCGTAGGGGAAGGTGCTGACGCCGGGCGACGACTGGAACACGGCGTCGTTCCACTTGCTGGTCTCGAAGCCGTTGGCGCGCAGCGAGTAGTACAGCGGCGCGGCCAGCAGCAGCAGGAAGAGGAAGAGCGGGCAGCACGCCCCCGCGCCGTCGTCGGCGGCCACCGTGATGTCGTAGTCGACCGCGCGGGCGGGCTCGAAGCTCGGCGTGGCGCGCAGCACGTACGTGCCGGCCTCCACCACGTCGGTCTGCTTGTTCACCGAGCGGCTGCCCTCGCTCCAGCTCTCGCCGTCGGAGACGCCGGAGTAGTACTCGGTCTCGCCGTACACCGCGACCACCTCGCCGGTCTTCTCGTTGACGAGATCGATCGACACCCCGAGCCAGTTGTTCGAGAGCCCGGGCACCTCGATCTTCACCTCGAGGGGCACCGACTTCTTGATCTCGAAGGGCTCGCTGAAGCGCTGCGCCTCGGCGCTCGCGGAGCCGGCCGCGGGCGGCACCGAGAAGTGGCCGCGGTAGAACTCCTCGGTGCTGCCCATCACCGAGAACACGACGATGAGCAGCAGCAGCGCCGCGCCCCAGATGCCCGCCCAGGCCCACGCCTCGCCGGCTTTCTTCGAGAAGACGTTCGGCTGAGCGGGGGCGATGCCCACCGGCGGGTTGAGCTTCTGCTCGAGCGCGAAGGTCTTCTCGAGCAGCGCGTTCTCGACCATCACCCCGCGGGTGAAGGTGGCCTCGGTCTCGGTCTGGTCGCAGTTGATCGACCGCGGCGGCGCGATGAACTCGCTGGCGAGCGCCATCTCGCCCGCGCGCACCTGCCAGTAGCACTCGCCGGCGACGTACTCGGTGACCGCGTACACGCTCTGGTAGCCGCGGTACGTCTGGCCCCCGTACTTCGCCTGGCGGAACGCGAGCTCGACGTCACCGGCCGGCACCGGGGTGAGCCAGGTCCAGTGGCCGTTGGAGTGCATCAGCCAGCGGAACCCCTCGACCTGGTTCCACAGCAGGTACTCGTCCCACGGGTAGCGCGTGCCCTCGACGGTGCAGGAGCGCACGAGGAAGGCGAGGCAGGTCCACTCCGGTGGCGGGCCCTGCGGCTTGTCGACCGTCGGGTCGTGCAGCTTGCCGGTGGCCCCGAGCGGAATACGGGGCTCGAAGGGCGGCTTCTCGAGCAGCTCGAGGAAGTTGAGCGCCCCGCCCTGCACCTCGAGGAGCGCGCCGCAGTACGGGCACGCCACCCGCTTCGTCGCGTCGGGCGCCTTGAGCTCGAGCGGGCCGTTGCAGTTGGTGCAGCGCGCCTGGCGGAGCGCCTCCTTCTTCGGCGTGGGCTCGAGCTCCGAGGGATCGAACCCCAGCGCCTGGAGCGTGGTGAAGCTGCCGACGAAGGCCTCCACCTGGCCGCCGGCCTCGTCGAGCGTGCAGAAGATGCCCTTCGGGCCGGTGGCGTCGACGTAGAGGTGCTGGCGGTTGAAGTCGGGGAGCTGCCCCTGCGCCGCGACGGTGGTGGCGGCGTTCTTCTCTTCGACGACGAAGGTCTTGTCGCGCAGCGTGAAGCTGCCGAGCACCTGGAGCGCCTCGCACTTCGGCGGCGCCACGTTGGTCATCGGGAAGAGGATCTTCCACTCGCCCTCCGACTCGGCGAGCCAGCCCTGCCGCTCGTCTTCGAACTGGAGGAACCACTCGTCCCACGTGCCGGTGGCGTTCGACTTCTGGATGCGCCCGGCGACCGTGAACGGCGTGCCCGAGTAGCGGCCCGAGAGCCCCACCTTGAGCGGCGACTGCGTGTCCATCAGCTCGGCGACCTTGCCGAGCGACTCGAGCTTCACCTCGCCGCGGAAGACGACGGTGTTGCAGTACTCGCAGACCTTCACCTGGCCCGCGCCGGGGCGAAACTCGACCGGCGCTCGGCATGAGGGGCAGTCCCCGACCTTCATCGCGCGCGCACTTCATCATTTCCTGTCCGCCTTCGCGACCGTCCTCTGCTTGAGTCGGCTTCCCAACGGGAGGGGACACGTGAGAGTGGCGACGGTGGCAGTGTTGGTGGCGGCTTCGGCCGCCTGGGGCCAGAAGGAAGTGGTGGTGGCGGGCGCGGGCGCGTGTGACGACGCGGCGTTGATCATCGGCGCGAAGGAGATCCGCGACGCGGCGCGCGCCGACCTCAAGGGCACGCCCGCTTCCCTGATGGACGAGGAGCTGATCTTCGACATGCTGCGCCCGCGGCCCGCGCGCGCCCCCGCGGAGCTGGCGCAGCAGCTCGACTCGGCGCGCACCCTCTTCTACGAGGGCCAGAGCGAGCGGGCCGCGGGGCTCATCGAGCGCGTGCTCAGTGAGCTCGAGCGCGCCGAGCCGGGCCCCGAGGTGTGGCCGACGACCTCCACCGCGCTGGCGCTCCGGGGGCTGGTCTCGTCGAGCCTCGGCCGCTCGAAGGAGCTGGCCGACGACCTCCGCGCGATCCTCCGGGTGGAGCCGGGCTTCAAGCTCGACCCCCAGCAGTACCCGCCGAGCGCGCTCGCCGCGCTCGAGACGGCGCGCAAGGAGCTGGCGCGGGCGAAGAAGTCCCGGACGTCGATCCGCGTCGACTCGGGCCCCGAGGGCACGGTGTTCCTCGACGGCCGGGCGATGGGCAAGACGCCGGTCGAGCTCGAGCTGCTGCCCGGCGAGTACCGCGTCATGCTCGCAGACGGCGCGCGCGTCTCGTTCCCCCGCCGCCTCGTCGTCCCGAGCGACCGGCCGCTGTCGATCGACTTCGGCTTCGAGGGCAGCGTGCGCACGCAGACGCCGCTGTGCATCGAAGGCGAGTCCGACTCGTCGGCGCTCAAGCTCGCGCACCTCGTCGCCGCCGAGCGGCTGATCGTCGTGCGCAACGTCGCCAAGCGGGGCGAGCCGACGGTGCTCACCGGCACGCTCTACGAGCTCTCGACCGGCAAGCAGGAGCGTCAGGGGCGCGTCTTCCCGGGACAGGGCGCGTCGCTCGCGCGGTTCCTGCTGTTCGGCAAGGAGCTGACCGCGCCGGCGCCGGCGCCGAGCGGCCCCGCGCCGAAGACGAGCGTCAGCGAGGTCAGCGCGAGCAGCGCGCCCACGCGGCGATGGGCAGCGCTCGCGCCGCTCATCGGCGGCGGAGTCATGAGCGTCACCGGGGTGGTGATGATTGGCTCGGCCAACGGTGAGGCTGCGGCGCTGAAGGAGTCCACCGAGCCGGCCCCCACGGTCTTCCGTCAGACGGAAGCGCTCGAAGCGAGAGGGAACGTCGGCGGCGTGCTGCTCGGCCTCGGCCTCGCCGCGGCCATCACCGGCGGCGTGCTCCTCGCGCTGCCGATGCCCGTGCAGCCCACCGTCTCGGTTGGGCCTTCGGGAGCGTCCCTCGGAGTCAGCGGAGCGTTCCCTTGAGACACACCTTGCTCCTGACGATCGCCGCGACGGTGCTCGGCGCGTGCTCGTTCGGCTCTCAGCTCGACCTGTACTGCGCGGAATCGAAGAACTGCGCCTGCTCGAGGGACAACTTCTGCTGCGTGAAGCCCGACCGCGTGTGCTCATTCGGCAACGAGGTCGCCCCCTGCTGCTCGGGGACCTGCGTCAACGGGCGCTGCTCCAACTCACTGTTCAGCGGCGGTGGTGGGGGAACGACCGGCGGTGGTGGCGGTGCGACCGGCGGGGGTGGCGGGGCGACCGGCGGTGGCGGCGCGCCCGACGCGGGCGCATGGGGCGTCGGTGTGGTGCTCCCCGCCTCGCGCTACTCGGGCACGGCCGTCGACTACGCCGCGGGCTGCCCTCACCCGTCGGTCCGCACCACGAACGCCGCGAGCGGCGCTCCGACGAACGGCGGCTGCTGCCTGCCGAGCGGCGACGGCGGCTGCCGCGTCGAGGACGGTGGCTTCTGCGCCATGCCCGGCGCGTGGACGTACGGCGGCCGGCGGAGCTGCTGCTTCTCGGACGCGTTCACCGCCGACGAGCTCGAGTTTCAGTGCCCCTTCGTCGAGCGCACGGACCTCACCCAGAGCGAGTCGTTTCCGGGCAGCGGCTTCCTCGGCTGCACCGACGGCGGGACCGGCACGATGGCACTGGGGCAGTGCTGTACGCCCAGCGGTCAGCAGTGTCTCTTCCAGGGCGGCTTCGCCTGCTCGCTCACGGCGCAGCCTCAGGGCAAGCCGTGCTGCTTCGTGATGCAGGTGACGCCGGGCCTCACCCGCAACTCGAACGACTGCCGCGTCACCGGCCACTGCGTGTGCGATGGCGGCGTCACCGGCTGCACGCCAGCGCCGGGCGCAGTCTGCAACGCCATCGTCTTCTGACAGTGCGAACATCGGGGGCATGACTCACTGCCCCACCTGCGGCTCGCCGCTCCCGGTGTCCGCCATCTCCGAGAGCCTCGGCGCGGCGCGCTGCCCGTCGTGCCGCGCGTTGATCGATCTCGGCGCCCCGCGCGCGCAGGCGCAGCCGGTGAACCTCGCCATTCCCGAGAAGTGGCAGGTCGACGCGCTGCCGGGCTCGCTCACGGTGCGCTGGCGGTGGAGCAGCCTCGCGGTCGTCTTCCTCATCCCCTTCACCCTCTTCTGGAACGGCATCCTCTCGGTCTTCGCGTTCGCCTCGACGGAGGGCTTCACGCACCCGGAGCGGCTCCTCATCGGGCTCGCCGTGCCGCACGTCTGGGTCGGCGTCGGGCTCGGGTACTACGTGCTGACGCTGCTGTTCAACTCGACCACCGTGCGGCTCGGTGAGGGGACCCTCTCGGTGCGGCACGGCCCGCTGTGGTGGCCGGGCAAGCGCGACTTCCCGGCGCGGGAGATCCAGCAGCTCTTCGTGGTCGAGAAGCGCGGGAGCAAGGGCAGCCGGAGCTATGAGGTCTGCGCGCTGCTGCGCGACTCGCGGCGGGTGACGCTGGTGAAGGCCGACGACGAGCAGAAGGCGCGCTTCCTCGAGGTGAAGCTCGAGCAGTCGCTGGGGATCGTCGATCAACGCGTCGAAGGTGAGCACCGGCGATGACGAGGTGGGGCGGCCTCGCGCTGCTGCTCGCGGCCTGCGCGACGACCGGCGCCTCGCTCCACGACGAGGCGCCGCGCTGCGAGTCGTTCGCCAGCTTCGACGCGCGGGTGCGCACGGAGCTCGACGCGCTGCTGCGCGAGGCCCCGGGTGACCGGCTCGTTCACGAGTCGTCGCGGCTCAACCTCGCGCGGCGGACGTGCGCGCGCCACGTGCTGTCCGAGCTGCGCAGCCGTCGCGAGACGGACGGGCTGGAGGCGGTGCAACGGGAGCTCGACGCGCTGAGCGCGACCTACGCCGCCGACGAGCTCCGCGCGCTGCTCACCGCCGCGCTCGGCGACGACGCCGCGCAGCTCGAGCCGCTGCTCCAGGAAGCACGCCAACGCACCACGCGCGTGGCCGGCGCGGCGGCGGCCCAGCGCCGCGACGACGACGAGCGCTCGCGGCTCGCGGTCGAGGCGCCCGAGTCCATGGGCCCCGCGCCCTCGGCGCCCGACACGATGTGCGACGAGCCGACGCCGTGCGCGCAGCTCGACTGCGTGCTGAAGGACGGCGCGCCATTCGAGCTCCCCGCCCGGCGGTGCCTCGACACCCTCGCGCCGCTCGAGCCGTGGAGGCGCGCCGACGCGCTGAGCGTCGTGCTGCTGAAGCTCCCCGCGAAGCCGGGCCCGGCGCGCAGCGATGCGCTCTCGATGCTCCAGACGCTCGAGCGCCAGCTCTGGCCCGAGGTCGACGCGGCCCTCCTGGCACGTCACCCGGGCCGCGCCGCGCAGCTCGCGAACGCGTTCCGCGGGCTGCCCGCGCGGCGGGACGAGGTGGCGAGGCTGCGCGAGGCGGCGCTGGCCCATCACCTCGCGCGCGCGACCGAGCTCGCGTCGAGCCCTGCCGCCGCGTGGCTGCACCGCAAGCTCGCGGAGGGCTTCGGAGGCCCGCCCACCCCGGACCTCGACACGCGCGGCCGGTGGGAGCCCCTGCGCTGGCGCTGCAAGGCCGACCAGCCGACGCTCCCGGCGCTGCCGGGCGGCCTGAGCGCGATCCTCAGCGTGCGGTGTGACGAGCCGCCGAAGCGCGACGCGCGGCCCGACGCGCTGCGCACCTTCGAGCTCGAGCGCGAGATGTCGGGCCAGCGCGTGCGCGGCTCGCTCACCGTCGCGTGCGCCGACCGCACCAACCTCTTCACGGTGCAGGCCGAAGACCTGGCGACGCTCCCCGCGGAGCTGAGCCGGCTGGTCGACACGGCCGTCGGGGCGTGTGCGCGCATCCACACCTTCGCGGCGACACGGAGCTGCGCCGAGCTGCGCAGACTGACGCCAGCGGCCGTCATCGAGCGCTTCGTCGGGCATCAGCGCTTCACCCACCGCTGGGAGCCCTGCTTCGTCGAGTGGATGCTCGCGAACGAGGGCGTTTCGCCTCCCTGAGCGGGGGCGCTCCGCGCGCCTTCAGGGCTCGGCTAGCCTCGGGGCGTGAGCTTCCGCATCGTGCCCTTCCTGGCGCTCGCGCTCGTCGGCTGCGGGCGCACCGAGCCCGTCATCCCGGGCACGGTGAGCGAGGCGCGCTGCGGCGACGGCGCGCTCGACGAGGGAGAGGCGTGCGACGACGGCAACGCGCTCGACGACGACGCGTGCCTGCGAGGCTGCACCCGCGCGCGCTGCGGTGACGGCGTGGTGTGGCGCGGCCGAGAGCTCTGCGACGACGGCCCCACCGACGCCGCCACCACCTGCACCGCGGACTGCACCGTGACCACCTGCGGTGACGGCCGGCGCGAGGGCCTCGAGGAGTGCGACGACGGCGACCTCGACGACGGAGACGACTGCTCGCGCCGCTGTCTCACCGCGCGCTGCGGCGACGGCCTGCTCCGGCGCGGCGTGGAGTCCTGCGACGACGGCAACGACGACGACGCTGACACCTGCGTGCGCGGCTGCGTCATCGCTCGGTGCGGGGACGGCTTCGTCCAACGCGGCGTCGAGACCTGCGACGACGGCAACTCCGACGAGGCCGACGCCTGCCGCACGACGTGCGTCGCCGCCCGCTGCGGCGATGGCGTGGTGTGGCGCGGGGTCGAAGGCTGCGACGACGCCAATACCGACGACACCGACGCGTGCACCTCGGCCTGCGCGGTGGCCCGATGCGGTGACGGCTTCGTGCGGGGCGGTGTCGAGGCGTGCGACGACGGCAACGGCGACGACGGCGACGCGTGCACCCAGGCCTGTGCTCCGGCCCGGTGCGGCGACGGCTTCATCCAGCGCGGCGTCGAGGCGTGCGACGACGGCAACTCCGAAGAGCTCGATGGCTGCACCAGCCGCTGCACGCTCCCGGTGTGTGGGGACGGTGTGCGCGCGGGGGCCGAGCAGTGCGACCTCGGCCCCGCCAACGGCGACACGCCCGCGTTCCGCATCACCCAGCCCTCGGGGACGAACATCGGCACCGACGCGCTGGTGCGCGCCGCGACGGTGCAGAGCTTCTACGCGTACCGCAGCGCGAGCTCTCACACCGGCCTCGAGCGCCTGGGGGAGAGCCGCATCTACCTCTACGCCGACTCGGCCACGGGGCGCCTCTCGCTGGTGACGACCCACGGCATCGACTTCACCGGGCCCGGCGCGCCGGATCAGCCACCGTCGACCGTGGAGTTCGACCTCGCCGGGCTCCCCGCTGGCGTCATCGTCGAGGTCGCCGACGACACGCCCCAGGAGTTCTTCCTCGGCCCCAGCGGCTCCGGCACCGCGTTCGGGCGCTGGCAGTTCCAGCGCAACAGCGACGGCGGCGCACTCGGGCCGCTCCCCTTCCCCGGCCGCTGGCGCATCACCGTCACGCCGCGCTTCACCGCCGGCATCACCACCTGGGGCTGGGTGAAGGACGACGGCTCACGCATTCCGCTCGACATGAGCCAGCCCATCACCATCGAGGCGCTCGACAGCGCGTCGCTCTGCCGCACCGACTGCACCATCCCCCGCTGCGGAGACGGGCGCTTCGACGCCGGCGAGGTCTGCGACGACGGGAACCGCAGCGACGGAGACGGCTGCTCCTCGGACTGCCGTCGCCTGCGTTGAGTCGTCGACCAGCGACTCCCACGCGTCGACCAGGGCGCTCATGCACCACCTGCAGACGGCGATGCTCCGCGCGACCTCCGTCCCTTCCGGTCGCTCGAGGCTGCACACGAGGCGCAGCGTCCCGAACGGAGGGCGCGTTCTGCATCGCTCGCACGTCGCGGCGCGGGTGCTGGTGCTCATTCCCGAAGCCGACTGCAAGAATCGGTGAACCCGCCGCCCCCTGTCCGACGCGTGGAGGCACGTTGCGCACCGCAACGGTTGTCGCATCCTGGAACGGCCGCGTCGTCTTGCTCATCTCCCCCGATGAACGTCGAACGAGTGGAGGTCGCCGGGCTGCGGTCCTGACGCAGCGCTGCGCCTCATGCCCGGTCGACGTGGAGACCGAGGGGGAACGGCTCCTCTTCGCTTCGGCCTCGACTGCGCGCGAGGCTCCGCGGGCGCTCGCTCCGCCGATCGTCGGAGTGCGTCTCGGCCTCGCGCAGCTTCACGCAGACCGTCTTGCGCGAGCAGCCGGACTGCAGCAGCGTCATCTCGAGAGTCACGGCAGGCTGAGCACGGACACCGGCGTCGGCGCGTCGGTCATGGAGTCACCGGTGCCCAGATGCGGCCCCGCCGAGCCCCAGCACTTCACCGTGCCGGAGACGAGCGCACAGGCGTGATCGCTCGCCGTCGCCGCGATGGCCGTCACGCCCGACGTCAACCCCGTCACCTGCTGCGGGCTCGTCGCGACGGTGCCGGGCGCGCTCCCGTTGCCGAGCACCAGGTAGAAGTTGTTGCCCCAGCACTTCGCCGCTCCGGAGATGACCGCGCACGAGAAGCCGTACCCGCTCGAGATCGAAGTCGCGCCGCTCGTCACGCCGCTCACCGCCACCGGTGAGTACTGGTCGACGTTGAAGCCCGACTGCCCGTTCCCAAGCTCGCCGTCGTAGTTCTTGCCCCACGCGCGCAGCGCGCCGGTGCTCATCACCAGGAAGCTCGTGCTGTCGCCCGCCCCCACCGAGACCGCAGTGCCCGAGAGGTTGGTCACCGAGACCGGAGCGTGCTCTCCGTTCCCGTACATCCCGATGCCGAGCTCACCGTAGAGGTTGCCGCCCCAGCACTTCGCTCCACCCGCGGAGAGCGCCGCGCACACGTGGTAGCGGCCCGCGGCGATGGCCGCGACGCCCGAGCTCAACCCGACCGGCGTCACCGGCGTCACCGAGTCGGCGACGGTCGAGTTGTCTCCGAGCTGGCCGTAGTCGTTGCGCCCCCAGCACTTCACCGCTCCCGCCGAGCTCAGCGCGCAGCTGTGGAACTGGCCGACCGCGACGCGCGTCGCGGTGAAGCCCGCGCCGAGACTCACCGTCACCGGCGTCGCCTGGGTGGTCGCCGCCGAGCTGTTGCCGAGCTGCCCGTAGTCGTTCGCGCCCCAGCACCGCACACCGCCCGCGACGACCGCGCAGGTGTGATCATCGAACGAGGAGATCGCCGTCGCGCCGCTGGCGATGCCGCTGACCGCCACCGGAGCCGGGAAGTAGCCCGCGCTCGACGAATCGACCACCCCGTTGCCGAGCTGGCCGGCCGATGCCGCGCCCCAGCAGCGCACCTGCCCAGCAGACGTCACCGCGCACGCGTGCAGCCGCCCCACGGCGATCGCCACCGCGGTCGCGGAGGGCAAGCCGCTGCCGCCACCGCCTCCGGTCCCCGCGCCGCCGCCGGTTGCGGAACCACCGCCGGTTGCGGAACCGCCGCCAGTCGCGGAGCCACCGCCGGTCGCGGAGCCACCGCCGGTCGCCGAGCCACCGCCGGTCGCGGAGCCACCGCCGGTCGCGGAGCCACCGCCCGTCGCGGAGCCACCGCCCGTCGCGGAGCCACCGCCGGTCGCGGAGCCACCGCCCGTCGCGGAGCCACCGCCGGTCGCGGAGCCACCGCCGGTCGCAGAACCGCCGCCCGTCGCGGAACCACCGCCGGTCGCAGAGCCGCCGCCCGTCGCCGAGCCGCCGCCCGTGCCAGAGCCGCCTCCCGTCGCGGAGCCACCGCCCGTCGCCGAGCCGCCACCCGTCGCCGAGCCGCCACCCGTCGCCGAGCCGCCGCCCGTCGCCGAGCCTCCGCCCGTCGCCGAGCCGCCGCCCGTCGCCGAGCCGCCGCCCGTCGCGGAGCCGCCGCCCGTCGAACCTCCGCCCCCGCCCGTCCCGGTCATGTCGCCGGGCCCACACCCGGCGAGGCAAGTGACGACGACACACAGCGCGAGCAGTCGAGACATTCGGTTCCTTTGGAGAGGGTGGTCGGCGAAGAAGGGCCACGAGGCCGGAGAAGTCGCACGGTAACGTCGGGCTCGCGGAAAATCCGCAGCAAGTCCGCACACCTGTCGCTATGTCTGCGAGTCGATCATGACCGATGGCTGCATCGATCCCGACACGGCGGCGAGCTACGCGTCCCGCGCGCTGAGCGTCGATGAAGCCTCGTCGGTCGAGCACCACATCGACACCTGCGAGAGCTGCCGGGTGCTGATCTCGACGATCGCGTCGACTGCCGCCTCGCCGGAGCTCCGCTCGAGCGAGCCGACGGTACCGACCGGCGCCGGCACGGAGGCGCTGCTGCGGCGCGGCACTCGCGTCGGCCCGTACGAGCTCGTCGAGCCGCTCGAGGCCGGCGGCATGGGCATCGTCTACGCCGCCCTCGACGCGCGCCTCGATCGCCGGGTGGCGTTGAAGGCGGTCCGTCGGCGGGGAGGAGACCGGGCGCAGCTGCTCCGCGAGGCCCAGCTGATGGCGCAGCTCGCGCACCCGAACGTCGTGCCGGTCTACGACGTCGTCGAGGCCGACCAGCTCTTCGTCGCCATGGAGCTCGTCGTCGGCCAGAGCGTGCGCCAGTGGCTCGCGGCGGCGCCGCGCCGATGGCGGGAGGTGGTCGACGTCTTCCTCGAAGCAGGCGAAGGACTGGCGGCCGCCCACGCTGCGGGCATCGTGCACGGCGACGTCAAGCCGTCCAACATCCTCGTCGGCGACGACGGGCGCGTGCGCGTCACCGACTTCGGGCTGGCGACGCTCGCCTCGGAGCGCGGGCCGTCGGAGCAGGTGCGCGGCACGCCCGGCTACGTCGCGCCGGAGCAGCTCGCGGGCGACGGCCACGACGCGCGCGCCGATCAGTACTCGTTCTGCGTGAGCCTCCACGAGGCCCTCTTCGGCGCCTTTCCGGGCCAGCCGCCGCTCAAGCGCACGA
>JBMORD010000368.1:0-5068 GCA_049322495.1 Myxococcota bacterium | reverse complement strand
CCGCCGCCGCCGCCGCCCGCCGCGGAGGCCAGCACCAGGGTCCCGCGTCGAACCTGCGAGGCGCCTCCCCCGCCCCCGCCGCTGCCGCCGTTCGTCCCCGCCTGGTCGCAGTTTCCGCCCGCGCCGCCGCCGATCGTGCCCCCGCTCCCACCAGGGAACGTGCCCTGCGCGCCGCCGCCGCCGCCGCCGCCCACGATCACGGTGAGCGTCTCGCCGGGGGTGACGCTCAGCGTGGCGAGCACGAAGCCGCCGCCGCCGCCCGCGCCACCGTTCGTGGGCAGGTTCGACGCGCCGCCGCCGCCGCCGCCTGCCCCCCAGAGCTTGACCGTGAGCGACGTGCACCCGGGGGGCACCGGGAAGGGCTCGCTGCTGACGATGCCCCCCGCGAGGACCTTGCTCCCGGGCGTGCAGCCGCCGAGATCGGGTTTGCCGAGGTCGGGCTTCTTGGCGTCGGGCTTGGCGGCGTCGGGCTTCTTGGCGTCAGGCTTGGCAGCGTCGGGTTTCTTGGCGTCGGGCTTGGCGGCGTCGGGCTTCTTCGCGTCGGGCGTCGCCTGATCGCGGCGCAGGTCGCGGCTCGACCCGTCGCGACCGCCGTCGAGCGCGGTGCTCTCACGGGCCGCGTCGACGGGTGCATCCCGGCCCGCGTCGGGCAAAGCGTCGACGCGCGCGTCGCTCGCGCAGCGCTGCTGCGACGGGTTGGCGAGCGTCGGACAGCTGTCGATCGCGTCCGGCACGCCGTCGCCGTCCGCGTCGGGCAGCCTCCCGGCGATCAGCTGGATCGCGGCGCGAACCTGCGCGCCCGCGACGAGCGGGATCCGCGTCGCCCCCTCGCCCGCGAGCGCGCTCTTGTGGAAGCCGAGCACCTGCACGCGCAGCGATCCGCCGGGCTGGCGAGCGTAGAGCACGACGCTGTCGGGCAGGCGCGCCGCACCGCTCGCGGGCAGGCGCTGCCCGCTCACCGTGACCCCGCTCTCCTCGTAGACCGAGAGCCGGAGCTCGTCGACGCTCAGCCCCGGCGCGGCGCTCACCTCGAGCAGCGCCGAGGTGGGGACCTCCTTGCAGCCGCCGAGGAGCACCGCGAGCAGGACGAGGTGGTGGAGCGAGCGCACGACGCCGATCATAGCGTTGAGAGGGAGCGCGTGGACAACGAAAAGCCCCGACGGCTATCCACCGACGGGGCTTACGTTTCTCAGCGCGCCCAGAGAGATTCGAACTCCCGACCCACGGTTCCGTAGACCGTTGCTCTATCCAACTGAGCTATGGGCGCATCGCGCAGGAGATTAGGTAGCACCACCGCCGCGCTCAAGTCAACCGCGAGCGCGGTGTCGTGGCAAAGCAAGAAGATCGTCCCGGCTCTGTTCACAATCAGACGCCAGGCGCGGGCTCGTCAGGCTCGTCCTCGACGATGTGGGCCGGGAGCAGGCGATGACCCTCGAACACCGCGAGCACGTCGACGGCCTGGTCGAGGACGCGGTAGACCACGCGGTAGTTGCGGAAGATCAGCTCGCTCTCCGATGACCGCGTGCCCGCGGGCTTCCGGCGGTCATCGCGCCGGCCGAGCCCGGTACCGGCCCTTCATCTCGGCGGCCACGGTCGCCTGGTCGGTGACGCGCCCAGCGTCGGAGTCAGCCAGCCCCTCCTCCACGGCCGCCACGAACTGCGCTCGCTCGGCCAGCTCATCGAAGGCGGCGGGCGAGAGCAGCACACCCGCCGGCTTGCCGTTCTGGGTGATGACCAGCGGCTGACCGCTGGCGCTCACCCGCCGCAGCAGCTCAGCGGTCTGGGCCTTGAACTCACTCACCGGGACGATGTCCTGTGAGACGCGTAAGGTTTTCACGATTCCTTATTCTGACCTTTTTACGGACCCTATACAAGTCGACAAACAGGTCAAATTGGCCCGGTGCCGTGGACCCATGCGTGACTCGGATCGGCGAAGGGGAGGTGAACGGATGCGGTTTGACAACCGTTATGTTCCATCTTACATAACGCTTCGCTCGTTGTGGAAAGGAGCTCCAAGATGTCGCGACCGCTTCGCCTCCTCACCCTCGGCGCGCTCGTGATCGCCAGCCTCACCGCCTGCGGCTCCGAGAGCACGCCGCCGAAGCCCGATGGCGCCGCCGTCGTCGACCAGGGGCCGGGCAAGGAGCTCGGCACGAGCGACGGCACGGTGAAGCCCGACGGCGTCGTCGCTCCCGATGGCGCGAGCAAGCCCGACTCCGGTCCGGCCGGGAAGACGGTGCTCGTGCTCTACGGCGGCGCGAGCACGCCGGTCGACGTCAGCAAGCCGACCCAGGTCCCGCTCGACGGCACGACCTACTCGCGGCTCTCGGACGTGGTCCTGCTCGCGCTCCCGGGCAAGTCGCTCGCCGCGCTCAAGGTCGACGATTTCGAGGGCTCGGATGGCTTCAAGTCGAGCGCCAAGGCGAACTGTGTCGGGCTCATCCCGCTCGCGCCGGCCGACAAGCTCGCCAAGGGCTACGTCCATCCGACGAGCCTCAACATGCGCTGGGACGACGACCTCGGCTTCCCGAGCTGCATGACCGTCAAGGGCCTCGCCAAGATCCACCTCTCGGACAAGTAGGAGAGCCGACGTGGCCCACCCGATCTGGCGGGCAGGCCTCCTCTCCCTGATCCTCCTCGGCCTGCCGGCGCACGCCGAGGAGCCCTCGTCGCGGCCGGCGGAGGCGCGCCCCCGCGCGAAGGAGATCACGCTCGAGGAGGTCGTCGTCACCGGCGACCCCGAGGAGGAGGGCGCGAGCCTGCGCCGGGTCACGCGCAAGGAGATCGAGCACCAGCACGCCCAGACGGCGGTCGAGATCCTCGAGCGGGAGCCCTCGCTCCACGCCACGACGGGCAGCCGCGGCGAGCGCATCTTCACCTTCCGCGGCTTCGAGCAGCGCCAGGTCGTCGTGCTCCTCGACGGCGCCCCGGCCTACGTGCCCTACGACGGACAGGCCGACACCGGCTACCTGCCGGCGGAGCTCATCGACCACGTCACGATCGTGAAGGGGCCAGCCTCGGTCCTCTACGGTCCGAACGGCCTCGGCGGCGCGGTGAACATCGTGACGCGGCGGCCGGGGAGCGGGCCGCTCTTCGGCGTCGCGAGCGAGGTCGGGCGCGGCGGCTCGCTGCTCGTGAGCGGCGTCCACGCCGAGCGCCTCGGTCGCCTCGGCTACAGCCTCTTCGCCGGGCTCCGGCGGCGGGACGCCTACCCGCTCCCCGCCGGCTTCGAGCCGCTGCCTCGCGAGGACGGTGGGGCGCGCGAGAACAGCGACAGCCTCCTCTACCACGCCGGCGCGAGCCTCGAGCTCTCTCTGCCGCGCGGGCACGCGCTCAGCACCTCGCTCGCCTACGTCGACGGCGAGCGCGGGATCCCGCCGGGCCTGAGGGACCCGATCGCCCGCTTCTGGCGCTTCACGGTCTGGCGAAACGTCGGCGCGTCGGTCGGCCACACCGCGCGCTACCTCGGCGGCGCGCTCGAGGTCGACGAGCTCTTCTACCTCCGCCTCTACGACAACCTCCTCGACAGCTACGACGACGCGAGCTACACGACGCAGCGCCTGCCGCGCGCCTACCGGAACTGGTACCACGACCAGATCTGGGGCGGGCGCGTTCGCCTCCGCGGCAACCTCGAGCGGACGCCGTGGGGACGCACCCAGCTCCGGCTCTGGGCCGGCGTCCAGCACGACCGGCACGACGAGCAGCCCTCGAGCGGGCTCACCACGCGCAGCCTCCTCACCGTCGCGCCCGAGGCGGAGGCCTTCCTCGGCGAGCGCTGGAGCCTGATGGCCGCCTTCCAGACCGACGTCGAGATCCCGGGCGCGGCCACCGCGAACGAGCCCTCCTCGCGCGTCGGCCTCGGGCCGCTGCTCTCGCTCCGCTTCGACCCGCGCGAGGGGATCTCGCTCAGGGCCACCGCCGCGCGGCGCACGCGCTTCCCGACGCTCAAGGATCGCTACTCGTCCAACGTCGGCTCGCGCCTGCCCAACCCGGCGCTGCGCCCCGAGAACGCCTGGCACCTCGGGCTCGACGCCACCCTCCAGCTGCGGCGCTGGCTCCGCCTCGGCGCGAGCGTCTACGACGCGGAGGTCGCCGACTTCATCTCGCTCGTCACGACCTCCGGCGGCTCGCAGCTCCAGAACCTCTCCGGCGCGCGACTCCTCGGCGCCGAGCTCTCGCTCGAGCTGACGCCGCTCCGCTGGCTCGGCCTGCGCGTCGGGTACAACCTCGTCCACGCGCGCCGCAGCGAGGCGGTCGATGGGAGCGACGAGCTCGAGTACCGGCCCGCCCACAAGCTCGCGCTCGAGCTCGGCCTGCAGCCGCTCCGCTGGCTCGAGCTCTCGAGCGTGCTGCGCGTGGTGAGCGCGCGCGCCTACCAGCACCCCGCGAGCGGCGAGTGGCAGGCGCTCGATCCGTACGCGGTCTGGGACGCGCAGCTCAGCGTCCGCCCGACGCGCTGGCTCGCGCTCTGGCTCCGGGCGCGGAACCTCCTCGACGCGGGCTTCGAGTCGCAGTACGGCTTCCCCGAGCCCGGGCGCGAGCTCTGGGCGGGGCTCCGTGTGACCTACGACCGGGCTGTCAAAGGGAACTGAATCGGTGGTAGCCGAGGCGCTGCGATCACGGCTCGCGGCGTTTCCGCTTCTTCGGTAGCGGGTCGGCGCCCGCGCAGCTCTTGCCGGACTGCGGGTCGCGCCAGCGGTACTGCTTGAGCTCCTTCACATCGACCCAGGGCGCGCGGCAGAGGTCCTCGAGGGACTTGGGCGCGGGCAGGCCGAGCGACTCGGCGGTGCGCTTGGCGTGGTGGAGGCTCGAGGCGCGCGTGCGCTCGGGCTGGGCCTGGGTCCAGACGGAGCGGGGCTGGACCTTGACGTGGGTGAAGATCCGCGGCGCCCAGCTGGCGCTCGACCGCCGGAGGAGGAGGGAGGGCGAGCTCGCGAGCGGCGGCAGCACGTCGCCGAGGAAGGTCTGGTAGCCCGGCCCCTTCTCCTTGCCGAGGAGGAGCGGCTCGACGGCGCCGAGCGGGAGGACCGCTCCCTTGCTGCAGCCCGCGAGCGCGAGCGCGCGCTCG
>JBMORD010000367.1:0-5118 GCA_049322495.1 Myxococcota bacterium | reverse complement strand
CCGGCCCCCACCACTGCCCCTCCGCCCGCCGGCGGCGGTAAGCTCGGAGACGACGACAAATGAAGCGCTCGCTCCTCATGCTGACCTTGCTGTGCGCTGCGGCTGCCTCCGCCCAGGACACCGGCGCGCCGAGGCCGAAGAAGAAGGTGATCCGCCTCGACGCGATCACCGTCGAAGGCCGCATCCAGAAGCCGCAGGCCTTCTACATCCTCCAGCGCAGCACGCTGAACTTCGACGAGCTCAACCGCGCCGAGTCGTTCGTGCCCAAGGTCGAGAAGAGCCTCGAGAAGGACGCGTTCTGAGTTCTTGAGAACGCCCTCTCACGGGGCTAAGTGTTCAACTTCCCTCGGTTTGGGAGGGGCGACAGGCACACCGGAACTTCGCCTGATCGCGGCTGTCTAAGGGAACGTCATGGCTCAACCGCAGCAGGCCGGCTTGAAGCTCCTTCGCGTCGCGCTCATTCAGGGCGCGAAGATCACCGAAGATCGCACGCTCAAGCGCCGCGCCTCCGTGTCCGTCGGACAGAACGCGACGAACACCATCGTCGTGCCGGTGTCGAACCTGCCGCCGTCGTTCACCCTCTTCGAGGTGGTGAACAACCAGTACACCCTGCTCTTCACGCCGGCGATGGAAGGGAAGATCTCCGTCGGCGGGCAGGACATGACGCTGGCCGACGCCATCGCGCGCGGCGTCGCCAAGGCGCGCAGCAAGGATCTCTACGCCGTGCCGCTCACCGACGCCGCCAAGGGCCGCGTCGCGCTGGGCGAGGTCTCGCTGCTGTTCCAGTTCGTCTCGCCCCCGCCGGAGGCCCCGAAGGCCGAGCTGCCGCCGGAGGTGCGCGGCAACGTCTTCAAGCAGGTCGACCAGTTCTTCTTCCTCGTGCTGGCGACCTCGATGCTGCTCCACTTCTCGGGAGCGACCTTCATCGCCTGCCAGCCGAAGGTCGAGGAGCGCGAGCTCACCCTCGACGAGCTGCCCGATCGCTTCGTGAAGGCGATGATGCCGGTCGAGGTGAAGCCGCCGCCCAAGACCGAGGTCGCGGACACCGGCCCCTCGAAGGACGAGAAGAAGACCGAAGAGAAGACCGCCTCGGCCGAGAAGAAGGGCGACAAGGCGCCGACCAGCAACGCAGACAAGAAGGCCGCGCTGCAGGCGAAGGTGGCGAAGTCGGGCCTGCTCAAGGTGATCGGCTCTGCCGGCGGCGGCGGCGCCTTCGAAGACGTGCTCGGCGGCTCGAGCGGCGTGGGTGACGTCGCCTCGGCGCTCTCGGGCGCGAGCGGGGTCGGCGTCGCCACGTCTGACGCGCTCGCGGCCGGCGGGCCGAAGGGCGGCACGGCGGGCTCGGCGGCCGGCATCGGCGACCTCGGCACCTCGGGCGGCGGCAACGTCGCGCTGGCCGAGAAGGGCACCGCCACGGTGCGCGGCGGCGTCTCGATGCAGGCCCCGGAGGTCGAGTCGAGCGACGTCGATCGCGAGAAGCTCGCCGCCTACGTGCGCAGCCGCAAGGGCGCCATCCAGCAGTGCTACGAGAAGGAGCTCAAGCGCAACCCGAGCCTCAAGGGCAAGGTCGTCGTGCGCTTCAGCATCACGCCTGCCGGTCGGACGAGCGACATCGACATCGAAGAGAACACCCTGGGCAACGAGGCCGTCGCGTCGTGCATCAAGACGACCATTCGCGGCTGGGTCTTCCCCTTCAAGCCCGAGTCTGACGTGGCGGTCGCGTACCCCTTCGTCTTCGCGCCCGCGTCCTGACGCCCGTCGAAACTCGCGAGGGCGGGCTGGCGTGGCACAATGCGAGCCACGCCATGGATCGCCTCAGCCTCCTCTCGGGCTCGCCGCTCTTCGAGATGCTCTCGAACCAGGAGCTCGAGGCGATCTCCGCGCTGCTCACGCCACGCGAGCTGCCTGCGGGCGCGACGATCTTCGCAGAGGGCACGCTCGGCGACGGCCTCTACCTCGTCGAGTCAGGCGAAGTGGAGGTGCTCAGCAGCACCCGCGCCGGGCCGCTGGCCACCCTCACCGAGGGGGAGTGCTTCGGAGAGATGGCGCTCGTCGACAAGGACTACCGCTCGGCCACGGTCAAGGCGCGCACCGACGTCCGCCTCCTCCACCTCTCGCCCGAAGGGCTGGCGCAGTTCCGCAAGGTGCAGAAGGACGGCTTCTGCTTCCTCGTGATGAACATCGCGCGTCTTCTTTCAGTGCGACTGCGCGAGGCCAACCGCCACACTGGAAGCTGAGCCTGAATGAGCGGAGGGTGACCGGGGACTACCGAGGCGAGTCTTCGTTCGGACTCTCATTGACTTACATGGGCCAGGCCCATACGTTTCAAGACCTTCCGTCGTTTGTCGTGCTGGAGAGGACCGTTCCGTGATCCGTCGAGCCATCATCACGCTGACTCTGGCCGTGGCGACGTTCTCGCTGGCTCAGGCACCCAACGCTCCCGAGGCCTCCGACGCGTCGAAGGTCCCTGATCCCGAGAAGGTGAAGACGAGCGCGGAGTCGGTGGGACGGATGCGTGGCGCCCTCAAGGACGTGCTGCAGAAGCTCGAAGAGGCGCGCAACACGAAGGACGTGGTGAAGCTCAACTGCGTCAACGAGAAGCTCACCCAGATCAAGGGCCTGCTCCGCATCTCCGAGCAGTCCGACGTTCAGCTCCAGGAGGCGGTTGCGAAGAAGGAGACCGCCACCGCGGAGCACGAGTTCACGAAGGTGACGATCGCACGCTCGAAGGTGGAGCAGCTCCGGGCCGAAGCGGAGCAGTGCATCGGGCAGCTGGCGTTCCGGACCGATGAGAACCTCTCCGTCGAGGTCGACATCCCGGACTACCTGCCGCCTGGCGATCCGACCCAGATGCCGCCGCCCACGCCGATCGACTCGCGCCCTCCGCCGGCGAGCCCGACGACGTGACGCCCACGCCACGGAAAGAGACTTGGCCCGCACACCTCGTGTGCTAAGGCCGACGAACCGCGATGATTTCGAGGGGAACACGCGCAGCGGTGGTGTTGGGGCTCATGCTCGCGAGCTCTGCCTTCGCGCAGGTGGCGAAGGCGCCCGGCTTCAAGGTCGGTGAGGGACGGCTCCACCCCTTCTTCGAGGTCGACACTCGCTTCGATTCCCTCGTTGGCTACTTCAACATCGTCAACGGCCAGCCGATCCCTTCGTCGGACTTCATCTTCCACTTCAGACCCGGCCTGAGATTCGATCTCGACAACCCCTCGACGCTCGTGAGCTTCAACGGGGCGGGAGAGGGGCTGTGGTATCCGGGGCTCCTGACGGCTCAGTCGAGGGGGCTCTCCCGCATCCAGGCGAACGTGGCATTGGATGCGAAGTTCAACCGTGACGGCGCCGTCGAGGTCGCGATCGGCGACAACCTCGTGCGGAGCGATCGCACGCAGAACGCAGCCATCGGCGTCGGCGCGATCTCGCTCTTCAACAACGTCTACCTCGCAGTGCCGATTCACCCGGGCGGTCGCGCGCTCGAGGTGACGCCCAAGGTCGCGTGGTCGGTCGAGTTCTTCGAAGCGCTGCTGCCGGGGTTGCCGCCGAACTGCACCGGCAACGCCGTCTGCAACACGGCGCTGCTGTCGCAGGCGAACTACAGCAACCTCAACTTCGGGCTCAACGGGCGTTGGAAGTTCCTGCCGAAGACCGCGCTGATCGTCGACGTCAACGCAGACTGGCGAACGTACTTCTCGAACGCTTCGGCGTCGAAGGTGCTCTTCCGGAGCCAGCTCGGCCTCGCCGGCCTGATCTCGCCGCGCATCGCGGTGACCCTGCTTGCCGGCTACGGCGGTGACTTCACGAACGGCTCGATTCACACCGTCATCGGCACGGCGGAGTTCTCGTACACGGTGACCGAGCAATCGCGCATCGCCATCGGCTACGCGCGAAACATCCTGCCCGTGCCGCGGAGTGGGACGCTGCTCGACGGCGCCTTCATCGACGATCGCGGGTACCTTCGCGGCGGGCTTGCGTTCCTGGGCGGTCGACTCCAGCTCAACGGGCAGGTCTCGGCTGACTACTTCACCTTCCTCGGGGCACCGACGAACGCGATGGCACCGACGCCGAACCCCGTGCGCAACGACTTCCTGCTGAGCATCAACGCCGGGCCGACGGTGGTCATCACCTCGTGGTTCGACGTGAGCGCCAGCTACACGTTCACCTTCCGCACCTCGACGAGCACGGAGACGTCGAACCTCCCGTCGCTCAACTTCCCGCGGCACGAAGCGCTGCTGCGGCTCAGCTTCCACTACTGATGCGCACGCTGGTGGTGTCGATCGCGGTCGGCCTCGTCCTGGGGCTCGGCGCTTGTCGCTGGCCGTCGACGATCGACGGCGTGAAGCCCGATCAGCTGATCATGGCCGACGCCGGCTCGCCCAACACGCTGGCGGCGAACGATCTGCTCGAGGTGCGCGTCTACCAGGAGGCCGACCTGAGCGGCGTCTACCGGGTCGACAACAACGGGCACATCGACTTCCCGCTGTGCGGCAAGGTGCAGGTCGGCGGGCTGACGGCGAGCGGCGCGGCGGACGCGATCACCTCGTGCCTCAAGAACGGCTTCGTGCGGCGCCCGCAGGTCTCGGCGCTGGTGAAGGAGTTCAACTCGAAGAAGGTGTTCGTCTTCGGCGAGGTGAGCAAGCCGGGCGCGTTCTCGTTCGAGGACGGGATGACGATCATCCACGCCATCTCGCAGGCGGGCGGGCTCACGCGGTCGGCCGCGAAGAACTCGGTGAACGTGACGCGCGTCGTCGACGGGAAGGAAGTGAAGCTCCCGGTGAAGGTCGAGGACATCGTCATCGGACGGGAGAAGAACTTCCTGCTCGCGCCGGGCGACATCATCTTCGTGCCCGAGAGCTTCATCTAATTGCTTCGGTCGTGCGCGGCGGCTCGCATACTGCCGCGAGCCACCACCACGCCCTCCGCTGCCTCCGGCGGTTCAATTGCTTCGGTCGTGCGCGGCGGCTCGCATCCTGCCGCGAGCCACCACCACGCCCTCCGCTGCCTCCGGCGGTTCAAATGGCTTCGGTCGTGCGCGGCGGCTCGCATACTGCCGCGAGCCACCACCACGCCCTCCGCTGCCTCCGGCGGTTCAATTGCTTCGGTCGTGCGCGGCGGCTC
>JBMORD010000366.1:0-38462 GCA_049322495.1 Myxococcota bacterium | reverse complement strand
AACTTTCTGTAGGTCTATTGAACTCAAGGGGCCTTCACGCATCCGAGCTTCGTTGCCTCGCCATCGCGGCTACTCGCTGGACGGCGTCCCGTGGCCACGCGCGCTCAACCATCTGAAGCGACTCCGCATTTGAGCGAATCCGCTTGGGCGTGGACGGAACTCGCGGCGCCCATTCGTCCATCGTCGTCCCAATCGGAGCACGCGCTCGCGTTCTTCTGGGCATGAGCAACGACGCCAGTCCCTTCCCGAACAACGAGGCGCGCGACGCCCTGGTCCTCGAGTTCCAGCGCGTCACCGCGAAGCTGGTGAGCGCAGGGCTGATGTCGCGGGTCTCGTCGAACCGGCTCATGCGGGCGGTGAACGTTCAGCGCACGAAGGCCGAGGTGGAGCGTCAGCACCTGCCGCAGCTCATTCTCGCCGTGCTCCTCTGCATCGAAGACGGCACCCTGACCGAGGGAACCCACTTCATTCGCCGCGACGGCGGCGTCGCTCTCCACCTCGAATCGGCGGCGCCCGCGATGTTCCGCGCTGAGCGAAGCAGGCTGCCGGTGCGCGAGATGCGGCGGCTCTTCCACTTCGGCTGGCTGCACTTCCGCGACGTGGTGAAGGCCCGCTGCGAGCGAGTGATGTTCGTTCCCAACGAGGACCGGCGCCGCACGGTGCTGCTCGACGTCGAGAAGGCACACGCCTTCGTCGGCACTCGCGCTCCCGCTGTCCCAGTTCGCTGAACACGCCGGCGTTTCCTGGAAACGACGCAGCAGCGTCGACCGGGAACCATGGCGCTCAAGCACCTCCTCAGACCAACACCGACGCCCGCGGCACAGCGCCCGAGCGGCATCACGTGCCCCAAGTACGTCCGCGGCGAGGGGAAGCGATGCGCGCACTTCAAGGCGAACGGCGCGTGCGCCCTGCCCGACGAGTTCATGTGCGTCGAGTGGCTCAAGGCGAACGGCAAGGCGGCCCCTGCCCCGCCGGAACCAGCGCCTGCACCACGCACCACCGAGCAGTCGCACGCAGAGGCAGCCCCGCGCGGGCTCACGACCGCTGACTTCGAGTCGTTCAAGGCGCTCGGCGTCGAAGTTCGCCTCCGTTCCGACACGTACGGCGAGTTCTGGCTGGTGCCCGCCTACACTGGGCAGCCGCGCAAGGAACTCACGCCCGAGCACGCCGCTGCAGTGCTGCGCGTGCTCGAGGCCTTCCCCGGCTCGCAGGTCATCTCGTTCGAGAAGCACACCAACCCTGAGCGCCTGGAGCGCCCTCCGAGGCGCTCATGACTCCAGCGGCGAAACGAAACACCCACCTGTCCTTCAGCAGGCTCTCGCGGTTCGAGACCTGCCCACTCTCGTACCGGTTCCACTACATCGACCAACTCCCCGCGGAGCCCGGCGTTCCCCTCCGGTTCGGCAAGCTCATCCACGCCGTCCTCGAGAACCTCATCCGCGAGGTGCTCGAAGACGAGCTCACCGGCCCGCTCTCCGAGGAGCGCGCGGTCGAGCTGCTCCGCGAGGCCTGGGCGGCCGACGAACTCGTCGGCGTCGACGTGTTCCAGGAGGCGCTCGGCATCGTCCGCGACTTCGTTCGCAGCCAAGGCGTCATCGACCACCGCAACGTCCTCGCCGTCGAGAAGGAGTTCCGACTCCCGGTCGGCGAGTTCGAAGTGCTCGGCTTCATCGACCGCGTCGACTGGGTCGACGACGAGACCATCGAGGTCATCGACTACAAGACCAACCGCCAGCTCTTCACGCGCGAGGAGGTCGACACCTCGCTCCAGCTGAGCCTCTACGCCGCGGCGGTGAAGCGGCTCTGGCCGTGGGCGAAGAAGGTGAAGCTGGCCTTCCTCATGCTGCGGCATGGCGTGCGCCTCGAGACGACGCGCACTGAGGAGCAGCTCGCTGACGCGCTCACCTACGCCGAGGTGCTCGGGAAGCAGACCGAGACCGCGACCGAGTTCCCACCGCGCCTCAACGCGAACTGCAGCTACTGCGACCACCGGCAGCACTGCCCCGCCTACGCCGACGCCCTCAAGGGCAAGCGCGAGTTCATCTGCGCGAACCTCGATGACCTCGAGGCGGTCGCACGCGAACGCGAAGAGGTCGCCCACCTCACCAAGGCGCTCTCCGCTCGCAAAGCCGAACTCGAGGACATCCTCAAGACGCACCTCCAGCACCACGACGAGCTGGTGCTCGGTGGCGTGCGCTATCGGATGTTCACCACCACCAGCGTCGACTACCCGCTCGGGCCGACGCTCGACGTGCTCTCCGAGGCGACCGGCCGCTCCCGCGAGGAACTGACCGCCGAACTCGGCACCATCGACAAGAAGGCCCTCGACGCAGAGCTCAAACGCCTGGGCAAGTCACTCGACCGCTCCCGGGTCGCGCTGCTCAAGGCCGAACTCGAAGCGCGCGCAGAGAAGACGCACTCACCCCGCTTCTGGGCGAAGGAGGTGGCGTAATGGAGCGCGCGACCGAGTTGGAGCGCGCCGTCCTCGCGCTCGTTCCCCCTCCGCCCGAGCCGCAGCCGCCCACGAAGCGACCGTCGGTCTCGGCCATCGCCTTCGTCGACCTCGAGACGACGGGCCTCGACTTCCGGAAGCACGAGATCCTCGAGATCGGCGTCATCCGCGCCGACGCGAGGACGCTGGAGATCGTCGCGCAGTGCGACGTCCGCGTGTGCCCCGAGCGCCTCGAGAACGCGTCGACCGAAGCGCTGGCCATCGCGGGGTACTCCTTCGAGGACTGGGCCGAGGCTTCGACGCTCGAGGTCGCGCTGGCCCGGGTCGCACCGTTGTTCGAGGGCGCCCTCGTCGCCGGCCACAACGTTGGGTTCGACTGGGCCTTCCTCGAGGAGGCCTTCCGTCGCGAGGAGCTGCCGCTTCCCGAGGTCGACTACCACCGGCTCGACACCGCCAGCCTCGCCTGGCCGCTCGTCGCCACCGGTGAGCTGAGCTCGCTGTCGCTCAACTCCGTCGCGGCCCTCTTCGGCCTCGAGCGGCCCAGTCCCCACCGCGCGCTCGCTGACGCGCGCTGCTCGCTGGAGGTCGCCCGTCGGCTCGCGCACCGCATGCGCAAGGCGACTCCTGTCGGTCGTCTCAAGCGCGTCTACGTCTGCCACCCCTTCAGCGACGGGCCGGCGGCGAACATCGGGCGCGTCCAGCGCATCAGCCGCGGGCTCATCGCCGAGGGCGTCCTGCCCATCGCGCCGCACCTCTACCTGCCGCAGTTGGTCGACGAGGCCACGCGACGCGAGCGCGCGCTCAATCTCTGCGTGGATCTGCTCTCTACCTGCGACGAGGTGCGCGTGTTCGGCGGGCGCATCTCGCCGGGCATGGAGCGCGAGCTCCAGTACGCCGCCAAGCACGGCATCCCCGTTCGCTTCGAGGGGAGGACGCTCGCATGAATGGCGCTCGCTCTCGAAGGAAGGGCGCGGAGTTCGAGCGACTGCTCGTGCAGCGCTTCCGCGACATCATGCCGGACGCCGGGATTCGCCGCGGGCTGCAGTACCGCTCGGGCGAAGAGTTCCCCGACGTCGAGGTGCCGTGCTTCTGGCTCGAGGCGAAGCACCACCACCGCACCAACGTCCGTGCGGCGATGCGCCAGGCCGTTGAGTGCGCCCCGCCCGGCAAGTGGCCGCTCGCAGTGTGCAAGGACGACAACCAGCCGGCGCTCGTCACCATGCAGCTCGAGGACTTCCTCGAACTCACCCGCGAGTGGTGGGAACGGAGGCCGCGATGAGCACGCTCAAGGCGCTCATCGAGCGGCTCCGTCAGCAGGTCCTCAGCGCGACGCCCAGCGTGTTCGAGGATGGCAGGAGCAAGCACCCGGTGCTCGCTGTGCATCCTGATGCGGCAGCGGTCCTTTCGACGTTGGCCGACGAGCACGAGGCGAGCTACCCGGCGCGCGACGCGCTGGCGAACGCTCTCCTTGCGATGCATCGAACGACCAAGACGCCGTTCTGGTCGTCGGTGCTGGCAGTCGCGTTCTTCCCCATGCTGAGCCGACTGCGGAACCGCATCATCGGCGACGCGGTGCCGCGGGATGAGCTCGACCAACTGGTCCTCGCGTCGTTCTGGTCAGCGCTGTCGGAGATTCCCGTGGCGGGTCGAGGGAGCGACCGGCTCCCGATGCGACTGCGCCAGCGCACGCAGCGACTCGTGTTTCAGAGCCTCCGTCAGGAACGTGCTCACCAGCACGAGAGCGTCGACGACGAGGAGCACGGTTGCGACCTGGAGCACCACCTCGTCGACCCAAGCGACCGGGTCATCGCCGAGGCGCGCGTCGAGTTGGCGAGGCTGCTCGAGCGCGCGGCAGAGGACGGTGTTCCCCAAGCATCGCTCGAGGTGCTTGCCGCGACGACGCTGCGCTCCGAGTTGCTCCGCACCTACGTGGCTCGCGTCGGCCCGACCGACGAGGTTGAGCGCGACAAGCTCTACGAGCGGCTCAAGCGCGGGCGGACGCGGACCATTCAGCGACTGAGGGGCCTGGCGAACGGGCAGCTCCTCAACTGACGCATGGCGAAGCGCGAGCCACCATCCACCGGCAAGCGGGCCGGCCGTCCTCGTCGAGAGGCCGGTCCGAAGATGCCGTACCTCGAGGTCGACCGGCTCCTCGTCGAAGGCGAACTGGTCGACGGCGTTCGCGTGTGGCCGTCACAGCGGGAACTCGCACGCCGGTACGACGTCGCTCCGAGCCTGGTCGCCAACTTCGCGGGCCAGCATGAGTGCGCGCGGCGTCGCGAGGAGTTCAAGGCACGCGGAGAGACGCCCGCTGAAGTGCCCGTCGTCGAGGCACCAGCGCCTCCCGAGCCAGCACAGGCCGAACCGAAGCCCCGACGAAAGCCTGGCAGACCTCACAAGGCGGACGCGCCACTCATCCCCTTCGAGGAACTCGACCGCCTGTTGGTGTTCGGCGAGGTGAAGCAACTCGACGACGGCTCCTCGACCACCGTCTACCCGACCCACCGCGCGCTGGCAGAGCGGTACGGCGTCGCTCCCAGCGTCATCGCCAGCTACGCGAAGAGCCACAACTGCACGCGCCGGCGGGAAGAGGCGGTGGCGCGCATCTCGGCCCGAGCCGACGAGAAGCTCATCGAGGCGCGGGCGAGCGCTCTCGCCGTGTCGAAGGACGACACGGTGCGGATGATCGACGGCTACCTGCTCAACTACGAGAAGGCGCTCCTCGAGGGGCGCGTCCGCTTCGACAACCCGACCGACTTCAACACGATGGTCCGGCTCAAGGAGTACGTGCTCGGCGGGCCCGACTCGCGGCAAGAACTCCATGCGGCGCTGTCGCTCGAGAGCCTGCAGCAGCGGCACGCACGGATGCTCCGCGAGCTGAATGAGGCCACGCCCGAACTCACCGGCGTCGTCGAAACTGAGCGACCCTCGGAGCCCGCTCAATTCTCGGCCGGGCGCTCAATTGCCGATCCCCCGCCGCTCACTTTCGAGGACGCCGCTCAGAAACCGTCGGCCGACGGAAAGGCCGCCGTGGGGGCCGACGTTGGCCCACGTGGCGCGAACGGAGACGAACCGTGAGGTGCGCCCACGACCATGCAGAGGAGCACGTCGCCGCGGAAGCACACGGCGCAACGGGTACCGCATCGGAGTTCCGCGGAGATGCGCGAGGTGTGACCTCACAGTGCTCGAGGAGCTCGAGCTCGTCAGACCTGGTGAGGATCGCCACCGCCGCGGCCAATCGAACGGCCGGAAAGAGAGAAAAGTGGCCATTCGCCGCCCGCCGCCTTCGTGGTTTCGCAGGGATGTGCGCGCGGTTTGGGTCCGGTGAGCCGGCCGCGGATGGCCGCTTTCCCCGCAGCGGCGAGGTTCCACGCGCCTGGTCCACGAGCTCCGGCCGAACACCTCGTCAGGTCACCCCAGGGAGGGGGGCGGGTCTGATTTTCGGCGCGCGGTCGCCTTCCCTGACGGGTTCCCGGGCCCGTTTTCGAGTGGGCCAGTTCTGGGAAATTGAGCAGCCCGGGATTCAGAATCGGGTCGCCGCAGGAATTGAGCAGCGCGCCTTGCTCGGTTTCGAACTGCAAGTGCGTTTTCCGCCCGGGTCAGCAGATCAGCGACTGGACCGAGCGCAGCAGCTCCTCGTCCGAGGGGTGCGTGTAGATGGCGGTCGACAGGATCGACTTGTGGCGCGCGAAGCGCTGCGTGAGGCGGATGTCCTTCGTCGCCCGGTAGATGTTGCTGCAGCTCGAATGACGCATGGAATGAAAGGAGAAGTGGCGCTCGAAGCCACAGCGCTTCTGCCAGACGCCGAAGGCGTGGCGCAGCTGGCGCGCCGACAGCCTCGTGCCCAGCCGGCTGACGAAGATGGGGCTGTCCGCGGTCAAGACTTCACCATCGCGTCGCCGACCGGCGATCAGCTTCTCGAGCTTCGCGCGCACGAGGTCGGGGAGCATCACCTCCTGAGGCGCCGGGTCATCGCTCGCCCGCTTGAAGACCCGCAGGCGCAGGCGCCGCTTCGCGTGCCCAGCCTCGTCGAAGACGTCCCCGACGTTGAGGGCCAGGATCTCGTGCTCGCGCAGGCCGGCGCCGAGCGCCACGCTGTAGATGACGTGGTCGCGGAAGCCGTCGCGCCGCTGCCCGGTCACCTTCAGCAGCAGGCGTTGCTCATTCTCGGTCAGCGTGCGCGCGGGGCGGGAGATGGAGTCGGCGTAGGTCGTCATGGCGCGACATACACGCTTCGTTCTCGGACAGAGGCAAGCGGAGGAAGGCGATGACGCTCGGCATCGTGAAGCGCACCGAGGAGGAGTTCGCTGACTGGCTCGGAACCGAGTGGGGCTTCATCTCGGGACTCGGCTCGTTCGACGACGAGCCGGTCGCGCTCGAGCAGTACCAGCTCGCGTTCCTGCAGAACCGCTCCCGCTTCCGCTGGGTCACGAAGAGCCGGCAGGTCGGGTTCTCGTTCCTCTTCGCACTCGAGGCGCTCGCCCGGTGCCACCTGCGCGAGAAACACACCGCGGTGTTCGTCAGCTACAACCTCGATGACGCGAAGGAGAAGATCCTCGTCGCGCGGCAAGTGCACGAGGAGCTGCCGCTCGCGTACCAGAAGCGCTTGGTGGTCGACTCAAAGACCGAGCTCGCGTTCGAATCGAACGGCACGAACAAGCGGCTGTCGCGAATCCTCTCGCACCCGTCGAAGGCGCCCCGCGGCAAGAAGGGCGACGTCTACCTCGACGAACTCGCGCACTACGTGAACGACCGCGAAGTGTACCGCGGGTCGACCGCGCTCATCTTGAGGTCGAACGGTCAGCTCACAGGGTGCAGCACTCCGCTCGGGCGACGCGGCATCTTCTGGGAGATCGCCAACGAGGAGCTGCGCAAGTACCCGCACCACACGCGGCAGTACGTGCCCTGGTGGCTCTGCCGGTTCTTCTGCGCGGACACGAAGCGCGCAGCGGTCGAGGCGCCGAACATGCCGACCGAGGAGCGCGTGTCGGTCTTCGGGAGGCCGACGCTCATCGAGCAACTCGACTCACTGCCGCTCGACGACTTCCAGCAGGAGTTCGAGGGGCGGTTCGTCGACGAGACGTACAGCTTCTTCCCCTACGAACTCATCCTGCCGTGCACGACCGACGACCTGGTGATGGTCGACGACCCGACCTCGATGCGCGCTCCGGAGGGACGGCTCGTCGCCGGCTTCGACGTGGGCCGAACGCGTGACCGGTCCGAACTCGCAGTGTTCGAGGAGATCGAGGGCCGCTTCACCTGCCGCATGTTGAAGAGCTTCGAGGGCACGCCGTTCGCGGAGCAGGAGGCCGAGCTCCGACGCCTTCTGGGGACGTTGCCCGTCGCGCGACTGTCCATCGACCGGAGCGGCATCGGCATGAACCTCGCCGAGAACCTCGCGCGCGACTTCCCTCAAGTGGTCGGCGAGAACTTCACCAACGACACCAAGGAGCGCTGGGCCACCGACTTCAAGATCCTCCTCCAGCGCCGTGACGTGACGATGCCGCAGGACCGCGACCTGGTCGCGCAAATCCACGCCATCAAGCGGCGCGTGCTCCCGTCAGGCAAGGTGAGCTTCGACGCCGAACGAAACGCCCGCGGGCACGCCGACAAGTTCTGGGCGGTCGCACTGGCCTGCCAGCGAGAGCGTTCCCTCAAGCAGCCGCGAACCAACGAGATAGGTGTCCGAGTCCTCGGCTGACCAGAGTCAATGCGTGCTAAAACGAGCGAAATTCGCTCGATTCAGCAGGCAACGACGCGCCGTTCGTGTCGATGCTGGCAAGAACGAACGAATCGCGTTAGTTTCTGAGCGCAACGAACCGTCATGAAGGCCTCGGACTACATTGCCAGCCTCACTGCAAGTGGCCGGTTTCACTTCTCTTTGACCGACGCCGTCGCTGCGCTCGGTGGGTCGGTCATCGCCGTCCGGGCAGCGCTCCTGCGCCTGCAGAAGAAGGGGCACATCGCGCTTCCCCACCGCGGCTTCTACGTCGTCGTGCCACCCGAGTTCCGTCGCCTGGGCTGCCTCCCCGCGGAGCAGTTCATCCCCCAGTTGATGAGCCACCTCGGCGAGCCGTACTACGTGGCGCTCCTCAGCGCGGCCGAACTCCACGGTTCGGCTCACCAGCGGCCGCAGGCCTTCCAGGTCATGCTCAGCGCCAACCGGCGCGCCATCGAGTGCGGCGCGGTCCGGGTGCAGTTCGTCGCGCGGAAGGACGCAGCGCAGACCCCGGTCATTGAGAAGAACACTCCTCGTGGCCCACTTCGCGTCGCGTCCCCCGAGGCAACCGCGCTCGAGTTGGTCGGCTACGCGGACCAGTGCGGCGGGCTCGACAACGTCGCTGGAGTTCTCGATGAGCTCGCCGAGGTGCTCGACCCGGCGAAGCTCCTTGCGGCGGCGCAGGCGAGTCCAGTCGTGTGGGCTCAACGGCTCGGGTATCTGCTCGACCGCACCGCGCACGACGCGCTCGCCGACATCCTCCTCCCGTTCGTGAAGGAGCACGCCCACAGCGCACGGCTCGCGAGATCCAGCGCTGCAACGGGCGCCCCCCGAGCCCAACGATGGAAGCTGTCGGCCAACGTCGACGTGGAGGCTGACGCGTGATCCCCAAGGACTTCATCACCGAGTGGCGCGCGCACGCTCCCTGGGTGGCCGACCGACAGGTGGAGCAGGACCTCGTCATCTCCAGAGCGTTGGTGGAGCTGTTCTCTCGGCCGACCATCGCGAACGCACTCGCGTTCCGCGGAGGGACCGCGCTCTACAAGCTCCACCTGCGCCCCGCCGCCCGATACTCCGAGGACATCGACCTGGTGCAGACCCATGAGGGCGGCATCGGCGCGGTGCTCGATGCGATCCACGAGGCGCTCGATGGCTGGCTGGGGCAGCCGAAGTGGAAGCAGTCCGAAGGCCGCGTCACGCTGAGCTACCGCTTCGAGTCAGAAGACCTTCCGCCGGTTCGGCTGAAGCTGAAGGTGGAGATCAACACGCGCGAGCACTTCACGGTGTTCGGGCTCAAGGAGCATCGCTTCGAGGTGGCCTCGCGATGGTTCTCGGGCGTCGCGGGCTTGCGCACGTACGAACTCGATGAACTGCTCGGCACGAAGCTGCGCGCCCTCTACCAGCGCAAGAAGGGCCGCGACCTCTTCGACCTCGCGCTTGCCTTGAAGCGAGAGGGCGTTTCGCCGGCTCGGGTGGTCGAGGCCTTCTCGAAATACATGGCCGCGGAAGAGGCCACCATCAGCCGAGCCCTCTTCGAGCAGAACCTGCACGCCAAGAAGTCCGACCCGGTCTTCACCGCCGACATGACACCGTTGCTCGCCACCGGCCAGACGTGGACCTTCGACGACGCGTACGAGCTCGTCCTCCGCGAGTTGATTGAGCGGCTCCCCGGTGCGGCGTGGCAGGGGAGATGAGTCACTGAAGTCGACGGCTGCTCGGTTTCAGCGGTTCCTCAAACCGCCGTGCCGTGAAGGCCGAGTCGTCTCCGCAGTGGATGAAGATGCGACCGACGAGGGAGCCGTCTGCCTCAAGGCGGGCGACGCCGCGGCCGCACGCATCATCGCGATCGTCGACTCCCGACCACGAGAACTCGACAGATGGGCGGCCTTCCGCCTCGGCGTAGCGGCAGTCGAGGCCTCCTTCGAGCGCGATGAACCGGAGCGAGCCGCCGTGCTTTGCGAACTCGATGTAGCCCGGGCCCATCAGGTCGATGGCGGCCTTGCCCCAGACCTCCATCTCCTCGATGCGCCATCGGCCCGCCAGCGATGGAGGAACTCGGTTGCGCGGCAGCTCAGGTGGCACGACCTCGACGTTCTGCACCTGGGCCCGTTCGGCGAAGTCTGCTGACGACCCCTCCCAATGCGTGATGACGCCGTTGAACTCGCAGTCGGAGCACTGCCACTCCACCTCGGAGTGGCCCGCGTAGCGGGCGATCAGGATCGCGCCAGGGCATGCGCGTCGCTTCGGACGACATCGACAACGAATCGGACTGCGGACCCGCGCCTCGGGACCCTCCATAGAGGCGACCATCACGATGGACGAGAGGAACGCCGGCAACGAGCGGCCCCGGTCGAGTTCGTCGGAGTCGACCTCGGGGAGGTGGCGGAAGTCGGTGATCAGCGTCTTGGGGCGAGACGACATTCCACGGAACCTACCGCGGCCCGCCGAGCAGGTCCCCGGCGGCTGAGTCCAGCGCCTTTGACCCCATCATGGGGAGTGCTGCGTGACGCCGACCGAGATGCTGCCGCTCGGCGAAGAGCGCGTGCAGACCCTCCTCAAGGCGGTCGTCGTAGGCGCGCGCGTTGGGGACCCAGCGAGCCGCGGCGGCGGAGAACAGTCATCTGCCTTCGCGGACGCGGGGGCGCTCGCTCCCCCGTACGACCCAGAGGCGATGTGCCTGCTCGTCGAACACTCGAACTCGCTGCGCCAGAACGTCGACGCGTATGCGACGAACATCGACGGCTTCGGCTTCCGCTTCGACCCGGTCATCGACTTCGACGCAGAAGAGGCCCGCGAGAAGGTCCGCGACACGCTGATGCTCGAGCGCCTGGCCGAGCGTGAAGCAGGCACGCTCGACGCGACCACCAACATCACACCCACTGTCGACGAGGCGAACGCGCGCTTCGACGAACTCCGCCAGCAGTCCCGCATCGAGCGCGCTCGCCTCGAGGCCTTCTTCGACTTCGCCTGCTTCGACCACTCCTTCGTCGACCTGCGTCGACGCACCCGCCAGGACCTCGAGGTCACCGGCAACGCCTTCTGGGAGGTGCTCCGTGACGGCAAGGGCGACCTCGCCCGCTTCGTCTACGTCCCCTCGTACACGGTGCGGCTTCTCCCGCTTGACCGCGACCCGGTCGAGGTCAAGGAGCGCGTCCGCGTCTCGCCCGTCACCTTCGACACAGTCGCCGCTCGTCGACGCCTGCGCCGGTACGTTCAGATCCAGGGCAGCGAGCGAGCCTTCTTCAAGCCCTTCGGCGACCCGCGCGTCATCTCGCGCAACACCGGCGCCGTCTTCCCCGACGTGGCGGCGCTCAGGCGCACCGACCCGACGGACGGTGCGGCTACCGAATTGCTCCACTTCGCGATCCACTCTCCCCGCTCGCCCTACGGAGTGCCGCGCTGGGTCGGCACGCTCCTCTCGGTCCTCGGCTCGCGGCAGATGGAAGAGGTCAACTACCTCTACTTCGAGAACAAGAGCGTCCCGCCGATGGCGCTCCTGGTCTCCGGTGGCCGGCTCTCCGACGCGTCGGTGCCGCGCATCGAGCGGTTCATCGAGGAGAACCTCAAGGGCAAGGCGAACTTCCACAAGATCCTCATCCTCGAGGCCGACGGCTCGGGCACCGGCGACGGCGGCCGCGCGAAGATTGAGCTCCGACCGCTCACCGACGCGCAGCAACAGGATGCGCTCTTTCAGGTCTACGACGAGCGGAACATCGACAAGGTCGGTGGCGCCTTCCGGCTTCCGCGAATGCTCCGCGGCGAGAGCAAGGACTTCAACCGCGCCACCGCCGAGAGCGCGCTCCGCTTCGCCGAGGACCAGGTCTTCCAGCCCGAGCGCGACGAGTTCGACTTCCTGATGAACCGGAAGGTGCTCGCCGACATGGGCATTCGCTTCTGGCGCTTCCGCTCGCAGACGCCAGTGACGCGCGACCCGGAACGCATGACTGAGATGGTCGAGCGTCTGGTGCGCGTCGGCGTGCTCACGCCGGAAGAGGGCCGAGTCCTCGCCGGCGACATCTTCAACCGGGAGTTCCGGAAGATCGGCGACGACTGGACCAAGCGACCGATCACGCTGACCCTCGCGGGGGTGCAGACGCAGAGCGTGGACCTGACTCCCGCGGCGAGGCCGCCGTCGACGCTGGCGCAGAGCGCGAAGCAATTGCTGACGCTTCGAGAGGACCTGCGCGCCGAAGAGGAGCGCCTCGCCACCGAACGGGCCGAGCTCGCCCGCCGCTACCTCGAGCCCGAGCGAGTGACGGTGCCGCGCGCGGAGTTCGAGTCATGGTTCGGGGACCAGCGTGAGCCTGCTTGAGCTCCACGACGCCCGCGTGTTCGCCGACGACCTGCTCGAGCACGTGCTGAGACTGCCGGTGTCGAAGGCGATGGACCTCGGAAGCCCCCATGGGTTCGACCGAGCGTCGGCGCTTCTGGCGGCTCGGCTCCGGCGCTCAGCTGCGCCAGCGGAGGCCGACGCCCTTCGCGAGGCTGTGGCGGTGCTCGACGTGGACTGGGGGCGCACCACTGCTGCTCAGCGGCGGCGCCTCGTCGCGGAGTCCCTTGTGGCCGCCGGCAGATCGACCGCCCTGATCCAACAGAGCATCCAGGTTCCTCTCGGAGATGCAGCAACCGCGGTCATCAACGCCACGCGCGCGCACTCACGCCAGGTGCAGGAACTGGCCATCGGGGCTCGCTTCAACGCGCTCGACCACCGCGTCGCGCGGCACATCGTGAACGCGCAGGGTCTCTTCGCTCGTGACGAGTACGGGCGGCGACTCGATGCGTTTGGTCGCGAAGCACGACGGGTCGTCGCGTCCGGCCTCGAGCGGGGCCTGGGGCGCTCCGACATCGCCGGCGAGCTGGAGTCCGCAGCTCGAGCCGCGCTCATCGAACGTGCGCCATTCTATTGGGAGGTGATCGCGAGCGCCTTCATCGGCCAGGGACGCTCCTTCGCGCAGGTGAGCAACTACGCAGAGGCTGGTGTTCAGCGGTATCGCATCGAGGCGGTGCTCGATGAACGGACGACCCACATCTGCCGGTTTCTGCACGGGAAGACCTTTGGCGTCCGTGACGCTTTGCGAAAGTTCGACCAGGTCGAGCGGCTCGACCAGCCCGAGGACATCAAGCGCCTCTTGCCTTGGGTCCGGGAGCGGCTCGATGGCGACCGGCTCACGCTCCATAGTGGAGGTGTGCCGATTGCAGACGTGACCCGCTCCGCAGTGGGGCGCCGGGATGATGTGGGCGAGTTCCGGCCCCGCGTCTCAGAGGACCGACTGGGCGAAGTGGGTCTCGGCTTCCCGCCATTTCACGGATTGTGTCGGAGCACGACGCTCGCCGTCGTGTGAAGCGTGTCCCCGCTGATTCACGACGATCACTTTGTTCTCGCGTGTGACGGCTCGCACTTCGCGACTCGCTGACGACGAGGGCTTCATGACCAGACTCCTGACCGCGCTTCACCTGAGCGACCCCAGCTCGCTCAAGCGTGCGCTGACCACCGGCATCTCGGCGGTCATGCTCATCACCATCAACCCGCTTCTCCTGAAGGCCGGCCTCGCGCCGCTCTCCGATGGCGTCATCGCCTCGGTGGCTGGCGTCGTGGCCATCTACGTCCTGCAGAGCGGCCTGAAGTCGCGCGCGAGCCACGCTGCGCACGACGGCTCGAACGCGCTCAAGGCGAAGACCCCGGCCCGCTGAACGCCATGCACGAACTCCAGACCGCCATCGCGCGCTCGCGTGCCGTTCTCCGTTCAGCCACGACCGAGGACGTCGAGAAGACCATCTGGGGTTCGCCCGCGGGCAAGAAGCGCCTCTCGAAGCGCCTCGCCGCGATGCTCCCGGCACACAAGACGTACGTCGAGCCGTTCGCCGGCAGCGCCGCGGTGCTCTTCGCAAAGGAGCCCGCTGCGGTCGAGGTCATCAACGACGCCGACCCGGAGATCGCTGAGGCGTACAAGCTCCTCAAGAAGCTCACGCCTGGCGACCTCGCGCGTCTCAAGAAGCTGCCGTGGGTCGGCGACGAGAAGACGTTCAAGGGGCTGCTCGACGCCAAGCCGAGCTCCGATGTCGAGCGGCTCCATCGCTTCCTGTACCTGACGCACTTCTCGTACGGGAAGATGCGCGGCCGCAGCTTCAGCCCTTCGGTGGTCGGCGTCGAAGCGAAGACCATCAAGCGCATCGAGGAGTTCGCGCCCCGTCTGAAGAAGGTGAAGGTCTACGGCGGCGACTACGAGAAGGTCGTCCGCAAGTACGACTCAAAGGACACCGCGTTCTTCCTCGACCCGCCGTACCCTGGGTACAACGTCGACGTCGGCGAGTCGGAGTTCGACGAGGAGCGCTTCTTCAAGCTCCTCACGACGCTCAAGGGCCGCTTCCTCATCACCTACGGCATCCGCGGGAAGTTCCCCGCGATGGTGAAGGAGTCCGACTTCTGGGTGAAGCGCATCCGCACGCCGCGGAGCATCGGCTCGATGCGCGGGGTCGGCGGGCCGTCGGTGCTGACGCAGCTCCTGGTCGCGAACTACGAGCCGACGACGAAGGCCATCGACGACTGGCTCTGCGCGCCCGACGAGTCGGAGTTCGACAAGCCGACCAGGCTCATCAAGGGCGCCGACCCGAGCGACGAGCGGTACGTGCTGGGCATCGTCCTCGAGCCCGAGGTGGTCGATGCGCAGGGCGACATCTACTCCGCCGACGAGATCCGCGAGGCAGCGCACCGCTTCATGGAGGAGTTCGGCGGCCTCGGCCTGATGCACCGGCTGCGGGTCAACGACGAGGTGAAGGTGCTCGAGAACTTCCTCGCGCCCACCGACTTCACGCTGGGCGACACGCCTGTGCGCAAGGGCACCTGGCTGCTCGCGGTACGCGTTCTCGGTGACGAACTGTGGGGCAAGGTGAAGAGCGGCGAGCTCACCGGCTTCTCGATCGGCGGCTCTGCCCGGCGAGTTCCCGAGCCGACCCCGCCTTCCTCGGAGACAACCGCATGAGCACCACCACCGACGGCGTGCACCGACTCGTGGACATGGTGGTCGAGGAAGTCTCCCTCGTCGACCGCGCCGCGAACCTGCGCCGCTTTCTCATCGTGAAGAGGGATGAAGCCATGGACGACACCGAACGCGACGCGAAGAAGGCCGATTCCTCCGACGACTCGCCGCTGAGTGCGGCACTCGCCGCCCTCGAGAACCTCACGGAGATCGTCGAAGAACTGGGCGAGGACGTTTCCGACCCGCGCGTCGCGAGTCTCGCGGAACAACTGCGCGCAGCGAGCGAGGAACTGCTCGCCCGCGCTGGCACCGAAGAGCCAGGCGACGAAGACACGACGAAGGCCGCCGCCCGCCCGCGGCGAGGGAAGAAGCCTGAGCCGAAGGCCCAGGATGCCGCCCCTGAACAGCCGGACCCGACGAGCAAGGTCGACCTGGGGCCCATCACCGAGGGGCTCACGAAGCTCACCGAGTCCTTCAAGGCACTCTCCGAGTCGGTCACCAGCCAGGCTCAGCGACTCGGGCGCGTCGAGAAGCAGTTCGGGCTGCCCAACAGCATCCCCACCCAGCAGCAGCCGCCGCCGAAGGCCACCGAGCACGAGGTGGCCTGGCCGCTCGACCTCAACAACCCCCTCGACCGCGACAGCGTCGAGAAGTCGCTGTCGTTCCACGAGTCCTGAGAGGAGCAACCCGTGAGCTACACCTCGAATCGAACCCTGCTCGAGAAGGCAGACCTCGCGCTCGCGGATCTGACCGCGGGTGGCGGAGTACTGCTCCCGGCGCAGGCCCAGAAGTTCATGCGCCTGCTCATCAAGCAGTCGGTGCTGATGCAGATGGCGACCGTCGTTCCGATGGCGTCGCCGAAGCACCAGATCGCCAAGATCAAGTTCGGCAGTCGCATTCTGCGGCGTGGCACTGAAGCAACCGCCCTCCCCGTCGCCGACCGAGCGCGGCCCGACATGTCGCACCTCGAGTTGGACGCACAACTCGTGAAGGCCGAGGTCCACCTCTCCGACGAAGTGCTCGAGGACAACATCGAGCGCGGTGAACTGCGGCAGACCATCCTCGAGATGATCGCCGAGGCCGCAGGTCGCGACATGGAGGAGGTGATCATCAACGGCGACACCACCTCAGCCGACCCGTTCCTCGCGACCATCGATGGGCTGCTGAAGCAGGCGACCAGCCACATCGTGGACGCCGGCGGCGTCGCGCTCAGCAAGAACTTCCTGCGCGACCTGCTCAAGTCCCTCCCCAACGAGTACCTCCGAGACAAAAAGCAGATGGCGTTCCTCACGTCCGTCGACGCCGAGCTCGACTACCGCAACTCGCTGGCCGACCGCGCCACCGTCGGCGGTGACCGGTTCATCGAGGAAGACACCCCCGCGCTGTACTCTGGCGTTCCGGTCAAGCCCGTGCCTCTGTTCCCCGAGAACCTGGGGCCTGGCGGCAACCGCACCGTCGCCCTGCTCTGCAACCCGAAGAACGTCCACGTCGGGATCTGGCGACAGATCCGCCTGGAGTCCTTCCGCGACGTTTCGGCCGGCGTGCTGAGGGTCGTCGCCACCATGCGCTTCGACGCGAAGTTCGCTGAGGAACCCGGCGTCGCGAAGCTCATCAACATTCAGCTCTGAGGAGTTCGTCCATGGAGACCTTGCTGGTTCGACTCAAGTCGTTCGATCCCCGGCGCGGACAGATCGTTCGGCGTTTCACCTACGCGGGCATCAAGTTCCATGAAGAGCGCGGCTGGTATCGGGTGGAGAAGAACGTGGCTGACTACCTGCGCACGGTCAGGCAGGTCGCCGGCGACGACGTCACGCCCCTCGCATTCGATGTGTGCAGCGAGGAGGAGGCGAAGGCACTCGACGTTCGCGAGGAGAGCGAGGCGAAGGTGCGCAAGGCGGCGGCCGACGACGTACGCCTCAGCCCCGCGCGAAGTGACGTCGCCGCCGACACCGCGAAGGCTCCGGCGCGCTCCGCGCGGAAGGCGTGACGTGTACGCGTCGGTGGCGGAGGTGCGCGCTGAGGGCGTTCCTCTCGCCTCTGCCACCGACGCGAGGCTCGTCGCTCTGATCGACGAGGCGACGCGGGCCATCGACAAGGTGACCCGCCAGTTCTTCGAGCCACGGCGAGCGACACTGCGGCTCGACGGCCGTGGAACGCCGACGATCGAACTCCCGGTTCCTCCGATTGAGCTCACGCGACTCAGCGTCGACTACGAGGGCATGCAACAGTTCCCGTTCGTCGGCGCTGCGCCGTTTGGGTTCGGCCTCGACCGGTCCGTGCTCCTCGTCGTCGGAGCTCCGATAGGTCCTGGCTACGACGGCGCGCGCCTCACGCTGCGCCACGGCCTCGTGTTCCCGAAGGGGCACGGGAACGTCATCGCCGAGGGGCGCTGGGGTTACACCGAGGACGACGGCACTCCGGACGGGCGAACGCCGCTGGCTGTGAAGCGAGCGTGCATTCTCCTCGTGCTCCGCGGCCTGCATCCGCTCGCCGATGACGCGGCGTACGAGGCTCGCAGCCGCTGGCGGATCATCGAGGAGCGCACGCGCGACCAATCCTACCGCCTCGACTCGAATCGTGGCGGTGGCCTCTCGCTGACTGGAGACCCGGAGGTCGACGCGCTCCTTGCTCCGTACGCCCGAACATCGCCTGTCGGAGCTGCTTGATGCGAGGACGGATCATCTTCCCGTTCCTCGCAGAGCTCCGACGGCTCGACGCCGACGCGATGTCGAGGCAGGCGCCCGGCTACGACGAGGACTTCAAGGAGCCAGCGCTCCTCGACGCCGATGGTGATGGCGCTGGAGAGCCCTACCGACGCGAACACCCACCCGTCCGCGTGCCGTGCCAGGTCGAGCCGCAGACGATCGAGGCGCTCCGAATGACGCCCGCGGGGAACACGCCACAGTCGAGCATGGACCTCGTCCTCCACTTCAGTGACCTTGAGCGCCTGGGCCTTGTCGACCTGCAGACAGGCGAGGCGCTCGTCCGCCCCGGCGACCGGCTCAGCGGGCTGTTCGACACCGAAGGCAGCCTGGTGTGGGCTGTGCGAACGCCGCCTGGCCTCTACGTCACCGAGGCCCGCCCAGCAGGGTTCGGGCTCTTCCGTCGGAGGCCACGGCGGAATCTCCTCATCGTGTCATTCAGCGATCGTCCCGCTGCTCGCTGAAGGCCGCACCGAAATCAGCCGAGAAATCGCGACGTCCCCGGTTCGCGCGAACGCCGACTTTGGAGCAGGCGCTTGGCGGAAGACACGCGGGCTCTCGCCGCTCCGAAGTTCCTCTCGACCCGCAGCATGGAGTCCCGATGAAGAACCTGATCCTGATGGCCCTCCTGATGTTCGCGGTGGTCGGCTGCGCCGAGCCGCCCTGCGACCCCGGCGCGTCGCGCTGCCTCGGCAACACGGTCGAGGTCTGCAACTCGAAGCAGGCGTGGCGCACGCTCGCCGACTGCGGGGAGCTGAGCCGCCTCGCGCGCCGGCCGCTCGTGTGCGCCTTCGTGACCGCCGACGACGCCGGCGTCATCGACGGCAACACCTGCATCCCGGAGCCTCCGGCGAACCCGTAGCTCCGCGATGGCAATCTCCCGCACCGGCGACTGGGCTCGCGCTCGCGAATTGCTCTCCAGCAACTCGGGGAGACTCAAGGGCGCAGTCGAGCGGGCGATGAAGCAGGAGGCGAACGCCCTCCGAAACGAAGTCGTGAGCGGGTTGACGGCGCAGGCGCCGGGTGGCGAGCCCATCCGACCGCCTGCGCCGTTGACGTTGGCAGCGCGTCAGCTCGAGGGCATTGGTGGCACCAAGTCACTGCTGGTGCGCGGCGACCTCCGCAACGCGATCTCAGTGATCGCCGACGGCGACGAGGTGTTCATCGGAGTGCTGCGGAGCGCGAAGAGCAGCACGGGCGAGTCGCTCGCCGACATCGCGCAGATCCAGGAGTTCGGCGGGCCGCCGGTGATCATCCCCATCACGCCGAAGATGCGGCGGTACCTCGCGGTGCTGCTCAAGCGGGCTGGAGCCCCTCGAGGCCCCGGCAGCGGACGCGGCGTGGTCGTCACGCAGGTCCCGGCTCGTCCCTTCTTGCGACCGGCGTTTGAGAAGTTCCGAGGTGGCGCAACACAGCGACTGCTCGAACGAATCGCCCGTCAACTGGGCTTGGCCCCGTGAGCTGTCGTCCCCCGAGCACACCTCGCCTCGCTTTTCGGGTTCGTGGCCACGCCTATCCTTCACTCGCTTTCTCAGCTGACTGGGGCCTCCAGTGGTGGAGACCTCATTCGGCTGGAGGGATCAGGGATTGGCGCGCGTCCGCAGGTGGTCCTCGGCGGTCGAGCGGCTGAGATCTTGGCGATTCGTCGGTCTGGGACTCCCGCAGTCATCGAACTCCGCACACCTCCGCACGAGCCGGGCCCAGTTGACGTCGAATTGCTCAATCTCGACCCGACTGGACGACCGATTCCCGGCGAGCGCGCGGTGCTCACGCTCGCGTACCGATTCGAACGCCCTGCCATCGCGCGCGAGGCGGACCTCACGCGTGTCATCCGCCAGGTGCTCCGCGAGCTGAAGCGCCAGGTCGTCGCGAACGTCAGCACTTCGGTCTCGGTCGACTACGACAACACCGCCGACGGGCAGAGCATCATCGCCATGGCGAAGCTGCCGTCGTTGGTGCTGACCGGCCCGACGCTCCGCCAGAACCGTTTCTACTCGGCGAACGAGCCCCACTACGACGTCGTGGGCACGCCGACGGGCTTGCAGGCGGTCCGTCGCAAGCCGCCACTCACCGTCGACCTGGTGTTCGGTCTCACCGTCGCGTCGACGCGCACCGCCGAGCTCTTCAACCTGATGGGCTCCGTCGCGACGTTCCTCAATCGCAACCGCTGGCTCGAGCTGCCTCGCGACCTGAGCGCTCCAGACCGCGGCACCGTCCGCTGGGAGCTCGAGGCCGACGGCGACTTCCGGACCCAGCTCGCCAGCCGCGACGACCTGCGCGTCTTCACCTGCGGCTTCGTCGTGCGCGGCTTCGACGTCGACGAGGGCCTGCCGCTCGACCGCAACCCGCTGGTCGAGCACCCCGAGCTCGAGGCGGAGGGGCTGTGACCGTCTCCCTCACCAACACCAGCCGGCGCTGCCTGGTCTTCGTGCTCGCCCACGACGTGTTCTGCGTCGCGAACGGTCGATGCCGATGTGCGCCCGGTGTTCGTCCGGTTCCCACGTCGCTCACGATCGCCACCGGCGTGACCGTGGATGGGGTCGACGACGCGGTGCTCACCGTGCCCGACGTCATTCGCGCGATCCGAGACGGCGCACTCGCAGCCAACCGAGGTACTCCGTGAGCGGACAACTGCTGTCGTCGAAGGTCGTCATCATCGAAGAGGAGCCGCGCGTTCGCGGCATCACCTCCGCGCCAACCTCGGTGGCCGGCGCGGTCGGCCTGACGGAGCGCGGGCCCATCGGCGAGGCCGTGCTCTGCAGTTCCTTCGAAGAGTTCCAAACCCGCTTCGGAGGCTTCACGCCCGACTCCGACCTGGCGCTCGCGGCGATGGGCTTCTTCGAGAACGGCGGGAGCCAGCTCTGGGTCGTTCGCACGACGCACTACACGGATGTCTCGCAGCCGAGCTCGGCGACGGCGACGCGTGCGCAGGGGTTCATCCTCGCGGGAGCGGGCCCCACTCCCGCGGTGCTGACGGGTCGCGCTGCAGGTCCCTTCGCGCTCCACGACGGAGAGCGAACCGTGCTCTCTGTGAACGGCGGTCCCGACATCGACGTCGTGTTCGGAGGTACGGCCGCCTCGGTCGTTGCGGGAACGCCCGGCCCGTACGCCCTCGTCGACGGCATGACGCTTCTGCTGCGCATCGATGGAGGGGCCGAGCAGCGCGTCACCTTCGCCGCCTCCGACTTCGTGAACGTAGCGCAGGCCACCTCGGCTGAGGTCGCAGCGGCGATCAACGCCTCCATCGTGCGCGGAAAGGCTGTCCGCGGGGTCGACGTGCGCATCGTGAGCGACACGATTGGCACCTCGAGCCGCGTCGAGGTCACGGGAGGCACTGCCAACGCGGTCCTCAACTTCCCGAACTCCATCGCGCAGGGCACGGGCAACGTGGCCGACCTGAGCGCGGTGACGGTCGCGGAGGTGAAGGCCGTCATCGAGGCCGCGGTGCCGGCCGTGCGGGTCTCCCTCGGCAACGTGGTCGAGGTGCGCACAGTCGCGACCGGTGTCGCCGCCACACTTCAGGCGCGAGCGGCCACCAGCCCCGCGTTCGGGTTCGACACCAGCGCCCACACCGGAGCGGCGTCCGGCGTGGCCAACGGACTCCGCGTCGAAGGGCGTGACCTTGGCGCCTACGGGAACCGCCTCGAGGTCGAGGTCCGCCCCGCGAGCAACGGGAGCGCCCTGGCGTTCGACCTCCTCGTCATCGAGGACGGCACGTACCGCGAGACGTTCCCGAACCTCACCCTCACCGCCACCGACGCGCGCCACGTCGAGCGCATCGTCAACGACCCACGGAGCGGCTCGCTCTACGTGCGCGTGACGCAGCTCCTCGCGACGGTGCCGGGGCGGCAGACCGTCGGACTATCCGGTGGCAACGACGGCCTCTCAGGGCTCGACGACAACGACTTCATCGGGAGCGAAGCCGGCAAGACCGGACTCCGCGCGCTCGACCAGGTGCAGGAGCTGTCGCTGCTCCTCGTGCCCGGCCGCGCCACGCCGGCAACGCACCTCGCGATGGTGCAGTACGCCGAGGTCGTCCGCGACGGAACCGTCTTCGCGATCCTCGATCCGCCCGAGGGCCAGAGCGCGACCGACATCGTCGAGTACGCGAGCACCACCGCCGCGCTCGAGGGGCTCTCGGAGTTCGCCGCGCTCTACTGGCCACGCGTCAGCGTCCTCAACCCGGCGAAGAGCGTGTTCGGTTCCGATGCACAGGTGGTGGTGCCTCCGTCTGGCATCATCGCCGGCGTCTTCTCGCGCATCGACTCGAGCCGGCCGGGCGGTGTCTACGACGCTCCCGCGGGCATCGAGGCCGGGCGCATGTTCGGCGTGCTGGGCTTCGAGACCGACGAGGTCCTCGAGGAGCGCAAGCGCGACCTCGTCTACCCGCACCGCATCAACCCGCTCACCACCGGGCCAGGCCTGCCGCGCTTCATCGACGGCAGCCGCACGCTGAAGGGCGACGGCAACTTCCCGTACGTCGGCGAGCGACGCGGCGTCATCTTCATTTCCCGCAGCCTCAAGCAGGGGCTCGAGTTCGCGCGGCACAAGGCGAACACCGAGTCGCTGCGCGCGCAGGTGCGGAGGACCATCACCGCGTTCCTCCTGACCCAGATGAACAACGGAGCGTTCCGCACGCGCGACCCGGCGACGGCGTTCTTCGTCGACGTCTCCGACGCGCTCAACACGCCGACGGTCATCTTAGCGGGGAAGCTCCTCGCTCGCGTCGGGCTCGCGACCAACAAGCCGGCCGAGTTCATCGTCATCAGCATCAGCCAGGACACGCGCGCGCTCGAAGCCGAGCTCGCCGGCGGCAACCCCTGAAGGAGTCACCCATGGCCGTCATCGGCACGCCGCGCAGCTTCCACAAGAAGTTCAAGTTCGTTGTGGAGATCGACGGCTTCCAGCACGCGGGGTTTCAGAAGTGCAGCGAGCTCTCGGTCGAAGTCGCGAACGTGCAGTACTTCGAGGGCGGCTCGCTCATCCCGAACAAGAGCCCGGGCCGGCTGACCTTCGCCGATGTGACGCTCGAGCGCGGAGCGACGCGCGACCACGACCTGTTCGACTGGTTCAAGGACGTGGCGATCACGTCGAGTGGGCTCGGGCTCCCCGACCAGGCGTACAAGCGGAACCTCGACATCGTTCAGCAGGACCGAGATGGCGTGACGTTGCGGCGGTGGACGCTCGTGCGCGCCTGGCCAGTGAAGTTCCTTGCGGGGGAGTGGGACAACGAGAGCGACGAGAACGTCATCGAGTCGGTCACGCTGACCTACGATTTCTTCGAGTTGGCCCAATAGGCCACGAGCTTGACTAAGCGGATGTTGGGTCAGGAGCCGAGGCTGCTGTGGCGACGGGCGCTTTTGCAGGGAGCACGGAGAGAGATGGTGCGGGCTGCGCAGCAGTACCGGGACTAGCGAGATGAAGGGCGTAACCGCGCCAATTCTCCGCGCCCATGCGTGCCAGTTCTGCCTGCAGCTGAAGAGGGGGAACGAACGGGCCGTCCATGACGATCGCGATATAGAGGTTTCGCCAATCGGCGGAACCTCGATACCCAGAGATGTCTGCGGCGAGTTCGTCGATACATCGCCGGAAATCTTTGGCGTCCCTCGCGAACTTCAGTTCAACAAGGATGCCCTCGCTTCGCACACCGCCATCCGCGATGAACGTCTTCAGTATTCCTCCCACCGGTGGCTTCCGCTCGTAGCCCTCCGGGAAGGCGAGACTCATCGCCTCGTCGAATATGACTTGGATGTCTTCTTCTTTGGCAATTTGAACGCCTCGTCTGGCGATCAAGTAGGGGAGGCTCTGCAGAATGCCTTCGACTCTCGATAGCGAAGCTTGCTCGGTTCTCGTGAGCCCCGTGCCCGAAAGGCCGCGAAGGATCTCGACGTAGTCGTCCACGAGTTCCACGGGTGCGCTGTGGAGGACGTCCACCTCAAAATACCACTTCGTTTCCTTGAGGTTTCCTTCATGCAACCTCCACTCATCCACGAACCTCTGCTTCACGCTGGGTAGGTCAATTGCGTCCAGCACAACGCAGAGAAAGCGAGCGAGACTGACGAGCCGAGACTCCATTCGCTGGCCGATCCAGTCGGTGCTGTCGTCTCCTTCACCATCTCCTTCCTCTGCCTCGTCGTTGCCGCCATTGAGGCTCTGCCACTCTCGGTTCGCGAGTTCACCGAGGTCCTCGCGGACATGGCGGAGGTCCCGTTCAAGGGAAGGAAGAGCATTTTTCAGTACGTTCAGGTCGATCGGCATCGCGAGGAAGCATACTTCTGCTCGGCGAGTTCGCACTCGCACCTTTCCCATCTCGCGTCCCTCGTTCGCGCCGAGTCGGCCTTTGTCGATGCGTGACCGACCGCATCAGAACGCCCTCGAGCCTCACTGGCCGGATTCGTGGCCTGCGGGTGCGCGAGGAGCGAGCCCTCGCGGACAGGAAGCTCGCCAGGACAGGCGGGCAACTCGAGGAACTCCTTACGTCTTGCTGGCAGGAGACAATCGACACCGGCCCGTACTCCTTCGGCGACAGACAAGTCGACTGGGGCGCGGTGCTCCAGGGGGATCGCTTCTTCGCACTGCTGATGATTCGCGCGCTCACCTACGGCCCCCAGTACGCTTTCGGCATCTCCTGCCGACACTGCAGGGCGCGGGTCGAGTGGGAGGTCGACCTCACGAAGCTCCCGGTTCGGCCGCTGTCGCCGGAGAGCCGCGCTGCGTTCATGGCCGGCAACCGTTTTGAGACGACGCTCCCTGACGCCGGCAAGCGCGTCTGGTTCAAGCTCCTCACCGGCGACGACGAGCGGAAGCTCCCTGCGCTTCAGCGCGCCGACCCCGACCGGCTGCTCTCTTCGGTGCTCGCCTACCGCGTGCTCGAGGTCGAAGGAGTCGACCCGAAAGACAAGCGCGCGTTCCTCGAAGACCTCACGCTTCGCGACGCCGACTTCCTCGTCGACGAGTTCGATCGCGTCGACTGCGGCGTCGACACCACCATCGAGGTCGAGTGCGCGGAGTGCCGCGAGGTCCAGGACGTCGACCTCCCTTTCGACAGCGCATTCTTCCTGCCGGGGAAGGAGCGCACGGCGCGTCGGAAGGCCCGGAGCGCCTCTTCCCCGACGTGAGCCTCTACGCCTGGCGCGAGGGGCTCTTCCACCTCTGCTGGCACCAGCACGGAGGCTCGGGACTTCAGCTCTCGTTCGCTGACGCGCTCGAACTCGAGGTCAGCGACCGCGACTGGTTCCTCGAGCGCATCGGAGAGCAGCGCACGCGCGAGGCGCGCGAACTCGAGAAGGCCGCCCGGCGGAGGTGACGCATGTCGCTCAACAACCTCGGCCTCGGCTTCGTCTTCACCGCGCGCGACCTGGCCTCGGGCGCCATCCAGAACCTCGAACGGAACTTCCTCAGCCTCGACCGCAAGGTCGGACTCGGTGCCGAGCGCATCCAGTCGAGCTTCCAGCAACTCGGCGTGGGCCTCGCGGTGTTCTCGGCCGGCGCGGGCGTGGTCACCGGAGCCTTCTCGCTCGCCAACGCCGCCGGTCGCTTCGAGCAGAGCATCGCCGCGGTGGGCGCCATCTCCGGAGCCTCGGCGGTCGAACTCCAGCAACTGCGTGACGCCGCCATCGGCGCTGGCATCGCAACGCAGTTCTCTCCGACCGAGGCGGTACTCGGGCTCCGTGAGCTCGCGCAGGCGGGCTTCAACGCCGCCGAGTCGATGGCGCTGCTCACCCCGGTGCTCGACCTCGCGGGTGGCTCACTCGGAGAGCTCTCGCCGCAGCAAGCCGCCGGCCTCGCCGCGCAGGCGATGAAGGCCTTCGGGCTGTCGGTGGATGAGGCCTCGGTCTCGGTCGACCGGATGCTCCAGGCGGTCAACGTGTTCGCCCTCAACGCGAGCGAACTGCCCATGGCGCTCGGCACGGCATCGCGCGGCGCGCAGGCGCTGCACCAGTCACTCTCGGAGACGCTCCTCACCCTCGGCCTGGTGAAGAACGTCATCCCCGGAGTCGAGCGCGCCTCAACCGCGGCCGCTGTGGCCATGGAGCGAATGGCGGACCCCGAAGTGCAGAAGAAGCTGCGCGGCATCGGCGTCAGCGTGGTCGACGCGCACGGCAGCTTCCGCGGGTTCCTCGACGTCGTCGGCGAGATGGGCCCACGGCTCGAGCGCATGAGCGAGGCGCAGCGGTCGGCCTTCTTGCTGAGCGCGTTTGGGCGTGAAGCGCTCGGGGGCCTCAGCGCCGTGATGACGCAGGTGACGAACGGCATTCGCACCAACACCGGCGAGACGCTGCGAGGCGGGGCTGCGATCGCGTACCTCCGCCAGCAGTTCGACTCCGCCGGAGGGACCGCCGCGCGCTTCCGCGACCAGATGCTGAACACCTTCGAGGGGCAGAAGAAGCTCCTCGGCGGCTCGCTCGAGACGCTCGCCATCGTCATCGGCGAGCCATTCGCGCAGGTCTTCAAGCCCATCGTCTCCGCGGTGGTGGAGGTCGTGAACGGGCTCCTCGGTGTGCTGCGCGAATTGCCAGCTCCGGTGAAGAAGGCCTTCGCGGGGTTCGCCGTCGCCGCGGGAGCCGTGGTCGCCACCGTCGGAGCCGTCATCGCTGTGAAGGCCGGCGTGGCGCTGCTCGCGGTGGGGCTCAAGGTGCTCGGCGTGACGGCCGCGGGGCTGATGTCCACACTCCTCCCGGCGATCGCCACGGTCGCGCTGCTCGGTGTCGTCGTGGCGGGGTTCGTCTACGCAGTCCGCAACAACCTCGGTGGCCTCGGGGACTTCGTTCATCGGCTCTGGGAACGGGTCCGACTCGGGTTCGATGGGCTGGTGCAGCTCTTCGAACAGGGCGGCTTCTCCGGAGCCGTCATGGCCGAGCTCGACCGCGCTGAGAACTCGGGCCTGAAGCGCTTCCTCATCAGCGTGTACCAGGTGGCCTTCCGCCTCGGTCGCGCGTGGGATGGCCTGGTCGCCGGCTTCACCGCCGCACTCGATGAAGCGGCACCGGAGTTCGAGGTCCTGGGAGCGACGATTGACGAACTCGGCGTCGCGCTCCTCGAGCTGTTCCAGGCGCTCACCGGCGGCGCCGCGGGGCTGCCGTCAGACGAGTACCGAGGCTTCGGTGAGCTCGTCGGCTCCGCACTCGCGAGCATCGTGAAGTGGACCGCGGCTGCGATCTCGGTGACGGCGAGCTTCTTCACCAGCCTCGCGAAGGGAGCGACCGCTGTCGTGCAGGTGTTCTCCGCGGTCTTCAACCACCTCTACGATTCGTTCGTGACCGTGCGCAGCTTCCTGACTGCACTGGCCGAGTCGATTCGCCGCGCGTTCGTGAGCCTCTCCGACGGAGTCATCGGCCTCCTTCGCCGCGTTCCGACGCGCTTTCTCCCGGCCGAGTACCAGTGGCTCGCCCGGCAGCCCCTCTCAACCGAGGTCCAGCAACAGCTCACGATGGCGATGCCGAGCAGCACGCCGTCGCCGGACCTGGCCTCATCACCGATGCCGGCGCGCACGGAAGCAGCCTCGAGGAGTGCCGAACTCGCTCAACTGCAGGCGAGCTTCTCGTCGACGACCCCAGCGAACAATTCGACCCAGCCGATCACCGTGAACGTCCAGGTCGACGGCGAGACCATCGCCCGTGCAGGTGTCGCGGCTCAGCGAGACTCGGCTGGTCGCACCTTCTCGTCAGTACCGGCGTACTGAGTTCGGCGTTGTAGGCTCAGCTCGTGAAGGCCTCAGAAGCGTTGTCGCGACGCGAATCCGCATGGCTCGTCAAAGGCCGACCTGACCGCAATGCCCTTGAGAAGACGGTCAGGGCTGGCCGAATCGAGCGCTGGCTGACGAAGCGGCCGCCGCGGGGCTGGTTGGACGGCGACCTCATCGTCCTCTGAGAGGGCGCGCCACGCCTCCGTGTGTGCGCGGTCGCGGAGTTGCTCGAGTTCGAGCCCCGCGACCGGCGCGCCAACGTTCACTTCACTCTGCGTTACCTCACCGACTACTTCGAGAATGGACCAGGTATCGAGGCGTTGAGGAGCGACCGCTTGATTAAGTCAGCGTCGTTCCTCAAGTCAGAGCCGCCGGCACCGTCTTCCCGCTACGCCGAGAACAGGCAGAACGTCTGGTCGCGCTGATGGCGCAGCTCACTGGCGCGCGGCTCTCCCTTCGTCGCCTCGCTCCCAAGACGAGCACGAAGGGCCTCGCGCTCTCGATTCGGCAGCCGTGGGCGGAGTTGATCCTCCGGGGCGTCAAGGTCGAGGAGTTTCGGAGCTTCGCGACGCACAAGCGTGGGCGCGTGATGATCTACGCATCCGAGGGAGAGGGACCCGACGAGACGCGTGAGCTGAAGCGGCGCCGATTCAGCAGACTGCCAATCGGCAAGGTTGTCGGCTCGGTTGAGATCGTTGCTTGTACCAAACGCGGTCACCACGACTACGCATGGGCACTGCGCCGGCCGCTTCGACTGAGGGCCCCACGGGCGCCCAAAAATCACGCTCAGCCGTCGTACTTTCGACCGTTCTGAGGGGGGTCCCCGTGGTGCGACCACACCGGGCTTTGGCTCGGGGTGCGGCTCTCCTCGGCCATGACGCGGCCCCCGCGGTGCGTGCTTGTCAACGTCTCGACCGGCGAGTCGATGCCGTGCCTCTTCAACCCGACCCAGCTCACCGAGAAGCTGCAGGTGAACTGGAACCGGCAGGTCGTCCCTGGCCTCTCGCACCAAGTGCTCCAATTCCAGAGCACCTCGAACCGGCAGCTCACCGGCGTCGAGTTCTACCTCGACCGCTTCTTCGCGACCGAGCAACCCGGCGATCCGAACATCCTCGAGTTCCGCGCCTTCCTCCGCGCGCTCACGGTACCGCCCGCGGGCGCTGAGGGCGTCCTCGCCACCGCTCCACCGCGCGTGCTCGTCGTCTGGCCGAACGTGCTCACCATCGAGTGCGTCATCGCGAGCATCGACTTCCAGTACCGCCAGCTCGCCGTCGACTCGTCGGTGCTCGTCTACGCGGCCTCCGTCACCTTCGAGGAGATCCTCGACACGCGCGTCACCAGCGAGACCTTGCGCCGGCAGGTGTCGTGATGGCTCCGCTGGCTGGCTCTCGGCACTCGTTCACCGCAGGCGTGCGCGACGAGGAGGGGCGTCTCTTCCTCACCGAGCGCGAGCCCTACAGCTTCCGCGCGCACCCAGACACGCGGGCGCACGTGGTCGCGCAGGGAGAGTCGCTCTTCGACCTCGCCGGCCGGTACTTCGCTCCTCTGCCGAGGGCGTGTGGCTTTTGGTGGGCCATCGCCGACTTTCAGCAGGACCCGATCATCGACCCGACGCTCGAGCTCGAGGTCGGGCGACGGCTGCTCATCCCGAGCGTTCGGGTGCTCACCGACGTCATCCTCAGCGAACGACGGAGGCGAGACGCGTGACCACCTCCGACCGCAGCGCACCCGGAGTGCGCATCACGTCGCTCACCGACGAACGCGCCGCCAGTGGAGCCCCGCTCAACCTCGACGGCCGGGTGCTCGGCTTCTCCTACGAGGACAGCGCGCTCAAGGCGGACCAGGCGTCGCTCCAGCTCGACAACTACGACCTCTCGCTCTTCGACCGCGCCGAGCTCGCCGGCGGAGCGGTGCTCGAGGTCTCGTGGGGCTACCCCGGCAACATGGCGCCTCCGCGGCGGATTGTCGTTCGCAAGCTGAAGGGCTTCCAGACGCTCACCGTCGAGGGACAGGCCACCAGCGTGCTGATGAACCTCCAGGCGAAGACGCGCTCATGGAGCGGAATGCGTCGCAGCGACGTCGTGCGCGAGCTCGCAGCGGAGTACGGCTTCATCGGAGAGGCCGCCGAAATCGGTGACACCTCCGAGGTGCTGGAGGCGGTGCACCAGTCCGCCGAGACCGACGCGCGCTTCCTCCGTCGGCTCGCCGCGCGCGAGGAGTTCGAGTTCTTCGTCGACGATTCCGGCTTCCACTGGCGGGCTCGCAACCAGACGCCGGCTCCGACGCGCGTACTGACCTGGTACTCGGACCCTGGCCGCGGCGAGGTCATGTCGGTCAACGTCGAGAGCGACCTGGTGCGGCGAGTCGGGCGTGTCGACGTGAAGGGACGAGACCCGCTGGCGAAGGCACCGATCGCGGTCAGCGCGAACTCCGACAGCGTGCCGCGTTCGACGCTCGGGGAGCTCGTCGAGGTGGTTGACCCGGAGACCGGCTCCACGTCGCTGCAGCAGCGCAACGCGACGGTCAGCGCGCATCCAACAGCCGCGACCACACCCGAGGCAGCGAAGCGCGAGGCGGAGGCCCGCTTCCGAGCTGCGGAGCGCGACACCGTGAAACTGTCGCTGCAGGTGGTTGGCGACCCGACGCTCCGCGCGAAGACCATCATCGAGGTCCGCGGCATCTCGAAGGCGCTCTCCGGCAAGTACTACGTCGCGGAGACGAAGCACGTCATCAACGCGAGCGGGTACGTCGTCGACCTGAAGCTGACGCGCGATGGGCTCGGCTCGACGGAGAAGGCCGTGCGGCCGCAGGGGGGCCAGCCCAACCGCGGAGCGCCTACGCCAGGCGGCGCGATGAAGACCATCGAGGTCGTCGACCCGGAGCGCGGTGGCACCCGCGTGGAGTTCCGTCGCGGAGGCAGCGTCATCGGCGCCGAGGACCCAGAGACGGGAATGAGCGTGCCGCGATGAGCACCTTCGACGACGACATCCAGCGCAACGACACACTGCGGCTCGGGCTCTACGTCGGGTACGTCACCGACCGGAACGACGACGCGCAACTGGGCCGCGTGCGCGTGTGCATCCCCGGAGTCATCGAACCCGAGAGCGCGTGGGCCTGGCCACTCGGTACCGTCGGTGGAGGGAGCAAGGACCGCGGCTTCTTCGCGGTGCCCGAGAAGTTCGCGGAGGTCGCGGTCTTCTTCAATCAGGGGAAGGAGGACGCGCCGTACTACCTCGCTGCGCACTGGGGAAAGCCGGGCGGCGAGAGCGAAGTGCCGCTCGAGGCGCAGCGGAACCCGCCCGACAATCGCGTGTTCGCGACCGAGCACTTCCGCATTGAGCTCGACGAGACCGCGAAGAACCGGAAGCTGAAGCTCACGAACAAGAAGACCGGAGACGCGCTCACGCTCGACGCCGAGGACAACACAGTCACGCTCGAGGCGACGACGGCGCTGACGCTCAAGGCGGTCGGTGCCATCTCGATCGACGCGCCGCTGGTCACGATTGCCGGCCGCGTGGTGCGCCCGACCGCCGACCCAATCTGAAGGAGGTCACCCATGGCGCTCCCAATTCTGATTCGCCTGCCACCAGCCCCCGACCCGCTGACGATGACACTCCCGGGCGGCGTCACGATGCAGCAGCAGGACCTCATCAAGGTCATCCAGCCGGCGCTCACGCCGCTCATGCCGGTGTTCAACATCCTCGACGCGGTCATCGCAGTCTTCAACACGGTGAAGGCGATCCCCGAGTCGCTGGGCCCGCCTCCGGACCCCACGAAGCTCGTGAGCGCCATCGTCGAGATGACGAAGAAGGTCTCGAAGCTGCTCCGCCTCGTGCCCCAGCTTTCGCTGCCGTACACAATCCTCGGCGTCGTCGACCTGATCCTCGACACGCTGGGGCGACTGCGCGACCAGTTGGTCTTCCTGTCTCACTCGGCTCAGCGCCTCGCCTCGCTCACCCACCGCGCAGCTGAATTGAACGACCCCGGACTCGCTGCGGTAGCTGCCTGCGCGCGCGCCAACATCGAGCAGGAAGCTGCCAACCTCAGTAAGGGCCTCGGTGCCGTGAGCACGTTGCTCGGCATCCTCAGCATCTTCACGTCGATGATTGGCGGCCCGAAGGTGCCGGACTTGTCGTCGCTCTCGGGCAAGCCGCTGGACGAGGCCGTGAAGCCTCTCGACGACCTCGTGAAGACGTTGCAGCAACTGCGCAGCTCGGTCCCGGTGCCCTGATGGTCGCGCGCAACCTGCTCATCCCGTTTCGGCGCGACCGCAAGCGCGACCTGGCGACCGGCGAGGCGGAGGCACTGCTCGCGTCGAAGGTGCGCCAAGTGCTGCTGACCGAGGGCGCGACCGCGCGGTCGTCGGGGGAGTTACCGTGGCGCACGAGCTTTGGCGCTGGCCTCGGCTTGCTGAGGCACCGACCGAACGACGCGGTCCTGGTTGAAATCACCCGTGTCGCAATCCGTGACGCGCTCACGCGATGGATTCCGAGGGTCGGACTCGTATCGGTCGAAGTTCAGTCGGACGGGACGGCCATCCTTCTGAATCTGCGGGTCAGGCAAGGAGACGCAGAAAGTGCTGTCACGGTCCCGCTACGAACAGGCCAAGGCGTCAACGACCGTTGAGCAACTCCCTCATCTGGGGAGTGTGCGCGAGCTCCGCGGCGGTCTTGCTCCAGATGTTCTTCATGCCAGGCAGAGCGCCCTTCCTGAGCAGGTACTCCGCAATCTCGAGTGCGTTCCCGCTTGCCGCGAGCATCAATGCAGTGAAGCCCGTATCAGGCAGTGCAAAGTTCACGTCCAGTCCTTGGCTCACCATCAGTTGAACCGTTGCCAACCGGCCAACGCGAACCGCCTCAATGAGCCCGTCGGGCGAGATTCTTGCTCCAGCGCTCACAAGCCGCTCGATCAGTGCATGACTGGCTTCTTCACACCGGAGTGCCATGTCCAACATCGTCTTGCCGCTCAGCACGACAGCGTCGATGCCCAACTCAGCAACTGCCGCTTCGACGATTTCGTTCTGCTGAAGCTCGAGTGCGGCGCTGATCGCGAGTCCACGAAGGAAGGCATCGAAGTCTTGAGCCACCAGGTGAAAGTTCCCGGCGCCTTCGCCACCCCCTTCGTGGTCCCAAAGGAACACAGCGCCGCGATCACGGTCCGCCAGCGATAGACAGAAGAGGTCGCCCCCCTGTGATTCAGCAACGGGCAACATGTGGCTGGGGAGGAGACCACCGTACTCACCCGGCAGCCGCAGAGATGTGCTCACGTGGTCATGTAGCCCGAAGCCGTAGCGAACCTCTCGCGCGCCTTCGATACGACCTCCGTTGTGGGCAAGCAGGTGCTCACGGAACGCAGGCGGCAGCGCCGATCCCAGTGCCCTCTCGAACGCGCTGAGCCTGGCCGGCTCAAGGCGGCCGTAGCGGTTCGACTCCTTGACCCGAATCGGAACAGGCACAACAGCCTCCTTTGAGCGTCCCTCAACAGGATACCTGTCCCTCGGCCGTTCGGTCCTGCGCTCTTGCTCTGCGTGCCAAGGTCTCTCGACTACACCGACAAGGACTTCGACTCGCTGCGGGCGCGGCTCATCGCGCTGCTGAAGAGCGTCTTCCCTGACTGGACCGACTTCGACGTCGCGAGCTTCGGCAACCTGCTCGTCGAGATGTTCGCCTTCGTCGGCGACGTGCTGACCTTCTACCAGGACAACCTCGCGCGGGAGTCGCGGCTCGTCACGGCCACGCAGCGCAAAAACGTCATGGCCCTGGCGAAGATGCTCGGGTACCGCCTGAGCGGCGCGCAGCCGGCGACGGCCGAGCTCGAGTTCCGACTCGCACGCCCCGCGCAGGCACCAGTCACCATCCCTGCGGGGACCATCATTCGCACGCAGGAGGTGACCGACCCGGTTCGCTTCCAGCTGCTCGCGCCGGTGACCGTCGCAACGGGCGCGACGCAGGCGGTCGGTATCGGCGAACACTCCAAGACGCAGCGCCAACTGTTCGACGCGCAGGGCCTCGCCGACCTCTCGCTACCCCTCGACTTCGGGCCGTACCTCGACGGCTCCGCGGTCGTTACGACGCCGCAAGGCCTGTTCACCGAGGTCGACAGCTCCCTCAACTCCGGACCGAACGACCGGCACTTCGTCGCGACGGTCGACCAGAACGACCTCGCGACGCTCCGCTTCGGCAGCGGCGGAAGCGGCCTCCCACCGACCGGCACCATCTCGGTCACGTACAAGACCGGAGGAGGATCCACGGGCAACGTCGACGCCGAGCGCCTCGTGGTGGTTGAGGGGAACTTCCGCGATGCGAACGGTGGGCTCGTTCAGCTCTCGGTGCGCAACCCGCGCTCGGCCTCAGGCGGAGCCGACCGACAGAGCATCGCCTCGGCCAAGCTGCTCGCGCCTGAGGGCCTGCGAGCACTCACGCGCACCGTCGCCCGCGAAGACTTCGAGATCAACGCCCGCCGCCTCACCGGAGTCGCACGCGCGCTGATGCTCACCTCGAACGAAGACCTCTCCATCGGAGAGAACACCGGCATCCTCTACGTCGTGCCCCGCGGCGGCGGGCTCCCCACGCCGGCGCTCAAGGCGCAGGTGCTCCGACAGGTGACCGAGGAGTACCCGTGCACGCTGACGTTCCAGGTCGCTGTGCAGGACCCCGTGTACCGGCGCATCGACATCTCCGCGCGCATGTTCCTTCGACAGGGCGCGAGCCCGAACGTCGTGCGCGACGCGATTCGCGCCAACCTCGCCGCGTGGTTTCGCGTCACTGAGCCCGACGGCACACCGAACCCGAATGTCGACTTCGGCTTCAACATCAAGGACGTCGAGGGAAACCCGGTCGGCGAAGTCGCGTGGAGCGACGTCTTCAACATCATCCGTGACACGCCCGGCGTTCGGAAGATGGGCGATGCGCGGCTCGACCTCACGCTCAATAGACTGCCCGCCGACGTGAAGCTCAACGTGCGCGAGTTCCCGGTGCTGGGCACGGTGTCGCTGCGCAACGGCGACACGGGGGTGTTGCTCTGATGGCGCTCCTCAACCCGACCTTCGCCGACGCGGGAGCGCTTCCAGGTGAGGCGGCGCGATGGACCATCTCCGCGGTCACGAGCCTCGAGGTGCTGGCGGCGTTCGGCGGCACCGGACGAGAGGACTTCGAGCGATGGAGCGCGTTCGTCGCCGCGCTCGCTGACGTCACCGTGGTGCGTGCCTTCTTCGGCCGAGACGGCTTCGAGGCGTTCGAGCGGCCGTACCTCTTCGCGCTGCCGACGGGGCGGGTCGTCGCGTGCTCCTTCGGCGTGCGTGATGTCGAGACTTGGGCGCGGCCTTCTCCGTGGCTCGAAGACTGGAGCCGTGTGCCTTCGACGCTGGGCCTGATCGAGCCCTTCGCACGCGCTGGCTACGTCTCTGACTGGAGCTCCGTCGGTAACGTCTCCGCGCCGCTCGAGACCTTCTCAGGTGCGTGGGCACGCGCCGCAACACTGTGACGGAGGCTCCATGGCCGAGACGGACTGGACGTACCTCAACAACGGTCTCGACCTCGCTGCGGTGGACCGCGGCGTGACGGTGGGCATCCCGACTCCGCCGGGCGGCGGGAGCTTCTTGTTCGGCTTCAACTCTCTCGCGGCGGTGCAAGGCGCGGTTGGCCTGTTCGCAAACCTCGCGAGCTTCGCACCGATGGCGAAGGGCGGCTCGATTCGCGGCTGCATCCAGCGCGGCGCCGGCGGAGGCCAGACCGGCTTCTCCCCGTTCCTCTTCCTCTGCTGCCAGGGGAACTCGGTCAACGACAGCGCGTACATGCTCGGGCTCTCGGACGACGACCCGCACCGCATCGTGCTCCGCAAGGGAGCCATCGCCGTGGGCCTGCCGGACGCCGACGGTCCCGGCGTGCTGCTCAAGTCGGCCGCGAGCTTCGCGCAGTCGACCTGGGTGCACCTTCGCCTCGACGTCATCGTGAACACGAACGGCGACGTCGTGCTGAAGGTGTTCTCGAACGACCTCGCGGCGCATCCGCTCGGAACGGCTCCCGACTGGCAGCCCGTGGCGGGAATGGTGCAGTTCATCGACGACCAGCTCGGCATCAACTCGGGCAGCCAGCCGCTCACCTCGGGGCGGGGCGGCTTCGGGATGTCGGTGAAGGACGTCACGCGGCGCACGTACTTCGACCACCTCGAGCTCTTCCGTCAGGTGTGAGGCATGGAGCTGACGGCGTTCACCAGTCGTCTCGGCGAGGGCCAGGCGCGGCTCGGGCCGGGCGTGTTCGTTCTCGGTGACGACGAGCCTGGTCGGACCTTCGAGCTCGACCACGGAGACCACGTCGAGGTGACGCAGGTGGTGGACCTGACCGGCGTGACGCTGGTGCGCACGTCGATGAGGGTGCGCACGCCGAAGCGCATGCCGCCGGGGTTTGCCTGGGAGGTCTCCGTCGTCGTCGACGGGGTGAAGTACGCCGGCGTCACCCTTCGCGCAGGGAGCGAGCGCGCGCTCGACGACCTGGCCGCCAACGTCTCGAAGCTGACCGGGCAGCACACGGTCGGCGTCCGCCTCGAGTTGGTGTGAGCGATGGCCACCATCGAGCTGCCACGCGTGCAGGTGCAGTCGGTCACGCTCACCACGAGCGGGGCGCGGCCGCTCCTCATCAACCGCGACCCGTCACCTGGTGAGGTGGGCGTTCCCATTGATTCGCTGCTCGCGCTCGAGCTCGTCGACCCGGACGTTGCCGGCATCGACACGAACGCCACACGCATCTGGGTCGACGGGGTGCTCGCGTTCGATGGTGCGCCGGTGCCGCCGTTCGCTGCGGTGGTGGGGCAGTCGCCCGACAGCCTCCGTGTGGTCCTCACGCCGGCCACGCCACTGGTCAGCCTCGCCCGAGTCACGGTCCGGGTCGCCTCGCGCATCGTGGGCGGTGGTCAGTCGCTCGACGAGTCCTGGAGCTTCACCGCAGAGGACCGCGTTTCACCACGACTGGCGAGCGCCCAGGCGATCTCGCAGAACCAGCTCCTCCTGGTGTTCGACGAACCGGTCGAGAGCTCCAACGCGACAGTCCTCGTGACGCCCATCGGTGCGCCCGCGGTGCCGCTGAGCGCCGTGCACGTCGCAAGCGAAGCGAACCGCCTGACCGTCTCGCTCGACGTGGAGATGTCTCCCGACGTCGAGCACGAGGTGCAGGTGCTCGGCGTGACCGACCTCTCCGGGAACGCGGTGCTGCCGCCGTTCGACAAGGCGCGATTCAAGGGCTTCAGACCAGCGCGGCCGGCGTCGCGACGGTTCGACCTCTGGCAGATGCTCCCGAAGCACAACCGGCGCGACGACACGACCGGAGACCTGCTGCGCTTCATCTCGTGCCTGCAGGAGGTGACGGACCTGCTGCTCGCCGACCTCGATCGCTGGCCCGACATCTTCGATCTCGAACGCGCTCCAGAGCCGTTTCTCGACCTCATCCTTCAGGACCTGGGGAACCCGTTCCCGTTCGACCTCGACGTGAGGGGCAAGCGCCGGCTCGCGGCGGTGCTGGTCGAGATGTACCGGCAGAAGGGAACCGCGCAGGGCATCAAGAACGCGGTCCGCTTCTTCCTCGGCATCGACATCGTGGCCATCACCGCGTTCAACGCCGACGCGCTGGTGCTCGGAGAGTCACTACTCGGAGTCGACTGGGTGCTCGGCCCCTCGGACCGCTTCGCGAAATACGCGTTCAACGTCGTCGTCGCGCGCATCCTCACGCCGACCGAGCGGAAACACCTGCGCGCCATCGTCGAGTACCTGAAGCCCGCACACACCCACTTCGTGGACCTCGTCGAGCCGTTCCCTCCGGCTGTGCCCGACCACTGGGAGCTGGGTCTCAGCGAACTGGGTGAGGCAACGGATCTGCACTGACGGAGAAGCTGTCTTGGCATTCGAGTATCCGATGCCGCCTCAAGAGGTCAGCTCGAACTCGGCGGCGACAGAACTCGAAGAGAAAGTGCTCACTCTCGTGGTGCGCCATGGCACGCAGGGCATCGAGGCCGCTTCGTACCTCACGCAGCGCCGGCGAAGGTCCCGAGTCAGCGCCCGACCAAAGCCGTTCAAAGTCGAAGTTCCCATAGTAGCGCCCGAGTTGCTGCCGCTCTGTCGGCGTCGTCCCATCGAAGAGTTCGAGCAACTCGGCGAGGTCGCTCGATTCTGACAGGCGGATCAAGCCGTTCGGCTGAAGGGCCTCGTCGAACGCCATGGCCTCACGGCTGCGCTCAGAGGCGAAGCCGGTCTTTCGCGTCCACGTGACCTGTCCGAGCGGAACACGATGCTCACCCCAGAGAAGGCAAGCGAGCGACCGGTGATTCCCTCCCGAACAAACGGTGACAACCCCAAGTTCTTCGTAGACGTGCAGGTCCCAGCTCAGTTCAGGAAGCTGCTTGCCGGCCGCCAAGCCGAACAGGGCGTATGCGGTCGAGTCAGGCTTGCGTCCGAGCGAGAACGCCTTCTGTCCGACCACGAGGTCTGGCGGGCCGTACTGGAAACCGCTCATTGGGATTCGCGGCGGAGTCGCAACGTCGCTCGTGAACCCAGGACGACTCGCGAGCAATTCGAGGTACCGCCTGCTGTACGGTGGCGCGTCGAGTCTTCTACCCGTCACCGCGTCCGTCGTTACGCGAGGGTCGTTGTGCAGTCGCGCCTGAAGGTCTTCGACCAGTTGATAGCTGGGGCGGCGGTCGGGAGGGTGATGCCTGCCGAGCAGGGCGCCCACGTGTTCACGCACCGCGATCTGTCCCGGTGACCTGCTCTTGGAATTTCGGACCAGCTGAAGCGTGAGACGATGCCCCTCCGGGCCACCCGGAGGTCGATGTGCGCAAGAGCAGGTTCACCGAAGAGCAGATGGTCAAGATCCTCCGCGAGGCCGATGCCTCCCCGGTCGCCGACGTCGCCAAGAAGCACGGCATCAGCGAGCAGACGCTG
>JBMORD010000365.1:0-38546 GCA_049322495.1 Myxococcota bacterium | reverse complement strand
GAGCTTCGCGAGGTCGGCCTTCCACGACGAGAGCTCGGCGCGCGCGCGCTGCTCGTCGATGACCGAGCCGCAGCTCTCGCAGGTCGACGCGCCCGAGGCGAGAACCCGCTCGCGGCGGCCGATGCGCGCCTTCAGGTCGATGCGGAGCTCGGTCTCGCCCTGCCGTGCGCTGGCGGCCTTCACCTGCGCGCTCAGCGCGGCGACCTCCGGCTCGAGGCCATCGGAGGTCTCGGTGAGTGCCGCTTCGCACCGCTCGAGCTCGCTGCGCGCGTCGCGCCATGCGTCCATCGCCTCGGTGAAGTCGGCGAGCGGGTCTGCTTCGTCCTCGTCGGCCTGCTCGAGCGCGGCGTCGAGCGCGGCGGCCTCCTGCTTCAGCTTCGCGAGGCGCTCGGTGAGGCCCTTCTCGTCGGAGCTCGCGGTGCCGCGCGCCTTCTCGACGTGCGTGAGCGAGGCCTCGAGCGCGGGGAGCGCCTCCGCGGCGCGCTCGTCTTCGAGGGCGAGGGCGCGCATCTCCTCGTTGGCGGTGCCGGCGGCGGTGATGCCCAGCGCGATGTCGAGCTTCGGGTCTCCTTCGAGGATGGAGGCGATCTCCCCCTGGCGGATGTGCACCGCGAGGTCGAGCACGCGGCGCGAGATGCCGGTGAGCTCCGCGAGCTTCTTCGCGAGCGCCTCTTCGTGGTCCTGGAAGTCCGACGACAGGAGGTACCGCTCGTCGTCAGGCCCGGCGAGCTCCTTGAGCGTGAAGTGGCCGATGAGCCGCGAGCGCGAGCGCGGCGGCAGCTGATGCACGCGCTGGAGCTTGTAGGTGCGCCCGTCGCGCGCGGTGAAGACGAGCTCGACGCCGAGGCCCTTCGCGTCGGGGTGGAGCAGGACGGCCTGCGTGCGCGCGCCGGCGACGGTGCCGGTGAGCGCGTACTCGATGGCGAGGAAGAGCGTCGTCTTGCCCGAGTTGTTGCGGCCGTCGATGAACGTCACGCCGGGCCCGAACTCGAAGGTCGCGTCGGCGTAGCGGCGGAAGCCCTTCACGCGGAGGCGGCGGATCATTCGTCGACCTCCTCGTCGTCGAGGTCGTCCTCTTCTTCCTCTTCCTCGACCTCTGGGCGCGCGGGCCCGCCGAGCAGCTCGAGCGCCCGCGCGCGGAGGAGCTCGCGCCCCTGCCCGTCGAGCGCGCCGCTCTTCGTCAGCCGCTGGTCGTCGTCGAGGAGGTACTGCGCGTAGTCGAAGAGCGCGCCAGCGACTTCCACCAGGTCGGCGCGGTCCCCGAGCACCTGAGCCAGCGCGTCGCGCGCGGTGCGGGGAGCTTCGGTCGGTTTGCTCGTCATTCGCCGCGAGTTAACCCCGGTCAGGCGGGCGACGCGCAGCAAGAAAGCGGTCGAGGACTCGATGGCCCACCCTGGGTTGCACTGCGCTCGTCGCGGGATTGAGCTGTGCGCATGCAGACGTGGCGATGGGTGTTGGTGGTGGGCATGGTCTCGGGCTGCGGCCCAGACCCGAACCTGCCGTGCTCGAAGGTCTCGCTCGGCGCGAACGTCGACTCCATTCACACCGCTGAGGCCTCGCCGCCCTGGTACCACCGTCACCACGACCTGACGCTGAAGGGGCCGGTCGCCGAGACCGAGTGCTGCGCGCCGCACGCCGGCCCGACGGAGGCGTGTCTGGCGTTGCGCGCGGAGGTCGACTGCAGCGCCTTCGCCGACGTGCGCTTCGTGTCACTCGTCGACTACTCGTTCTTCCGCTTCCTCGACGTCGACGATGCCTTCTTTTGCCTGGCCGCCGTGCAGGACGGGAAGTTGATCACCGTGCACGGGTTCATCGAAGACAACTGATCAGAACGTGCAGAGGCCGAACGTGCAGCCGAAGACGTTGGCGTTGCAGCAGTCCGCGTTGCCCGAGCACGGCTCGCCGCTCCGGCTGCAGTAGCAGACGTTCGCCGTGGTGCCGCCCCACGGCGGGGTCTTGCACTGGTAGGGCGAGCCGCGGGTGCACTCCGCCGCGTTGGCGCAGCCGTCGAAGCAGCGCCCGGTGCCGTCGTTGGTGCCGTCCTTCGCGCACACCCCGTCGCCGCCGCACGCGCCCGAGGTGCCGCGGCAGTCGCCCATGCAGTAGCCGCCGCGCTCGCCGAGGCAGAGGCCCGACTCGCACTGCGAGTCGCTCGAGCACCCCGCGCCGTACTTCGCCAGCCCCTTGTCCTTCTGCTCGCAGCGCTTGCTCCACGGGTTGCAGCCGTAGCTTCCGCCCACCAGCCGGCTGCAGTCGGCGTCGCTGTCACACAGCGGGATGCAGGTGCGCGAGCCGTCGTTCCAGTCGGGGTCGAGGTTCTCGTGGCACGCGTACGCCGGCCGGCAGCCGCCGGTGCCCGAGCACGCCTGGCGGCAGAAGCGGCCGAACTGGTCCTGCTGACAGGCGCTCCCCGCGGGGCAGCCGACGGACACGCCCGCGTCGAGCGAGCAGCCGTTGGTCGCGCCCACGCACGCGCCCGAGGGCCAGCCGCTCGAAGCCTCGGTGCGGCAGCTGCCCGACGCGCACTGGGCGCTGGCGCTGCACGGCTTGCCGATGGCGAGCGCGGTGCACGAGCCGCCCGAGGCGCACGTCGCGTCGGCGCAGTCGACCTGGCCGTTGCAGTTGTTGTCGAGGCCGTCGGTGCAGCTGCTCTCGGGCGCCGTGCCCACGCAGTCGGAGTCGACGCAGTCGATCTGCCCGTCGCCGTCGTTGTCGAGCCCGTCGGTGCAGGTGACCTCGCTCCTGCGCTGGTTGGCGCACGCGCAGCCGTTGCCGCACGACGCGCCCGCGCAGCCGGTGTCTTCGCAGTCGCGGTCGCCGTCGTTGTCGTCGTCGAGCCCGTTGCCGCAGTTGCCGCCCGCCGTCGTCTCGGCCGCGCCGCTGCCGCACAGGTTGGTGGGCCCGCTGCAGTCCAGCGTGTCGGCGCAGTCGCGCAGCCCGTCGCCGTCGTTGTCCGCGCGGTCGGTGCACGAGCTCTCGTGCCGCGCACCGCCGGTGCAGGTGCAGCCCGTGCCGCACGAGGTGCCGTCGCAGTCGGGGCCGTCGAGGCAGTCGACCTTCGTGTCGCCGTCGTTGTCCTGCCCGTCGGTGCACGCCGTCTCGGTGCGCGTCTGGTTGCGGCAGATGCAGCCCGGGCCGCAGGCCTGCATCCCGCAGTCGGGGTCGGCACAGTCGGCGAGCTGATCTCCGTCGTCGTCGGTGCCGTTGATGCACGAGGTCTCGAAGCGCTGGAGGTTGCGGCACTCGCAGCTCGCCCCGCAGCTCTTCGCGCCGCAGTCGGGGTCGGCGCAGTCGAGGAGGTTGTCGCGGTCGTTGTCGACGCCGTCGCTGCACACCACCTCCGTCGCGCGCGCGGCGGTGCACTGGCAGCCGGTGCCGCAGCTCTGGTTGGCGCAGTCGGTGTCGGCGCAGTCGGCGGCCTGGTCGGCGTCGTTGTCGAAGCCGTCGTCGCAGGTGCCCTCGCCGCGCTGACCGCCGTGGCACGCGCAGCCGGCGCCGCAGCTCACGCCCTCGCAGTCGGGGTCGAGGCAGTCGCTCCTCGTGTCGCCGTCGTTGTCCTGGTTGTCGCCGCACGCGCTCTCGCCGCGCACGCCCGCGTCGGTGCACGCGCAGCCCGCGCCGCACGACGCGCCGAGGCACTCGGGGTCCTTGCAGTCGAGCGGGCCGTCGTTGTCGTTGTCGATGGAGTCCGCGCAGTGCTCGGGCGCTTCGGCGCCTCCGTCACCGCAGCGCGCGTTGCCGCGGCAGTCGGCGTCGGCGCAGTCGATCTTCCCGTTGCCGGTGTCGTCGATGCCGTTGTCGCAGACCTCGACGCGCAGACACGGGGCCTGGTTGGCGCACGCGGGGTCGAGGCAGTCGGTGAGCCCGTTGCGGTCGTCGTCGACGGTGTTCCCGCAGTCTTCGAAGAGGCGCATGCAGCCCGGGTTGTCGAAGCAGTCCGGGTCGACGCAGTCGGCCTTCATGTCGCCGTCGTCGTCGAGGCCGTTGGAGCAGAGCTCCTTCTTCTGGGGAACGGTGGTCTCGTTGACGCAACCGACCGCGACGAGAGCGAGCAGCAGCGCAGGGAGCAGGGTCTTCATGCGGGGAGGGCCGACTCTTCGCACAGCGGCGCGTCGAATTCATCCCACCGTCGGGGGGAACAACGGGCAGACTCGGGTTCCGCGTGCGTGGGCTGCTCTTCTTCGTGCTGTGCTTCGCGGCGACCGCCGTCGCCCAACCGATCCCTGCCTCGCCGACCCGGCTGCGCCTCACCGGGGGCGTGAGCGCCCGCAGCCACGCGCAGCGCTTCGACACCCCCGCGCAGATCTCCGGCCTCTCGCCGACGGTGGTGCACCTCTCGGCGGCGCACTTCTTCCACCCCAACGTCGGCCTCCACCTCGAGGGCCGCGGGGAGCTCTTCTTCGCCCGCACCCCGGCGCTCGACCGCGGGCTCCCGCAGGGCTCGTTCGACCTCTCGCTCGGCGCGGCGGGGCGCTTCCAGCTCGCGCCGGCGTGGTGGCTCGAGGGGCAGCTCGGGTGGGCGGTGGCGCAGCGCTCGCTCCTCGACGTGCCGACGCTCAGCGCGAGCTCGGGCTTCGTCACCGGCCCCACCCTCGGCGTCGCCGCGAGCTGGGCGCCCACCCGCGCCTTCGAGGCCCAGGCGTACGTGCGCGCGCTGCCCGTCGGCGTGCGCTTCGCCGCGCCGCCCGGCTTCCAGCTCGTCGGGCTCGCGGCGGGCGTGCAGGCGTCGGTGGGCGCGCTCCACTTCGGCACGGCGCAGCTCGGGCTGGCGGTGAGCCTCGAGTACAACGGCACCGTCGGCCGCGTCGACGCGGGCTCCTTCGCGCAGCACGGCGCGCGCCTCGGCCTCGGCGTGAGCCTCTCGCGGTGGATGGAGCCGGCCCCTCCGCCGAAGCCCGCGGTGCCGCCGCTGCGCGGGCGCGTGGTGGCGCAGAACGGCGACGCGGTGGCCGGCGCGACGGTGACGCTCGACGACGGCCCCCGCCAGCGCAGCGACGGGAGCGGCGTCTTCCAGTTCTCCAGCGTGCCGCGCGGCAAGCACCGCCTGGTGGCGGTGAAGGACGGCTTCGCGCCCGCCATCGCCGAGGTGACGGCGCCCACCGGGCTGGTGGAGCTCCGCCTCGGCGCGCCGCAGGGCCCCGGGCGCGTCACCGGCGTGGTGCGCGGCCCCGATGGCCCGCTCGCCGGCGCCGAGGTGCGCGTGCTCGAGACGCAGGTGACGACGAAGAGCGGCGCCGATGGCAGCTACGCGCTCGAGGGCGTGGGCCCCGGGCCGGTGACGGTGCAGGTGAAGCTCGAGGGCTTCGCTGGCGGCGACGAGGTGGCGCAGGTGCCTCCGGGCGGCGTGGCGACCGTCGACCTCACGCTGACGCCGAAGAGCGTCGCCGTGCGCGCGACGCTGCGCGGCCTCATCCGCAGCAAGAGCGGCGAGCCGGTGAAGGCCACCGTGCGCGTGGTGGAGCTCAAGCTCAGGCTCCAGGTGAAGCCCGATGGGCGCTTCTCGGCCGAGGTCCCGTCCGGCAAGTACACCCTCGTCATCGAGGCCCGCGGCTTCGTCTCGCAGACCAAGAGCGTCGAGGTCTCCGGCGGCGATCAGGCCATCTTCCACGCCGAGCTCGAGCGGATCCGCTGACGTTTTCCACTGCGCCTGCAGTGCACCGTTTGCGGTGAGGGCGTGCGCGCCCTCGCGCGCTGCGAAGTCTGCACCCGAAACAATCAATCGCCCCTGAATGCTTCGGGTTGGAGTGACGACGGCGTGCACTCGCAGCGTCATTGTCGCGTCATGGGCTGATCAGCCGGTCGCTTGCGTCCTGTCTCTCGGCGCGCATGTTGAGTTCGGAAGAACTGCTTGGGGGTGCAGCGGGCTGTCGCGCGAGTCAGGCGACGGGGAGGCAGGCTGCTTCGATTCTCGTACAAGGCCCTGAGAAGGGGCGAAGGAGCCGTCGTGGTTCAGTTCGACAAGCAGACCCTGGGGAAGCTGCTGCTCGAGCGTGAGGTGAGGCCGGCGCTGGTGGTCGACCTCGAGTCGAAGGTGGTGGAAGCGAATCGGGCCTCGCGCGTGCTCGCAGGTGGAGAAGCGGTGCCGAGTGGCCGCGTGCAGGACTGGCTCAAGCCGTCGAGCCGCGAGTGCTTCGACGCGAGCTGGAAGCGGGCGGTGGGCGGCGAGCGGGCGCGCGCGACCGTCGGGCTCGAAGTGGCGCTGCCCTTCGACCCGGTGCTCGAGTTCTCGCCGCTGATGGTCGACGGGCGCGCGCAGGGCGTGCTGCTGGTGATGGTCGACACGGCGGCGCCCGGGCCGGTGCTGCCGCTCGTGCCGGCGACGGGCCTCCACTACGAGGTCTCGCTCGACGAGGCGGGCCGGCCGGCGAAGCTGCTGCGCGTGGTGGCCGCCGAGCCGGGCAAGGCGAACCTCGAGTGCGGCAAGCCGTGCTGGGCCAGCATTCACGGGCGTGACGCGCCGTGCGAGCGCTGCCCGCTGACACAGCAGCCCTTCGGCCGCGCGGTGGTGCGGCTCGCGGCTGCGCAGCCCTTCAGCGCGCAGCTACTCAGCGCGCGGCGCACGCGCGACGACCTCGCCACCGTCACCGCGGTCGACGTCGACGAGCAGACCTGGAGCGCCCTGGTGCGGCAGCGCATCGAGGCCATGGCGCAGCGGGCGAAGCTCTCGGGCCGCGAGCGCAGCGTGCTCGAGCTGCTGATGGTCGGCCGCTCGCTCTCGGACATCGCCGGCGAGGTGGGCATCACCGAGCGCACCACCAAGTACCACCAGCAGAACCTGCTCAAGAAGCTCGGCGCCGACTCGCGCGCCGACCTGCTGCGGCTGTTCAGCTGAACGGCGGGCGAACGCGGTATGAGGCCCCATGCGCATCCCGAAGTACGCGTGGGGCCTGGTGAAGGAAGTCGCGCGGCACCTGCTGCGCCGCCCGGTGGTGGGCCTGGTGGCGGTGGCCAGAGATCCGCAGGGCCGGGTGGTGCTGATCCGCCGCGGTGACACCGGCGAGTGGTGCCTCCCCGGCGGCACGCTCGAGTGGGGCGAGACGCTGCGCGAGATGCTGCCCCGCGAGCTCCTCGAAGAAGCGGGCTGCGAGCTGCTCGAGGCCGGGCCGGTGCTCGGCGTGTACTCGAACCCGCAGCGCGACCCGCGCTTCCACGCGGTGACGGTGGTGGTGACGGCGAAGGTCGCCGCGCCCTCGCGCCCGCCGATGAACGGCCTGGAGATCCTCGAGGTGCGCGCCTTCGAAGAGCGCGAGCTGCCGGCCACGCTCTCGCACGGCATGGGCGACGTGCTCGCGCGCGCGCTCGCCGGCACGCCGTGGTGGGAGTGAGCGATGGAGCTCGCCGAGCTGCACCTCCACCTCGATGGCTCGCTCCGGCCGGACACGGTGCGTGAGCTCGCGCAGCAGCACGGCGTGGCGGTGCCGCGCGGCCTGCTGTTCCACGCGGGCATGGGCCTGAGCGACGCGCTGTCGCGCTTCGCCTTCACGCTGTCGCTGCTGCAGCACCCCGACGCCGTGCGGCGCGTGGCGCGGGAGATCTGCGAAGACGCCGCGCGCGATGGCGTCACCGTGCTGGAGCTCCGCTTCGCGCCGCAGCTCCACCGGGGCGCCGGGCTGGCCACGGTGGTCGACGCCGCGCTCGAGGGCGTGGCGGGGCGGGCGGGCGTCATCCTCTGCGCGCTGTACGGCGAGTCGCCCGACGTCGCGGAGGCGCTGGTGGAGGTCGCCGCCTCGCGCCCCGGCGTGGTGGGGCTCGATCTCGCCGGCGGGCCTGCGCCCGAGCACTCCTTCCGCATGACCGACTACGCCGACGCCTTCACCGAGGCGAAGCGGCTCGGCCTGGGGCGCACGGTGCACGCGGGCGAAGGCCGGCCCGCCGCGGAGCTCCGCGTGGCCATCGAGCGGCTGCACGCGCAGCGCATCGGCCACGGCACCACGCTGCTCGACGACCCGGCGGTGGTGGACCTGGTGCGCGCGCGGGGCGTCACCCTCGAGGCGTGCCCGACCTCGAACGTGCACACCGGCGTCATCCCCGCCGTGGCCGCGCACCCGCTGCCGCGCTGGCTCGAGCTCGGCGTGCGCGCGTGCGTGTGCGCCGACAACACGCTGCTGTCCGACGTCTCGAGCGCCGAGGAGCACCGCCGCGCCGCGACCATCCCGGGCATGACGCCCGCCCTCCTCGCGCGCTGCGTGGCGTACGCTCACGAGGCCCGCTTCGTGCGCGCGGCGACGAAAACTTGATCCGTCGAGAGGCTGAACGTAAGTTCAGTGTATGACCGAACAGCTCTCTGACGTCACGCGGAACGACCTGCTCTCACCCGACCTCGCGCAGCTGCTGCAGCTCTTCTCGGCGCTGCCCGAGGTGCGCTTCCCCGACCTCGACCCCTCGACGCTGCAGGACTCGGTGGCGCGCATCAAGGAGCGCCACCTCGAGCTGCTCCACATCGAGGCGCAGCTCCAGGCGGTGCGCGGCGCGCTGGAGGACGAGCAGGAGGCGCTGCTCAAGAAGGGCCATCGGCTCCGCGCGTACCTCGAGGTGTACGCGGAGAACGACGAGGCGCTCGCCACGCGGCTGCGCGCGCTCTCGCTGCCGAAGCTCCGCCGCGCCGCGCCGCGGCCCGACGTGCCCGCGCCGGTGGTCGAAGGGGAAGCCCCGGCGCCGCGCAAGCGCGGGCGGCCCCGCAAGGTGCCCGCGACCGAGACGCTCTTCGGCGCCACCGCCGCGCCCGCGCCCGCCCCCTGACTGTGCGGTAGGGTCTGGCGACCATGGGCATCGACACGGTCCGCGAACTCTCCGTCGTCGCTGGGGGGAAGGTCTTCAACACGAACGGCTACGGCTTCCCTGCCGCGACCGCGAAGAAGCTCTCGAAGCTCGAGAGCGGCGAGCGCTGGGCGGAGTTCATCGCCCTGTCGAAGAAGCAGAAGGTCGAGAGCCTCACGGTCAACGGCGGCGACGCGAAGACGGTCGCGGGCTTCGTCGCGGCGCTCGCCCCGTTGCACGCGCGGCTCGACTGCGTCTGCGTCACCGGGCTCCTCGAGGCGTTGCCAGCGGCCGTCGCGAAGAAGCTCGAGAGCCTCCAGCTGCTCAACCTGGACGATGGTGACGAGCCCGGGTCACTCGCGAAGCTCTCATCGCTCGCCACGCTGACGCTCGAGGCGTACGAGCTCTCGCCGTTGCTCGCGGACACGCTTGCCAGCGCGCCTGCCACGCTCACCTCGCTCTCGCTCGTTTCGACCCGGGCGCTCGCGTTGAAGAAGGTGCGGCTCCCCGAGTCGCTCGCGCGCCTCGAGCTCAACACCCAGCAGGGTGTCGCGCTGCCAGCGAAGCTGCCCGCGCTCACCGCGCTCACGCTCTTCACCGCGGCCGGTGATGTCTCCGGCCTCGAGGTCATCGCGAAGCTCTCGTCACTCGAGGAGCTCGACCTGCACGTGGCCCAGCGCTCTCGCCTGACGTTGAAGGGCCTCGTGAAGCTGCGCACGCTGCGGCTCGTGAAGCTCGCTGCCGAAGGCTTCGAGCACCTCGAGGCGCTCGAGGAGCTCCAGCTGCTGCTCGACGAAGGGCAGCGCTTCGAGCTGTCCGCGCTGGCCGGGCTCGCGCGCCTGCGGCAGCTCTACGTCTCGGGGCTGGGCCCGAAGGTCGACCTGGCCCCGCTCGCGAAGCTCCCGGCGCTGAAGGTGGTGAACTTCAGCGACCAGTTCTCGCCGAGCTCCGCCCAGCTCGCGCCGCTCGCGGGGCGCGGTATCGAGCTGCGTGACTCGATGGCCGGCTCGGGGCCGGTGGACACGCTCATCGCTGCGCTGAAGAAGAAGAAGCGGTAGCGATCACGCTGGCGCTGGCGCCGCGCGCCCGAGGGTCTCGACGAGCTGGTCGAGCTTGAGCGGCTTCGACAGCACGTTCGACATGCCGGCCGCGAGGCAGCGCTCGTGGTCTTCGACGGTCACCGCGGCGGTGAGGGCGATGATGGGCGTGGTGCAGCCGCGCCGCCGCAGCTCGCGCGTGGCCTCGAAGCCGTCCATCACCGGCATGTGGCAGTCCATCAGCACCACGTCGAAGGGCGTCTTCGCGTCGAAGCGCTCGAGGGCCTGGGCGCCGTTGTTCGCCAGCGACACCGTGTGGCCGAGCTGCTCGAGCAGCCGCGTGGCGACGAGCTGGTTGACGGCGTTGTCTTCGACGAGCAGCACGTGGCGCGCCGGGCCGCCGGTGGCGCGGGTGCTCACCGGGCGCGGGGCTTCGGCGGGGTGAATGGGCAGGCGCACCTCGAAGCGGCTGCCCCGGCCTTCGACGCTCTCGACGCGCAGCTCGCCGCCCATCGCCTCGACGAGGCGGCGGCAGATGGCGAGGCCCAGCCCGGTGCCGCCGAAGCGCCGGGTGGTCGACGCGTCGGCCTGCGCGAAGGGCACGAAGAGCCGCGCCTGCGTCTCGGGCGACATGCCGATGCCGGTGTCGCTCACCGCGATGAGCAGCCGCTCGCCCTCGCGACGGAGCTGCACGTCGACCTTCCCGTGCGCGGTGAACTTCACCGCGTTCGAGAGCAGGTTGAGGATCACCTGGCGCAGGCGCGTCGGGTCGCCGCGCATCCACTCCGGCGTGCCTTCGACGACGTCGACCGTGAGCACGTCGTCGCGCTCGGCCGCGCGCGGGGCCAGCAGCGCCGCCACCACCCGGGCCTCGCGCGCCGGAGAGACCGGCACCGCCTCGAGCTCGAGCTGGTTGGCTTCGATCTTCGAGAAGTCGAGCACGTCGCTGATCACCGCCACCAGCGTGTCGGCGCTCTCGCGGATCAGCCGCAGGCCCTCGGTGATGCGCTCCGGCGACGTCTCGCCTTCGAGCACGGTCGCCATGCCCGTCACGCCGTTGAGCGGCGTGCGGATCTCATGGCTGATGGTCGCGAGGAACTCGCTCTTGATGCGGCTCGCGCGCTCGGCCTCGGCGCGGGCGGCCATCAGCTCGCGGTTCTGCGCCTCGAGGCGCACGATGCTCGCCTCCGACTCGGCCTCGTAGGCGCGGGTGATGAAGAAGATGAAGAGCGTCATGCCGAGGAGCGAGGTGGCGCGGTTGGCCACCGACCGCTCCGCGCCCATCAGCGGCTCGAGCCACGCGCGCTCGATGCCCAGCATGGTGAGGACGACGGCGATCACCGTGATGCCCAGCGTCAGCCAGCCGGCTCGCTGGCCACCGGTGCCGAGCGCGATGAGCGGGGCCGACGCCATCCAGAACACCGAGACCATGCCCTCGCGCCCGCTGCCGATGGCCATCACCGCGGCCACCGTGAGGCCCACCGTGAGCACCACCGTGGCGATGGTCGCGACCGGCACCCGCCGCCGCACCGCCCACAGCCCGACGGCCGTGGTGACGAGCATCGTCGCCGAGCCCGCCATGGTGCGCAGCGCGAGCTGGGCGAGCTCGACGCCGATCAACACCAGACACGAGAGGTTCAGCACGACCAGCAGCACCACCATCTTGCGCACGCGCCGCTCGTCGACCGCCGGCCCGGGAGGCACGAAAAAGTCGATCAGTCGCCGCCAACGCACCCACAAAGCCTAACCGTCCCTGTGACGTGTGGCGCGGTTGGAACGGCCCAGGGCGTCGGTCGACCCACCCGGGGTGTGAGACCCACCCCACGTCAGCTGATCCGGCGACTTGGCGGCGGTGAGCTTCGTGCAGTGCAGCGGAGCGAATGGGTGACACCTCAGGCCAGCGCGGCAGCTCCTCGTCGGTTCTGGTGGGGGTCTCGGTGCTGGTGGCGCTGGGCTTCGGGCTCAGCGCGTTCCTCGGCTGGTCGAGCCGCGTCCACCAGCGCCACAACGCGGAGGAGCGCTTTCAGGCGGCGAACGAGCGGCTGATGACCGAGGTGCGACGGCGGTTGACGCTGCCGGTGTACGGGCTGCGCGGCGCGGTGGCGACGCTCGCGGCGAACCCGACGCTCGGCCGCGACGACTTCCGCGCGTACGTGGCGGCGCGCGACTTGAAGTCGGAGTTCCCCGGCGTGCGGGGCTTCGGGCTCATCGAGCGTGTGCCGCGCGCCGAGGTCGAGCGCGTGGTGGCGGGGCTCGAGGCGGAGCGCCCGGCCTTCCGGCTCAGGACGAGCGGTGACGCCGACCCGCTGTACGTCATCACCGTCGTCGAGCCGCTGCAGAACAACCTCTCGGCGTGGGGCTTCGACGTCGGCAGCGAGGCGCACCGTCGTGAGGCCGTGCTCGCCGCCATCGAGTCGGACCAGCCGCGCCTCACCGCGCCCGTGCGCCTCCTGCAGGACGAGCGGCAGCGGGAAGGCGCGCTGCTGCTCGTGCCGGCCTGGCGCCCCGGGCTCCCTCGCGACACGCCCGCCCAGCGCGACGCTGCGCTGCGGGCCCTCGTCTACGCCCCCCTCATCTACGACGAGCTCTTTGACGGCGCGCTCGCCGCCGCCGACGGGCAGATGGATCTCGACCTCTTCGACGAGGCTACGGGCAACGCCCTCATCTACGACCCGGATCATCACGCCGTCACCGGCACCACGCTCCCGGCGCGGTTCGCGCTCGACAGCCGGTTCTCGGTGGGGGGGCGCTCGTTCCTGCTCCACACGCGCTCGACCCCGGCGTTCGAGGCCTCCGTCGAGCGCGACACGAGCGTGGGCATCGCGCTGGGTGGCGCGGCGCTGACGCTGCTGCTGTCGGCCGTGGTGTGGCTGCTCGCGCGGGGCCGGCAGCGCGCGCTCGAGAGCGCCGAGCAGATGACGGTCGACCTCTCGCGGTCGAAGCACGACCTCGAGACGCTGCTGCGCGAGCACGAGGCGCTCAACCGCACGATGGACGAGCACTTCATCGTCAGCGAGGCCGACCCCGACGGGAACATCACCGCCGTCAACGACAACTTCCTGCGCATCAGCGGCTACTCGCGCAGCGAGCTCGTCGGCCGCACCCACCGCCTCTTCAACGCGCAGCTGCACCCGCGCGAGTTCTGGACCTCGATGTGGCAGACCATCGCCCGCGGCCAGACGTGGCGGGGCGAGATCTGCAACCGCCGCAAGGACGGCGAGCTGTACTGGGTCGACACGCTCATCGCCCCGTTCCCCGGCCCCGACGGCAAGGTCGAGCGCATCATCTCGATCCGCACCGACATCACCTCCCGCAAGCGCGCGGAGGCCGAGGTCGACGAGCAGTCGAAGGTCGCCACCGAGATGGCCCGCCGCGCCGACGAGGCCAACCGCGCGAAGAGCGCCTTCCTCGCGAACATGAGCCACGAGATCCGCACCCCGATGAACGGCGTGCTGGGCATGACCGAGCTCCTGCTCTCGATGGGGCTCAACCGCGAGCAGAAGGAAGCGGCGCGCACCGTCTACCGCTCAGCCGAGGCGCTCCTCGTCATCCTCAACGACATCCTCGACTTCTCGAAGATCGAGGCCGGGCGCATGGAGTTCGAGCGCCTGTCGTTCGACGTGCAGCAGCTCGCCTACGACGTGATGGAGCTGTTCCGCGCGAAGGTGGCCGGCACGCCGGTCGAGCTGCTGGTGCGCATCCCCGACGACGCGCCGCGCATGGTGTGGGGTGACCCGAACCGGCTCCGGCAGATCGCCACCAACCTGGTGGGCAACGCGGTGAAGTTCACCACCGTGGGGCACGTGCTGCTGGAGCTCGAGCGCGACGGCGACACGCTCGTGCTCCGCGTGAGCGACACGGGCTCAGGCATCCCGAAGGAGCGCCAGGCGCTGCTCTTCGAGCCCTTCACCCAGGCCGACGCGTCGACCTCGCGGCGCTACGGCGGCACCGGCCTCGGCCTGGCCATCAGCCGCCGGCTCACCGCGGGCATGGGCGGGGAAATCACCCTCGAGAGCGAGCCGGGCGAGGGCACGCGCTTCGAGGTGCGGCTCCCGCTCGAGGAAGACCACCACTCGCCGGTGACCGCGGAGCGCGCGCTGGTGGGCCGCCGCGTGCTGGCGGTCGAGCGCCAGCCGCTGCAGCGGCGCATCCTCCGTGAGCAGCTCGCGGCGCAGGGCGCCCACGTCGAGCTCGCCGCCGACGCCGAAGAGGCGCTGCTCGCGCTGCCCGACGGCCAGTTCGACGCAGTGGTGCTGTCGGACCTCAGCGTCGACCAGGTGCTGGCGGTGAAGCCGCCGCCCGCGCTGGCGCTGGTGCTGCTGACGGTGAACGCGGCGCAGCGCGACCGCGCGGGGCTCGCGGCGTCGCTGCTCAAGCCGTGCTCGGGTGCGCAGCTCGGCGCCGCGGTGGCGGCGGCCATCGCGAAGGTGCGCGGCGCGCCGACCCCCAGGCCTTCGCTGCGGGCGGTGAGCTCGCCGGTGCCCGAGGTGAAGCGCCAGCGGCGCCTCCGCGTGCTCCTCGCCGAAGACAACGCCATCAACCAGAAGATCGCCCGCGCGATGCTCGAGAAGCTCGGCTGCGAGGTGACGGTGGTGGAAGACGGCGACGGCGCGGTCGAAGCGCACGCGCGCGGCGGGTGGGACCTCATCTTCATGGACTGCCAGATGCCCGGGCTCGACGGCTACGAGGCGACCGAGGCCATCCGCGTGCGCGAGGCGTCGAAGCAGCTGCCGCGCACGCCGGTGGTGGCGATGACTGCCAACGTGATGCCCGAAGACCGCGCCCGCTGCCTCGCCTCGGGCATGGACGACCACGTCGCCAAGCCGGCGCGCTCGACAGATCTCGAGGCGGCGCTCGCGCGCTGGACCGCGCCCCCGAGCGAAGAGAGCCGCGAGACGGGCTCGTGAGGGCGGCGGCTCAGGCGACGCGCGGTTTGGGGAGCAGCGCGGCGAAGCGCGCGGCGAACGTCGACCCGAGCTGGAACTCGAGCTCCGCCTTGCCCACCTTGAGCTTCGCGCCGTCCTGGAGCCGGTAGAGGCGGTTGGGCACCAGCCGCTCGCCGTCGACCCACGTGCCGTTCTTCGACAGCGCGTCCGTGATGGTCCACCCCGCGGCGTCGGCGAGGAAGATGGCGTGCAGCCGGCTCACCGAGTCGTCGACGAGCGTGAGGTCGTTGTGCTCGGTGCGCCCGAGGGTGATGCCCTGCTCGAGCGTGTTGCGGCCGCTCTTCACCACCTCGAAGACGGTGGTCTCGAAGGCGCCGCCGACCGGGGTGTGAACCGGCCCCGCGGCGGTCGACTCCCAGACGCGCAGCCCCCCGCTGCCGCGCGGCTCCCAGATGAGCACCGGGTGCACCAGCCCTTCGACGAAGCGCTCCCGCTCGCGGTTGAACCGCGCGAGGAGCTCGCTGAAGGACGCACGCATACCCCGCACTCGAGCAAGGGCCCTGCCAGCGCCGACGCAGCGGGAATGACGCGCTTGGCCGTGGCGCTGCGGGGTCGGCGGCGACCTGCGGGTCGTTCGTGGCTTGTCTCCACACTCAGCCTCGGTACCGCGCCCGCGGCGACAGTGCAGCCGCCCCCCCCCCGAGGCACAAACGCGCAATCCTCGCGGCTCGGAGTGAGTCCGCCGAGAAGGCGCATCAGCAGGCTGGGTCGGGGAGTTGACGTGTGTCGCGGGGGTCGACTATTCGCGCGGCCGCCCATTGAAGGATGGGCCTTCGTGGGCGAGGAGGTTGGCAATGAAGCGAGTGATGGCTGTGGTGGTGGGTCTGGTGTCGTTGGGATTTGGGGTGGCGTGGGCGCTTCCGATGGACGGCATCCAATCTCGGGTCTACGCCGGTCGAGTCTGCGGCAACAACCACGTTTGGTATGACCGCTACGTGGTGGCCGGTGAAGGGTTTGTCTACGTCGCTCTCAACGCCTCCTGCTGAGCGCAGCATGAGGAACTGGGCGATCGCAGCAGTTGGTGTCCTCGCAGCGGTCGTCCTGTTCCTTCTCCAGGTTCGCGAGGAAGAGGGCGGGGTCGCAACACCGCCTGTCGTACTACCCGAACCACCAAACCAACCGGTGCTCCATCAGCCTCCGGCGAGCACCGTACGACTTCAGGCGGAAACAGCTGATGCGAGCCCGAGTGTGTCTCGCCCGATGTTGCCGCTTTCGAGTCATCAGGAACTTGACGCACGGACCGCACGGCTCCAACGGTGCCTCGAGTCTTCGCTGTGTGGGGCCGGCGAGATGTGTGGCGTCAGCACGTCAGGAGTCGTCGGGTGCTTCTCTTCGAACTGCAGCGGACCTGGCGATGGGAGCTGCGGGGCGGGCTTTGTCTGCGCGAGGGTTTCGGCCGGCGTGTTTCGCTGCATTACTCAGGGAGTGCTCGGCAAGCGAGAGCTCTGCTCGGCGACCTTCGGCGTGAACGCCCCCGCCGAGCAACGATGTGGCGCAGGGCTCGAGTGCGTGGCGGGACGATGCACGCGTGGTTGTGATGCGGGTTGTGAATCGGACGAGGTTTGCGAGCGAGCGGGAGACGATTCGTTCTGCATTCCCAGGCGCGACCTCTGCAAGAGCACCTCAGATTGTGGCGCGGGTCGCTGGTGCTGGCGCGAAGATGAAGGTTCGGGGCTTTGTGTCCAACCCCACCCGGATCCGCTTGGTACTGGACAGCCCTCATGCTTGCCCGGCACTTGTGGTCCCGGTGCAGAATGCACGGGTTTCGTTGACGGGCAGTTGTTCCGTGGCGAGTGCAGTCGCGCCTGCGCGACCGCGGCCGACTGCAAGCCTTCGGAGTCCTGCGGGGCCGTGCGGCTCCCTCGCGGCGCGACGGTGTGCGCTCAGTCATGCGACCCGTTTGGGACCGACTGCCCGTACGGGAAAGCCTGCTTCGCCAGCCTCGACGGTGGTTCTTTTTGTCGGCTCGAGGCCGATGTCGACTACGCGACGGCGAATAACGCAGCCTCCATGTTCAGCGACTCGCCCACTCGTGTCGTACCGTAGTTCGTCGCTGGGAGTCGGTCGGGCATCGAGCTGAAGCCGCCGCACTCAGTCTTCGAACTGGAACACCGCCTCGAAGGGCAGGCCGAACGCGCGCGCCAGCCGGAAGGCCAGCTCGAGCGACGGGGCGTACTTCTCGGCCTCGACCGCGATGATGGTCTGCCGCGTCGCGCCGACGCGCTCCGCCAGCGCGGCCTGCGTCCACCCGGCGGCCTCGCGCAGCTTGCGGACCGTGTTGGTGACGCGGCCGCGACCGCTCGCGGCGCTCATGCGCGGTACTGCCAGATGATCGCTGCCTGCTTCACGAGGTGACCGACGAACAGCGTCGTGAGGAGCACGAAGGTCAGCGTCGGCAGCGAGCTGAGGTCGATCCGCGGCAGGGCGTGGCCCACGAAGGCCGCGTCGGCCAGCGCGTGGATCACCACCACGTTGATCGCTCCCACCACCACGTAGCCCTCGAGCCGGTCGGCGCGGGCCTCGATGGCCGCGTCGCGCTCGTCCTTGAGCTGGTCCCCGTCGCGGCGCGCGAGCAGCGCGGCGATCACCCCGTGCGCGACGGTCATCAGCACCACCGTCGCGACGTAGGTCCACACCAGGTGCCGCGCGCCGACGTCGGCCAGCCGCCCGCCGTCCGTCAGCCGCATCGCGAGGAAGGCCCACACCAGCACCGAGACCGACAGCGAGGCCCACGCCTGCTTCTCGGGGCCCGACAGCTCTCTCTCTTCCATGATGTCCCCCATGGTGAAGTCAAACATCTTTTACCTCCGCCGCGGGACGGATGTCAAACATCATTGACATGCACGGTGCCGCGGCCGACGGTGCGTTCGCGGGTCCGGGCGCTGCACGAACGACGGCGCCTCCCGCAGAGGGAGCGGCTACATTCCGCGCCCCATGTCTACGCCCGTCATCCCTCAGCATGCCCGCGTCGTCGTCATCGGCGGAGGCGTCATCGGCTCGTCCGTCGCGTACCACCTCGCCCACCTCGGCTGGAAAGACACCGTGCTCCTCGAGCGCGATCGCCTCACGTCGGGCACGACGTGGCACGCCGCCGGGCTGATGGTGACCTTCGGCTCGACGTCGGAGACCTCGACCGAGATGCGCAAGTACACGCGCGACCTCTACGCGCGGCTCGAGGCCGAGACGGGGCAGGCGACGGGCTTCAAGCCGGTGGGCTTCATCGAGGTGGCGGCCGACCGGGACCGCCTCGAGGAGTACCGCCGCGTGTCGGCCTTCAACCGGCTGTGCGGCGTCGACGTGCAGGAGATCTCCCCCGCGCAGGTGAAGGAGCTGTTCCCCATCGCGAAGGTCGACGACGTGCTCGCCGGCTTCTACGTGAAGGGCGACGGCCGCGCCGACCCGGTCGACGTCACCATGGCGCTCGGCAAGGGCGCGAAGCTCAAGGGCGCCACCATCCTCGAGGGGGTGCCGGCGCTCGACGTGGTCATCAAGAACGGCGCGGTGGCGGGAGTGGTGACGCCGTACGGCACCATCGCCTGTGAGTACGTCGTCAACTGCGCGGGCATGTGGGCGCGGCAGCTCGGGGCGAAGAGCGGGGTGAACATTCCGCTCCAGGCGGCGGAGCACTACTACCTCATCACCGAGCGCATCGAGGGCATCAGCCGCGACTGGCCGGTGCTCGAGGACCCGGGCTCGTACGGCTACTACCGCGAGGAAGGCGGCGGGCTGATGGTGGGCATGTTCGAGCCGGTGTGCGCGCCGTGGCGCATCGAGGGCATCCCGCAGGACTTCTCGTTCGGGGAGATCCCTCCCGATTGGGACCGCATGACGCCGTACCTCGAGAAGGCGATGGCGCGCGTGCCGGTCTCGCAGACCGCGGGCCTCAAGAAGTTCTTCTGCGGGCCCGAGAGCTTCACGCCCGACCTCCGCCCGGTGGTGGGCGAGGCGCCGGAGGTGAAGAACTACTTCGTGGCCGCGGGCCTCAACTCCATCGGCATCCTCACCGGCGGCGGCATGGGCCGGCTGCTCGCGCAGTGGATCACCACCGGCGACCCGGGCATGGACATCACGGGGATGAACATCGACCGGCTGCACCGCTACCAGGCGAACCCCGAGTACCGCCGCACGCGCACCGTCGAGTCGCTGGGCCTGGTGTACCAGTGCCACTACCCGACCAAGTCGCCCACCACCGCGCGCGACGCGAAGCGCTCGGCGATTCACGCGCAGCTCCAGGCCGAGGGCGCGTACTTCAAGGACGTGAGCGGCTGGGAAGGCGCCGACTGGTACGCCGGGCGCGGGCAGACGCCGGACCCCGGGCCGCTGAGCTTCGGGCGCATGAAGTGGTGGCCGCACTGGGAAGCGGAGCACCGCGCCACGCGCGAGGGCGTCATCCTGATGGACATGTCGTTCATGTCGAAGTTCCGCGTCGAGGGGCGCGAGGCGGGGCGGCTGCTCAACCAGCTCTCGGCGAACGACGTCGACGGCGCGGCGGGCCGCATCACCTACACCCAGTGGCTCAACGAGCGCGGGCTGCTCGAGGCCGACCTTACGGTGACCAAGCTCGACGACCGGAACTTCTTCGTGGTGGCCAGCGACACCGCGCACCGGCACGTCGAGACGCGCATGCGCCGGGTGTTCGGTGACGCGCACGCGTTCTGCGCCGACGTGACGAGCGCCTACGCGCAGATCAACATTCAGGGGCCGAAGTCGCGCGCGCTGATGCAGGCGGTGACCTCGGAGGACCTCTCGAACGAGGCCTTCCCCTTCCGCGCGGCGAAGGAGATCGACCTCGGCTTCGCGCGCGTGCTCTGCGTGCGCATCACGTACCTCGGGGAGCTCGGCTACGAGATGTACGTGCCGACCGAGCAGGCGGTGCACGTGTACGAGCGGCTGGTGAAGGCGGGCGCGCCGCTGGGGCTGAAGCACGCGGGCCTCAAGGCGCTCGCCTCGCTGCGCATGGAGAAGGGCTACCGCGACTACGGCCACGACATCGACAACACCGACTCGGTGCTCGAGGCGGGGCTGGGCTTCGCGGTCGACCTCAAGAAGCCCGACGGCTTCATCGGGAAGGACGCGGTGCTGAAGAAGAAGGCCGAGGGGCCGCTCAAGAAGCGCCTGGTGCAGGTGCTGGTGAAGGACCCCGAGCCGCTCATGTTCCACGCGGAGCCGGTGCTGCGCGACGGCAGGCCCGTCGGCTACGTGCGCGCGGCGTCGTACGGGCACACGCTCGGCGGCGCGGTGGGCCTGGCGATGGTCGAGGCGGGCGGCGCGCCGGTCGACGCGAAGTGGCTCGAGAGCGGCCGCTGGGAAGTGGAGATCGCCGGGAAGAAGTACCCCGCGATGGCGTCGCTCAAGCCGCTCTACGACCCCGACAACCTCAAGGTGAAGGGCTGATCAGCCGGGCCGGCTTTTTGACGAGCCGCCCGGCGCCCGTAACGTGCCTGTCGCGCGATGACGCGTGATGTTCCACCGCACGAAAGGCCGAGCCCATGACCGAGCAGCGCCAGGACGATCGCCTCACCCTCGAAGACACGTCGGTCGCGGTGGTCGACCACGAGAGCGGCGTGGAGTTCAGCGGTGAGGGCCTGAACGCCTCGGCGAAGGGCCTCGCCTTCCACGCGTCGATGGAGCCGCCGGTCGGCGCGGACCTCCAGGTGACGCTGCGTGGGCAGAAGAACCTCACCGCCGCGCTGCGCGTGACGCGCGTCGAGAAGAAGAGCGCCGGCTTCGACGTCGCCGGTCGCCTCTCGCGCGTGCGTTGATCAGCCTCGTCGCTCGACGTGGCGGCTGAGCCAGCCGAGCACGAAGTCCCACCCCTGCGCGTGCCCTTCGCACGACGCGGGACGCCCGGTGAACCCCTCGTGCACCACGCGCACGCGCGTGCCACTCGGAATCGCCTCGAGCTCGTAGTGGATCTCCGTGCGGGCGAAGCCGTCCCAGCTCGCGTGCCACGTGTACGCCAGCCGATGCGGCGGCTCGACGCGGAGGAACTCGCCGTACACCCGCTGGGCGCCGGTCGGGCTCTCGGTGTTGACGCTCCACGCGCCGCCGGGACGCACGTCGAGCTTCCAGTCGAAGGTGCGGTACAGCTCGCCACCCCACCACGACGCGAGCTGCTGCGGGTCGGTCAGCGCGTCGAACACCGCCGCGGGCGGCCCGGCGATCTCAATCTGCGCGTGCACCACGCCGCGGGTGACGTCAGCGACGGCCCTCATCACTTCTGCTCCTTCACGCGCGCTTCGACGTGACGCTTCAGCGCGACCAGGTTGACCTGCCAGAACATGCGGTACGCCTCTGCCCACTGCGCCACCTCGGCGAGCGGTGCAGTGGTCAGTGAGTACAGCCGCCGACGGCCGACGCGTTGCTCGCGCACCAGGTTCGCCTCGCGCAGCAGACGCAGGTGCTTCGAGATCGCCGGCCGCGTGACGTCGAAGTCAGCCGCCAGCTCTCCCACCGCGAGCTCTCCCGCACGGAGTCGATCGAGCAGCGCGCGCCGCGTCGGATCAGACACCGCAAAGAACACGTCGACCTTCGGCGCAGCCCCCATCAGGCCTTCCCGCCTACCATCAACGGCGTGCCGGTTTCGACGAGCGTCTTCATGCTCGACAGCACCACCGCCCAGCCGTCATCGGCGACGTTGCGCGCGGTGTTGGCCGCGCCTTCGAGCTCGTGCACGGTGGTGAGCTTCGTCGCCTCGCCGCGCGGCTCGAGCTTCCACTTCACCGTCGAGACCTCCCCGGCGCACGACGGGTCGTAGTGCGTGCGCCAGGTGCACTCGAGCTCCACGCCCTCGGTGAACTTCAACACCTCGCCGTCGACCATCAACGTGCCGTCGGGCGTGGTGTACGCGATGCGCCCGCCAACGCGAGGCTCCACCGAGATGCGTGTGCCGAAGAAGTAGCGCGCGGTGTGCTCCGGGCCGGTGAGCGCCTCCCACACCTGCTTCGGGCTCGCGCGGAGGAACGTCTCATACGTCTGCGTCAGGTTGGTGTTGGTCATGGATCCAAAATAGGTAACCAGTTGGTTACCAGTCAAGCGTGACGTGCGGAGATACGTCTTTGTCGTCGGGGCGAACGCGGCGTGAGGCCGGGTCTCTTAGATGTGCGCGCATGCGAGTGAAGAACACGACCGGAGTGTCGTCGTCGCGCGCAGTCTCCCCCGAGGCGGCGGCACCGAAGGCGGCCGCGCCGCAGCCGCAGAAGGCCGCGCAGGGCTGGGTGGCGAAGGTGCGCGCCGACGTGGGGCAGCTCCACCGCGACGCCGCCGGGGTGATGAACTTCCTCGCGCTCAAGGGCACCGAGCTGGTGCACCCCTCGCGCTTCGAGCAGGACGACGCGCAGGCCATCGCGAAGCTGTCCGACTGCATTCGCCGGCGCGACGAGCCGGGCGTGGTGGCCATCCTCGAGAAGGCCGGGCCTCGGCTGGCGAGCAAGCTGTGGGAAGCCGACCTCCCGACGTGGGTGCCGAGCGAGAAGACGCTCGACACGCTGAAGACCGGCCCCGACGAGAGCTGGCGCGTGCGGTGGAACTACGACTTCGACACGCCGAAGGCCGCCTCGGAGCTGGCGCGCCTGGCGCCTCCGCTCACCGGCGCGCTCGACGTGTTGACGCACGTGAAGAAGAACTTCCCCGCGGGCGCGAACACGCGGGCTGAGCAGCTCACCGGCGCGACGACCTTCGGCTACGACCCGAAGGTGCCCGGCAGCGGCCAGGTGACGCCCAACGTCATCCGCATGACGACCTCGCGAAACGAGCGCACCGGCGCGGACATGCCCGTCGCGCTCATGACCTACTCGAAGGAGCCATGGTTCGATCGCGAGACCGGCGTGGGCTTCAACGACGAGTTCAAGGCGCTGACGCCGAACGTCATCCTCGCGAAGGGGCGCGTGGCCGAATACACCGACGCCGATCTGCACGGCGAGGCGGCGGGCAGGCGGCCGCTGCTCTCGCGCGCGCTCGCCACCCTCGCCGGAGGCGAACGCAAAGGCGTCGAGCCCCAGGTGGTGCGCTTCTGGATGCAGCGCACGAAGAACGACGCTTCCGAGACGCCGGTGCGCTGACCGGCAGCTACAGTCTCGTGAATGGTGCGTGAGGCCCGTGACCTCGACGACTTCCTGCGCTCGCCGCGCGGCGCGTGCTTCCTCGGCCGCTCGGTCGCCTTCTGGAACCTCGGCGCGGTGGCCGGCTGGCGGGTGTGGGGCGCGCCGCAGGTCGAAGACGGTCGGCAGCTGACGAGCTGCATCGACACGCTCTACGCCGAAGGGGCGCCGCGCTACTGGTCGCTGGTCGACCTCCGCTCCCTCGAGTCGGTCGCCGAGCCCGGCTTCGAGGTGCTGCGCGCGTGGGTCGAGCGGCGCCGCAAGGTGATGGCGCGGCGGCTCGTGCGTCAGGCGGTGGTGCGCCCGCGCGGGCTGGTGGGCGCGATGGTGTCGGGCTTCTACGTGCAGCTCGAGGCGCTCCACGCCGTGAGGCTGTTCGACGACGTCACCTCCGCCGCGCGCTGGCTCGCGCCCGAAGACACCGCCGCGCTGAAGACGCTCACCCGCGCCTTCGCGCAGCCGCCGGTAACGCCGGGCGCGCTCGACTCGCTGCGCGCGTGGCTCCACCAGAACTGCCAGCGCGCGGAGCTCTCGATGGCGGCGCGCGCGCTGGGCGTCTCTCCGCGCACGTTGCAGCGGCGACTCCGCGAGGCGAAGACGACCTTCCTCGCGCAGCTCCGCGTGGTCCGGGTGGAGCTCGCCCAGCGGCTCCTGCGTGAGACTGACTGGAAGCTCGCGGCCATCGCGCAGGAGGTGGGGTTCGACTCGTCGCAGCGGCTCGCGACCTCGTTCCGTCGGCACACGCAGCTGACGCCGTCGGCCTTCCGCGCGCAGGCGAGGGCCGCGCTGGGGCGCTGAGGCCGCTACTCCGGCGCGGTGTCCACGCCCGGGTGCGGCTTCGAGTCGAACACCATCACGCGCCTCGCGGCGTCCCAGCGGGGCCAGCCGGGGGCTCCGCAGCGGGCGAAGTCGAGCCACGCGCGGTGCATCGCGTGCGCGAGCGCTTCCGGCGCCGCGTCGCCGAGGAGCCCGCGGCACGCCGCGGTGGTGCCGAACACGAAGGGCACGTCGAGGCCATGGCCCGCGCCGAACTGCGGTGAGCGCCACGCGAACTCGGCGACCCACGCGCGGCCCGCATGACGGCGCGCCGTGCGCCGGCTCGGGGCGCGGAACATGACGTCGGTGAAGGCGGCGGTGAGCGCCTGCGCGGGCGTGACGCCCGGAGCGCCCAGCCCGTGTCGTTCGAGCTCCGCCTGGGCGTGGGGGAAGGTGGCGGCCAACTCGGCGACGGCGGCGCGCGCGTCGAAGGCGGCGAACGCCTCGGCGCCGAAGCCGAGCCGGGCTTCCTCGAGGGTGGTGCTGATCAGCAGCTCCACGCTCCGCGCGTGCGAGCTCGAGACGCCGGTCGGCTCCGGCAGCACGTCGTCGCCGGTGGTGGGGAGGAACAGCGCGCGACCGTGGCCGGGGTCGAGGCCGTGCTCGTCACGCAGGTCGAGGCGTGGCGTGCCTCGCAGCAGCGTCGCCTGGGCGCGCAGCAGCTCGGGCACCGGCACCGCACGAAGCGCCTCGGCGGTGGGCGCTCTCCCCAGCTTCGCCGCGAGCGCGGTGGTGAGCTTCTGCGTGAGCGCGAGCGGGCGCGCCATCTCGTCGTGGCCGCTCTGCACGATGGCTCGCTGAAAGAGCCCCGCGGCCAGCGGCGAGCGGAGCAGCAGCGCGACCGAGGTGCCGCCCGCCGACTCGCCGAAGAGGGTGACGCGGTCGGGGTCGCCGCCGAAGCGGGCGATGTTCTCGCGCACCCAGCGGAGCGCCGCGAGCTGATCCCTCAGCCCGAGGTTCGTGCTCCCGCCAGCCAGCGCGAGGAAGCCCTCCGCGCCGAGGCGGTAGTTGAGGGTGACGAGCACCACGCCGTCGCGCGCGAACGCGGTGCCGTCGAAGGCGGGCGCTGCGCCCGAGCCGAGGAGGAACCCTCCGCCGTGCACGTAGACCATCACCGGCAGCCCGCTCGTGCCGGGGTCGGGCGTCCAGACGTTGAGGGTGAGGCAGTCGTCATCGCCGGAGACCCACGCCGGGCCGACCAGCGGCGCGAGCACGCTCTGCGACGGGTGCAGCGAAGGTTGCGGCGCGACGGCACCGAAGCGGGTCGCGGCCCTCGTCCCCGCCCAGCGCGCGGCGCGGCGCGGAGGCGCGAAGCGGAGCTCACCCACCGGCGCGGCTGCGTAGGGGACTCCCAGAAAGCGCGCGACGCCGTCGAGGCGTTCGCCGGAGACGCGGCCTGACTCCGTGTCGACGATGAGGCCGCTCATCGGCGCGTCTCGAAGACGACGACGTCGTCGGCCTCGGCCCGCGGCTCGAGCCAGGCGCACGCCGGCAGTGGCAGCTGCACGGTCGCCACGCGCAGCTCGCGCCGCCGGGCGAGCGGCTCGACCGCGGACAGGAAGCGCGTCAGCCGCTCGCCGCTGAACGGACAGAAGAGGAAGAACACCGACGCGTCGTGCAGCTCGGGCGCGAGCACCGCGGCGTCGCCTTCGAGCACGGTGAAGCGCTCCACCTGCGCGCGCGCGGCGAGCGCCCGGCTCTGGGCGACGAGGTGCGGCTGAATCTCGAGGCCCACCACGCGCGCCCCGCTGAGCCAGTGCAGCAGCACCGCCGCGCGGCCCAGCCCGGAGCCGACGTCGACCACCACGTCTCCCGGTCCGATGCGCGCGAGCTCGACCGCGCGCACCACCGCGTCCACCGGGCAGGCGAGGTACGGCACGCCGTCGCGCGGGAGCGCCGGCCCGTCGTCGATGAGCCCGTCGACCTCGAGCACCGCGTCGAGCCACGCGTCGCGATCGAGCGGCGTCACCGCGTCGAGCTCACGACGGAACTCCGGGGGCGTCACCACCTCGCGCCCCACGCGCATGCGGAACCGCGCGGCGCTGGCGAGCGAGGCGTCGTGCACGTCCACTCCATAGGACGTTCTGGCGCCCGCTGCTGAGGCTCGTGAATCAACCCGAGCGTGCGAATTGCGCGTCGAATTGCTCCCGGCTCGCTACGCTTCGGGCGCTGTCCCCAACCCCCGAGAGGAACCCTGGATGTCAATTCGATGGACGTTGCTGAGCGTCATGACCGGTCTCGTGCTGCTCATGGCCGGATGCAAGGAGCAGGTCACCCCCACCACCAGCACCTCGGCGGTCGCCGAGCCCGCCGGTGAGAACTGCCGCGCGGGAGGTGTCGCGATTCGTTCCGGCATCGACGCCGACGGCGACGGCACGGTGTCCGCCTCGGAGGCGAAGACGACCACGTACCTCTGCAATGGCCAGAACGGCAGCGCCGGCTCACTCATCGCCATCGTCACCGAGCCGTCGGGCACCAACTGCCCGGCGGGTGGCCACAAGGTGACGAGCGGTCCCGACACCAACGGCAACGGCACGCTCGACGCGAGCGAGGTGACCGCTACCGAGTACCTGTGCGGGTCGGGCGCGTCCTCGACCGCGCTGCTGCGGAAGACCGCCATCGCCGGCAGCACCAGCGCCGAGTGCCCCGGCGGCCTGGTGCGCGTGGCCTTCGGTGCCGACACCAACGGCAACCAGATGCTCGACACCGACGAGGAGCGCACCTCGTTCACCGCCTGCAACCGCGCGCCCTTCATCTCGCCGACCAATTTCGAAGTCGCCAACTGCAGCCAGGCGTACATCGTGCCCGTCGACATCACCGACGCGGACGGAACGGTGGCGACGGTCACCGCGCAGGTGCTCGCGTCGGGCTCGATGCTGAACGTCACGGTCGAGCCGAACAAGACCATCGTGGTGTCGGGCGGCATGCACGTCGGCGGCGCCGTCATCGAGGTGAGCGCGACCGACGACATGGGCGCGAACACCACGCGCACCGTCGTGCTCTCGTTCACGGGCACCGGCTGCGTCCCCGACTACTCGTTCTACGGCGTCCAGCCGTCGTCGTGCGTGGGCGCCGAGGTGGACCCGCTCGCCGGCGACGATCGCTCGGGCCCCGTCGTGACGGCGCAGTCGGTCTACTACAACGGTGACAACGGGCTGGTGCGCTTCCCCCTCGACCTGCAGCAGGGCGCCGGCGTGCAGCTCGTCGCCGCGCGCATCGACACGCTCCTTGGCGACACGAACCGGCTCTACTCGCTGTGGTCGAGCGCGTGGCCGGCCAGCGGGACGACCGACGGCGGCGTGCTCGACACGCGGTTCGACCTCTCCGACTCCACGTCGCCGACGCTCGACCAGCTCGTGGTCATCGACGAGACGACCTTCCAGCCGGGCACGCCCATCGCGCTCCCGTTCAACGTCGTGGCCGACCCGCGCTCCTTCACGGTCACCGACCCGCAGATGATGCCGGTCACCGCGAGCACCGACTACGCCCTCGTCGCGGCGGCCGACGGCCACGCGCTGCTGGCGCTGCACGGGTCCTGCCCGGGCTCGTATTGCTTCCGCTACGGCCTCGTGAACGTCGCGACCGGTGCCGTCGTGGTCGATCGCTCGGTCATCATTCCCACCAGCGACCCGCTCGTCAGCCGCTGGCGGTGGGACAGCCAGGAAGACAGCAACGCCTTCCAGCACTACGCCCTCACGCACCGCGGCACGGAGTTCTTCCTCACGTACCGCGACCTCGACGGCAACTGGAACGACCTCGAGCTGTCGGCGGGCACGCCGATCGTCCGCACCGGCTCGTTCGCGCAGAACTGCGACGTGCAGAACCTCGCGCTGTCCGCCAACGGGCGCACGGCCTGGTTCCACTCCGAGGGCACGTGCTTCGGCGTGAGTCAGAGCGAGGTGCTCGTCCGCTGCGCGACGCTCATCGTCGACAACAGCTCGGGCGCCGTCGACGACACGGGCAACACCAGCGGCGGCAACATCCGCAAGAAGTGACGCGTTGACCGGACCCGCTGTCGTTGGTCTCCCGACGGCAGCGGGCTCCGCGCCTCAGCTGAAGAAGCGCAGCAGCCGGGCACCGATGGCAAGTCTGGTGGCATGGGAGGAGGGAAGAAATGGGGGTTGAGGATGCGGTGGACGGAGTGCTCCGTGTGCTTGGAAGACTGGATCTGAAGCAAGCGTTGACTGACTTTCCAGTGCCTGAATCCGTCTGGTCACCTGGTCAGGTGCCGGGTCGTCCTCTTGATTGCGGATTCAACATTCTGCTTTTCGAGGGTGTTGGAAGGAGTGAGTACGCGGAGAGGTTGACTGACGCGCTGTCGCGCCTGGCGGTCGGCTTGGGTCGCTTGCCGGCCGGGGTGGCGGAGGTCGATCTGGGGCTGTACTCGCCCAATGGTGGCGGGAGTCTGCACTTGAGCGCCCAGTTGATGAGTTCTCTCTCTGTGTTTGGTTTGGGTGTGTCGGTGACGGTCTACGCGTGTGACGTTGGTGACGAGTAGCCTCCCCGTCGTCGCGCCGCAGTTTCGCGCGGAAACCTCCATGCCGAGAGCACCCAAAGGACAGGCCGCCGTCGTCAAGTTGGAACATCGCCAGGCCGAAGAGCTGTTTCGTGAAGGCTGGCGGTTGCTCGACGCCGGGAAAGACCGTCGTGGCTACCTTGCCTTGCTTGAATCTGCGCGCCGGGGGCATGTGGAAGCACAACAAGGCCTCGGCTACCTGTTCGATGTCGGAAGGGGTGTCAGGCGTTCCGTGAAGGACGCCCTGTACTGGTATAGGCGAGCTGCCCGTGCCGGAGATGGTGTAGCCGCCGGCAACATCGGAATCCTCTACCGGGACCGACGCTCGCGAGCGCTCGCGATGAGATGGTTCAGGAAGGCCGTCGAACTGGGAGTCTCCGACGTGCTTCTGGAGATCGCTCGGTTGGAAGCCAGCTCTGCAAGAGGTCGTCGAGCAGCGATCCTGACTCTCAGGCGGCTCCTTGCCTGTCGAGACGTCCTGGATTCGACCCGGGAGGAGGCCGAAGAACTGCTCCTCGACCTCACGCGGCTGGCCATTGCCGGCCCCGGCCTCAGGTGAAGAAGCGCAGCAGCCGCGCGCCGAGCTCTGCGCGGAACTCGGGCGTGGTGGGCGGGGAGTGCTTGACGCCCTCCAGCAGCTCCGCCGCCTCGAGCGTGGGGAACAGCTCCTTCGCGCGCGCCACCACCTTCGCGCCGGGGAAGCTCACGTCTTCGTCGGCGCCGATGACCAGCACGGGCGCGCGGAGCGCGGCGAACTCGCCGGAGCGCGACAGCCGCGGCACCTCCATGCGCTTCACGTCGTACGCGAGGAAGGCGTCGCCGATGAAGGGCAGCCAGTCGTCGTCGAGCGTGGTGAGCAGCGCCGCGCCGAGCCGTTGCAGCCGCTGAGGGTTCGGCCCGAAGAGGTACGTCGCCATCGGCAGGCCCATCTTCACGAAGCCCGCCCACGCCGAGCCGCTCACCATCCCCGCGGGGACCAGCAGCGCCAGCTTCTCGAGCCGCTCCGGCGCCACGGCGGCGAAGCGCTGCGCCACGAAGCCGCCCCAGCTCACGCCCAGCAGCCGCACGCGCGCGAGCCCGAGCGCGTCGAGCACGTCGACCAGCCACCGCCCCGCCTCGTCGCCCTTCACGCCGAGGCGCGCGTCTTCGCTCATCACCGACTGCCCGATGACGTCGACGGCGTGCACGTGAAAGCGCTCCGCGAGCACCTCGAGCTCACCGAGCAGGTGCGCCGAGCTGGCCATCGCCCCGTGGAGCAGCACCAGCGGCGGCGCGCTCGCGTCTCCGGCCTGCAGCAGGTGGGTCTTCCCGAAGCGCGTCGGCACCTCGCGGCTGGTCGTCGCGCACCGCAGCTTCGCGCGGAACCGGTCGTGCCACGCGCGCACCTTCGCCTTCGACGCCTCGTCACGGAACAGGCTGCTCATCGTCGTCTCCGGGGGGTGGTGGGGTTCGCGCCGAGGTGCTGCGCGACCAGCCGGTCGACGAGCGCGAGCGGGCGCTCGTGCGCGCCCTGCACCCACGAGATGAGCGCGAAGTAGAAGAAGGACAGCCACGCCACCGCGAACAGCGGCGCGTCGAGCGTCGGCGGCACTTCGCCGCGCTCGGCCGCGGCCTTCACCAGGAGCACCAGCGCGGCGTGCACCTCGCCGGCCTGCGCGGCGAAGCGCTGCGCCCACGGCGGGTCGGCGAAGAGCGACTCGCGCAGGAGCGTCCGCGAGAGCGTCGGGCGCGCCTGGTAGCTCTTGAAGACCGCCTGCCCCAGCCGCGAGAGCTGCGCCGTCAGCGGGCCCGCCCCCGGCCGCTCCAGCGCCGCGCGGAGCGTGCGGTCGAGCTCGTCGAAGAGCGCCGCGTGGAGCAGCTCCTTCTTGTCGCCGAAGTGGTGCAGCACCGTGCCCGCGGTCACCCCCGCGCGCGCGGCGATCGCCCGCAGGTTCGCCCCCTCGAAGCCGGCCCGCTCGAACTCGTCCCTCGCGGCCTCGAGCACCGCCGCGGCCGTCGCCGCCTTCTGCCGTGCCCGCGTCGTTTCGTTGAGCATGTTCAATGAACGTGTTTAACGAGGCCCAGGCCGATTGTCGAGGTGCGGCGGGGAGTTGATCTCGCGCAAGTGGACCGAGCCGCCCGGGGTGCTACGCAGGCCCCGTCATGAGCAGTCTGTCATCACGCGTCGGTCTCCCTCGGGTCCTGGTGGTGGAGGACGAAGCGCTGCTCCGCAGCTCGATGATGCAGGGGCTCGCGCGCCACGGCACCCTCGAGGTCGTCGGCGCGGCGACGGTGACGGAGGCGCTCCAGACGCTGGCGACCCGCGCGCCGTCGCTGATCATCGCCGAGACCGACTTGCCTGATCGCCCGGGCGTGGAGCTGCTCGCCGAGCTGCGGTCGCGCGGGCTCGAGCCTCGGGTGGTGTTCGTCTCGGGGCACGCGCGCCGGTGGCGCGACGAGGTGCCGGCGCACCTCGAGCTGCTCGAGAAGCCCATCACCCTCGCGCGACTGCGGGAGCTGGCGGCGCAGGTGGTGCCGCGCACGGCGGCGCCCTTCGGCGTGGCGGACTACCTCCAGCTCGCGTCGATGGGGCACCACTCGGTGGTGCTCGACGTCGACGGGCCCATCTCGGGGGAGATCGTCATCGTCGAGGGCGAGGCGTGGTCGGCGGAAGACGACCTCGGCGCGGGTGTGTCGGCCTTCCGGCGCCTCGTCGCGACGCCCGGCGCGCAGGTGACGTGCCGCATGCTGTCGGACGAGCCGCGGGAGCGCACGCTGAACGGCTCGTGCGAGTCGCTGCTCCTCGACTGCCTGCGCCTCCAGGACGAGGCGAAGCACGGCGCCGCCCCCGAGCCGAAGGACGCGGAGCCCGACTTCGACGAGCTCTTCGACGCCGGCGTGGAGGCGTCGCTCTCGAAGCAGTACTCGCTGGCGCTCGACCTGTTCCGCCTCGCCGGTCAGCTCCACCCCGACGACCCGCGCGTGAAGGTGAACGTCACGCGGCTCGAGCAGCTCACGGCGGCGGCGTAGCGCGCGGCTGACACTGCCGCCGGCGCGCTTCGGCCCACGGCTCGGTGTGGCCTGAGAGCAGCTCCAGCGCCTCCGCGCAGCGGCCGTCGGGCGCCAGCGCCTCGGCGAGCCGATGCAGGCGGTAGGCGACGTTCGCGGCGTCGGCGGGCGGTGGGGTGGCGCGCCAGGCGGTCGCCGCCTCGCTCCAGCGGGCGAGGTCCGACAGCGCGTCGGCCCGGTTGAACTGCACCTCGTCGAGCCGCGCGTACGACGAGTACTCCGCGATGAGTCGCTCGAGGAGCGCCAGCCCCGACACGCGCAGCTCCCGTCGCTCGAATGCGGTGAGGCCTTCGGGTGGGGCGGCGTGCTCGAGCTTCAGGCACCGGTATCCGAGCGGAGCAGCTTCCTGGCGGCGTCGAGCTGCGCCAGCCGCTCCTCGGTGGGTGTGCGTGGCGTGGTGGCGCAGGCGGCGAAGAGGACGCCGGGCATGCTGCCTCAGAGCGCGCCGCTGTAGTGGTCGAACTCGAGCCGGAGCACCGCGCCCGCCGCCCGGAGCGTCGCCGCGAGCGCGTCGTCGTTCTCCACCACCACTCCGGCGTAGGTCGCGCCCGGCCGGCTGTGCGCGCGCATCGCCTCGAGGAGCGCCCGCGCTGCCTCGGACGAGCGCGCGCGGAAGGGGAACGAGCCTGGAAAGTCCGGATTGAAGGCCGCGAAGCCGACGAGCGGAGGCCCGACGCGCAGCAGCACGCGCCCGGTGCGGCGGTCATGCGCCACCTGGCCCGCGGGCAGCGAGAACGCTGCCTCGAGCGCCGCGTCGTCGGCGGGCTCGACGAGCGTCGCCTGCAGCGTCGTCGCCGGCAGCCGCTCGAGCACCGGCCAGTCGACGCGCAGCGAGTTCGACCGGTACTCCCGGGACATGCCGAGCGCGCGGTAGAGCGCGATGGCCGGGGCGTTGTCGGGCTTCACGTTGAGCCGCCACGTCGTGCAGCCCGCCGCGCGGAGCCGCCACGCGACGTCTTCCAGCAGCGCGCGCCCGACGCCGAGCCGCCGCGCTTCCGGGGCGACGATGAGGTGCCGCACGTAGCCGTTTCCCGCGAGCTGCTGCCACCAGCAGATGCCCACCGCGACGCCGCCCCGCTCGGCGATGAGGGTGTCGGCGAGCTGCGTGGCCTTCCACTTCTCGGGCGCCGCCGGCGGGTCACCGACCGCGAGCTCGGGCATCAGGCGCACGTAGAAGTCGTAGTCGGCGTCGCGCGCGGGGCGAAGGGCGAGGGGCATGCCGTGATGGTCGCAGACTTCGGCGCGACCTGACCGCCTCGTCGAGGCGTCCTGCCGCACGAAACATGGGCGTGACGTTGGCCGCGCGCGAGAGATTGAGTCGGGAGAAGACGAGCTGACACGATGCGCGCGTGCTCCAGCGCCTCACTCCGTTCCTCCTCGTGCTCGTCGCCGCGTGCACGCCCCCGTCGACGACGCCGCCGGTCGAGCCTCCGCACTTCCTCTGGTCGGCCGACGCGCAGAGCCTCGACAACCCGTTCCCCGACGAGCGGCTCGTCGGCGCGAGCGCGCTGCGGCTCAAGTGGTACGTGCCGTTCCTCCCCGAGCAGGCGCTCAACACGCGCTCGGTGGCGTACTTCCGGAAGATCGGCGCGCAGTTCTCCCGCGACGTGACGGCGACCGGCAGCTTCGGCGCGACGCTGCTGCGGCCGAGCGTGGCCCTCGACCCCGACACCATCTCCGGCACCATCGCGCGGCTCCACCGCCCCGCGGGCGGCGCGTGGCAGGTGCTCGAGCGCCCGGTGCACGTCGAGCACCCGCGCGACGTGCTGGCGAAGCGCAACCTCGCGCTCCCCGACGGCTACCCGGAGTTCCTCGCCACGCGCCCCGCGGTGCCGCTCCCCGAGGGCTCGGAGGGGATGCTGGTGGTGCTCCGCGGCGCAAAGACGAAGGACGGCCAGGCCTTCGGGCGCGGCTTCGAGTTCGAGCAGCAGGCGGGCGTCGACGTGGCGGCGCTCGCCTCGGCGCTCGGCGTCGACGCGGCCGACGTGCTGCTCGCGCTTCCCCAGAAGCCGACGGTGGTGAGCGCGACGCCGAAGGCCCTCGCCGCCTGGGCGAAGACGCACGCGCCGGCGGTCACCATCCCCGCGCACGCGGTGGTGCCCGACGACAACAACGGCACGCGGCCGGTCGGCGTGTGGAAGTCCACCGACTCCGACTGGAGCCAGATGGTCGACGGCTGGTTGTCTCGTCGCGGCTTCTCGCGCCCGGTGACGCACGTGGGGCAGGTCATCGTCGGCGAGCTGGCCGCGAAGGATCTCCGCGAGAACGCCGTCATCAAGGCCGAGTGGGCGGCCGACCCGTCGCTCGCGCCGACGGTGCCGCTGCGCTTCGTGGTGACGCTCCCGAGCGGCGCGAAGCCCGCGGGTGGGTGGCCGCTGGTGATGGGGCAGCACGGCGTCGGTGGCCGCAACACGCCGCGCGTCGGCAACGGCGACGGCTACTGCCTCGAGTGGGCAGAGGCGCTCGCCGCGCGCGGCCTGGGCTGCATCGGTATCGACGCGCCGAACCACGGCAGCCGCGGCAACTTCACCTCGTTCTTCACCGTCGACGACCTCTCGGCGCTGCGCGACCGGTTCCGCGAGATGACCTTCGACCTGCTGCAGGTCGAGGCCGCCGCGCCGACGATGGACTTCGACGGAGACGGGACCGCCGACGTCGCGCCGCAGCTGCGCTACTTCGGCAACTCGCTGGGCGCCATCATGGGCAGCGGCTTCGTGCCGGTGGCCAACCGCATCTCGAGCGCGGTGCTCAACGTGCCCGGCGCCGGCCTGTCGAACGTGGTGATGAGCCCGAACCTGCAGGACCTCATCGGCCTGCTCATCGTCGGGCAGACCGACCTCGCGTTCGACTCGCCGGAGTACCTCGCGTCGTTCCCGCTCTTCCGCGCGGTGGCGCAGCCGATGTTCGACACCGGAGATCCGATCAACCTCGCGGGCGCGCTCCCGGCGAGCGTGGCGGTGCTCCAGCAGGCGGGGCGCGGCGACCTCATCGTGCCCAACGACAGCAGCTTCGACCTCGCCGCGGCCTTCCGGCTCTCGTCCACCGGCAGGCAGGCCTTCGTCTTCGTCGAGCCGTCGAGGTTCCTGCCGGCGAACGAGGTGCCGACCTACAACGGCCACAACGTGATGTGGGACTTCGTGCCGGTGCGCGAGCAGGTGCTGAAGTTCCTCGAGAGCGACGGGCAGACCCTGCTCAGCCTCGAGTGACGCCACGCCCTACGGGGCGCTCAGCTTCTGCTTCACCGCGAGCTGGAGCTGCTCCGCGCGCGCGCGCCGCTGCGTGCGCCAGGCCTCGAGCAGCCGCGGCGCGAGCGCCTTCTCGGTGGCGCGCAGCTTCGGCCCCTCGCAGCTCTTGAGCATCGCCTGGTGCTGCTGGTCGATCTTCGCGCGCGACTGTGGGGTGAGCACCACGTTGCTCGTCGACAGGCGCAGCCAGCGTGCCGCGCCATCGGTGCACGACTTCCACTTGCTCCAGTCCTCGAGGAAGCGCTCGCCCTCGACCTTGAGCGGGCCGTCGACCTCGTGCACGAGCGTGGGCAGCTGGTTCCACTGCAGGCGGGGCTCCGGCGGGAAGGCGAGGCCGGCGCGCGGCTGGGCGAGCACGCCCTTCCCGACGAGCACCACGCTGAGGTCGGTCGCCAGGTACTCCTGCGTGTCGGACAGCCGGAGCAGCGGCTCACCCGCCACCAGGCGCGCCTCGTTGCTCTTCGGCGCGTCGGTGTTCCAGTCACTCGAGCTCCCGCCGGTGTTCAGCTCGCCGCTCATTCCCTCGTCGGCGAACACGAAGAGCGACTTCGGCGCAGCCTGGAAGAGCTCCTCGGCGCTCACGCTTCTCTTCAGGAAGGGGAACCACAGGTGGAGCCGGCGTTCGGCGAGCGGCAGCTCCGCGGGGATCTCGCCGTGGAGCAGCGGGCTGGGCTGGGGCGGGTGCAGAGAGGCAGTCACCGGCTCCTGCGGCGCGATGTGCCAGCGCACGAGGACGCGGTACCGGCCGGCGGGCAGCTCGAGCTTCACGACGTTCTCGAAGCTCGGGCTCGTCTGCGCTGGCGCGTCGAGGCGCTCGACGGCGAACCGGGCTTCGCGATCGACCGGGTGCGTCTGGAAGGTCCACCCGCTCACCGGCTCCTTCAGCTCGAACTCGAGGAACTGGTCCTCGCGCTTCCACTTTCGCGAGACGCGCACCACGGTGCCTTCCGACGGCACCACCACCCGCGGCGCGGGAGGCCGGTCGTCGCGCGGGGGCTGCGCTGCGGCGACGGGCGCCGCGGCGGGGGTCGAGACTTCGGCGGGCAGCAGGTTCGTGAGGCTGGCGCACGCGGCGAGCTGAACGAACGAGACGAGCAACGTGAGGTGTCTGAGCATGGCGCGCTGAGTAGCGGCGACCACCTCGGTGTGGACTCGCAAATTCAGGACTTCGATTCTCGAGAACGGGAATTGACGAGACCGCTGTCGATTTCGTGCAACCGGCGCGTGCCTGCCCGTGTCTCGGGCGCGGAGGGTTCATGCACGCACGCAAGTCATCGAAATCGTTTCATCGGCTGGTCGCCGTGGCGGCCACGCTGTGGGGGATGAGCAGCTTCGGGTTCAAGATCGAGACCCACCTCTATGTCGGCCAACAAGTCATCAACGACCTCGAAGACGACGGGCGCCTCACGTTCGTCTTCAAGGCGGGCGCGGGGCAGCCCGAGAAGACGGTGACCATCGCGGTGCCCGCGCAGGTGCGCGACGCCATCCTCGCCAACCGCAACGAGTACCTGCTGGGCATGGTCGGGCCCGACGCGATGCCGGACGTGGTGGTCGGCCAGATGTTCCCGCACCCGGGAGTGTCTGGCGGGTGGATGACCAACGACTGGCTCCGCTACGTGATGGCCGAAGGCGCGGCCTCGCCTGCCACGCGCGCCTTCTCGTATGGCTACCTCGGCCACGCGGCGAGCGACACCTGGGCGCACAGCTGGGTCAACCAGTATGCGGGGACCATCTTCAGCCTCATCGATGGCGAGACGCTGGCCGAGGAACGCCACGCCGCGCTCGAGTCGTACGTCGCGCTGCGACAGCCCGACCTCAAGAACCGCGCGGGCACGAGCTTCAAGCCGTGGCAGGTCGTCCAGGCCAGCGACACCATCAGCGCCTTCCTGCGGGACCGCTTCATCTACGCGCCCGGCCCGCAGGCCGAGTACGCGCGGCAGGCGTCGGGCGCGCACCTGGTGGCCTTCAAGCGCTACCGCGACGGCATCGAGAGCGCCGCGCAGAGCTCGGTGTGGAACAAGATCGACCTCGCCGTCGCGAAGTACTTCGTGCAGGAATACACCGGCTACCTGATGAGCGACGCCGAGGCGCAGGCGCTCATCAACGAGGTGCAGCGGCTCAACGACAAGGTCAACCGCGGCATCAACCTCACTCAGGACGAGGTGAACTCGCTCAACGCGCGCCTGGCCCGCATCGACAAGCGCTTCTCGACGGCGGTGCAGAACGACTCCGCGCGCATCGCCGCCGTGGAGCAGGACCTCCTCTCGGCGCAGGCGACGTACGAGCAGCTGCTGCTCGAGAAGACCTGCGAGCAGGTCGACCTGGTGTGTCCCAGCATCCCCATTCCCGATCCGCTCGATCCGCTCCGCCCGTGCCCGTCGCTGAGCAACCCCTTCCGCATGTGCGGCGGGGGCGTCATCTGGGTGCAGGACGCGGCCTGCCGCTCGGCCTTCCAGGCGACCTGCCGCCTCGCCTCGACCGTCAACGCGCTGCGCGACGACGCCCTGAGCCGCCTCGTCAGCCAGCGGTCGCGCATGGTGGGCGAGCTCACCGGCCTCTTCAACGACCTGTCGCGGGCGCGCACCGACGCCCTCCAGGTGGCTGACGCGCTGGTCGACCTCCAGCAGATCACCACCAGCGGCTCGCCGGTGCAGCAGCTGCTCTTCAACTGGCGCAACGACACCGACGTCGCGTTCGCCGCGTACACCCGCGCCGCGACGCAGATGATGCTCAACACGATGGACAAGAACGGGCCGTCGCCCCTCGCCCCGGTCCAGCAGTGGCTCGACTGCCATGGCGCGGCGCTCCAGGGCGCGCCGTACGTGGTGAGCAACTGCGGCAACCGGCAGGCGCTGCAGCGGCTGATGGCCACGCTCGATCGGCTCGCCAGCCTCCCGACCAACAGCGTGGCCATCTCCATCGGGCTGCCCACCACCCAGGAGGTCAGCGCGGCGCTGGCGCAGGTGAAGGCGAGCGCCATCGACGCGCTGAGGGACAACGTCGCGCGCGGCCTGCTCGGCGTGCTGCCGCAGGAGTACCAGAACTTCGTCAACACCCTCCGTCAGGGCGTGGCCAGCGGCGGCGAGCTCAACCTCGTCTTCAACCGCGCCGAGACCTCGCCGCTCAAGCGACATGGGCTGCTGCTGATCGCCGACACCGCGGAGCGCGTGGACCGCGAGATGGGCACCCGGGCCGACGGCAAGCTCAACGCCGCGTACTTCGCGCCGCTGGTCAACGCGGTCGTCTACTCGAAGCTCGCGCTGCTCGACGCGGCCGGCATCGCGCAGCTCGCCACCGAGGCCGGGGTCGCGCCGACGTCGATCGCCGTGGACAACCTCGTCGTCGAGGCGGCGGCCAGCATCGACGGCAACCACCAGTGGTTGACCCGCGCGCCTCCCTACCCGCGCATCAACGGTGGCATGCAGAACCCGCCCGTCGCCGGCTTCGGCACGGCGACCGGCTTCCCGCTCTTCCGCCGCGTGGTGGCGCCCGTCGGCATGCTGCAGCCGCGCGACGGGCTCTTCCTGCGCCTCTTCAAGGGGCCGCTCAGCCCTGGCATCGACCAGCCGAGGGAGATCAGCAACTGGGAGCGGTCCTTCAGCACGCTGCTGGGCGAGGGCTACCCGTACCGCACCTGCGTGGTGGCGCCCTACTCGCGCTCGCTCGAGCCGGCCGACAACCAGTGGTGCCCCGCCACCGTGCTCAGGGACTGGTCGGACCCCAACTACGTCGACGCCCCGCCGCCGACGTGCCCGAGGTGTGTCGAGCCCTGAGCAGCCAACGCGCCGGACCCATGGCAGGAAGGCGCCATGGCTGAACACCTCGCGCCGGGCGAGCTGCTCGACTTCTCGCTCGGCCTCGTGCCGGAGCCCCGCCGCGCAGCGCTCGAGGAACACCTCGCGGCGTGTGCCCTGTGTCAGACCCTCGCGCTCGAGGAGGTGCGAGGCGACGACGCCGCGACGGGCCAGGTCCCGCCGCGCATCGGGCGCTTCATCGTCAAGCGGGTGGTGGGCGCCGGCGCGATGGGCCTGGTGGTCGAAGCGCACGACCCGCAGCTCGACCGCGCGGTCGCCCTCAAGCTG
>JBMORD010000364.1:0-5203 GCA_049322495.1 Myxococcota bacterium | reverse complement strand
GTGAGGACCAGCGTGAGGCGGGCGCGGAAGTACACGGCGAGCGGGCTGTTGGGACGAATCGTCGTGCCGGCGCGAACGTCGGCGTAGCGGCGCAACAGATCGCGCACCCGCCAGGCGAGCTCTTCCGTCGGGCGGATTCGCTGCGTCCCGAACAGCACCAGCCTCCGCCCGAAGGCGTCGAGGAGCTTCGCGCGCTCGAGGAGCTCGGTGGGGCCCAGCGTCTCCGGCCCCTCGACGTGCTGGGGCGACATCACGAATTCGGTCTGGAGCTCGGCGCGGGAGGTCATGGCGGCCCCCGCTGAGCAAGGGCCCGACCAGACAAAGCCTCAGGCTTCCTCGGGGTTACGCCAGCGGGCCCGTCTCCGCGCGAGGAGCGACTCCACCACTTCGGCCGCGCGGGCATCGCGCAGCCCGCGGACGTCGTGGGTGCGGCCCTTCTGGTGGTTGCAGCGATCGCACGCGAGGGCGAGGTTGAGCAGATCGTTCGTGCCGCCGGCCGACTGCGGCACGATGTGCTCGATCGTCACGCGGCGCGAGGCGGAGCCATCGAGCTCGACGGTCAGCTTGCCTCCGCAGTGGATGCACTTGCCGACCCAGACCTCGCCGTCGCGCGTGCGCACCTTCTCGAAGGTCGAGTCGGTGCGCAGGATGTCGAGCAGCGTTACTTGAGTTCCCACGCTTCGACCAGGTGCGCCTGGAAGCGCGGCACCAGCACGCGGCTGCGCTTCGTGTCGAGGCCGATGTCGGCCGGCGCCTCGACGTCTTCGATCGCCGGCTTGAACTCGCCGCCGAGCTTGCCGCGGTAGACCGTCTTCGCGCCCCAGCTCGAGATCAGCAGCTCGTCGCCGAGCGCCACCAGGCCATCGAGCCCGCCGTTGGGGAGCTTCGTCGGCTCGCCCACCTTCTTGCCCTTGAGGTCGAAGGTCAGCAGCTCGTTGGCGCCGAAGGTGACGACGTGCACCGCGTCCTTCGTGGCGAGCACGCCGTTGGGGCCCTTGAGCTCCTTGCTCTTCACGAGCGCCTTCGCGGTGGGCTTCTTGCCGGGCGTGATGACCCAGATGGCGTCGGTGCCGGTGCCCTCGAACTTCGCGTTGAGGCCCGAGTCGGTGACGTAGAGCTTGCCGTCGGGGCCGGCGGCGACGTCGTTGACGAAGGTCGAGCCCTTGAGCGCGACCTCTCCCTTCGGCGCGCCCGTCTTGCGATCGAACAGGCGCACGGTGTCGATGTCGGCGACGTAGAGCACGCCGTCCTTGATCGCGGTGCCCTTCGGCGCGTTGAGCGTGACGCCGTTCTTGCCGCCTTCGACGAGCTTCGCGTTGACGATCGCCCCGTCGGGGCTGAGCTGGGCGATGAAGCCGTTGTTGTCCTTGTCGAGCGGCGCGCCGTTGATGTTGCTGACGAGGTACGTGTCGGTCTCGGCGTCGTAGAGCACCGACTCGGGGGTCGCCATGTCCTTCACGGTGAGCGCGGCGGCCGGCTTCGGCGGGGCCTTCGCGGGCTCGGTCTTCGTGGGCGGCGTCGAGGGCTTCGCGCCCTGCGCGAGCGCGGTGGTGGCGGCGAGGCAGACGGTGAGCAGGTGGCGCTTCATGACGGACCTTTCGAGAGAGGTGACCGAAACGGCGCCCCCGAAGTAGCGGGCACGTCTGCGGCTGACAAGCAATTGAGCCGCTGGAGGCAGCGGCTCAGCGGCGCGCTTCGGCGGCGACGGCGGTGATGACGTCGCCGCGCCGCGGCTCGGCGCGCTCCACCAGGGTGCCGTTGCGCACGAAGTCGGACAGGACCAGCGGCAGGCCGTGGGCGGTGCGCCAGTCGCCAGTGTCCATCAGCTGGAAGTGGAGGTGCGGTTCCGTCGACATGCCGCTGTTGCCGACGCGCGCGATGCGCTGGCCGGCCTTCACGCGCTCGCCAGGCTTCACCGCGACCGAGCCCTGCTTGAGGTGCCCGAGGAGCGTGAACTCGTCAGTGCCGTGATCGATGACGATCAGGTTCCCGTACAGGTTGCCGCCGACCGCGCGGTTGGGCGCGTTGTCGGCCACGCCGTCTTCGGCCACCACCACCACGCCGTCGGCGGGAGCGAGGACGGGCTGATCCCACGCGTAGAAGTCGTCGTTGGTGCGCGCGGGCGGCGCGGCGCTGCTGCCGTTCTTGCGCTGGAGGAGATCGAGCGCGAAGCGCATGTCGGAGACCGACGCGTGGCGGTTGTCTTCCCAGGTGCGGCCGCCCCAGAGCACGTGCCAGGTGTCCTCGAGGGGCAGGCGCAGCTTCACCAGCGGGCGATAGGCGCCGTAGGTGGTCGGCGCCTCCTTGCTCGCGAAGCTCATCTGCGCGCCGAGGAGCAGCCCCTTCGCATCCATCGTCAGCTCGAGGGTCAGCCCGCGCGCCCAGTTCGAGACCGCCATCACGCGGGTGTAGACGAAGGCGCCGTTGCGCTCGGTGAGGCCCTCACTGACGACCTTCGCTTCTTCGCCGTAGCTGCGGAGCCCGGCCGCGAACTTCTGGAGCGCCGCGAACGAGCGGAACTGCTGGCCGGGGAGCGCGCCGCTCTTCGCCCACGTCTTCTCGAGGTTGCCTGAGCGCAGCGCCGCGACGTGCGCGCGCCCGTGGCCCAGCGAGGGCGCGCTCTGCGACAGCACGGCGGTGAGCAGCAGGGCCAGCATCGGAGCGCCCATCATTGATCAGCCGGCCCCGCGTCGCGACGAGGATGCACGCGCGAAAGGTGGGCGCGTGTGATCCTTCACTCGAAGGGGATGATCGACACCCGGTCGCCGGGCTTCACCTTGAGCTGCTCGCGCGCGGCCTTCGGGAAGTAGACGAGCTGATCATCGAAGCGCACCTGGGTGCGCACCGCGCGGAACCGGTTGGGGCCGGAGGGGCGGCTGACGCCGACGATGACGTCCTGCGCCTCGAGCTCCCACGGCTCCTTGCCGACGGTGGCGGTGCGGAAGTGCCGCACGAGCGTCACGTCGCCGAGGTTCGCCTCGTAGTGCGGCCCCCCGTCGAAGGGATCGATGTGATGCGCGTACTTGAAGCCGATGCGCTCGAGCATGCGCTGCACGCCGCGGGTGTTGGGGCCCACCTCGCCGATGAGCTTCTGCGCGCGCGCGGTGAAGAGCGACGCGTAGATGTCGGACTGGGGGAAGAGCTCCTTGATGAACTCCTTGTTGCGGCGCGAGAGCTGGTCGGCCTCGGTGTAGCTGAGCCCGGTGAACTTCTTGCCGATCGACTCCCAGAGGAGCGAGCGCCCATCTTCCATCAGCGGCGGGAGCAGCTCCGCCAGCACGCGCTCACGGAACAGCGCGCGGTGCATCGCCATGAAGAGGAAGCGCACGTAGCTCAGCTGCTTGCCGGGCTTCTCGGGGCCGGAGCGGTGCGGCGGGTCGACCACCAGGCCGCCAATCTCGGTCGGGCCGTCGTAGTTGTAGCCAATCGACAGCACCTTGTGCCGGAAGTGCTTGTCGATGCTCGCCGAGTAGTGCTCCGCCTCGGTGACCTGGAAGTAGATGTGCGGCGCGTCTTTGGTGCCGTGCTGCGCGATGATCATCGAGGTGCCGACGATCGTCTCGTTGCGCAGATCTTCGAGCACGAAGAGGTACTCGCGCTCGAAGGGGTTCTCGATCTTTCCGGAGAAGCTCAGGACCGACTTCTCGATGAGGGCGGAGAGGACCTTCTCGTTGTCAGGGAGGTTCACGCTGTTGAGCGTGGCAGCGAGCCGCTTGAGCCCGCCGAGGTCCCCCCTGGCCACGTCACGAAGCAGCAGCATGCAGCAGCCCTTATCCCATCGAATCGGTATTGTCCCTCGCCATGCAGCTGAGTGATCCCTCTGCGTGGCTCGAGCAGCAGCTCCCCGCGATGGAGGCCGCGCTCGCGGCGCTCGTCGAGCAGAACTCCTTCACCGGCAACCGCGAGGGGGGCCAGCGCGTGGGCACGTTGCTCGAGGAGGTGTTCTCGATGCCCGGCCTGCAGGCCGAGCGCGTGCCCAGCGAGCGCTTCGCCGATCACCTCGTCTTCCGCTCGGCGGGGAAGCCCGGAGCGGCGCCGATCGCGCTTCTCGGCCACCTCGACACGGTGTTCCCGCCGGGCACGTTCGAAGGGTGGCGCGTCGACGGTGCGCTGCGGCGCGGGCCGGGCGTGCTCGACATGAAGGGCGGGCTGGTGGTGATGAGCTGGGCGCTCAAGGCCATCGCGCGCTCGACGGGGCTCGACGCGATTCCTCCGCTGCGCGTGGTGATCGTCTCCGACGAGGAGGTCGGCTCACCGGAGGGCGCGCCGCTCATCCGCCGGACCATCGAGGGCTGCCAGGCGGCGCTCGTCTTCGAGTCGGGCCGCGCGAACGACGCGATCGTCACGCAGCGCAGCGGCACCGGCTCGGCGACGGTGCGCGCGAGGGGCAAGGCTGCCCACGCCGGCAACGCGTACTGGGACGGCGCCAACGCCATCTGGGCGCTGGCGCGCTTCGTCGATCGGGCGCAGGCGCTCAGCAGCCGCGAGACCGGGGTGACGGTGAACGTCGGCGTGGTGCGCGGCGGCACGTCGAAGAACACGGTACCGGCCGAGGCGCAGGCCGAGCTCGATCTCCGCGCGCCGACGCGAGCGCTCGCCGACGAGCTGTGGGCGCGGCTCGAGGGCGCGACGAAGAGCGTCGGCGTCGACGGCACGGCGCTCACGCTCGAGCAGGGTCCGGGGCGCGTGCCGATGGAGAAGCAGGCGGGCACCGCCGAGCTCGTGCAGCGGTACGCGAGCTGCGCGCACGCCCACGGGCTGGGGGGGGACGAGGCGCCGCGGCAGGGAGGCGGGAGCGACGGCAACACGGCGGCCTCGATGGGGATCCCCACCATCGACGCGCTCGGGCCGCGCGGCCGGCACTTCCACACCCCCGACGAGTACATCGAGCTCCAGACCCTCGTGAGTCGTGCGCAGGCGCTGGCGGCGTGTCTGGCCGCGTGGCCGTGACCTCACCGGGCCGCTGGAGACGTCGGCTCGGCGTGGCCGCCGCGGCCCTGCACGTGGTCGGGGCGCTGCTGGCGGTGGCGACGGCCGAGGGGTTCTCGCTGGCGCACCCGCACGCGCTCGATCTGGTGTGGGGGCCGGCCGTCATCGCCGTGAGCGGGGTGTTCGTGCTCGTCACCGCGCTCCGGGGCCGCCTCGCGCCGCTGGTGCATTCGAGCCGCGCGCTCGGCGCGTTCTGGCTCGCGGTCTCGCTGTC
>JBMORD010000363.1:0-5251 GCA_049322495.1 Myxococcota bacterium | reverse complement strand
GCTTGCGGGAGAGGAGCGCTCGGCGCACGGCCTGGCGCGCCTCTGGCTCCGGCGCGATCTCTCGGGGCGCATCACCAGCGAGCGTCGCGCGATCTGGGAGATCGCCTACCCGAACGTCTTCCGCGATCTCGTCGTCACGCACTCGAAGGCCGCCGACGAGCTCGATCCGGATCTGCTGCAGGCGCTCATGCGCGAGGAGAGCGCGCTCGACCCGAAGGCCCTCTCGTGGGCCGGCGCGCTCGGGCTGTGTCAGCTCATGCCGGCCACCGCCGCGGGCGTGGCGATGCAGCTCAAGCTCAAGCAGCCGAAGCAGGCGCAGCTCCTCGAGCCGGAGCTCAACATTCAGCTCGGGGCCCGCTACCTGTCCGACCTGGTGATCCGCATGAAGGGCGTCAAGCCGTTCGCGCTCGCGAGCTACAACGCCGGCGAGTCGGCGGTGGCGCGCTGGCGCCGCGAGAACGGCGACGACGATCTCGCCGCCTGGGTCGAGCAGGTGCCGCTGCAGGAGACGCGCGGGTACGTGAAGCGCGTGCTGCGGAGCTACAACACCTACAAGCTCCTCTACGCGCCCGGGGAGTTCGCCCGCACCGTGGCTCCCCTTCCGGCGGGGAAGCCGCCAGCGCTTCCGAAAAACGGATGAAGTGATTCAGGGATTTCTGCGTCGACCGTCTTCGTCCCCGAACCCGAAAGGAGGGACCGATGGAGACGCTCGTTCTGAACGCAACCTGGCAGCCTGTCGCGCGCATCACCTGGCAGCGCGCCATCACCCTCCTGTTCCTCGGCAAGGTCGAGGTCGTCGAGGAGTACGAGGACAAGACGATCCGCTCGGTCACCTTCGAGGTGAAGATGCCGTCGGTCGTCCGCTTCCTGCGCATGCTCAAGCGCCGCAAGCCGGTCATCCGCTTCAGCCGTGAGAACGTGTACGCCCGCGACAACGGGCAGTGCCAGTACTGCGGCAAGAAGGTGACCAGGCCCGAGGCGACGTACGACCACGTGCTGCCGCGCTCGCAGGGCGGCACCACGCACTGGGAGAACATCGTGATCGCCTGCGTGCCGTGCAACCAGAAGAAGGGCGGCCGCACGCCCGACCAGGCGAAGATGAAGCTCAAGACCGCGCCGGTGAAGCCGACGAAGCTTCCGGAGTCGGTGCGCCTCACCTTCGCCTTCCAGAAGGGCATGCCGGCCTCCTGGGCGAACTGGCTGCGCGACATGACGTACTGGCACGGGAGCCTCGACGAGAGCTGACCAAACGCCCGGTGACGAGCCGGGCTTCGGTCGGAACATCGAGGGGCGCCGCGTGTTGGTGCAGTGACGGCCGTCGAGGTCGTCTGAAGGAGAGAGCTGGAGAAGAGTGGCCCCGTCTCAGACGGTGCGCTCGGCGCTGGTCCACGCAGCACAGGACCTCGGCGCCCCGACTCGAACCGGGGGACGGCGTTGGTGGTCGACACATGGGGCGCAAGGCCTTCCGGTGATCCGGACCGGCCGCGGGTGAGATGTGCCTTCCGCTCACCCGCGGCCTGGAATTTTCGGCCCGGCCTGCGCATCAGCTACAATCCTGTTCAGGCATGGACGATGCGACTCGCAAGGAGCGTCTGCGCGCGCTCCCCTCGATCGACGAGCTGCTGGCTCGCCCGTCCCTGTCGTCTCTTTTTTCCCGCCACTCGCACGCGCTGGCCGTCGAGGCGCTGCGCGAGACGGTGGGCGAGGTGCGCGCGCGGCTGCTCGCCGGTGAAGACGTGGGCTTCGACGAGGGGCGCGTGGCGCAGGCCCTCGAGCGGCTCTCGCAGCCGCGGCTCAAGCCGGTGCTCAACGCGACGGGCGTGGTGCTCCACACCAACCTCGGGCGGGCGCCGCTCGCGGCCCGCGCGCTGGAGCGCATCGCGGCGGTCGGCGCGGGCTACTGCAACCTGGAGATCGATCTCGACGAGGGCGAGCGCGGCAGCCGCTACGCGCCGGTGGTCGAGCTGCTGTGCCAGCTGACCGGCGCGGAAGACGCGATGGTGGTGAACAACTGCGCGTCGGCGGTGCTGCTCGCCTTCAGCGCCCTGGGGCAGGGCCGCGAGGCGATCGTCTCGCGCGGCGAGCAGGTGGAGATCGGCGGGGGCTTCCGCATTCCCGACGTGATGCGTCAGTCGGGCGCGACGATGGTGGAGGTCGGCACGACCAACCGCACGCGGCTCGCCGACTACGCGCAGGCGATCTCCGAGCGCACCGGCGTGCTGGTGAAGGTGCACCGCTCGAACTTCGCGGTGGTCGGGTTCTCGGAGGAGGTCTCCAGCCGCGAGCTGGTGGCGCTCGGCCGCGAGCGCGGCCTGCCGGTCTACGAGGATCTCGGGAGCGGGCTGCTGACCCCGCTGCACGCGGAGGGGCTCCAGAGCGAGCCCACCGTCGCCTCGCTCGTGGCGGCGGGCGTCGAGCTGGTCTCGTTCAGCGGCGACAAGCTGCTCGGCGGGCCGCAGGCGGGCGTGCTGGTGGGGCGCAAGGCGATCCTCGAGCGGCTCAAGCGCCACCCGCTCAACCGGGCGCTGCGCATCGACAAGCTGACCGTCGCGGCGCTCGAGGCGACGCTCGAGCTGTACCGCGACGGGCTGGCCGACGCAGAGATCCCCACGCGGGCGTCGATCCTCTCGACTCCGGCGGTGCTCGAGGCGCGCGCGCACCGGCTGGCGGCGTTGCTGGGGCCGGTGAAGCACCGCGTGGTGAAGACCGAGAGCCGCGTCGGCGGCGGGTGCCTGCCGCTGGCGGCGCTCCCCTCGTGGGCGATCGCCCTCCCGGCGGGCAGGGTCGACGCGGCTTCGTTACACGATCGAATGAGGGCCGGAACTCCGCCCGTGGTCGGGCGGATCGTCGATGACGAGCTGTGGTTGGACGTCCGGTGTCTGCGCGACGCAGACCTGGAGCTGGTGGCGAGGGCCGTCACGACCGCGTGGTCGAGTTGAGGAGGCAGCCAGATGGTGAATGCCGCCGTGCTCGTGTTGAACCGCCACTACCAGCCGGTTCACGTCACGAACGTGAAGCGCGCCTTTTCGCTGTCTACCAGGGCGTGGCGCGGGCCATCGACGAGCAGTACCGGCTCTATGACTTCGCCGACTGGGCGGCGTTGTCGGCGGCCGTCGAAGAAGAGGAGTCGATCGCCACGGTCAACCGCCGCATCCGCATTCCGCGGGTGCTGGTGCTGACGGCCTTCGAGAAGCTGCCGCGGCTGCGCGTGCGGTTCTCGCGGCTCAACATCTACGCACGCGACGAGGACACCTGCCAGTACTGCGGGCGCAAGCGGCGCCGCGCCGATCTCAACCTGGACCACGTCATCCCCCGCAGCCAGGGCGGGCGGACGTGCTGGGAGAACGTGGTCTGCTCGTGCATCGAGTGCAACCTGCGCAAGGGCGGGCGCACGCCGGCGCAGGCGGGGCTGCGGCTGCTGCGCGAGCCGGTGCGCCCGAAGTGGACGCCGCTGCTCAGGGGGGCGCCGGTCAAGGGCGCGCACCGCGCGTGGTTACCGTTTCTCAATCTGACCGATGCGTCGTATTGGAACGTGGAGCTCGAGGAAGAGTGATCCATGCCCACGTCTGAAGCCGAGGTGATCGAACTCCCGCGCGCCGCGCGACCCGCGGGGCGGAAGGCCCGCGCGCGCCGCATCATCGCGGTGGGGGGAGGGAAGGGCGGCATCGGCAAGTCGCTGCTGTCGGCGAACCTCGGCATCGCGCTGGCGAAGCGCGGGGCGAAGGTGGTGCTGGTCGATCTCGATCTCGGCGGGGCGAACCTCCACACCTGCCTGGGCGTGGGGCAGCCGCAGGTCACCCTGTCGGATTTCATCGATCGCAAGGTCACCTCGCTCGACAAGGTGTTCGTGCCCACGCCGCACGAGCGGCTGACGCTGGTCTCGGGCGCGAACGACGGCCTCGACGCGGCGAACCCGAAGCACGCGCAGAAGGCGAAGCTGCTGCGCAACCTGCCGATGATCGACGTCGACTTCGTGCTGCTCGATCTCGGCGCCGGCACGACCTTCAACGTGCTCGACTTCTTCCTCGTGGCGGACACGGGGATCGTGGTGATGCTCCCCGAGCCGACGTCGATCGAGAACGCGTACCGGTTCATCAAGGCGGCCTTCTTCCGGCGGTTGCAGACGGTCGCCCCCGACGACGACTTCGCGCAGCTCGTCGGGCACGCGCTGGCGCCGCGCGACGGCACCCTGGCGAAGACCCCGTGGGACGTGGTGACGGAGCTGCGGGCGAAGAACGTCGAGAAGGCCGCGCGGCTCGAGCAGGCGCTGGCGGGCTTCCACCCGTGGCTGGTCATCAACCAGGCCCGCACCCGCGGAGACTTCGACGTCGGACCGACCGTCGCGGCGGCGTGGAAGAAGTTCTTCGGTCTCGAGCTCGGCTTCCTCGGGGCGGTCACGCATGACGACGCCGTGTGGCAGGCGGTTCGTGCGCGCAAATCACTCCTCGACGCGTTCCCCCAGAGCGGGGCTGCAACGGCCGTGTTGCGCGTCGCGGAAAACCTGATTGCATTGGAACGGTGAAGTCGTTCCAGTCTCAGACGCATTACGAGGTCCTCGAGGTCTCCGTCGGCGCCACCGCCGTGGAGATCCGGAGCGCGTACGAGCGTCTCACCCAGCTCTATTCCGAGGACCAGATCGTCCTCTACGGCCTGATTGACCCGGCGCGCGCTGCGGCCCTGCGCACGCGGCTCAAGGAGGCCCTCGACGTTCTCTGCGATGAGGACCGTCGCGACGCGTACGACGTGAAGATCGGGCTCCCGCCACGCGACCGACCGAAGAAGGTCGCCGCGCCGAAGCCGGCCGACACAAAGCCCAGCGCCGCGACCGGGTGGGGCTCGTTCTCGTGGGTCGGCAGCGGAACGCAGACGCCCGCCGCGCCGGTCACCGCGTCGTACACGTACGTCGTGCCGTCGCCAGAGCCGGTGCGCGCGAAGGCGGCGACGATCGTCTCGCCGGTGAGCAGCGGGTTGGCGCCTGCTCGTTCCGAGCGTGGGGCCGTGGCGCAGCCCGAGGTGGCGGCGCGAGGCTTCTCCACGGAAGGGGCGCGGACGAGCGCTGACGCTGTGCCGCCAGCCGCGGAGTCTGCCCCGGCGCCCGTTGTTGCGATGCGCGAGCAAGCTCCGGGTGTCGAGGCTGCGGCGGCTCCGGCTGCTGCTGCGTCGGAGGCTCCTGCTGCGTCGGAGGCTCCTGCTGCGTCGACTCCCGCTGCGTCGGCTCGTGCTGCGTCGGAGGCTCGCGCTGCGTCGGAGA
>JBMORD010000362.1:0-39140 GCA_049322495.1 Myxococcota bacterium | reverse complement strand
GAGCCGCTGGTTCGACACGAGCGGAGAGAGGCCCGTCTCGACGAGCCCCGGTCGGGTGAGGAACGGGTCGATGACGAGCGTGCGCCCGGCCGCCTCGAGCGTGAAGCCGGCGGTGCCGTGCCAGGTGAGCGAGAGGCGCGGTGAGGCCGGGAGTTCCCCGCGCCAGCTCCAGGCGTCGTCGTACCGTCGCAGCATGGCGACCGCATAGCGCAGGGGCGGCCGTCGAGGCGCAGCAAGAGCGGGCCTGCCACGCGTCAGGCCGCGCGCGCGTTCTGGACCGAGGGCACCCGGACCCCGAGCGCCTCGCAGAGCTTCGCGAAGTCACGCGGCGCGAGGTGCGCGCGGGCGAGCGCGAGCGCGCCGTGGAACGGCTCGGGTGACGGCGCGGCCCGCAGCCCGGTGAGCAGCTCGACACGCTCGCCGTGCGAGAGCGCGGGCACCATCCATCGCAGGAAGAGCGCGAGCTCGTCAGCGGGAATGGAGCTCACGATGGCGCGGTGCATCGCGTGCAACTCGTCGTCGGTGTGCGTCTCGTGGAGCGCCGGAGTGTGGCGGGTCTCCTCGAGGTGCATGTGCACGAGCTGGTGCGCGATGAACTCGCTCAGCTTGCCGATCAGCGAGCGCAGGAGGCTCGCGCGCTGCGCGACGCCCGGCGATTCGAGTCGCGTGGCGAGCCGCAGGAAGTCGGTGGCGTACTGCGCCTGCGCGTCGTGCGCCTCCGCGGCCTCCCACACCAGGCCCGGGCGGCGCGCATCGAGTGACGGGTGGATGAAGGTGTTCTCGTCGTGGAGGTGGCGCTCGCAGAGCCGCACGAGCGCGCGCAGCTGGTGCGCGGTCCGCTCGACGTCGAAGTCGTCTGAGGGGTCGCACCGCGAGAGCAGGTGGAGCGTGTCGAACATCAGGGCGCGGAGGCCCTTGTGCACTGCCGAGAAGAGATCTGGACGGGAAGTCATGGTGTTTGTCCGGGTGAAGCCGGCCCTCTCTCTCCAGACTGGCGAGCCGCGAGATCGTGGGAACCCATGCGGCTGCGACGGGCGCGTCAGACCGGTTGACCGGGGAGGTCGACTCTGCGACTCGCGCGCGATGCTTCGCCCGCGCCTCGTTCTGCTCTTCGCGCTCGCCGGCTGCGCGACGGTCACTCCGCCCTCACCGTCGCTCCCCTCGCTCGCCCGCTACGGCGACGCCATCGACTGGAACCGTGCGGGCGACGAGGCGGTGCAGGTGCTGTCCGACTACCTCCGCGTCGACACCATCAACCCGCCGGGCAACGAGACGCGTGGCGCGCGCTTCTTCGCCGACCTGCTCGCGAAGGAAGGGCTGGAGGCGGCGATCCACGAGTTCGCGCCCGGCCGCGGCTCGCTGGTCGCGCGGCTCCGCGCTGAGGGAACGGCGACAGACAAGCCACTCTGCCTGCTCTCGCACCTCGACGTGGTGAGCGCGGAGGACGCGGAGTGGCCGCCGGACGCGCAGCCGCTGTCCGGGGCCATCAAGGACGGCTTCGTGTGGGGCCGCGGCGCGCTCGACATGAAGGGCATGGGCGCGATCGAGCTGATGACCTTCATCCAGCTCCACCGCGCGAAGGTGCCGCTGCGGCGCGACGTGCTGCTGCTCGCGGTCGCCGACGAGGAGGTCGACAACCAGGGCATGCACCTCCTGGTGGACACGCTGTGGCACGAGCTCGACTGCGGCGTGCTGATCAACGAAGGCGGCGTCGGGCTGCCGGGGCTGCTCTTCGAGGGCCAGACGGTGTTCCCCATCACCGTCGCCGAGAAGGGCACGCTCTGGCTGCGCATGGTCGCGAAGGGCGAGGCGGGCCACGGGAGCACGCCGGTGCCGGGCCGCGCGCCGGGCAAGCTCGTCGCGGCCATCGAGAAGCTGAACGCGCGCACGCCGACGCCGCGCATCCACCCCGCGCTCTACGAGCTGCTCGCCCGCGTCGGCGCCCAGAAGGGCGGCCTCACCGGCGCGGTGCTGCGGAGCCGGGCGCTCGTCGACCTCCTCGTCACCGGCAAGCTGATGGCCGTGCCGCCCACGCGCGCGGCGCTGACGAACACCTGCCAGGTCACCGGCTTCGAGGGGAAGGGCAGCGCGCCGAACGTCATCCCCTCCGAGGTGGCGGCCATCGTCGACTGCCGCGTGTTGCCGGGCACCGCGCCGGAGACCCTGCTCACGGAGCTGCGGTCGCTCCTCGGCGACGACGTCACCCTCGAGGTGCTGCAGCAGGAGCCGCCGTCGGCGTCGGACTGGGACGATCCCTTCTTCGAGGCGCTCGTGCGCCACGTGACGGCGGGGCGCTCCGACGTCGTTGCCGGCCCGGCCATCTCGCCCGGCTTCACCGACTCGAACCTCGCGCGGCCGAAGGGCACGAAGGCGTACGGGCTGGTGCCGTTCGAGGTCAGCGAGGAGCTCCTGCGCACGATGCACGGCAAGGAGGAGCGCGTGCCCGTGGAGCAGGTGAAGAAGGGCCTGCAGATCCTCTTCCGCGCGGTGGTCGACGCGGCGGCCCGGCCGTGACCGCGCTCGTCCTCTCGCTGGTGCTGGCGCAGGCCGCGTGGCCGCAGCGCATCGACGCCGTCGAGGTGCGGGGCATCTCGTGGACGAAGGAGTTCGTGGTGCTCCGCGAGCTCCCGTGGCGCGCGGGCGAGGTGGTGAGCGAGGAGGCCTGGGAGCTCGGCACCACGCGCCTGTGGAACACCGACCTCTTCAGCCGCATCGAGCCGACGCTCGAGACGCGGCCCGAGGGAAAGCGCGTCGCGGTGTACACGCTCGAGGAGCGCTTCTCGCTCAACCCGCTCTTCTCGTTCGGCGTCGGCGGAGGCCGCTGGTGGTTCCGTGCGGGGGCGAACGACGTGAACTGGTTCGGCCGCTTCCTCGAGTGGGGCGTGCGCTACGAGCGCTTCGACGTCTACAACGGCGGGCAGGGCTGGCTGAGGGATCCGCGCCTGTTCGGCAAGCGCCTCATGGGCCTCGTGCAGCTCGACTACCTGTTCCGCCCGCGCCCGGAGTACGTGCGGCGCCGGCTCGGCGGCACCGCGGAGGTGAGCGGCGAGCTGAACGACGTCACCCGCGCCGGCCTCAAGCTCGAGGTCTTCCGCGACGAGTACACCGACCCGCTCGAGGGCGCGCCGAACGTGCCGCCGGAGCTCGTGGCCGGGCAGCTCACCAGCTTTCAGCGCATGGGCCGGGTGGACACCGTGCGCCTGCGTCAGAAGGGCTGGAGCTTCGAGCTGCGAGAGACGCTTGGCGTGGCGTCGTCGGGCCCCGAGCGGCTGTACGCGCAGCTGTTCTTCGAGTTCCTCTGGTTCCGGCTCGTCGGCGAGCGGCTCAACGTCGCGGTGCGCGCGCAGGGCGGGCTGTCGAGCGACGCGCCGACGGAGCTCCGCTACTACCTCGGAGGCCTCGACCTCGTGCGCGGCTTCGCCGACAGCCTGGTGCGCACGCAGCGGTTCGCGCTGGTGAACGCGGAGCTCCGCGGCACGGTGTTCGACTCGATGTGGTTCGCCATCGTGCTCGCGGGCTTCGTCGACGCGGCGGTCGCTGACGACGGCGCGCGGGTGACGCCGCTCGTCTCGGCGGGCGGCGGCGTACGGCTGCTGGTGCCGCGCCTGGTGCGCACCGGCGTGCGCGCCGACGTCGCGGTCACCTTGAGCGGCGTGCCGGGCGTCGGCTTCAGCTTCGGCGTCTTCCAGTTCTTCTGAAGGCTCACCACCCGAAGAGGCGCTTGAAGAAGTCGACGATCGGGTTCGACGGCTTCGCCGGCTGGGCGGGCTGCGCGTCCTGCGGCGGGTTCTTCCGGTCCTCGAGCATCTTCTGCGTCGCGGCGTCGACGGCCTGGAGCCACGTGTCCCACGACTGGTTGCGCGGGATGTCCTTGAAGTAGGTGTCGTAGTCCTTCTTCAGCTGCTCGGGGTTGTCCCAGGCCAGCTGGCTCGAGTCGCGGCCAGCCATCGCCTCGAGGAACTCGCGGAGCTTCGGGTCCGCGTTCTTCATGTCGCCGAGCCCGTAGTCGGGGCTGTTCTTGTAGTCGCGGTAGAAGTTCTTCGTGCCGTAGACCATCTCGGCGAGGTTGAAGTTGCCGTCGGTGAAGGCGTACTCGCGCGCCGCGATGCCAAAGCCCTCGTTGAGCGCGCCGTACGAGCCGTCGCCGCCGCCGTGCGCCTGCGCGAACGCGTGGAACATCTCGTGCGCGAGGATGTTCGCCAGGTTCTGCGTGTCGCCGATGCTGTTCTTGTCGAGCACGATCTCGTTCGTGCCGGGGCGGTACTCGAGCTTGCCCTCGTAGTCGCCGACGCTGATGGCCGTGGTGGCGAGCGTCTCGGCGTAGACGTCGAGGCGGCCCGTCTCCATGCAGCGGGTGAGGCCGGCCTTCAGCTCGTCGCCCGGCGGGTTGCCGCTCGCGTCGCGCACCGTGGCGTCGATGAAGGTGCCGAGCAGCCCCTCGCTGCGGATCTTCTCCATCGTGGCGTGCGAGCCGGCCATCGACTGCGTCTTGAAGTAGTCGCCGATGAGCTTCCGCGTCGCGTCGTCGGTCTTGCCCTCGCGGAGCGCGTCGAGCACCTGCGCTTCCGTCACTTCGCCGCTCGGCTTCACCGCGCTCGCCGCGGCGGTCTTCGTCACGCTCGTCGAGCGCGGCGCCGAGACGAAGCCGTCGCGGATGACCGGCCGGGCGGCCGAGAGCGACTTGCCGACGCTCGAGCTCTTCGGCAGTGCGGCCGCCGTCTTCGGAGCGACGGCCTTCGGGGTGGAGGGCTGGAACTTCGAGAACGATCCGGTGCGCGAGATGGACATGCCCCGTTGTCGAAGCCGCCCGACCCTCGGATTTGGCCGAGGCGTGTCATGTGCTTTGACAATGGTGCCTCTGCCTTCACTGAAAACGGGTGGATATCCAGTATCTCTGGGGCCCAGAGCTGGAGCAGGGCCGCTCCATTCCCTACGCCGAGCGCACGCGGTTCCGCCCCGACGACTTCGCGGCGTAGAGCGCGTGGTCGGCGCGGCTGACGAGCTGGGTGGGCGTCTCGTGCGCGGTCCACTCGGCGAGCCCGAGGCTGGCGGTGACCGCGTGGCCCGGGGTGAGCGCGTTCCAGTCGGCGGTGGCGATGGCCACGCGCACCTTCTCGGCGGCGATGCGCGCGCCGTCGAGCGAGGTGTTGGGGAGCACCAGCGCGAACTCCTCGCCGCCGTAGCGCGCCGCGAAGTCGGTCTGGCGCAGCTCGCGCACGAGCACCTTCGCCACCTCGCGGAGCACGCTGTCGCCGGCGACGTGGGTGAAGCGATCGTTGATGCGCTTGAAGTGATCGATGTCGAGCAGGATGAGCGCGAGCGGCTGCTCGAAGCTGCGGGCGCGCTCGAGCTCGAACTCCAGCGTCTCGTCGAAGTGGCGGCGGTTGAAGAGGCCGGTGAGGCCGTCGCGCCGCGAGAGGTGGGTGAGGGTGTTGGCGCGCTCCTCGAGCTTCTCGTAGGCGGCGGTCAGCTCGCGGTGCCGCAGCCGCTCGAGCTCGCGCGCCTGCATCACGCGCTGGAGCTCGAACTCCGCCTTGAGCGTCGCCACGCGCTCGCGCGCGAGCTGATCGAACACCTCGGCGCGGATCTCGTGGAACTGCTCGTGGTGGAAGAGGGCCCGCTCGAAGTCGCGCGCGCGCTTGAAGGCGTCGGCCAGCAGCTTGTGCGTCTTGAAGACCTCGCGCTTGATGCCGAGCGACTGCGCGAGCTCCAGCGCGCGGCCCAGCCAGAGGAGCGCCTCGTCGGTGCGCCCGCACCTCGAGTGGAACTCGCCGACGCCGGCGTAGACCTCGACCTTCGCGCGGGGGCTGTGGCCGCGCTCGACGGCGGCGAGGGCCGCGCGGTGGAACTCGTCGGCGCGCGCCTCGTCGCCGCGCCCGTGGTGGATGCGCCCGATGGCGAGGAGGCACCAGCCGTAGTGCCAGTGCGCCCCGACCGAGCGCAGCACGTCGACCGCGCGGCTGAGCACCGGCAGGCCCCGCTCCGGCTCTCCGCGCGTGACGTGCGCCTCGCCGTGGTTGGCGAGCACGCGGCCCTGCATGTCGGCGTCGCCGTCCTCGGCCGCGGCGGCGTGCGCGCGCTCGTACATCTCGAAGGCGCGCGTGAAGTCACCGAGCTCCTCGTGCACGATGGCGACGTAGTTGAGCGCGCGCGCCCCGCGCGCCGGCTGGCCGAGGAGCTCGAACGCCTCCAGCGCTGCGTGGAGGTGCTCGGAGCCGTCCTGGTAGCGGCCCTGCTGCACGAGGCAGGCGCCCATCCACGCGCGCGTCTCGGCCTCGAAGAGCGGCTCGCCGAGCGAGCCCCAGCTCGAGTTTGCGCGGCGGAAGAACTCGAGGGCGCCGGCGTAGTCGTTGAGGAGGAACTTCGCCTCGCCCAGCGTCTCGTCGAGGGCGGCGCGGGTGCGGTCGTCGGCCGGGCACTCCTCGTCGGCGCGGGCGAGCAGCTCGAGGGCGCGCGGCTCGTCGAACTCCGCGAGCGCCTCGGTGCCGTCGAAGAAGTCGGCCCAGAACCGCTCGGTCGCCGGCGGCGGGGGCGCCTGCAGCTCGCGCCGGCGGCGGGCGCGTTGCCAGGTCAGCGCGGGGCTCACGGCAGGGCCTCCAGGGCGCTGGCGTCGAGCACCTCGAAGCGGACCTTCGGGTGCTTCGCCGAGAGCTGGGTGCGGCGGAAGCGGGCCTCGAGCTTCTCGACGAGCCCGGCGCGCGCCGACTTCGTGAGGGGCTCCCACTTCACCTCGCTCACCACCAGCGCCTCGCCCTCGACGCGCACGATGTCGAGCTCCACGTCGGCTTCCCAGTAGCGCCCCGCGTCGGGCCAGCGCGCGCGCAGGCGGTCCTCGAAGATGGTCGAGGCGTGGTCGGTGAGGAGCTTCTCCTTCTCGGCCCGGGAGTAGCCGCGCCAGCGGGAGCGGTGCGGCGAGTAGACGTGGAACCAGAAGCGCAGCGTCGGGTCGAGCAGCCGGTAGAGCGTCCGCTTGCTGGTGCGCACGCTCTCGCCCCACGGGAGCTCGCGGGTGAGCAGCCGCGCGTCGAGCAGCACCTGGAGCTGGCGGGAGAGGTTGGTCTGCGGCGTCGCGAGGCGCGCGGCGATCTCCGAGGGCTTGTGGGCGCCGCGCCCGACCGCCTCGAGCACCGCCGGCGCCGTCGCCCCGACGACACCCTCGTCCTTGAGCAGGCGCGACGGCTCGAACTCGAGCGCGGGGGCCGCGCCGAAGAAGAGCTCCTCGGCGAGCTCGAGGGGTGACTGGCCGCGCTCGACGAGCTCCCAGTACTTCGGCACGCCGCCCACCAGCGAGAAGCGCACGAAGGCGTCGCGTGAGGCGCGGTTCTGGCCGCAGGCGCCGCAGAACGCGCGGTAGCCCATGGGGGCGATCTCCAGCACCTTCCGCGCGCGGCCGAAGAGCGGGGCGGCGCGGTTGAGGAACAGGTCGTTCATCATGCGGGTGCTCGAGCCCGAGAGCACCAGCGTCGACCGCTTCTTCTTCCGGTGATCGAGCCACCGCTGCAGCACGCTCGGCAGCGTGGGGTCGCTCGCCACGAGGTACGGGAACTCGTCGAGGCAGAGCACGAAGTCGCCGGGCCCCAGGTCGAGCAGCTCGAGCAGCTCGCCGAGCGTCCGCGGGGCCACCGAGGTGCTGAGGCCGGTACGCACGTCCTCGAACACCTGCTCGAGCTGCTGCTCCTTCGAGGCCTCGATCGCCTGGCTGTACAGGCCCTTGCGGCGGCCCAGCCAGTGCGTGAGGAGCCGCGTCTTGCCCACGCGCCGGCGGCCGAAGACGACCAGCAGCCCGCCGGCCCTGGCGTGGGCGTCGAGCTCCTTCAGCTCCTCAGCGCGGTTGACGAAGGCGAGCTCCATGCGCCGGATGATGCTGCTGGAACATTATGTTCGTCAAACATCATCTACAGAGAGGCGAGGCGAGAGGCGCCGCCTGGCCTCCGCCGCCGCGGGGTGATCCGCCCAGGCGTCGAGGAGCTCCTGGAGCTGCTCCCCCGGCCGCAGCGAGCGCCCGTTCACCACCGAAGGAACGCTCGGGTCGGCGCCCGCCTCGAGCAGACGCTCGACGACGCGGTAGAGGGTGGTGAGCGCCGCGCGCGCCTCGCGGACGTTGCGGGTGCCTGCGAGGGCGCCCTGCACCCCCTGCACGGCGATGGCGAGCGGCGTGGCGCCCGTCGCGTGGCCGCGGGAGCGCTTGCCGCTGCGGAGCACGAGGGCGCCGTCGGCGAGGAGCCGCGCGACGATCGCCTTCCCGTCGGCGTCGGTCCTCCCGGCGGCGGCCACCAGCGCGCCGGCGCCGTACTCCGCCAGCGGCGCGCCGCGCTCGAGGAGCAGCTCCACCACGTCGGCTCGCCCGCTGCCGGCGGCGGCGATCAGCGGCGGGCTGAAGGTCGGCAGCCCGTGGATCGGGTCGGCCCCGTCCTCGAGCAGCTTCTCGAGGCGGGCCCGGCTGGCGGTGCGGCAGGCCTTCCAGAAGGCCAGCTCGCGCGCGGGCTTCTTCACCACCGCCACGGCTCAGCCCTCGAAGGCCGCGTCGGTGAGCTCGAGGCCGCGGTCGATGATCTCGAAGCCTTCCTTGAGCTGCGCCTCGGTGATGCACAGCGGCGGGTTGCAGGTGAAGTTGTTCCACCGGGTGAAGGTGAACAGGCCGTTCTCGCGGAAGAAGGTGGCCAGCTTCCCCATCGCCGGGTGCGCGCCGTTGTAGGGCGCCAGCGGCTCGTTCTTCGAGTTCTTGCGCAGGTCGATCATGCCGAAGAGGCCGATGTTGCGGCCCTCGAGCACCGAGACGTGCTTCTTCTGCAGGCGGTCCATCTCGCTGCGCATCACCGCGCCGAGCTTCGCGGCGTTCTCGACCAGCTTCTCGTCGAGCGTCACCCGCAGCACGGCCTCGGCGGTGGCGAGCCCCACGGGGTGCGAGTTGTAGGTGAGGCCGCCCCAGTACACGTTCTTCTGGAAGTGCTCGTGGATGGCCTTCTTCATGCCCACCGCGCCGAGCGGGAAGTACGAGCTGGTGAGGCCCTTGGCCATGGTGACGAGGTCGGGCGTCACGTCGAAGTGCTCGTAGGCCATCATCTTGCCGGTGCGGCCGACGCCGGCCATCACCTCGTCGCAGATGAGGAGGATGCCGTACTTGTCGAGCAGCGCGCGCAGGCCCTTGAACCAGCCTCGGGGCGGCACCAGCACGCCGTTGGTGCCGGTGACGGTCTCGACGATCATCGCCGCGATGTTCTGCGGGCCCTCGTACTTGATGGTCTCCTCGAGGTACGTGAGGTGGTTCTGGCAGCGCTCCTCGTCGGTCTTGCCGAACGAGAAGTCGTAGGGCGTCGGATCCATCACGTGGATGACGCCGGGCGCGGCGGGCTCGGAGGCCCAGCGGCGCGGGTCGCCGGTGAGCGACATCGTCAGCTGCGTGCCGCCGTGGTAGCTGCGGTAGCGCGCGAGGATCTTGTTCCGCCCGGTGTAGAGGCGCGCCATCTTGATCGCGTTCTCGTTCGCCTCCGCGCCGCCGAGCGTGAAGAAGAACGCCGACATCCCGGGGATGATCTCCGAGAGCAGCTTGCCCAGGCGCGCGCGCACCTGGGTCGCGGTCTGCGGGTAGACGAAGATCAGCTCGTCGAGCTGGCGCTTCATCGCCGCGATGATGCGCGGGTGCGCGTGGCCGACCAGCACGCTCATGAGCTGCGCGTTGAAGTCGAGGATCTTCTGGCCCTCGGGCGTCCACAGGTAGACGCCCTCCGCGCGCGCGATGGGGAGCGGGTTGACGGTGTTGCCCGCGGCCCACGTGTAGAGCGTGTGCTCCTTGCAGAGGTCGACCATCTGCTTCGTCGACATCGGCTCGGCGGCGAACTCGTTGGGGTATCCGATGAACTGGCTGCTCATGATGGGTGTGCTCCTGAAGGGGTGCTTCAGCTCATCCAGCTCGCGTCGGACGCGGCGGCCCACTTCTCGGTGATCTTCTTGGGGCGGCTCCAGAAGCGGAACCCGTCCCACCCGGTGATGTCGCCGTGGCCGAACTTGGAGCTGTTGAAGCCGCCGAACGAGAACGGCTCGCGCGGCACCGGCACGCCGACGTTGATGCCCACCATGCCCGCCTCGAGGCGATCGGCGCAGGTGCGCGCCACCATGCCCGAGGTGGTGAAGATGGCCGCGCCGTTGGCGTAGAGGCTCTTGTGCTGGAGCGCGATCGCCTCCTCGAGCGTCTTCACGTGCACGATGGACAGCACCGGGCCGAAGATCTCCTCGCAGCCCGCGGGCATGTCGATGGTGACGTTGTCGAGCACGGTGGGGCCGAGCCAGTGGCCGCCGGCGCCGTCGACGCTCTTGCCGCGGCCGTCGACGAGCACCTTCGCGCCGGCCTTCTCGGCGCCGTCGATGTACTTGAGGATCCGCTCGCGCGAGGCGGCGGTGATGATGCTGCCCATGTCCTCGCCGAGGCGGATCTTCCGCACGTTGGCCGCGATGCCGTCGATGATCTTCTGCACGTCACCGACCGCGACCATCAGCGAGCTCGCCATGCAGCGCTGGCCGGCGCAGCCGTAGCTCGAGGCGACCACGTTGCTCGAGGTGAGCTCGAAGTCGGCGTCGGGCACCACGATGACGTGGTTCTTCGCCGAGCCGAGGCAGAGCATGCGCTTGCCGAGCGCCGCGCCGCGCGCGTAGAGGATCTTCGCCACCTTCGTGCTGCCGACGAAGCCGACCGCCTTGATGTCGGGGTCGTCGACGATGGCCTCCACCGCCTCGCGCTGGCCGTTGACCACGTTGAACAGGCCGTCGGGCAGGCCCGCCTCCTGGAGCAGCTGGGCGATCCGCATCGCGCCGTACGGCACGACCTCCGACGGCTTGAGGATGAACGCGTTCCCCGCCATCAGCGCGTTGGGGATCATCCACAGCGGGACCATCACCGGGAAGTTGAAGGGCACGATGCCCGCCACCACGCCCAGGCCCTCGTGCACCACGCGGCAGTTCACGCCGCGGCTCACGTCGAGCTGGCCACCGTCGGCCTGCATGCCGAGCGACGCGGCGTACTCCACGCACTCGATGCCCTTCTCGACGTCGCCCTTGCCCTCGGCGTACGTCTTGCCGTTCTCGTGGCTGACGAGCCAGCACAGCTCGTCGAGGTCGCGCTCGAGGAGCTGCTTGAAGCGGAACATCACCTGCGCGCGCTCGCGCATCGGGGTGTTGCGCCAGGCCGGCCACGCCTTCTTGCCGGCCTCGACCGCCGCGGCGACGTCCTTCGCGGCCGAGAGCGTCACCTTGCCCATGGCCTTGCCGTGGCGCGGGTTCTCGATGTCGAGCCAGCTGCCGGTCGAGCCGTCCTGCCAGCGGCCGCCGATCCAGTTCTTCACGTTGACGTACTCGGTGAAGGCGTAGCTCTTCGCACCGAAGGTCGGCGGGTGGGTGGGCTTCTGCATGGCGTTCTCCGTGCGGACGACGAGTGAGTGGGGAGGTTTGTATTACCGCGCGACGGACGAATCGAGCGCCGCGCCGGGCCTGAGCGCGCGCATGAGTCCGAAGTACACCGCCCCGGCGAGGGCGACGCCGACGAACCAGGCGTAGACGTAGAGCTCGTCGAAGAAGTTCTTCTCGCCGGTGAGGAAGCCCGCGCTCTTGAGGAAGCCGGGCACGTTGGGCAGCACGCCGACGCCGAGCGCCACGAGGGCCATCACGTTGAAGCCGGCGTAGCGGCCGTGCGGCCGGTAGAGGTCGGCGACGTCGAGCTCGCGCCGGCGGAGCACCCAGTAGTCGACGATCATGATGCCGGCGATCGGCCCCAGCAGCGCCGAGTAGCCGATGAGCCAGTTGAAGATGTACGTGTCGGCGCTCGCGAGGAAGCGCCACGGCAGCATGAGGATGCCGAGCACCCCGGTGATGACGCCGCCCGTCTTGAAGCTGATGAGGCGCGGGGCGAGGTTGGCGAAGTCGTTCGCGGGGCTCACCACGTTGGCGGCGATGTTCACCGAGATGGTGGCGATGCCCACCCCGAGCAGCGAGATGACCGCCACCACCAGCCGCGTGCCGGCGCTGGCCAGCAGCGGCGCGTCGAGCCCCGCCGGCGGCGTCGCCGAGGTGAGCTGCGCGAGGATGAACACCGGGTCCCACAGCTTCGAGACGTCGACGTTCTTCAAGATGGCCTGCGCGGCGCTGGTGATGACCACGCCCATCGCCGAGAAGGCGAGCATGGTGGTGGGCAGGCCGAGCGTCTGGCCGAGCATCTGCTCGCGCTGCCCGCGCCCGAAGCGCGTGAAGTCGGGGATGTTGAGCGAGAGCGTGGCCCAGAAGCCGACCATGCCGGTGAGCGACGGCACGAAGACCTTCCAGAACTCGCCGAAGGTGGCGAAGCGCGAGGGCTGCTCGAGCATCGGGCCCACGCCGCCTGCTCGCCCGACGGCCCACACGAGCAGCACCGCGGCCATCACCAGCACCAGCGGCGCGGCCCAGTTCTCGAACACCTTCACCGCGTTCATGCCCTTCAAGATGATGACGATGTTGAGCGCCCAGAACGCGAGGAAGGTGAGCGCCGACGGGAGCGAGAGCCCGAGGAAGCTCGCGCCGCCGCCGAGGTGCGCGTAGCCGGGCCACAGCGCCTCGACGAAGGTCTTCACCGCCTCGCCGCCGATGAAGGTCTGAATGCCGAACCAGCCGCACGCGACGATCGCGCGGAGCACCGCCGGCACGTTGGCCCCTTTGGTGCCGAACGACGCGCGCGCCAGCACCGGGAAGGGGATGCCGTACTTCGTGCCGGGGTGCGCGTTGAGGAGGATCGGCACGAGCACGATGACGTTGCCCAGCGCGATGGTGAGCAGCGCCTGCCACCAGTTCATGCCCACCGCCACGAGGCCGCCGGCCATCATGTACGTGGGGATGCAGTGGGCCATGCTGATCCACAGCGCGGCGAAGTTGTAGGTGGTCCAGTCGCGGCGCGCGGGCGGCACTGGCGCGAGGTCAGCGTTGAAGAGCGGGCTGTCGGCGACGTCGGGTGGCAGCGAAGCGAGCGCTTCCTGCGCGAGGGCGGGGTCGTGCACGGAACCTCGGTCAACGGCGAGTCGAACGGCGGCTGCGGACGGCGGGCCGCCCGACATAGCACTGCGTCGATCGACGCTGGCGCGAAGAGCGCTTACGCGGTGCGCAACGAGAGGATCGCGTTCATCAGCGCGGCCTGCCCGTCGATGACCGTCTTCTCGAGCGCGTCGAAGCGGGCCTCGAGGCGATCGAAGCGCGCCTCGACGTAGTCGCGGAACTCGTTGAAGTCCTCGCGCATCTCCGCGAGCTGCACGGTGTTGCGGTGCACCTGCTCGGAGAGCACCTCGAGGCGAATCTCGACCTTCAGGAGCCGCTGCTCGACGTTGTCGAGGCGCTGCTCCACCTTGTCGAGGCGTTGCTCCACCTTGTCGAGGCGTTGCTCCACCTCGCCCACGCGCGACTTCAGCTCCTGAATGTCTTCGCGCATTGGGTCGAACTCCTCACGCGTCACGTACTCGGCGGCCTGCCCCATCGACGACTCCCGGAAAGGTAGTGGATTGCTGCCGTGCGGCGCCAGAGCACCGCGTGCGCCAGTCACAACCACGCGAGAAGTCATCGCTCGAAACGAGCGGAGCGCCCGCGCGCGCAGACGCGACGCGGACGCTCCAGCGCGCTTCTCGGCGAGCGCGAAAATCAGCAGCGCTTGAGGTACCGGCCCGCGCCGCGCTCGACGCGCAGCTCGCCGTCGTTCCACAGCACCTTGCCGCCGACCACGGTCTTCGCGACCTTCCCGGTCAGCTCGAAGCCCTCGAAGATGTTTCGGTCGACCTTCATGTGGTGGGTCTTCGCGGAGATCTTCCCGGTGCCCTTCGGATCATAGAGCACGAGGTCGGCGTCGGAGCCGACCTGGATGGCGCCCTTGCGCGGGTAGAGGCCGAAGATCTTCGCCGCCTCGGTGGAGGTGAGGTTGACGAACTGGTTGAGGGTGATGCGGCCCTTCGCGACGCCGTAGGTGTAGAGCAGGGCCAGCCGGTTCTCGACGCCCGCCGCGCCGTTGGGGATCTTCCGGAAGTCGTTCTTGCCGGCGATCTTCTGATCCGCCTGGCGGAAGGGGCAGTGGTCGGTGGCCACGTGCTGGATGCCGCCGTTGGCCATCGCGTTCCACAGGTAGTCCTGGTGGCCCTTCGGGCGAATCGGCGGGCTCATCACGTACGCCGCGCCCTCGAAGTCGGGCTTGTCGTACACGCTGTCCTCGAGCAGGAGGTACTGCGGGCAGGTCTCGACGAGCACCTTCTGGCCTTCCTGGCGGGCGCGGTAGACGGCGTCCATCGACTCCTTGCAGGTGAGGTGCACGATGTAGATGGGCTGCGCCTCGTTGGGCTGGCAGATGTGGCCGTTGCGCCCGTCGCTCGCCGCGCGCGCGAGCTGGATGACGCGGTTGGTGGCCTCGCCCTCGAGGTACGACGGGCGGCTCATCGGGTGGTACTTCGGCTCGAGGAGCCCGCGCGAGGCGAGGCGGTTCTGCAGCGCCACCACCGCGTCGCCGTGCTCGCAGTGCGAGGTCACCAGCGCGCCGAGCTCGTGGGCGGTGTCGAGCACGCCGACCAGCTCGACGTCGTCGACGCCGATCGCCCCGCGGTAGGCCATGAAGATCTTGAACGACTGGATGCCGTCGTGGCGGAAGACGTGCTCCATCTCCTTCTTCACCGAGTCGTTGAACCAGGTGATGGCCATGTGGAACGCGTAGTCGGCGACGGCCTTCTTCGCGTTGTTCATCCAGAAGTCGCGCGCCTCGAGGAGGCTCTGGTTCCGGTTGGGGATGATGAAGTCGATGATGGTGGTGGTGCCGCCCGCCACGCCGGCCGCGGTGCCCGAGTAGAAGTCGTCGGAGCTGGTGGTGCCCATGAAGGGCATCTCCATGTGCGTGTGGGCGTCGATGCCGCCGGGGAAGACGTACTGCCCGGAGCCGTCGACCACCGTGGTGCCCGCGGGCACGTCGAGGTTCTTGCCGATCGCCTTGATGACGCCGTCGGCGCAGTAGATGTCGGCGGTGTACTGCTCGCTCGAGGTGACGATGTTGCCGTTGCGGATGACGAGAGACATGCGGTTCTCCTTCGGGGATGTCTGTAATTACGGGCGCACGAGGTCCTGGTACGCGTCGGGGCGGCGGTCCCGGTAGAACTGCCAGACCTGCCGCACCTCGTCGATCATCGCGAGGTCGAGGTCGGCGACCACCACCTCGTCACGGTCTTCGCTCGCCTCGGCGACGATCTTCCCGCGCGGGTTCACGAAGTAGCTGGTGCCGTAGAACTTGCCGATGTTCCACGGCGCCTCGGTGCCGACGCGGTTGATGGCGCCGACGTAGTAGCCGTTGGCCACCGCGTGCGCGGGCTGCTCGAGCTTCCACAGGTACTGCGAGAGGCCGGCGACGGTGGCCGAGGGGTTGAAGACGATCTCCGCGCCGTTGAGGCCGAGCGCGCGCGCGCCTTCGGGGAAGTGTCTGTCATAGCAAATGTAGACACCGACCTTCGCGAACTGGGTCTGGAAGACCGGGTACCCGCCGTTGCCCGGCGTGAAGAAGTACTTCTCCCAGAAGCCCGACGTCTGGGGGATGTGCTGCTTACGGTACTTGCCCAGGTAGCGGCCGTCGGCGTCGATGACCGCGGCGGTGTTGAAGTACACGCCGCGCATCGCCTCCTCGTAGAGCGGCACGACGATCGCCATGCCGTATTTCTTCGCGAGCTCCTGGAAGAGCTTCGTGGTCGGCCCGTCGGGGATCGGCTCCGCCGCGGCGTACCAGCGCTTGTCCTGCGAGGGGCAGAAGTACGGGCCGTTGAAGATCTCCTGGAGGCAGAGGATCTGTGTGCCCTTCTTCGCCGCCTCCTCGACGAGCGGGAGGTGCTTGTCGAGCATCGCCTGCTGGATCTTCTTCACCGGCAGCGACTCATCGTTGAGCGGGTTGCTGCATTGGATGAGCCCTGCGCGAACCTGGGTCGCCACGCGGTTACCTCCTGGAAACGAGGGGCGGCGAAGTTACACCCGCAGTCCCGACGGGAAAGGCTCGAGTGAAGTCTCGGTGCGTCAACGCGCGGGGCACTTCGCGGCGTAGCGCGCGGCGCGGTCGGCGCTCCACGTGCCGGTGGGCCGGCTGAAGCCGCGGAACAGCAGCGTCATCGCGTCGCAGCGCTGCTCGGCGCTCATCGTCGGCTCGTTCCACACGCGCTGCTCGAGCTCGTCGACGGTCTGCACGCCGTCGAGCATCCGCAGGCCGCCGCCCGCCTCGGAGTCGAGCAGCATCACCCGCCCCTCGCCGAAGGGCGCCCACTCGGGCAGCGCGCCGTCGACGCCGCGGCCGGGGGCGCCGGTGCGCGCGAACTGCACCCAGTACGACGACATCGCGCGGGCGAGCGCCACCCGGCCGGCCTCGTTGTCCTTCGTGACGATGCCGAAGGGGTCGAACTCGCCGGCCTCGTCGTCGAAGACGAAGCCCATCTCGAGCCCGTGCGCGGCGCCGAGGAGCTTCGGGAGATCCGCCAGGAAGTACTTCGGCTCCTCGTCCCAGTCGAAGCGGTAGGTGAAGACGGGCGCGCCCGCGCTCTGGAGCGCCGCGGCGGGAGCGTCGCTCCCCACGGCGCGCCAGAGATCCGACACCAGCTTCGCGTCGCGGTCGTAGATCGCCTCGTCGCGGATGTGCGCTCCGAGGAAGCGGCTCACGTACTTCGGGTTGCCGACCATGAAGAGCTTGAACTCGTCGCGGTTGGTGCCGAGCAGCACCGGCACCGTCGTCGGCCGCGTGAGCGCTTCGGTGATCAGTCCGGGCGGCAGCACGTGCCCGTCGCGCAGGAGCGCGGGCGAGCGGTACATGCCGAACTGGCCTCCCGCCGACTTGAAGGGGCCGATGAGCTGCTCCGGCGTGCGGCCGCGGAGGTAGCTCGCCACCTCGTCGGAGCGCATGGCCGCCAGCACCTGCTTCGCGCCCTCGCGATCCTTCGCCCGGCCGTCGTGGACGAGCTGCGAGAGCAGCACCTCGCCCGAGCTCCCCTCGATGCCCGGCTGCTCGGCGTCGTCGGTGAAGCGCGAGGCCTCGAGCAACGTGGTGCTGGCGGGCATGCCGCTCTGCGAGATGGCGCGGTGGAAGAGGCCTTTCGCCAGCGGCGAGGCGAGGAGGCTGAAGACGTTGAACCCGCCGGCCGACTCTCCGAAGACCGTCACGTTGCCCGCGTCGCCGCCGAACGCGGCGATGTTGGCCGAGACCCACCGCAGCGCCTCGATGAGGTCGAGCGTGCCGTAGTTGCCGCTGTTGTCCTCGGGGCTCGCGGTCGCTTCGACGAGGGCCGGGTGGTGGAACCAACCCAGCACGCCGAGGCGGTAGTTGACGCTCACCACCACCACGCCGTGCTTCAGCGCGAGGTTGCGCGCGATGCCGTACACGTTCGAGGTCCCGATGCTGTTGCCGCCGCCGTGGATCCAGAACATCACCGGGCGCTTCGCGCGTGCGGCCTCGTCGGCGCTGAAGGCGGGCGAGTAGATGTTGAGGGTGAGACAGTCTTCGCTGCCCGCGACGTCGCTCGTCGCGTCGGTGGCGGCGAGCGGGCCGTTGAGCTGCGGGCAGAGCGGGCCGAACTTCGTGGCCTCGAAGGTCCCGCTCCAGGGCTGCGCGGGGCGGGGCGCCTTCCAGCGCAGCGCGCCCACCGGCGGCTGCGCGTAGGGAACGCCGAGCCACGCCATGTTCCCCTTCGGCTCGACGAAGCCGACCACCGCACCCTGCGCGACCTGGCGCGCGGCCTTCGTGTCGGGCGTGCCGCGGAGCTCCTGCCACGGGCGGAGCTTCTGCTGGCTGGCGCAGGAGGAGACGACGGCGAGCGTGACGAGCAGGGCGGCGGGTCTCATGCCCGCTCCTCTACACCCGTCGGCTCACGGGCGCTGCTCGGCGACGAGCGTCTTCTCGAAGTCGGTGCCGAGCCGCACGCCGACGAGCTGCACGTGCACCAGCCGCCCCGCGCCCCAGTCGAGCGTCTCGTCGACCGCGCCGGCGTCGGGGAGCGGCTTCGAGGTCTTCTGCATCTTCTTGTCGAGGTCGATCTTCCCCAGCTTGAAGACGAGGCGCGCCTCGAGGCCCAGCCCGGGGCCGTCGCGGAATCTGTTCGCCTCGGCCGCGGTGGGGAAGGGGAGCGCGAAGCGCAGCGGCTGGGCGCGCCACACCGCCTGCGGCGACGACATGTCGGCCTCGACCTCTTCGGGGTCGACGACCGGCGGGCGGAACGGCTTCGCGGGCTCACCCCACGCGAGCGAGAGCAGCCCGAGCCCGTCGTAGCACTCGACCAGCCCGTCGACCTCGACGGTGAGCTGCTTCTTCTTCGCGTTGTACTTGCGCATCGTGACGCCGTTGCCGTGCGAGAGCAGCACCACGAAGGTCGCCTCGCGCAGCTTCGTGGCGAGCTCCGCGCGCCGGCTCTCGTTGCGCTGCTGCTCGGCGCCCTCGCCGGGCGTGCCGGGGAAGATCGACCACAGCCCCTCGGGGCACGGCCGCCCGAGCGTCACCTTGAGGTAGCCCGGGTCGTCCCACGGGGGCCCGAGCTGCGCGCGGTTCACCTTCGGCGTGAGCGCCTTGAGCCGCGCGGCCTCCTTCTCTTCCTGCGCCTTCTTCTCGGCGTTCCGCCGCTGCTGGGCCTCCTGCATCTTCTTCTTGTTGTCGGTGCACGCGCCTCCGGCGAGCAGGACGGTGAGCGCGAGCGCGAGACGTCGGTGCATGGTGAGCCCTCCGCGACGACGGGCGGAGCGTGGCAGGCGGAGCGGCGGACGCAAAGAAGACTCGGGTTCGTCCCACCGCGTCATCGGCAGTCGTTGACACATCGGGATCCTGCGGCGACCCTCCCGGCCCCCCGTCGTCCCGGAGGTTCGATGCACCCGCTTCCCGTGCTGCCCGATGGTCGCCTCGAGCAGCGCTTCAGCGAGTCGAAGCCCGCGTACTCGCCCGCTGAGGCGCTCACCGAAGCCAACCGCTGCCTGTATTGCGTCGACGCGCCGTGCATCAAGGCGTGCCCCACGGGCATCGACATCCCCAACTTCATCCACAAGATCAGCACCGGCAACGTCACCGGCGCCGCGCGCACCATCCTCAAGGAGAACATCCTCGGGGCGTCGTGCGCCCGCGTGTGCCCCGTCGAGACGCTCTGCGCCGGCGCGTGCGTGTACAACGCGTGGGGGCGTGAGCCGATCGCCATCGGGCGGCTCCAGCGCTTCGCCACGGAGTCGACGCTGAAGACGCGCGCGCTCGGCTCGTTGCTGCCCGCGAAGAAGCCGTCGACGGGCAAGAAGGTCGCCATCGTCGGGGCGGGGCCGGCGTCGATCGCCGCGGCGGGGCTGCTCGCGCTCGAGGGCCACCGCGCGGTCATCTTCGAGAAGAAGCAGGTGCCCGGTGGGCTCAACACGCTCGGCATCGCGCCGTACAAGCAGTCGGCGAACGCCGCGCTCGAGGAGATCGGCCACGTGCTCTCGCTCGGCGACGTCGAGCTGAAGACGGGCGTGGAGATCGACGCGAGCCGGGCCGAGGCGCTCCTCAAGGACCACGACGCGGTGTTCCTCGGGCTCGGCCTCGGCGCCGACTCGCGGCTCGGGGTCCCCGGTGAGAGCGGCCCGGGCGTGTGGGGCGCGGTGGAACTCATCGAGAAGCTCAAGGCCGACCCGTCGCTGAAGCTCGCCGGCGTGTCCCGCGCGCTGGTCATCGGCGGCGGCAACACGGCGATCGACATCGCGCACGAGCTCAAGCTGCTCGGCGTGGCCGACGTGGTGATGGTCTACCGCCGCGGCGAGAAGGACATGTCGGGCTACGCGCACGAGCTGGCGCACGCGCGGAAGCACGGCGTGCGGCTCCTCGAGCACCGGGTGGTGAGCGAGTTCGCGCGTGACGCGTCGGGCGCGCTCACCGCGGCGAAGCTCTCGCGCGCCGAGAACGGCCGGGCCGTCGCCGGAGGCGAGGAGGTGCTCGACGCGCAGCTCGTCGCCCTGGCCATCGGTCAGGCGACCGCGACCGGCGTGGCGAAGGCGTTCCCCGGCGTCGAGCTCGACAAGTGGGGCAACGTCGTCGTCGACGCGAAGACGCACCGCACCGGCAACCCGAAGGTGTGGAGCGGTGGCGACTGCGTCAACGGCGGCAAGGAAGTCGTCAACGCGGTGCAGGAAGCAAAGATTGCCGTGCGCGACATGCTGCGCGCGCTGGGGAGCAAGTGAGCCATGGCTGACCTGAGCATCGACTTTCGCGGCATCAAGTCGCCCAACCCGTTCTGGCTCGCTTCGGCGCCGCCGACCAACTCCGGCCCCCAGATCATGCGCGCGTTCGACGCGGGCTGGGGCGGCGCGGTGTGGAAGACGCTCGGTGATCCGATCACCAACGTCACCTCGCGCTTCTGGGCCCACGACTACGGCAACACGCGGATGATGGGCCTCAACAACATCGAGCTCATCACCGACCGGCCGCTCGAGGTGAACCTCAAGGAGATGTACGAGGTCAAGAAGCGCTACCCGAAGCACGCGGTCATCGCGTCGCTGATGACCGAGACGAAGGAGAACTGGAAGGAGCTCATCAAGCGCGCGGAGGACGCGGGCGCCGACGGCCTCGAGCTCAACTTCGGCTGCCCGCACGGCATGTGCGAGCGCGGCATGGGGAGCGCGGTCGGCCAGGAGCCGGCGGTGCTCGAGGAGATCACCCGCTGGGCCGTCGAGTTCGCGAAGACGCCGGTGATCATCAAGCTGACGCCCAACACCGGCGACATCAACGAGCCCGGTGAGGCCGCGGCGCGTGGCGGCGCTCCGGCGATCTCGCTGATCAACACCATCAAGTCGATCCTCGGCGTCGATCTCGATCGCATGGTCCCCAACCCGCGCGTGGGCGACAAGTCGACCAACGGCGGCTACTGCGGCCCCGCGGTGAAGCCCATCGCGCTGCACATGCTGGCGCAGCTCACGAAGAACCCCGCGACCAGGCACCTCGCGTTCTCGGGCATCGGCGGCATCTCGAGCTGGCGCGACGCCGCGGAGTTCATCGCCCTCGGCGCCACCTCGGTGCAGGTGTGCACCGCGGTGATGCACTACGGCTACCGCATCGTCGAGGACATGATCGAGGGCCTCTCGGACTTCCTCGACAGCAAGGGCATGAAGTCGGTGAACGAGCTGCGCGGGCGGGCGATCGGCGCCTACGCGGACTGGGGAGAGCTCGACCTCAACTACAACCTCAAGGCGCGCATCAACCCGGACACGTGCATCGGCTGCAACCTCTGCCACGTGGCCTGCATGGACGGCGCGCACCAGTGCATCCTCATCCCCGGGCGCACGCACGAGGAGCACGTCAAGGCGGGCCACACGCACATCCCCGCGAGCGTCCCCGAGGTGCCGGTGAAGGCCGCGGGCGCGATCGGCCGCTTCCTCCCCGTGGTCGACGACGCGGAGTGCGTGGGCTGCAACCTCTGTCACCTCGTCTGCCCCGTGCCCGGCACCATCACCATGACCGAGGTGCCCGGGACGATCGGCAAGCCCGAGACGTGGAACGACCGCGTCGCCCAGGGCCGCGATCTCAACCCCGGTTCCCTGGAGTCGACGCTCAAGCGCCGGGGCCTCGCGAAGTAACGACGAGGTAACGTCACACGTCGTGACGCATTCGAGACCGATGCGTCATGGCGACGCCGCGCGGGCTGCCTACGTAGCCGCCCGCGATGTTCGACGCCTTCGAGCTCCAGCCTGATGTGAGCGCGCTGCGACGGCGCATGACCGTCGCGTTCGTCGCGGCCTCCTTCGTGACGGGGGCGCTCATCGTCGGCGCCGTCGCCGTCTCGAGCCACCGCGAGCACGAGGCGCTCGAGAAGCGCGTCGACGTCAGCTTCCGGCCGCCGCCGCCGCCTCCTCCTCCCGAGCCGGCGCCGCTCCCGCCGCCGCCTCCTCCGGTGAAGAAGGTCAAGCCGCCGCCGAGGGTGGAGGTCGCCACGCCCACGCCCGCGCCCGCGCCCGCTCCGGCCCCTGCGCCAGCGCCCGCGCCGATGGTCGCGCCGAAGGAGGTGCCGAAGGTCGCCGCGCCCGAGAGCGACACCGCGGTCGCCGCGGTCGCGGTCGCCGTCGGAGGAACCGGCGACGGCAGCGGTACGGCGGTCGGCACCGGCGAGCGTGACGCCGACGAGTCGGCCGCGCCGGTGATCGCGAAGGCAGGCGCGAGCGGCCCGGTGAACCTCCCGGAAGACGCGGAGCCGCCCGAGCCCAGCGACGACAACGCCCAGCCCGAGTACCCCGAGGCGGCGCGCGCCACCGGCCAGGAGGCGAAGGTGGTGCTCAAGATCGTCGTCGAGCTCGACGGCTCGGTCGGCCGCATTCAGGTGCTCAAGGGCGAGGAGCCCTTCGTCTCGGCCGCGCTCTCGGTCGTGAAGACCTGGCGCTACTCGCCGGCCACGCTCGAGGGCGCGCCCATCGCCGTCTTCAAGATCGTCAACATCACCTTCTCGCTGAGGGAATGAACGCCATGGAAATCATCAAGGAAATCTTCGCGCACATGGGCCCGCCCGCCATCGCGGTGGCGAGCTCGCTGCTGCTCATGGCCGTCACGTCGCTGGCCATCTTCTTCGAGCGGCTCTTCGCCTACTGGCGCGCGCGCCACGCCTCGCACGCCTTCGCGCCCGAGGCGCGCAAGCTGCTCGAGGCCGATGACGCCGAGGGGCTGATCAAGAAGGCCCAGGAGAACCGCGGCTACCTCGCGAAGCTGCTCGCGGCGGGCGCGCAGACCTACGTCGCCGCGAAGGCAAAGCCGTCGTCGCTCTCGCCGGTCGAGGCGACGCGCCGCGAGCTGGCGCGCAAGAGCGAGGCGCTCGCCGCCGACGTGCGCCGCGGCATGAGCATCATCGCGTCGGTCGGCTCGATCGCGCCCTTCGTCGGGCTGCTCGGCACGGTGTTCGGCATCATCACCGCCTTCCAGGGCATCGCGAAGGAAGGCTCGGGCGGCCTGGGCAGCGTGTCGCTCGGCATCTCCGAGGCGCTGTACGAGACGGCGCTCGGCCTGTGCGTCGCCATCCCCGCGGTGCTCGCCTACAACTGGCTCTCGGCCCAGGGCGACGGGATCCTCCTCGCGCTCGATCAGGCGCGTGGCGAGTTCATCGACTACCTCGAGTCCCGCCACGGGAAGCAGCAGGGCCATGGGAGCTGACCTCGAGCCTTCCGGCCGGCGCCGCGGCGGCGCGAAGCCGGAGATCAACATCACGCCGCTGGTCGACGTGGTGCTCGTGCTGCTCATCATCTTCATGGTGGTGACGCCGCAGATGGAGGCCGGCGCCTCGGTGACGCTCCCGTCGATCGCCAACCCCGACAAGGGCAACGGCGCGCTCGAGCCGACCACCGTGACGCTGACGAAGGACGGCCGCTTCTTCTTCGAGAAGGAGCAGCTCGCGGAGGACGCGCTGGTGGCGAAGCTCAAGGCGCTCCACGAGGCGAAGCCCGACGCGCGCGTGGTGATCAAGGCCGACACCGCGCTCGCCTACGGCAAGGTGCGCGAGATGTTCCGGCGCTGCCAGGAGCTCGGCTTCCCGGGCGCGTCGCTGCAGGTCATCGACAAGGCCAACAAGAAGGGGTGAGCCATGGGTGTCGAGCTCGAGAGCGGCAGTGGTCCGAAGCGCGTTCGCCCGCAGATGAACATCACGCCGCTGGTCGACGTGGTGCTCGTGCTGCTCATCATCTTCATGGTCGTGACGCCGCTGCTCACCAAGCAGCTGTGGCTCAACGTGCCGCCGAAGGTCGAAGACGAGGCGCCGCCACCGCCGCCCGGCGCGTTGCCGCCGCTGGTGCTCACCGTCGAGCGCGACGGCGTCACGAAGGTCAACGGCGAGGTCATCGCGCGGGAGGAGCTCGCCCCGCGCCTGGTGCGCATGCTCAACGCCCGCCCCGACAAGGTGGTCTTCTTCGACGCTGACTCATCGATGGACTACGGCGCGGCGCTCGAGGTCATGGATCTCGTGCGCGGCGGTGGCGTCGAGACGCTCGCAGTGCTCGCCGAGGAATCGGTCGCCGCGGTGCAGGCCAGCGCCTCGCCCGCGGGCACCGCCGGCAGCCCGTGACGCGCGTTGCCTGCGCGTGACCGCGGCGTCGTGGACAAGTGACGCCCGCGTCGGAAGGACGCCACCGCGCGATCGCACATAGCGCCGCGTGAAACGGCTCCTCCTCCTCAGCGCTGCGCTGCTCTCCCTCTCGGCCCTCGCTGACACCGACCCCGACGCAGGACCCGCGGATGCCGGCGTGGACCCCGACGCGGGCGAGGCACAGTCGCCCGACGCGAGCGTCGAGCTCGATTCCGGTGCGCCCGGCGACGCAGGTGAGCCGGGAGATGCAGGCGCGGTGGTCGAGCCTGACGCCGGTCTCCTCGCCACGGTCCTCGACGCAGGGAGCGAGCCGGCGAAGAAGAAGCCGCTGGTCGGCATTCAGGGGCGCGTCACCGACGCGAAGACGGGGGAAGGGCTCATCGAGGCGACGATCAAGGTCGTCTCGGGCGCGAAGAAGAGCGCGCTCACCGACCTCGACGGCAACTACCGCCTCAAGCTCCCGCCGGGCACCTACGACCTGCGCGTCTTCTACGAGCTGTACGAGGGGCGCCGCATCTCGGGCGTGGTGGTGAAGGCGGGCGAGGCGGTGACGCTCGACGTCGCGCTGAGCCGCGACAGCCGCGCGGTGCAGGAGGTGGTGGTCGAAGCGAAGGTCGACAAGCGCAACGAGACCGCGCTGGTGCAGGAGCGCAAGAAGGCCGCCGTCGTCCAGGACTCGCTCAGCGCGCAGGTGATCGCGAAGACGCCCGACTCCCACGCGGGCGACGCGGTGAAGCGCGTGGTGGGCGCGACGCTGGTCGACAACAAGTACGTCTTCATCCGCGGGCTCGGCGGTCGCTACACCCAGACGCTCCTCAACAGCACGCTGATGCCCAGCCCGGAGCCCGACGAGCCCTCGGTGCCGCTCGACCTCTTCCCCGTCGGCCTGCTGTCGAACCTCAACGTCATCAAGACCTGGTCGCCCGAGCTCCCGGCGAACTTCGGCGGCGGCTCGGTGACCATCGACACCAACACCTTCCCCACGCAGCTCGAGGTGAAGGCGCGCGCGCAGTTCTCCGGCGACTCGATGACCACCTTCCAGGCGCGGCCCGCGGAGCTCACCAGCTTCGGCGAGAACCTCGGCTTCGCCGACCTCGCGACGCGCGGCCTGCCGTCGGCGATCCCCTCCAACGTGCCGCTGGTGCCCGCGCGCATCGGCACTCCGGGCGTCACCCAGGAGCAGCAGAAGGCTGCGGCCGGCGCGTTCGCCCAGCGGTGGACGCCCTCGTCGGTGACGAGCCTCCCCGCGGGCACCTTCGGGCTCACTGCGGGCAACACCCACCGCTTCGGGAAGGACGCGCGCGTGGGCTGGCTCCTCTCGGCGCAGGTCTCTCGCAAGGAGCGGCGCCAGCAGGTGCAGGTGGAGATCCCCTCGCTCGACTCGGGCAGCTCGTCGTTCAACACCGACATCGGCAGCGTCAACGGCGCCACGAGCGTGCTGGCCAACGTCGGCCTCCAGCTCGCGCAGGGCCAGGAGATCAACGCGCTGGGCCTCTACCTGTGGAACGACGAGGCGACGGCGACCACGAGCACCGGCTTCGATCAGCAGGAGACGTCGAACGTGAAGGGGAGCCGCCTCCAGTTCACCTCGCGGCAGCTCTTCTTCAACCAGCTCAAGGGCTTCCACCGCCTCAACGCGCTCTTCGACGCGGAGCTCGACTGGCAGCTCAACTACTCGCGCGTCAACCGCAACGAGCCCGACATCCGCGACGTGCGCTACCTGGTCAACGAGGACGGCAGCACGCAGGTGCGCTTCCAGCCGAACTCGCTCGAGCGCTTCTTCCTCGACCTGCACGAGGACTCCACGGGCGGCACGGTCAACCTCACCGTCCCGTGGCGCGGCTTCCGCTTCAAGGCCGGCGGCCTCGGCCAGTTCTCGGCGCGCGAGTTCGACGGCCGGCGCTTCCGCTACTTCGGGCGCCTCTCGGGCGAGCTCGAGAAGCGGCCCGTCGAGGAGCTGCTGGTGCCCGAGTACTTCGGCCCGCCGATCTCCGCGAGCACGCCCATCACCCTCGAGGAGACGACGCAGGCCGCCGACCGCTACACCGCGTCGCTCGGCGTCTACGGCGGCTTCCTCTCGACCGAGTGGAAGGCGACCGACTGGTTCCGCGCGCTGGGCGGCGTACGCGTCGAGGGCTCGACCCAGAACGTCACCGGCGGCTCGCCCTTCGCGACCGGCGTCGCCGCGCCGCTCGAGCCCGTCAGCCGCCACTACCTCGACGTCGTGCCGTCGCTGAACCTGGTGTTCAGCCCGCGCAGCGACCTCAACGTGCGGCTCTCGTACTCGTACACGCTCGCGCGGCCTTCGTTCCGCGAGCTGGCGCCGTTCGCCTTCTTCGACATGGTCCGCCGGCGCAACGTGAGCGGCAACCCGGCGCTGGTGAACACCCGCATTCACAACGCCGACGCGCGCGCGGAGTGGTTCCTCGGCGAGAGCGATCTCCTCGCGGTCACCGCCTTCGGCAAGCAGTTCGAGAACCCCATCGAGCGCGTCATCTACGGCACGAGCAGCATCGCGGGCGACATCACCTTCCGGAACTCGCCGGCCGCCACGCTCCTCGGGCTCGAGCTCGAGGGCCGCACCTCGCTCGGCCGCCTCACGCCGGCGCTCTCGCCTTTCGCGGTCGGCGCGAACGTGTCGCTCATCTACTCGCGCATTCAGCTCGGCGCCGATTCTCCGCAGACCAACGCCGAGCGACCGCTGCAGGGCCAGTCGCCGTACGTGGCCAACGCCTTCCTCACGTGGACCCAGCGCGCGTGGGGCACCGAGGCGGGCGTCTTCTACAACGTGTACGGCCCGCGCATCTCCGACGTCGGCATCAACGGGCTGGCCGACGTCGTCGAACAACCCTTCCACCGTCTCGACGTGACGGTGACCCAACGGCTGGGGGCGGGATTCCAGCTCAAGCTCGCGGCCAGCAACGTGCTCAACCAGGCGGTGCGGCTGCGACAGGGAGAGGTCGACGTGCTCGTCAACCCTCCCGGTGTGCAGGTGATGGCCACGGTCTCGTGGAACTTCAACGAAGAGAGGAAATGAACATGAAGCTTCGGATGGCAGTGTTGTCGATGACGGTGCTGTTGATGGCGTGCCCGGCGAGCAACCCGGGCACCGACGGCGGGACGGGCGGTGGTTCGGGCGGCGGCACGGGCGGTGGCGGTGGCGGCATGCTCGACGTGGTGAACGTGACGGCGGACATCACCGCCGACACCACGTGGACGAAGGACCACGTCTACGTGCTCAAGCAGCTCACCTACGTCGCCTCGGGCACCCTCACCATCGAGGCGGGCACGACGATCCTCGGTGACTCGGCCTCGGCGCTCATCGTCTCGCGCGGCGCGAAGCTGGTGGCGGTGGGCACGGCGAGCGAGCCCATCGTCTTCACCTCGAGCCTGCCGGTCGGCCAGCGCGGCAGCGTGCAGGGTGACTGGGGTGGCCTGGTGTTCCTCGGCCGCGCGGTGATCAACACCATGGGCGGCGAGAACAACGCCGAGGGCCTCGTCGACGATCCGAAGAACAAGTACGGCGGCACCGACGACACCTACGACTGCGGCACGCTCAAGTACGTGCGCGTCGAGTTCGCCGGGCGCCCGCTGTCGGCGAACAACGAGCTCAACGGCATCACCTTCAACGCGTGCGGCAGCGCGACCACCGTCGACTACGTGCAGGTGCACATGGGCGTCGACGATGGCATCGAGATCTTCGGCGGCACGATGAACCTCAAGCATGTGGTGCTCACCGGCTCCGACGACGACGGCCTCGACTGGGACAAGGGCTGGCGCGGCAAGGCGCAGTTCGTCGTGGCGGCGCAGGTGCCCGGCCGCGGCAACCACGGCATCGAGGCCGACAACGACGGCACCAACGCCGACCTCATGCCGCGCAGCGCGCCGACGCTCTACAACGTCACGCTCGTCGGCCGGAACCCCGACACCGCGACCTCCGAGGGCCCGTCGCGCGGCATGATCCTCCGCGCCGGCACCGCCGGAAAGCTGTCCAACGTCATCGTCACCAACTTCACTGACAAGGGCTTCATCGTCGACGGCAACCCGTCGAAGGCGCAGTGGACCGCGGGCGCGCTCTCGGTGGCGAATTCCATCTTCTTCCACAACCCCGACGCGGGCGTGACGGACTACGTCGCGCCGCCGCGCGCCGATGGCGGCATCGCCGACAACATGTTCGACGAGCCGACCGAGCTCGCGGCGCCGTCGCTCTCGAACCGCTTCGACGTCGATCCGCAGCTCGGCGCGCCGACCAGCCTCACCGCGCCGTCGTTCAAGCCCGCCGCGGGCTCGCCGGCGCTCTCGGGTGCGGCGACGCCTCCCGCCGACGGCTTCTTCGACACCACCGCGACCTTCGTGGGCGCGATCGGCGCCACCGACTGGACCGCGGGCTGGACCGCGTTCCCGCAGAACTGAGCGCAGAAAAGACGGACGGCGTGCACGCAGGGAGTACGTGCACGCCGTCCAGAATGTGAGCGCGGAAGTGGGGAAGTGCGTGAGCCCGCGCTCACACCCCGCGCGCCCCTATGACGCGCAGGCAGTTGCTCTTCACGGCCTCGGGGGCAAGCAGGCCAACCGACCTCCTTGTGGTCCCGACACGCAGGAACCGATCACCTGCTCGCCGCGAAAGGTGACGGCGCAGCTCGCGCCCTCCGAGAGCGACGCGCACGCCGCGAATGCCTCGGGCGGAGGACCGTGGGGCCCCATGCCCGCAGGGCGGCAGGCGAGCGACGAGGCGCCAGGCGGCGCGTCGCAGGTGCCGCTCACCGTGCGCCCGTCGACGCTGAAGCTGCACGCGGCGCCGGCGCTCGACGACTGACACGCCGCGCTCGCCTCGGGAGGAGGGCCGTGGCGCCCCATGCCCGCAGGACGGCACGCGAGCGACGAGGCGCCAGGCGGCGTGTCGCAGGTGCCGCTCACCGTGTGCCCGTCGACGCTGAAGCTGCACGCGGCGCCGGCGCTCGACGACTGACACGCCGCGCTCGCCTCGGGCGGAGGGCCGTGGCGCCCCATGCCCGCAGGACGGCACGCGAGCGACGAGGCGCCCGGTGGCGTGTCGCAGGTGCCGCTCAGGGTGCGCCCGTCGACGCTGAAGCTGCATGCGGCGCCGGCGCTCGACGACCGACAGGCGGCGCTGGCCTCGGGTGGCGGCGTGCGCGGACCGTGCCCCGGAGGGCCACCGGCGGGCGCACACGCCACCGTGCCGTCAGGGCCGCTGCGGCACGTGCCCGTGAGGTTCTGGCCGTGATGGGTGAAGGCGCAGGCCGCGCCGGCGCTCAACCCGCTGCAGGCCGTGAGCGCCTCCTGAGGCGGTCCGCGCGGCGGTCCCTGCTGGGCGAGCGCGAAGCTCGAGACGACGAGGGCGAAGCTTCCGACGACGAGTTGCAACGAACGCATGGGCTCTCCTGGGCGGGGCCGGTCCCACCACGCCGGCCTCTCGATGCAGAAGACAGCCACCCACGCGCGAGCGTGAGGCTCAGGGGGGCGGCGGCGCGCCCGGCGGGGGCCGCGGGGGGCGGCTCCTGCGCAGCTCCTCGAGCTTCGCCCGCTGGGCCTCGGTCAACAGCGGGTTCAGCTCCGCGTCGATCTCCTCGCGCAGCGCGCGCACCCGGGGGCCCGTCTCGGCGAAGATCGCGTCGAAGCGCGGGCGGTACCTTTCCATGATGGCGATCGCCTGCGTGCGCTGCTCCGCGCTGAGGCCGAGCTCTTCGAAGTGCGGCGGCAGCGCGCCGCGCTCGTGATGCGGGTGCCGGGGCCGGAGCGACGCGTACACGCCTGCGCCGGTGCCTGCTCCCGCGAGGAAGGTCAGCGCGAGCACCAGCACCGCCGACCGCGTGCGACGTTCACCATTCATCGACCGACTCCAGAAGCGACGTCACGTCCCCCGCGGACGAGTACTGCAGCAGCGCGACGGCGCGATCGCCAGGGGCGCGCGTGGGCGGCTCGCCGAACAGCGCCGGCAGCCACGAGAGCAGCGCGACCGCGGCGAGGGCCAGCGCCGGCACGCGGAGGTGCCGCACCGAGAGCCACGCGGGCTCCGGCGGCGCGGCGGCAGCCAGCGTGCGCTGCACGAGCGCCTCCCAGCGCGCCGGTTGCCGCGAGGGGTCGAGGGCAGAGAAGTCGATGCGGTCGTCACTCATCGCGCACCTCCTCGAGCTCGACGAGCTTCGCGCGAAGCGCCCGTCGGGCGACCGACAATACCTGACGCGAGTTGACCTCGCTGAGGCCCAGCGCCGAGGCGATCTCCGGGTGCGTCCACGACTCGAGATCGTGCAGCAGCACCACCTCGCGCTGCTGCGGCGTGAGCACCTCGAGCGCGGCCAGCAGCTGCTCGCGCAGCACCACGCGCTCCGTGTCGCTCGCGGCCGCCTCGTCGTGGCTCGCCCCGTCTGCGTAGCGCTGCCGCACCTTCGACGCCGCGAGCCGGTTGAGCGCGCGGTTGCGCACGTTCGACATCAACCACGCGGCGAAGCGCCCGGGGTCGCGGCAGGTCTCGAGCTGTTGCATGGCCATCGCGACGGCCTCCTGCGCCACGTCCTCCGCCTCGACGGGCACCCGCACCACCGACAACGCCACCACGTACGCCGGCCGGAGGAACCGGCGCACGAGCGCCTCCATCGCCTGGCGGTCTCCCCGCCGGGCGCGCAGCACGGCGTCGCTGGTGTCGAGCTCAGCCATCTGCTGCACCCGGAAGACAGGTCACGGCGCCAGAGTGTGAGGCGCCCGGGCGAAATGAGCAGTCAGAACAGCTCGATGTTCGGGGTGGCCGGCTTCTTCTCGAGTTCTTGCGCGCGCTTGCGGGCGAGGTCTTCCACCTCGAGGTGCTTCGTCATGGGCATGCGCAGCAGGCGAATCTTCCCCGACACCGGGTGGTATCGCACCCGTCGCGCGAGGTTGCCGCCCACGTCTTCCGCGGCGACCGCGAGCTGCTCGTCGTGGAGGTACCGGTGCACGAAGTCGATGTTCGACTTGCCGATGTCGAGGCTGCCGCCGATGACGCGGCCGCCGCCGAAGAGCTTGGTCTCGAAGCGCTCGCGCTGCCCGCCGTGCTTGACGAGCTCGTTGATGAGGCGCTCGAGCGCGACGATGCCGTAGCGGGTGGTGTCGCCGCGGGCGTTGCCGTCGCCGGGCAGCAGAAAGTGGTTCATGCCGCCGATCTTCAAGACCGGGTCGCGCATGCACACCGAGACGCACGAGCCGAGCACCGTGGCCAGCACCTCGTCCTCTCGCGTGACGTAGAACTCGCCCGGCAGCACGTGCGCGGTCCATACGCGCGCGACGCCGTCCCAGTAGCGCTGCGTGCCCTCGAAGCCACGCAGCGTGGGCGGCGCCGGCGCGGGGGCGCCCCGCGTCGCAAGGCTCGGCGCCGTCGACGTCACGCCGCCAACCCGAGGCGCGGGCCGAACAGCTGATCCACGTCGAGGATGGTGATCAGCTTCTCGCCCGCGGTCACGATGGCGCGCGCCAGCTTCGCGCCCTGATCGCCGAAGTCGGGCGGCGGCTTGAGGCTGTCCTCGGCGAGGGTCGACACGTCGCTCATCGCGTCGACCACGATGCCCATCGCGCGGCTCCCGGCGCGCTCGTCCGAGCGGAGGACGATCACCGCCGACATCGGGCCGTGCTGCACGGTCGCCATGCCCAGGCGCTGCCGGAGGTCGGTGATGGGAACGATGTCCCCGCGGATGTTGATCACTCCGCGCACGTAGGTCGGTGAGTTGGGCAGCGGCACCGGCTGCGTCCAGCCGCGGATCTCCTGCACCCGCAGGATGTCGACGCCATACTCCGCGCCGTCGACGATGAAGGTGAGGACCTGGGTGGGGTTGTCGGTGTTGCTCATGCAGCCTCCAGCGTGTCGGTGAGCTCGAAGGTGGCCGCGTCGCGCCGCGAGGTGCGCGCCAGGCCGGCCACGTCGAGGATGTAGGCGACGTTTCCGTCTCCGAGGATGGTCGCGCCCTGCAGCCCTTCGACGCGCCCGTAGTTCTGCTCGAGGCTCTTCACCACCACCTGCTGCTGGGCGAGGAGCTCGTCGACGAGCAGCGCGATGCGGCCCTGCTCGCTCTCGACCACCACCAGCAGGCCCGTGCTCCGGAACCCGCCCTCGCCGAGCCCCAGCAGGCGCTCGAGCACGAACACCGGCAAGACCTCGTCGCGCAGCCGGTACACCGGGTGCTGGCCGAGGTGACGCGAGATCTTTCGCCGATCGACGTAGTGCGACTCGACGATCGACAGCAGCGGCACGATGCACGTCACCTCGCCCACCCGCACCAGCTGGCCGTCGATGATCGCCATCGAGAGCGGCAGCCGCAGGGTGATGGTGGTGCCCTGGCCGCTGGTCGACGCCACCGAGAGCGACCCGCCGAGCGCCTGGACGTTCTTGCGCACCACGTCCATGCCCACGCCGCGGCCGGACACGTCGGTGATGGTCTCGGCGGTCGAGAAGCCCGGCTCGAAGATGAGCATGCGGATCTCGTCGTCGCTGAGCTGGGTCTCGGGGGTGATCAACCCGCGCTCGAGCGCGCGCGCCTTCACCTTCTCGAGGTCGATGCCGCGGCCGTCGTCGCGCACCTCGACCAGCATCTCGCTGCCGCGGTGCTGCGCGGACAGGGTGAGCGTCGCCTGGGCCGGCTTGCCGGCGGCCACGCGCTGATCCGGCCGCTCGACGCCGTGGTCGATCGCGTTGCGGATGAGGTGGAGCATCGGGTCGCTCAGCTTCTCGAGCACCGTCTTGTCCAGCTCGCACTGCGCGCCTTCGGTGACCAGCACCAGGTCCTTGTCGAGCTGCATCGACAGGTCGTGCACCACGCGCGGGAAGCGGTTGAAGAGCATCCCCACCGGCATGCTCCGCAGGCGCATCACGCTCTCCTGCAGCATGCGCGTGTTGCGCGCGAGCTGGCTCAACCCCTCGCGGATGCGCTGCATGCGCGCCGGGTCGATCGGCCCGTCGTGCTCGACCTCGCCGAGCATCGACTGGGTGATGACCAGCTCACCGACCAGGTTCATCAGCGCGTCGATCTTGTCCACGCCCACCCGAATCGACGACACCTCGGTCGAGGCGACGCTGGTCGCGGCGCGGGGCGCGGACGGCGAAGGAGCAGGGGAGGGCGGCGCAGGGCTGACGGCGGCCTCCGGCGCCGGCTCGCTGGCCGGGGCGACGCCCCGCGTGAAGGTGACGACGCAATCTCCCTCGACCCACGAGAAGACGTCGCGCAGCTCGGCCTCGCTGGCCGTCGAGGTGAGCTCCACGGTCCACGAGAGGTAGCAGCGCCGCGGGTCGAACTGCTCGAGCGAGGGGAGCGCGGACGTGTCGGCCCGCACGGTGGACTCGCTCGCCAGCTCGCTGAGCGCGCGAATGAGCCGCACCGGGTCGTTGCCCGTGGTCAGCATGTGCGGCTCGGGCACGATGTGCACCGTCCACCGCTGCCCGTGCGCGGCCTCCGTGGCGGTGTGGCGCTCCTCGGCCGACGCCTGCAGACGCTTGACCAGCTCGCGCTTGCGCGTGGCGTCGTGCTCGCGGCGGTCCCTGGCGGCGTGCAGCTCGCTGCGCAGCTCGTCGACGGCCTCGAGCAGCAACCCGAGCCGCTCGGGCGTCGTCGCCAGCGCTTCGTGTCGGAGGTGATCGAGGACCGTCTCGAGCTCGTGAGCGAGCTCGGCGACCTGAGGCACCCCGAACGGCCCGGCCCCGCCCTTGAGCGAGTGGATGGCGCGGAAGATGTCGTCGATGACGTCCGCGCGCCGGCCGTCACGCAGCGCGAGCAGGCCCGCCTCGGCGCGGTCGAGCCCTTCGAAGCTCTCCTCGAAGAACGCGCCGACCAGCTCGGCCTGGATGGAGTCGAGGGCCATGGTTCAGGTGACCTTCTTGATGGTGGCGAGCAGCGACTGCGGCTCGAAGGGCTTGGTGATCCAGCCGGTCGCGCCGGCCTTCTTCGCCTCTGCCTTCTTCGCCGGGTCGATCTCGGTGGTGAGGATCAGCACCGGCACGTAGGCGGCCTTCTTGCGGAACTCGCGCACGAAGGTCAGCCCGTCCATCACCGGCATGTTCACGTCGGAGATGACGAGGTTGAAGGGGTGCTTCGTGGCCAGCTCGAGGCCCTCCTTGCCGTCCTTCGCCTCGACCACCTCGAAGCCGGAGCTGGCCAGCGTCTTCGCCACCAGCGCGCGCATCGAGAACGAGTCGTCGATCACCAGCACCTTGATCATCACGCACCTCCCGGGGCGAGCCCGAGTTCCACTGCGAGGCCTGCCGCGCGCGCCATGGCGTCGAGGGGCTGGCTTGAGGTCCACTTCAGGGTGAGGCCCCGGGCCTTGCGGCGCCGCGCGACCGCGAGCAGCGCCTGGAGGCCCGCGGTGTCGATCTGCACCACCTCGCTCGCGTCGAGCGTGAGGTCCGCCTCGTCGGCCGCCGCGGTGAGCGGCCCGAGGCCTTCGGCGAGGCGGGCGAGGGTGAAGTGCGGGGGCAGCTGGAAGTTCATGGCGTCCTCAGAAGTCGACCCACGCCGAGTCGCCGCTCGGGCCCGGGTCACCGCTGCCGACCAGCTTCTCGATGGGCATCGACTCGACGCCCGCCGAAGCCGCCGCGGGTCTCGCCGCAGGGCGCGCCTTCGCCTCGGCCGTGGCGCCGTCGCGCGCCACGTCGAAGAAGCGCATCGTCTCGAGCATCGAGCGCGCCTGGTCCTTGAGCGACGCGGCGGCCGCGGCGGCCTCCTCGACGAGCGCCGCGTTCTGCTGCGTGTTCTTGTCCATCTGGGTGACGGCGGTGTTGATCTGCTCGATGCCGCTCGACTGCTCGGCAGAGGCGGAGCTGATCGCCGCGATGATGTCGCTGACGCGCTTGACGCCCGACACGATCTCCTTGAGCGCATCGCCCGACTGGTTCACCAGCGCCGCGCCGTGCGTCACCTTCTCGGTCGAGTCGTTGATCAGCGTCTTGATCTCCTTCGCCGCCGCCGCGCTCCGCTGCGCGAGGTTGCGCACCTCGGCGGCGACCACCGCGAAGCCGCGCCCCTGATCTCCGGCGCGCGCGGCCTCGACCGCGGCGTTGAGCGCCAGCATGTTCGTCTGGAAGGCGATCTGCTCGATGACGCCGATGATGTCGGCCATCTTGCGCGACGACTCCGCGATGCCCGCCATCGCGGTCACCGACTCGGCGACCACCTCGCCGCCCTGCTCGGCGGCGCGGCGGGCCGACGACGCCAGCTCATTGGCCTGGCTCGCGTTCGCCGCGTTCTGCTTCACCGTCGCGGTCATCTCCTCGACGCTCGAGGCCGTCTCTTCGAGCGCCGACGCCTGCTCCTGGGTGCGCTCCGAGAGGTTGGTGTTGCCGGCGGCGATGTCGCCCGAGGCGTTGGTCACGGCGTCGGCGGCGACCACGATGCGGCGCACCGTCGAGCTCAGCTTGTCGAGCGACTGGTTCAAGGCGGCCTGCAGGCGCGCGAACTCTCCGTCGAACGAGCCGGTCATGCGATCGCTCAGGCGCCCCTCGCTCATGCCCTGGATCACGCGCGTGACCTCGCGCATCGGCATCACCGTGGTGTCGAGCAGCCGGTTGATGCCCTCGGCGAGTGTCTTCATGAAGCCCGAGAAGCGCGACGGGTCGAGGCGCGAGTCGAGCTGGCCCTGGCTCGCGGCGGTGATCAGCCTGGCGATCTGCCGCTCGGCGTCCTTCTGCTCGGTGATGTCGGTCCACTGCACCGCGTTGCCGACCCGGTTGCCCTGCTCATCGAGGATCGCCGTGGCGTTGAGGCCGAACTCGAGGCCCGCGACGGAGATCTCCGCGCGGTGTGGCAGCGCGCGCACGTCGGCCAGCAGCCGGCGCTGGTGCTCGGGGTTCTTGTGGAAGATCGCGATGTCGCGGCCCAGCAGCTTCGAGGCGTCGAAGTCGGCGAAGGTCTTCCGCAGCTCGGGCGTGCGGTGGGTGAGCATGCTCACCACCGCGGGGTTGGCGTAGGTGATGTGGCCCTCGGCGTCGGACATCATGAGCCGGGTGTCGAGGCCGTGCACCGCCGAGCGGAAGCGCGCCGCCTCGAGCTGGCTGCGGAGCGAGGCCTGCTGCGCGGCGGTGACGTCGACCGCGAACTTCACCACCTTGAGCACCCGGCCGCTCTCGTCGGTGATGGGGTTGTAGGTCGCCTGGAGCCAGAGCTCCTGGTGGCCCTTCGCGTAGCGCTGGAACACGCCGCCCACGAACTCGCCGCGCCCGAGCTTCGCCCAGAAGGCCGCGTAGTCGGGGCTGGCGACGTACGCCGCGTCGCAGAACATGCGGTGGTGCTTGCCGACGATCTCCTCGCGCGCGTAGCCCGTCGCGCGGCAGAAGTTGTCGTTCACCTCGAGGATCGTTCCGTCGACGGCGAACTCGATCACCGCCTGCGAGCGGTGGATGGCGTCCATCGTCATCGAGAGGACGTTCTTCTTCGCCGCGGGCTTCTTCGCGGCCGGCTTCCTGGATGACTTCTTCGGGGTGGGCATTCGTGCTCCGGTGGGTGAGGCGTGGGAAGGGTCACTCGAGCCAGACGCGCATCTCGCGCTCGGGCTCCTGCAGGTCGAACAGCGGGCCCGGCGCGCAGCGGCGGGCGAGGGCCGCCGCGGTGATGGCGTCGACGTCGAGGCGTCTCGCGGCGAGGCGGGGCAGCACCTCCGGCGGCACGAGGCCGGGCAGGTGCGGCGTGGCCTCGGCGCCGAAGGTGAGCTCGATGCGCGTGCCGTCGGGCTTGCTCACGCGGATGCGGAGGTGCCTGGCGAGCGGCTTCACCGCCGGCGGCTCTTCACGCGCGGCGTGGCTCAGCCGCAGCGAGGGCGGCGGCGCGAGCGTCGAGCGGCCCGCGACCTCGGCGAGCACCGGGCGCCAGGCGACGGGCGCGTCGAGGGCCTTGAGGGTCTGCACCAGCGTCACGAAGGCGCGGGTGACGAAGAGGAAGGACGCGGGCGCCGCGAAGCGGAAGGCGAACCGGCGCTCGCCCAGGAGCGCCTTGAAGCGCGCGTTGAGCTCCCAGCGCGTCGCGTCGAAGGGCGCGTCGGACAGCAGCGGCTCGAGCAGCAGCCGGCTCACCGCGCCGAGCTCGTCCTGCACCGGCGTGAGCAGCGCGCGCGAGAAGCCGACCGCCTCCCAGCGCGCGAGCCAGTGCTCGGGCGGCGCGTGCGGAGCGGTGGTGACGCCCTCGAGGAGCAGCCGCAGGCCTCCCGCCACCGGCGCGTCGAGCGACTGCACGCAGCCGAAGTCGAGGAGCCCCAGCCGCACGCCGGTCGCGGTGCGCTCGAGGCGAACGTTGCCCGCGTGGAGATCCGCGTGCACCACGCCCCACTCGAGCACCGAGCGGAGGAAGAGGCGGATCAGCGCGCGCGCGACGTCGGCGCGAGCTTCCGCCGGCCAGGCGCGCGCCGCGTCGAGCCCCACGCCGTCGAGCCACGTCATCACCAGCAGGCGCTCGTTCGACAGCTCGGGCACCAGCGTCGGCGTGCGGAAGCGGGGGTCGTCGCTCACCAGCGCCCCGAAGTGGCTCAGCGCCTGCGCCTCGAGCCGGTAGTCGAGCTCACGGTGGATCATCTCGCCCACGGTGGCGCGGTAGGCGCGGAGGTCGTACCCGCGCTGGAACGCGCGCCCGAGCAGGCCGAGCGCGCCGAGGTCGACCTTCACCGCGTCGGCGATGCCCGGGTACTGGAGCTTGACCGCGACGCGGCGCCCGTCCCACAGCGTGCCGCGGTGCACCTGACCGAGCGAGGCGGGCACCGCCTCGAGCTCCAGCGCCTGGAAGACGGTGTCGATCGGCCGGCCGAGCGTGGCCTCGAGCGCGTGCGCGGCCTGCGCGGGCGGCAGCGCCTCGCCGCCCTCGGTGAGCGCGCTGAACACCGCGTCGCCGCGCTCCAGCTCGCCCAGCGCGAGCAACTGCCCCACCTTCTGCGGCAGGCCATGCAGCGCGCCCATCTTCTGTGCGAGGGTCTGCCGGCTTCTCCGACCCGTCGCCAGGGACACGAGCCCCCTCACCCGGCGCAGCTTTCCCTGCGGCAAACCCATGGCGCAGGCCTGAGCACCCGATGTGCCACCGCGATCAGCGCGAGAACGCACGAGGCTGCGCCGCAGCGTCGGAATTCTGACGCGCCAGCGCCGGGTCTCTCCGGCCCCCGAGGTGGTGCGGAGACACCTTCAGAAAAGCAAAACGGCGCGCCCCGCGAGGAGCACGCCGTTCGAGGTACGTCGGGTCAGCGCGTCAGGCCGACGGGGTCTGCTTCTTGCCGAGGTCGGCGACGAACTGCTGCGCCAGCGCCTGGTGCTTCGCGTCATCGAGCTTCTCGTTGAGGAGCTTCTCCGCGATGGCGATCGACAGCTTGACGGCCTCGCCCTTGAGCTCGGCGACGGCCTTGGCGCGCTCCTCGGTGATGGCGCGCTGCGCGTCGGCCTTGAGCGAGTCCGCCTCCTGGCGGGCCTTGGTCATCAGCTCCTCGCGGAACTTCTCCATGTCGGCCTGCGTCTTGCGCACGGCCTCCGCCGCCTCCTGGCGCGCGGTCGCGATGGCGGTCTTCTGCTCGGCCAGCAGCTTCTCGGCCTCGGCGCGCTCGCGCTTCGCGCTCTCGATGGCGTTGGTGATGCTCTTCTCACGGCCCTCGACGGCCGAGAGGAGCGGGCCCCAGGCGAACTTCCTCAGAATGAGGGCCACGATGATGAACGTGATCCACGTCCAGATGATGAGGCCCGGCTTCACGTCCGTGAAGGAGTTCGAGGCGAGCAGGAGGAAGTTCATGGGGTGTGTTCCTGTGCAGCGGTGCGGCGTGGTTCTGGTTTCACGACTTCACCGCGCCTCCTCCCCACGTACGTGGGGAGAAGGCGGGTGAGGCATTCCTCAGGCCTTGAGGGCGAGGAGGATGCAGATCACGAGGGCGAAGAACGTCGCGCCTTCGATGAGACCGGCGGCGACGATCATGCCGCCGCGGATGTCGCCCGAGGCGGAGGGCTGACGGGCCATGCCGTCCATCGCCGACGAGGCGAGCTTACCGATGCCGTTGCCGGCGCCGATGATGGCGAGGCCGGCGCCAAAGCCGGCAGCGAGGTACGCGAGAGCAGCAGACGTGAGGTTCATGGTGTTTCTTTCCGTTTCGAGT